>NZ_LGEG01000246.1 GCF_001280125.1 Streptomyces sp. NRRL F-6492
GGGCCGGGACGGGCGCGTGCCCGCCGCCGGCGCCTCGGGCCCGCTCCCTCCCCGGCCCCGCCGCCTACGCCCCGCCACCCCCGAACTCGTACGCCTCCACCTCCGCCAGACACCTCTCCCGCCGCCCCTCGTCGTCCTCCAGGAACGACGCCAGGAAGGAGTTCCGGGCCAGCTCCCGGAGCTGGTCGTCCGTGAGGGCGAGCGCGGTGCGGACGCCGTCGTAGTTGTCGCCCGCGTAGCCGCCGAAGTAGGCGGGGTCGTCGGAGTTGACGGTGACGAGGAGGCCCGCCGCCATCATGGCGCGGAGCGGGTGGTCGGCGAGGGTGTCGATGACGCGGAGGCGGACGTTCGACAGGGGGCAGAGGGTGAGCGGGACCCGCTCGCGGGCGAGGCGGGCGACGAGGTCGGGGTCCTCCATGCAGCGCAGGCCGTGGTCGACGCGCTCGACGCCGAGGACGTCGAGGGCCTCGCGGACGTACGCCGCGGGCCCCTCCTCGCCCGCGTGGGCGACGCGGCGCAGACCGAGCCGGGCGGCCTCCTCGTACACCTCGCGGAACTTGGCCGGCGGGTGGCCGACCTCCGCCGAGTCGAGGCCGACGCCGGTGATCCGGTCCAGGTACGGCTTCGCGGCCTCCAGGGTGGCGAGGGCCGACTCGGCGGACTCGTCGCGCAGGAAGCACATGATGAGCCGGGTGGAGATCCCGTACCGCTCCTCGGCGCGGTCGAGGGAGGCGGTCAGGCCCTCGATCACGGTGCCGATCGGGACGCCGCGGGCGGTGTGCGCCTGCGGGTCGAAGAAGATCTCGGCGTGCCGGACGCCCTGGGCCGCGGCCCGCTCCAGATAGGCGTCGGCGAGCTCGGTGAAGTCCCCGGCGGTGCGCAGGACCGCCATCAGGCCGTAGTACAGGTCCAGGAAGGACTGGAGGTCGCTGAAGCGGTACGCCTCGCGCAGGGCGTCGGTGTCCGCGTACGGCAGGGTGACGCCGTTGCGCGCGGCGAGCGCGAAGGCCAGCTCGGGTTCGAGGGTGCCTTCGATGTGGAGGTGCAGTTCTGCCTTGGGTACGGGCATGTTCACGTTCGTTTCGGTACGGGGACCCTCATCAGGTCCTGGGCAATGCTCAGCTCGCCGTCGAACCCGGCCGCCCGCGCCTGCCGTTCGAACTCGGCGGGGTCGTGGTAGCGCTGCGAGAAGTGGGTGAGGACGAGGTGCCGCACGCCCGCGTCGCGGGCGACCGCGGCGGCCTGTCCGGCCGTGAGGTGGCCGTGGTCGGTGGCGAGGCGGACGTCCTCGTCGAGGAAGGTGGACTCGATGACGAGCATGTCGGCGCCTTCGGCGAGGGCGTGCACGCCGTCGCAGAGCCGGGTGTCCATGACGAAGGCGAAGCGCTGGCCGCGCCGGACCTCGCTGACCTGGTCGAGGGTGACGCCGTCCAGGACGCCGTCGCGCTGGATGCGGCCCACGTCGGGGCCCTCGATGCCGTGCGCGGCGAGCCGCTCGGGCAGGATGCGGCGCCCGTCGGGCTCGACGAGCCGGTAGCCGTACGACTCGACGGGGTGCGAGAGCCGGCGCGCTTCCAGGGTGTAGGCGTCGGTGACGGCGAACGGCCCGTCGGCGGAGACGGGCACCTCGACCAGCTCCACGGTCTCGCGGTAGGCCGTGGCGTACCGCAGCCGCTCGAAGAAGTGCCGCCCGCTCGCCGGGTAGTGGGCGGTGACCGGGTGCGGGACCTGGTCGAGGTTGATCCGCTGGATCACCCCGGCCAGGCCGAGCGAGTGGTCGCCGTGGAAGTGCGTGACGCAGATCCGGTCGAGGTCGTGCGCCGCGACCCCGGCCCGCAGCATCTGGCGCTGGGTGCCCTCGCCGGGGTCGAACATGATGCCCCGGCCGTCCCAGCGCAGCAGGTAGCCGTTGTGGTTGCGGTGCCGGGTCGGGACCTGGCTCGCGGTCCCGAGGACGACCAGTTCGCGTACGGACACGGCTTATCCGGGGGGCCAGGTGAGGCCGCGGCCGCCCAGGACGTGCGCGTGGGTGTGGAAGACGGTCTGGCCCGCGCCCTCGCCGGTGTTGAGGACGATCCGGTAGCCGGTGCCGTCGGTCTTCTCCTGGGCGGCGACCTCGCCGGCCTCGCGCAGCAGGTCGGCGGCGACGTCCGGCGCGCCTGCCGCGAGGGAGGCGGCGTCCGGGTAGTGCACGCGCGGGATCACCAGGACGTGGGTCGGCGCCTGCGGGTTGATGTCGCGGAACGCGACGGTCGTCTCCGTCTCGCGCACGATCGTCGCGGGCACCTCCCCCGAAACGATCTTGCAGAACAGGCAGTCGCTCTGCGGCTCTCCGGCCATGGTCCGGGCCTCCTCGCCTCCGTCGGTCAGTACACGCGCATGCTATCCGCCGCCGCCGACAAGATCGGATCCCGTTTTGCGGATCCCGTTTTGCGGATCCCGTTTTGCGGATCCCGTTTTCCGGAGGGGCCGGGGCAGTCCTTGGGCGCGCGCCGGGTCAGTCCTTGGGCGCGCGCCGGTTCAGGAACGAGCGGCTCACCCAGTACGTGATGATCACGCCCCAGAACAGCACTCCCCCGAGCACGCCGGGCACGCCCGTGTCGAAGGACCAGAGGGCCATGTTCAGGACCGAGTGGAGCCCGAGCAGTCCCACGGCCGTCGCCATGGCGATCACCGGCCGGCAGCCGCGGGCCACGAGCAGCAGCGGGCGGCGCAGCCGGGGCGGCAGCCTCCGGCTCATCCACAGCGCCCAGCCGCCCCAGGCGCCGACGAAGACGGCCGCGCCGATCAGGAACGGGACGACCGCCCCGGCCCCGGTCGCGTCGCCGCGGACGGGGGCGGTGCCGGCCCCGGAGGCGATGAAGCCGAGCAGGGCGACCCAGCGGGCCCCGGCGGCGGTGTTCCAGGCCATGGCCTCCAGGTTGTAGCGGGCCTTGCGGTCCTGGAGGTCGAGCGCGGCGGAGGCGACGAACCCCTCGGCGGCCTGCGTCCACGCCCCGCGCCGGAACCAGCGGCGCCGCAGCCGGAGCAGCGAGAGGTTGTTGTGGGCCTCGCTGCTCTGCGGGTTGAGCCGCAGCGCCGTCTCGTACGCGCGCCGGGCGGTGGCGTGGTCGCGCCGGCGCTGGGCGGTGAGGCCGACCAGGAAGTGGGCCGCGTCCTCCTCGGGCGCGAGGTTCACGGCGGTCCGCGCGGCCTCGTACGCCTCGACGGTACGCGCGGGCGTGCGGGCGCGTTCGCCGTGCTCCGCGAGGGCGGTGCCGAGGGCGTAGTGGGCGCCCCAGTAGTGCGGGGCGAGCGCGACGGCGTGCCGGGCGGTGGACTCGGCCTCCTGGAACCGCTTCTGCGAGAGGAGGATCTGGACGCGCATCAGCCAGGCCCCGAGCAGCTCGGGCTCGGCCCGCAGCGCCTGGTCCACGGCGGCCAGGGCGGCGGGGTGGTGGCCGCCCCGGTGGTGGCAGCGGGCGAGCAGGACGAGGGCCTCGGCGTCCTCGGGATCGGTCGCCAGGTGCTGGGCGACGAGCGCCCCGGCCCGCTCGTACCGTCCGGCCTCGTACAGCGCCTCGGCGCGCCGCAGCGCGGTGCCGTGGGCTCCCCGGGCCTCCGCCTCGCTCACAGCTTGCGCTTCCGCTTGAGGTGGGCGAGCAGGTCGTCGTAGAGGCCGCCCTCGTTGGCGAACATGGCGACGTTCCGGGCGGCGGCGAACCACGGTTCCGTGGACGGCTTGATCTGCTTGGCCGCGCCGAGCAGGTCCTTGGTGGTGATCAGGCGTACGGAGCCGCTGCGGGCGGAGTCGAGGAGCGCGGCCTCGGCGGCCGTCTCGCAGACGTGGGCGAGGTCGGCGCCGGAGAAGTCCTCGGTGGCCTTGACGAGCTTGCCGAGGTCGACGGCCTCGATGGGGCGCTCGCGCAGGTGGTAGCGGAGGATCGCCTCGCGGGCGGCGGCGTCGGGCGGCAGCACGAGCAGGGTGCGGTCGAGGCGGCCGGGGCGGCGCAGCGCGATGTCGACGTCCCAGGGGACGTTGGTGGCGGCGAGCACGAAGACGCCCTCGTTGCCGGCGCCGCTCGCGATGCCGTCGAGTTCGGTGAGGAGCTGGTTGACGACGTTGCGCAGGCCGCTGTGGTGGGTGCGGGAGCGCTTGGCGCCGAGGGCGTCCAGCTCGTCGAGGAAGACGACGCAGGGGGCCTGGCGGCGGGCGGTCTCGAAGATGTCGTGGATGTTCTTCTCGGAGGCGCCGATCCACATGTCGAGGACGTCGGAGAGCGAGACGGTGAGGAAGCTCGCGCCCAGCTCGCCCGCGACGGCGCGGGCGATGAAGGTCTTGCCGCAGCCGGGCGGGCCGTAGAGCAGCAGGCCGCCGCGCAGCGACTTGCCGTACAGCCTGCGCAGTTCGGGGTTGCGCATGGGGGCGAGGAAGGCGGCCTCCAGGCGGTCCTTGACCTCCTCCATGCCGCCGACGTCGGCGAGGCGCACGGAGCCGGGGGCGTCGACGTCCCAGGCGGCCGCGTCCCCGGCGGTCCCGTCGCCGTCGGCGGCCTGCGGGTCCTCCAGGAAGCGGGGTCCGACGAGGTCCTGGACCTGCTGCTCGGCGGCGTTCCAGTCGAAGGAGGGGGCGGGGGCGGGGGCGTTCGGCGCGGGCTCGTCCGGAGCCGGTTCCGGAGCCGGGGCCGGGGCCGGGGCCGGGGTCTCCGCGACGGTCGGTGCGGGCGCCGCGGGCAGCCCCATCGCGCGGACCATCAGGGCGCGGGCGTCCGTGTCCCCGGGCTCGTGCTGGAGGGCGACGGCCGCCTCCGCGACGGCCTCGTCGTTCCGCCCCTCCGCGAGGAGGAGGTCGGCGAAGTGGAGACGCAGGGGCACGTCGCCGGGGGCGGCGGCCACGGCGGCGCGGAGACTGCGGATCAGGGGGGACTCGTCGGCCATGCGGCCACCCTAAGGAGCCCCCGGGGGCGGCCGTCCACCGGGTTGGCCCCCGTCCCTTCGTACACTGCGCCGCATGAGACGGGACGGGGCCCTGCGCGGGCTGACGGTGGACGACGGGACGGTCTGGCTCTGGAACGTCCGGCACCGGCACCCCGACTGCCGGACCGTGCTCGCCCTGCGCCGCGCCGAGCGCCCGCACGCCCTGCTCCGGCTGGTCTTCCGGGAGGCGCCGGGCCGTGCGGTGGCCGGTTTCACCATGGGCCGGCACGAGGTGCTCGCCGTCGGGGGCGGTTGGCTCAACCTCGACGAGCCCGGGGTCGTGCGCCGGTTCCTCGACGCGGCGTTGGCCCGCGGCCTCGTCCCCACCGCGAACGGGACGCGCGAGGAGGACGGCTGGCCGCTCTTCGACGAGCTGACGGCCGACCCGCCCCGGCCTTCGGGGCCCTAGCTCCGGCGGGCCCTGGCTCCGTCGGGGCCCCGGCTCCGTCGGAGCCCCGGATCCGTCGGGGCCCTAGCTCCAGCGGCCCGTCCGCCCCAGGACCAGGGCCGTCGCCGCCGTGCCCGCCGTGGAGGTGCGCAGCACGCTGCGGCCCAGCCGGTACGGCTTCGCCCCGGCCGCCTCGAAGGCGGCGAGCTCCTCCGGGGAGACCCCGCCCTCGGGCCCGACGACGAGGACGACCGACCCCTTCGCGGGGAGGTCGGCGGTGGCGAGCGCGCCGCTGGGGTGGTCGCGGTCCTCGTGCAGGACGGCCGCGAAGCCGGCCCCCGCGAGGAGGGCGGCGACCTGCTTGGTCGTCATCGGGTCCGCGACCTCGGGGAAGCGGGTGCGGCGCGACTGCTTGCCGGCCTCGCGCGCGGTGGACCGCCACTTGGCGAGCGCCTTGAGGCCCCGGTCGCCCTTCCACTGGGTGATGCAGCGGGAGGCGGCCCACGGCACGATCGCGTCCACGCCGGTCTCCGTCATGGTCTCGACGGCCAGCTCGCCCCGGTCGCCCTTGGGGAGCGCCTGGACGACGGTGATCCGGGGCTCTTCCCCGGGGTCCTCGTGGACCTCGGCGACCCGCACGGTCAGCCGGTCCTTGCCCTCGGCGGCCAGCACCTCGCAGGCGGCCCAGCGGCCCCGGCCGTCGACCAGGACGAGCTCCTCGCCCTCCCTCAGCCGCTTCACGGAGACGGCGTGGCGGCCCTCGGGGCCGTCCAGGAGGAAGGTCCCGGCGCCGGGGACGGCGTCGACGACGAAGACGGGTGCGGTCACGAAGTGCTCCTGTGGGCCAGTTCCGAGAGGGCGGTGTCGAGTTCGGCGGCGAGGACCTCGACCAGCTGCCCGGCGGGGAGCGCGCGGGCGAGGCGGTGGCCCTGGCCGGCCCAGAGGGCCATGCCCTGGGCGTCGCCGGCGGTGGCGGCGGCCTTGCGCAGCGGGGCGGTGAGGTGGTGGACCTCGGGATAGGCGGCGGGGGCGTACGGGCCGTGCTCGCGCATGAAGCGGTTGACGAGGCCGCGCGCCGGGCGCCCCGAGAAGGCCCGGGTGAGGGCGGTGCGGGTGAACAGCGGGTCGGTCAGGGCCCGCTTGTGCAGCGGGTGGGCGCCCGACTCGGGGCAGCCGAGGAAGGCGGTGCCGAGCTGGGCGGCGTCGGCCCCGGCGGCGAGGACGGCGGCGATCTGGGCGCCGCGCATGATCCCGCCGGCGGCGACGATCGGGAGGCCGGTGCTCTCGCGGACCTGGGTGACGAGGGTGAGCAGGCCGGTGCCGGGCGCGCCGGGGCCGGGGCCGTCTGCGTCTGGGTCGTCGCGGTACGTCCCCTGGTGCCCGCCGGCCTCGACGCCCTGGACGCAGACGGCCCCGGCCCCGGCGCGCTCGGCGGCGAGGGCCTCCTCGGCGGAGGTGACGGTGACGATCGTGTACGTCCCGGCGCGGGCGAAGGAGGCGAGGGCGTCGGGCGCGGGGCAGCCGAAGGTGAAGGAGACGACGGGGACCGGGTCCTCCAGGAGGATGGCCAGCTTGGCGTCGTAGGCGTCGTCGCGGGAGTCGTCGGTCTCGCCGAGCGGGGTGTCGTACCAGCCGGCCTCTCCGGCGAGCTGGTGCCGGTAGACCTCGACGGCGGCCGGGTCGGCGGGCCGTCCGGTCTGCGGCATGAAGAGGTTGACGCCGAAGGGGCGTGCGGTGAGCCGGCGTACCTGCTTGATCTCCTGGTACAGGCCTCCGGCCGTCTTGTAGCCGCCGGCCAGGAAGCCGAGCGCCCCGGCCTCGCAGACGGCTCCGGCCAGCTCGGGACAGGAGGCGCCACCCGCCATGGGGGCCTGCACGATCGGGATCCGGGAGAGATCGTTCAGTGCGGTGGTGGACATATGGGCATCGTGTCATGCCGCGGAGAGGGGTATGGAAAGGGGCGGTATCCATGTATGGATACCGCCCCTCCCTCTGCGTACAGGCCGGGCTACCGCCCGTTGAACGCGTCCTTCAGACGGGAGAACAGCCCCTGCTGACCGGGCTGGAACTGCCCCGTGGGCCGCTCCTCGCCGCGCAGCTTGGCCAGCTCGCGCAGGAGGCGCTCCTGCTCCGCGTCGAGCTTGCCCGGGGTCTGGACCTCGACGTGCACGATGAGGTCGCCGCGCCCGTTGCCGCGCAGGTGGGTGACGCCGCGCCCGTGGAGCGGGATCGACTGGCCGGACTGGGTGCCGGGCCGGATGTCGATCTCCTCGACGCCGTCGAGGGTCTGCAGCGGCACCTTGGTGCCGAGGGCGCCCGCCGTCATCGGGATCGTCACCGTGCAGTGCAGGTCGTCGCCGCGCCGCTGGAACATCTCGTGCGGGGTCTCGTGGATCTCGACGTACAGGTCGCCGGCGGGGCCGCCGCCGGGGCCGACCTCGCCCTCGCCCGCGAGCTGGATGCGGGTGCCGTTGTCGACGCCGGCCGGGATCTTGACCGTGAGGGTGCGGCGGGAGCGGACCCGTCCGTCGCCCGCGCACTCGGGGCACGGGGTCGGGACGACGGTGCCGAAGCCCTGGCACTGCGGGCAGGGCCGGGAGGTCATGACCTGGCCCAGGAAGGACCGGGTGACCTGGGAGACCTCGCCGCGGCCGCGGCACATGTCACAGGTCTGCGCGGAGGTGCCGGGCGCGGCGCCCTCGCCGGAGCAGGTCGTGCAGACGACCGCCGTGTCGACCTGGATGTCCTTGGTGGTGCCGAAGGCCGCCTCGTCGAGGCTGATCTCCAGGCGGATCATGGCGTCCTGGCCGCGCCGGGTCCGCGAACGGGGCCCGCGCTGCGCGGCGTTGCCGAAGAAGGCGTCCATGATGTCGGAGAAGTTGCCGAAGCCACCGGCCCCGAAGCCGCCCGCGCCGCCTCCGCCGGAGGCCGAGAGCGGGTCGCCGCCGAGGTCGTAGACCTGCTTCTTCTGCGGGTCCGAGAGGACCTCGTAGGCGGCGTTGATCTCCTTGAAGCGTTCCTGCGTCTTCGGATCGGGGTTGACGTCCGGGTGCAGCTCGCGCGCGAGCCTCCGGAACGCCTTCTTGATCTCGTCCTGGGAAGCGTCGCGGCGCACGCCGAGTACGGCGTAGTAGTCCGTGGCCACTTACGACTCCGCCAGGATCTGTCCGACGTAACGTGCCACTGCGCGTACCGCTCCCATCGTTCCGGGGTAGTCCATGCGGGTCGGTCCGACCACGCCGAGTTTGGCGACTGCCTCGCCGCCCGAACCGTAGCCGACCGAGACGACGGACGTGGAGCTCAGCCCCTCGTGGGCGTTCTCGTGCCCGATCCGTACGGTCATGCCCGATTCCTTGGCCTCGCCGAGCAGCTTGAGGAGGACGACCTGCTCCTCCAGAGCCTCCAGGACGGGCCTGATCATCAGGGGGAAGTCGTGTCCGAAGCGGGTGAGGTTGGCGGTGCCGCCGATCATCAGCCGCTCCTCGTGCTCCTCCACGAGGGTTTCGAGGAGGGTCGCGAGCACGGTCGAGACCGTGGCCCGGTCCTCGGGCTCCTCGAAGGACTCGGGCAGGTCCTGCACCAGCTGCGGCACGTCGGCGAACCGGCGGCCGACGACCCGGCTGTTGAGCCGGGCCCGCAGGTCGGCGAGCGAGGTGTCGCCGAAGGGCGCGGGGCAGTCGACGACCCGCTGCTCGACCCGGCCGGTGTCCGTGATGAGGACGAGCATCAGGCGGGCCGGGGCCAGCGAGAGCAGTTCCACGTGCCGGACGGTCGAACGGGTCAGCGAGGGGTACTGCACGACGGCGACCTGCCGGGTCAGCTGCGCGAGCAGCCGGACCGTGCGGCCGACGACGTCGTCGAGGTCGACCGCGCCGTCGAGGAAGTTGTGGATGGCCCGCCGCTCGGGCGTCGACAGCGGCTTGACCCCCGCGAGCCGGTCGACGAACAGCCGGTAGCCCTTGTCCGTCGGAATGCGGCCCGCGCTGGTGTGGGGCTGGGCGATGTAGCCCTCCTCCTCGAGCACGGCCATGTCGTTGCGCACGGTGGCGGGCGACACGCCGAGCTTGTGGCGCTCCGTGAGCGCCTTGGAGCCGACGGGCTCCTCCGTCCCGACATAGTCCTGGACGATGGCGCGCAGCACCTCGAGTCTGCGTTCGCTGAGCATCGTGCGCACCTCCAGCTGTCGTCGGTCGTTCCGGTTGCTCCGCTTTTGGCACTCGCCCTGTTCGAGTGCCAGCGATCCCGGGCCAGTGTACGGCGGCACACGTCGCTCCTGGCAAGGAGGCGGCGCCCCAGCGGTTAGCGTCGGGGCATGGACGTCGACTGGGAAGCACGGGGATGGGAACGGCTCGCGGACGGGGTGGGCCGGCGGCGGCTGCCCGGCTGGGACGCCACGGTGGGGCTCGTCGTGGGCGAGCGGGCGGTGCTGCTGTACGACACGGGGTCGTCCCTCGCGGAGGGTGCGGAGCTGCGGGCGGAGGTGGCGGAACTCACGGGCGGCCGGAGGGTGACGCACATCGCACTGAGCCATCCGCACTTCGACCACGTGTTCGGCACGGCGGCCTTCGCGGGCGCTGAGGTCTTCGGCGCGGTCGGCACGGAGGAGCTGCTCACCCGGGGACGGGACCGGGAGGAGCTGCGGACGGACGGGGTGCGGCAGGGCCTGGACCCGGCGGCGGCCGCGGAGGCCGCGGACGTCCTCGTGGCCCCGCGGCACGTGGTCTCCGGCGAGTGGACGCTCGACCTGGGCGGCCGGCAGGTGCTCCTGGCGAACGTCGGCCCGGGGCACACGGGCCACGACCTGGCGCTCCTGGTGCCCGGCCCGCCGGAGGTGGTCTTCTGCGGGGACCTGGTGGAGGAGTCGGGCGAGCCGCAGGCGGGCCCGGACGCGATCCCGTCCCGCTGGCCGGACGCCCTGGACCGGCTCCTGTCGCTCGGCGGCGGGGACGCGGTGTACGTGCCGGGGCACGGGGCGGTGGTGGACGCCGCGTTCGTACGACGCCAGCGCGAGGAACTGGCGAGGCGCTTCTCCGTCGCATAACGTCGCCCGAATGCGCAGCTACAACCCGGACCTGACGCCCCCCTGGAAGAAGTCGGCGCCCGTCCCGGAGGTCCCGGCCGACCGCGACCTCGTCGTGGAGGAGGTGGCGACGGGCTTCTGCGGAGCGGTGATCCGCTGCGAGGCGGGCACGGTGACCCTGGAGGACCGCTTCGGCAAGCACCGGGTCTTCCCGCTGGAACCGCGCGGCTTCCTCCTGGAGGGGAAGGTCGTGACCCTGGTCCGCCCGGCCTCGGGACCGGCCCGCCCGACCCGCACGGCCTCCGGCTCGGTCGCGGTGCCGGGCGCACGCGCGCGCGTGGCGCGGGCGGGCCGGATCTACGTCGAGGGCCGCCACGACGCGGAGCTGGTCGAGCGGGTCTGGGGCGACGACCTGCGGATCGAGGGCGTGGTCGTGGAGTACCTGGAGGGCGTCGACGACCTGCCGGCGATCGTCGCGGAGTTCGGGCCGGCGCCCGACGCCCGCCTCGGCGTCCTGGTGGACCACCTGGTCCCGGGCTCCAAGGAGTCCCGGATCGCCGCACGGGTGACCTCGCCGGACGTGCTGGTCGTCGGCCACCCGTACATCGACGTCTGGGAGGCGGTGAAGCCGTCCTCGCTCGGCATCCCGGCCTGGCCGGCGGTCCCGCGCGGCCAGGACTGGAAGACGGGCGTCTGCCGCGCCCTGGGCTGGCCGGACAACACGGGCGCGGCCTGGCAGCACATCCTGTCGAGGGTGACGTCGTACAAGGACCTGGAGCCGGAGCTGCTGGGCCGGGTCGAGGAACTGATCGACTTCGTGACGGCGCCCTAGGACGCCGCCGGGCAGGCCCTAGGACACCCCCTAGTCCACCAGGTCCCGCACCACCGCGTCCGCGAGGAGCCGGCCCCGCAGGGTCAGGACCGCTCGGCCCGCCCCGTACGGGCCGGGGTCCAGGAGGCCGTCCTCCAGGGCCTTGCGGGAGGCGGCAAGGCCTGCCGGCTTGAGCAGGGCCAGCTCGACCCCGTCCCGGAGCCGCAGCTCCAGCAGGATCCGCTCCACCCGCCGGTCCTCCTCGGAGAGGAGCTCGCGGCCCGCGCCCGGCGTCTTCCCGGCCGCGAGGGCCGCCGCGTACGTCCCGGGGTGCTTCACGTTCCACCAGCGCACCCCGCCCACGTGGCTGTGCGCGCCGGGCCCCGCGCCCCACCAGTCGGCGCCGCGCCAGTACAGCTCGTTGTGGAGGCAGCGCCCGGCCTCCGAAGTGGCCCAGTTGGACACCTCGTACCACTCGAAACCGGCCCCGGAGAGCACCTCCTCGGTGATCAGGTACCGGTCGGCGTGCACGTCGTCGTCGGTCATCGGCACCTCGCCGCGCCGGATGCGGCGGGCCAGCTGGGTGCCCTCCTCGACGATCAGGGCGTAGGCGCTGACGTGGTCGGGTCCGGCGCCGATCGCCGCGTCGAGCGAGGCCCGCCAGTCGTCGTCGGACTCGCCGGGCGTGCCGTAGATCAGGTCGAGGTTGACGTGGTCGAACCCGGCGGCCCGCGCCTCGGCGACGCAGGCCTCGGGGCGGCCGGGGGTGTGGGTGCGGTCGAGGACCTTCAGGACGTGCTGCCGGGCGCTCTGCATGCCGAAGGAGATCCGGTTGAACCCGCCCTCGCGCAGCTCCGCCAGATAGGCCGGGTCCACCGACTCGGGGTTCGCCTCGGTCGTGACCTCGGCGTCGTCCGCGAGCCCGAACTCGTCGCGGATCGCCCCCAGCATCCGTACGAGGTCGCCGGCGGCGAGCAGCGTGGGCGTGCCGCCGCCGACGAAGACGGTCCGGACCGGCCGGGGGTCGTCGCCGAGGACCTTCCGGGCGAGCCGGATCTCCTCGGCGACCTGCTCGGCGTAGTTGTCCCGGGAGGCGAGCACGCCCCCCGTGCCGCGCAGCTCGCTCGCCGTGTAGGTGTTGAAGTCGCAGTAACCGCAGCGCGTCGCGCAGTAGGGCACGTGCAGGTAGAACCCGAGCGGGCGCTCCCCGGCCCCTTCCAGGGCGTGCGGGGGCAGCGCCCCGTCCTCGGGAACGGTCTCACCATCGGGCAGTACGGAAGGCATGAGCCCATTGTCCCGTACTGCCCGGGGTGGGCCGGCTGCCTGTGGACAACCGGCTCCCGTGCTGGTCGGGCCCCGTGCCGGGGCGCCGGTCAGACCTCGCGCGAGCCCGCGTACATCTCCTCGATGAGGTGCTTGTACTCGCGCTCGACGACCGGCCGCTTCAGCTTCAGGGACGGGGTCAGCTCGCCGTGCTCGATGTCGAGGTCGCGCGGCAGCAGACGGAACTTCTTGATCGTCTGCCAGCGCTGGAGGCCCTCGTTGAGCCGGTCCACGTACCCCTGGACGAGCTTCTCGGTCCGCGGGTCGGCGACGACCTCGGCGTACGACCTGCCCCCGAGGTCGTGCTCGGCGGCCCAGCCGAGGAGGGAGGGCTCGTCGAGGGCGATCAGGGCGGTGCAGAAGTTCCGGTCGGCGCCGTGGACCAGGATGTTCGAGACGAACGGGCAGACGGCCTTGAACTGGCCCTCGACCTCGGCCGGCGAGATGTACTTGCCGCCGGACGTCTTGATCAGGTCCTTCTTGCGGTCGGTGATCCGCAGGTAGCCGTCGGCGGACAGCTCGCCGATGTCACCGGTGTGGAACCAGCCGTCGGACTCCAGGACCTCGGCGGTCTTCTCCGGCAGGTTGTGGTAGCCCTCCATGATGCCGGGGCCGCGCATCAGGATCTCGCCGTCGTCGGCGATGCGGACCTCGGTGCCGGGCAGCGGCTTGCCGACGGTGCCGGTGCGGTAGGCCTCGCCGGGGTTGACGAAGGAGGCGGCGGAGGTCTCGGTGAGGCCGTACCCCTCCAGGACGTGGATGCCCGCGCCGGAGAAGAAGTAGCCGATCTCGGGGGCGAGGGCGGCGGAGCCGGAGACGCACGCGCGCAGGTTGCCGCCGAAGGCCTCGCGGATCTTGCCGTAGACGAGGGCGTCGGCGACCTTGTGCTTGGCGCTCAGGCCGAAGGGCGCGGAGGCGGTGCCGGTGCGGCGGAAGTTGTCCTGGGTGGTCTTCGCGTACTCGCGGGCGACCTCGGCCGCCCACTGGAAGATCTTGTACTTGGCGCCGCCGGCGGCGCGGGCCTTGGCGGCGACCCCGTTGTAGACCTTCTCGAAGATGCGGGGCACGGCCGCCATGTAGGTCGGCTGGACCACCGGCAGGTTCTCGATGATCTTGTCGACGCGGCCGTCGACGGCGGTGACGTGGCCGACCTCGATCTGGCCCGAGGTGAGGACCTTGCCGAAGACGTGGGCGAGCGGCAGCCACAGGTACTGGACGTCGTCCCGGGTGACGAGGCCGGTGGCGGCGATGGCCTTGGCCATGTACGACCAGTTGTCGTGCGGGAGGCGGACGCCCTTGGGGCGGCCGGTGGTGCCCGAGGTGTAGATGAGGGTGGCGAGCTGCGTGGAGGTGATCGCGGAGACCCGCTCCTTGACCGCCTCG
Source organism: Streptomyces sp. NRRL F-6492 (assembly GCF_001280125.1). Lineage (GTDB taxonomy): Bacteria > Actinomycetota > Actinomycetes > Streptomycetales > Streptomycetaceae > Streptomyces. Next base: position 13,882 of record NZ_LGEG01000246.1, read on the forward strand.
GGGTGCGCCTCCAGGTACGCCCTGCCGCGCTCCTCCAGCTCCGCGAGGGTGAGGACCCAGTCGCCGTCGCTCTCGACGCCGGCGGCGTCGACGACGACCACGTGGCGGAGGTTCGGCAGGTCGGCGCGGCGCTCGACGGCCTTGGCGAGCTGGGCCGCGTCCTCCGCGATGAGGACCTTGGACTCGGAGTCCGAAAGGATGAACGCCGACTCCTCGGCGTTGGTCTGCGGGTAGACCGTGGTGGTCGCGGCGCCCGCGCACATCACGCCGAGGTCCGCGAGGATCCACTCGACCCGGGTGGAGGAGGCGAGGGCGACCCGCTCCTCGGACCGCACCCCGAGGTCGACGAGGCCGGCGGCGATCGCGTAGACCCGCTCGGCGGCCTGCCCCCAGCTGAGTGACTTCCAGTCGTCCGGGCCGCTGCCGGACGCGGCGGGGACCGGGTAGCGGTAGGCCTCCGCGTCGGGAGTCCGCTCGACTCGCTCAAGGAAGAGGGTCGCCACGGAGGGCGGCCGGTTCTCGATCTGGGTCTGTGTGTCGCTCACGACGTCCTCCGGGCGGCGGCGGTGCCTTCTGGTGGTTCGTAACTAACTGGCGAGTAACCTTCGAGCCGGGATCAGACTAAAGGGCCGGGGACCGGCGCGTAAGGCCTTGCAGTGCGTCGCTTCATAACGAACGGGTCCACGCGCGCTGCGCACGTGGACCCGTTCGTTGCATGGGGCAGCTACTTCGTCGGGCCCGGCGGCCGACCGCCGGCCCGGCTCCGGACCGCCTCCCGGCGGCTGGTTTCCGCCCCCGCCGCGGCTACTTCTTGCCCTTGCCGGAGGACTCGTCGCTCGACAGGACGGCGATGAAGGCCTCCTGCGGCACCTCCACCGAGCCGACCATCTTCATGCGCTTCTTGCCCTCCTTCTGCTTCTCCAGCAGCTTCCGCTTCCGGGAGATGTCACCGCCGTAGCACTTGGCGAGGACGTCCTTGCGGATGGCGCGGATGGTCTCGCGGGCGATCACCCGGGAGCCGATGGCTGCCTGGATCGGCACCTCGAAGGCCTGCCGGGGGATGAGCTCGCGCAGCTTGGCGACGAGCCGCACGCCGTAGGCGTACGCGGCGTCCTTGTGGGTGACGGCGGAGAAGGCGTCGACCTTGTCGCCGTGCAGCAGGATGTCGACCTTGACCAGGCTGGAGGCCTGCTCGCCCGTGGGCTCGTAGTCGAGGGAGGCGTACCCGCGCGTCTTGGACTTCAGCTGGTCGAAGAAGTCGAAGACGATCTCGGCGAGGGGCAGGGTGTAGCGGATCTCGACCCGGTCCTCGGAGAGGTAGTCCATGCCGATCAGGGTGCCGCGCCGGTTCTGGCAGAGCTCCATGATCGCGCCGATGAACTCGCTGGGCGCGAGGATCGTCGCGCGGACGACGGGCTCGTACACCTCGTCGATCTTGCCCTCGGGGAACTCGCTCGGGTTCGTGACCGTGTGCTCGCTGCCGTCCTCCATGACCACGCGGTAGACCACGTTGGGGGCGGTGGCGATCAGGTCGAGGCCGAACTCGCGCTCCAGGCGCTCGCGGATCACGTCCAGGTGGAGCAGGCCGAGGAAGCCGACGCGGAAGCCGAAGCCGAGCGCGGCGGAGGTCTCCGGCTCGTAGACGAGCGCGGCGTCGTTGAGCTGGAGCTTGTCGAGGGCCTCGCGCAGGTCGGGGTACTCCGAGCCGTCCAGCGGGTAGAGACCCGAGAAGACCATCGGCTTCGGGTCCTTGTAGCCGCCGAGCGCCTCGGTGGCGCCCTTGGCCTGCGAGGTGATCGTGTCACCGACCTTGGACTGGCGGACGTCCTTCACGCCGGTGATGAGGTAGCCCACCTCGCCGACGCCGAGGCCGTCGGACGGCGTCATCTCCGGGGAGGAGACGCCGATCTCCAGGAGCTCGTGGGTGGCGCCGGTCGACATCATCCTGATGCGCTCGCGCTTGTTGAGCTGTCCGTCGACGACACGCACGTACGTCACGACGCCCCGGTACGAGTCGTACACGGAGTCGAAGATCATCGCGCGGGCGGGGGCGTCGGCGACGCCGACCGGCGCCGGGACGTCCCGGACGACGCGGTCGAGCAGCGCCTCGACGCCCAGGCCGGTCTTCGCGGAGACCTTGAGCACGTCCTCCGGCTGGCAGCCGATGAGGTTGGCCAGCTCCTCGGCGAACTTCTCCGGCTGCGCGGCCGGCAGGTCGATCTTGTTGAGGACCGGGACGATGGTGAGGTCGTTCTCCATCGCCAGGTAGAGGTTGGCGAGGGTCTGCGCCTCGATGCCCTGCGCCGCGTCCACCAGGAGGACCGTGCCCTCGCAGGCCGCGAGGGACCGCGAGACCTCGTAGGTGAAGTCCACGTGCCCGGGGGTGTCGATCATGTTCAGGATGTGCGTGCGCCCCTGCTCCGGCCCCTCGGTGGGAGCCCACGGCAGACGAACGGCCTGGGACTTGATCGTGATGCCGCGCTCACGCTCGATGTCCATCCGGTCGAGGTACTGGGCGCGCATCTGCCGCTGGTCGACCACACCGGTGAGCTGGAGCATCCGGTCGGCGAGCGTGGACTTGCCGTGGTCGATGTGCGCGATGATGCAGAAGTTGCGGATCAGAGCCGGGGCGGTACGGCTCGGCTCGGGCACGTTGGTAGGAGTCGCGGGCACGCAGGGTTCTCGTCTCGGGCGATGTTCAGAACGGATACGTAGGCTCCATGGTCCCATGCCCGGCGGCCGACGCCCGGTTTGGGCGGTCGCGGGGGCGGCTGATACCGTGGACAGCTGTGCCTCGTGTGCCCTCTCAGCTCACGAGGCGCTTCCAGAAGGAACATCGAACCTGTAAAGGCTCTTTTCGTGGCGAACATCAAGTCCCAGATCAAGCGGAACAAGACGAACGAGAAGGCGCGCCTGCGCAACAAGGCCGTCAAGTCCTCGCTCAAGACCGCGATCCGCAAGGCCCGCGAGGCCGTCGCCGCCGGCGACTTCGAGAAGGCCACCGTCGCCACTCGTGCCGCCTCGCGTCAGCTCGACAAGGCTGTCTCGAAGGGTGTCATCCACAAGAACGCCGCCGCCAACAAGAAGTCGGCGCTGGCGATCAAGGTTGCCTCCCTCCAGGGCTGAGCTCTGATGTGAACGGCCGTACGGGATCCAGCGGGCCCTCTCTCCCGCTCCCGCCCGGCCACCCCGGACTCGCACGCGGACGCGTTCGCCACGCGGGTGCGAGCCCACTTGCTCGAACGTCGAAGGCCCCGTCGCCTCCTTCCCCAGGAGGCGACGGGGCCTTCGTCTGTCGTACGGGGGCTTCGTCGCACGGAGAGCCTCGTCGTGCAGGGGCTTCGTCGCACGGAGAGCCTCGTCGTACGGAGGGCCTGTGGGCGGGGCCGGTCTTCCGTACCCTCGCCCCGTGGACGACTGCCTGCCGCTGCGCGTGATCGGGGCCGCGCTCGCCGGGACCGTGGGCCTGCCGGCCCGGCTGGCGGTCGTGGTGCGCCGCCGGGGAACGGCGGGTGCGGCGATCGGCGCGGCGACGGCCGCGCGCGACGAGGCCTTCCGGGTCACGGCGCACGAGTCGTACCACGAGATCAGGGCCCAGGCGGAGCGGAAGGCGCCCGTGCTGTCCCCGGACGGCCCGTGGGGCGGCTCCGCGCCCCTCCCCCGGCACCGCGAGGGACACCGGCCGCACCGGAAGAACCGCCCCGGCCGCCGGTCCCGCTTCTCGGCACGGTTGCGACGCGGGTGAAGCGAGCGGGGCGGACGGGGCGGGGCTGCCCGGTCGTCGCCGGTTCGGTCGGGCGCCCCGAGCCGGTCGGGTTTTCCGGACCCCGTCCGGTCGGGCGCACCGAGCCGGTCGGGCTCCCCGGATCCCGTCCGGTCAGGCGCCCCGGTTCATCCTCGCCGCCCGGGCCACCGCGACGACCGCCTTCTCCAAGGCGTACTCGGGGTCGTCGCCCCCGCCCTTCACGCCCGCGTCCGCCTCGGCGACCGCGCGCAGGGCCAGCGAGACCCCGTCCGGGGTCCAGCCGCGCATCTGCTGCCGCACGCGGTCGATCTTCCAGGGCGGCATGCCCAGCTCCCGCGCGAGGTCGGCGGGGCGGCCGCCCCGGGCCGAGGAGAGCTTGCCGATGGCCCGCACGCCCTGGGCGAGCGCGCTGGTGATGAGCACGGGTGCGACCCCGGTCGAGAGCGACCAGCGCAGGGCCTCCAGGGCCTCGGCCGCCCGTCCCTCGACGGCGCGGTCGGCGACGTTGAAGGAGGAGGCCTCGGCGCGGCCCGTGTAGTACCGCCCGACGACGGCCTCGTCGATCGTCCCGTCCACGTCGGAGGTCAGCTGCGCGACGGCGGACGCGAGCTCCCGCAGATCGCTGCCGATCGAGTCGACCAGGGCCTGGCAGGCCTCCGGCGTGGCCGACCGGCCGAGCGCCCGGAACTCCTGCCGCACGAACGTCAGCCGCTCCGCCGGCTTGGTCGTCTTCGGGCAGGCCACCTCCCGCGCCCCCGCCTTGCGCGCGGCGTCGAGCAGGCCCTTGCCCTTGGCGCCGCCCGCGTGGAGCAGGACGAGGGAGATGTCCTCGACCGGGTCGCCGAGGTAGGCCTTGACGTCCTTGACCGTGTCGGCGGAGAGGTCCTGGGCGTTCCGCACGATCAGGACCTTGCGCTCGGCGAAGAGCGAGGGGCTGGTGAGCTCGACGAGCGTCCCGGGCTGGAGCTGGTCGGAGGTGAGGTCGCGCACGTCCGTGTCGGCGTCGGCGGCGCGGGCGGCCGCCACCACCTCCTGGACGGCGCGGTCGAGGAGCAGGTCCTCCTGCCCCACGGCGAGCGTCACGGGGCCGAGGAGGTCGTCGGGGGAAGTCTTTCTGGTGGCCATCGCGATCCAGCATCCCACGGGCCACCGACAGTCGTGCCCGTGCACGAGAATGGCGGGGTGAGTGAACGACACGTACTGGTGCTCCCCGACCGCGACGCCGCCGAGGAGGTCGCCGGGGAGCTTCCCGACCGCTTCGGCGTGGCCGAGGAACCGCAGCTCCTGCGGGACGCCCTGGCCGGGGAGGACGACGCCGAGGACGCGCAGTGGCTGGTGGTCGTCGAGGATCCGGACGGCCGGCTCGACCCGGCGGCCCTCGACGGCCTCGCCGCCGAGTACGAGGGCTGGCTGGAAGCCCCCTAGCTCCCGGCCCCCTTGGGCACGATCTGGACGTCCAGGTCGATGCTGATGCTGGACCCGACGGCCGCGATGCCGCGCGCGAGCAGCGTCTGCCAGGTGAGGGTGAAGTCCTCGCGGTGGAGCTCGGTGGTGGCACGGCAGGCACCCCGGGTCTCGCCCTCCAGTCCGCTCCCGAGGCCCAGGTACTGGGTGTCGAGGGTCACCGTGCGGCTCACCCCGTGGAGGGTGAGCGCCCCGGTGACGGCCCAGCGGCTGCCGCCCCGGTGGGTGAAGCGCTCGCTGTAGAACTCCAGCGTCGGGTACGCGCCGACGTCGAGGAAGTCGCCCGAGCGCAGGTGGTCGTCGCGCATCCGCACCCCGGTGTCGATGGAGGCGGCGTCGATGACGACGTGCATCGCGGAGTGCTCCATGCGGTCGGCGATCCGGACCGCGCCCGCGAAGTCGTTGAACCGGCCGTGGATCCGGGCCAGTCCGATGTGGCGCGCCGTGAACCCGATCTGCGAGTGCGTCGGATCGATCTCCCAGTCGCCCGGCTCCGGGAGCGGGGGCTGCGGGGCGACCTGGAGCAGGACGTCGCCGAGGCCGGTGTGGACGCCCTCGGTGACGACGGCGCCGCCGTGGTGCGGCGTGTAGCCCTCGGCGGTGACCGCGAGCCGGTACTCGCCGGCCGGTACGGTCGCGAGCGCGGTGCCGTACGGGTCGGTCTCCCCGGCCAGCACCTTGCGTCCCGCCGCGTCGCTGACGACGAACTCGGCCTGCCGGACGGGCTCGTGCACGGGGTCGAGCACCCGGCAGCTCAGCACTCCCGCCGAGGACGGGACGGTGAGACCGGCGAGCGGCCCGCCCCGCGCGACGTTCCCCCCGCGCTTCCCGAAGAGACGATCGAACATTCTTCACGCACCCCCGTGCGACTCGTTCACTATGCAACGAATTCGCATTCGATCACCATTGAGTCGTTCGAGGCAAACCGGAGCAAGTGTCGGCAAGTGTTACCGGGAGTCCGAATTGGCGCCCTCGTTCCGTACGGAGGGCTGCGCCACGACGGGCAGCGCGTCGAGTTCGATGCCGAACAGCTCCCGGTACGCCTCCCGCACCTCGTCGTCCCCGTCGAGGATCCGCTCGTCGCGCTCGCCGTGGGCGCGGGTGATCAGCTTGGCGCCGCTGAGGGTGATCCGGCCCTCTTCGGTGAGCCGGGAGCAGACGAGGGAGCGCGGGAAGTGCGAGTCGGGCGAGGTCCGGTGGTACCAGGCCCCGGCCGTGAAGTCGGCGAGTTCGCGCGGCCGGATCTCCATGCGGTACTGGGGCTTCCCGTCCCGCAGCACGTCCAGGTCGCCGTCGGCGGTCTCCGTGATCCGGAAGACACCGCCCGGGTCCTCCTGGTCGTCGCGCGCGTCGAAGGCCAGCGGGAAGTGGCTGTGGTCGCCGAACCCGACGTCGGCCAGCCACCGCTCCCCCTCCACCGTCTCCACCCGCAACGCCATGTGGTCGTACGGGATGCCCAGCTTCCCGCCCTCCCCGACGACCCGCGCCTGGAGCAGCTCGACCCCGTAACCGAGCCCCCTCAGCAGCACGGCGAACGCGGTGTTGATCTCGTAGCAGAAGCCGCCCCTGCGCGCGCCGACCACCTTGTCGAGGAGCGCCTTCTCGTCCAGGACGACGGGCTCGCCGAGGTGGATCGAGAGGTTCTCGAAGGGCACGGTCCGCAGGTGGAGCAGGTGCAGTTCGCGCAGCGCGGCGGCGTCCGCGCGCACCGGCCGCTCCGCCCCGATGCGCCGCAGATAGGCCTCGACCTCGGACGACGCGGGAACGAAGGGCGCGGGCGGGACGGAAGAACCCCGCGGCGCCGGGGACTCGGCCCCGACGGCGGGTGTCGGCTGTGTGGTCATACCGACAGTCTGCCGGGCCGCCGCCCTCCCTCCCGCCCCGACAATCACCGATTCCCCTTCCCCGACAAAGAGTTCACTCCCCCTTCGGTACGGCCACGAGCCCCCTACCCGCGCCCACCACCGCGATCGCCCCGTCCCGATCGGTCCGCAGCACCCGCGCCCCACCGCCCCGCAGCGCCTCCAGCGTCCGGGGCGAGGGATGCCCGTACAGGTTGTCCCGGCCCGCTGACACCAGCGCGAGCCTCGGCCGTACGGCCCGTATCAGCGCCGGATCCTGGTGCGCGGAACCGTGGTGGGCGACCTTGAGGACGTCCACCGGCGCGAGCCCCGGATGAACCCGTAACAGCGCCCGCTGCGCCGGCGGCTCCAGGTCCCCGAGCAACAGCAGACTCAGCCCTCCGGCGGCCCGGACGAGCAGCGTGACACTGGCGTCATTGGGCCCTTCGAACGACCCCCCGGCGTACGGGGCCCGCCCGGCCCTCGGCCACGGCCAGAGCACCCGCCACTCCAGGGTCCCGATCCTCCGCGTCTCCCCCGGCTCGGCGCGGACCATCGGCACCCGGGCAGCGGCCGCCGTCCGCCGCACGAACGCGGCCTGGCCGGGTGGCTCTTCGAGCCCCGTCGTCTGGATCGCCCCCACCGACCGCCCCCGAAGCACCCCCGGGAGCCCGGCCACGTGGTCCGCGTGGAAGTGGGTGAGGACCAGCAACGGCACCCGTCTCACCCCGAGTTCCCGCAGGCAGCGGTCCACCGGTACGGGGTCGGGGCCCGCGTCCACCACGACGGCGGAGTCCCCGCCCGCCGCGAGCACGGTCGCGTCGCCCTGGCCCACCTGGCACATCGCGAACACCCAGTCCGGCGGCGGCCATCCGGTGGCCCACCGGGTCAGCGGCGCCGGGCGCACCACGGCGAGCAGGAGCAGACCGGCGGCGAGCGCGCCGACCGCGCCCCGGTACGGCAGTCCGCGCACCCCGAGGACCACGGTCACGGTGAGCAGCGCGAGGGCAAGCCCGCCCCACCACCCGCCGGGCCAGGCCAGCTCCGCCCCCGGCAGCGCGCTCCCGGTGCGGGCCACCCACGCGATCCACCCGGCCGGCCATCCCGCCACCCACGCCAGGCCCTCCGCCGCCGGCATCCAGAGCGCCGCCAGGGCCAGTGCGGCGAACCCGCACACCGTCGCGGGCGCCACGGCGAGTTCCGCGAAGAGGTTCGCCGGGATCGCGACCAGGCTCACCCGGGCCGCGAAGACCGCCACGACCGGGGCACACACCGCCTGCGCCGCCAGGGCCGCGGCCAGCGCCTCCGCCAACCGGCCGGGCACCCGGCGCCGGCGCAGCGCGTCGCTCCACCGGGGAGCGATCGTCAGCAGCGCCCCGGTGGCCAGGACCGAGAGCAGGAACCCGTAACTCCGCGCGAGCCAGGGGTCGTAGAGCACCAGGACGAGGGCGGCGGCGGCCAACGCGGGGACCAGCGACCGCCTGCGCCCCGTGCCGATCGCGAGCAGCGCGACGAATCCGCAGGCGGCGGCACGCAGCACGCTCGGATCGGGCCGGCAGACGATCACGAAGACGAGCGTCAGACCTCCTCCGGCCACCGCGGTGGCCCGCAGCGACAGCCCGAGCCGGGGCGCGAGCCCACCCCGCTCCGCCCGGTGCGCCCGCCCGGGACGCCCGATCAGCAGAAGGAGCACGATGGTCAGGTTGCTGCCGGAGACTGCCAGCAGATGTGTGAGATCGGTGGCTTCGAAGGCGTCCCTCAGCTCGGGGCCGATCCGGGAGGTGTCCCCGACGACCAGGCCGGGCAGCAGGGCCCGCGCGTCGGGGTCCAGCCCCTCGGTCGCCCTCCGCAGGCCCTCGCGCAACTCCCCCGCCGTCCGTTGCGGCGCGTTCGGCCGGCCCACGATCCGGGGCGGGCCCGATCCGTCGACCTTGAGCACCGCCGCGAACGGTTCGCCCGGGCGCGACGGCGGTGCGAGCCGGCCCCCGACCCGCAGCCGGGTGGAGGGCAGGAGCCGCAGCCACTCCGCTCGCCCCTCCCCCGACGGAACGATCAGCAGGACCGGCGCCCGGGTCCGGTGGACCGAACCGTCCGACCGCTCGACCCGGGTCACCTCACCGTCCAGGACGACCGAGACCGGGGCCATGGCGTTGCCCCGCACCTTGGGCCGGGTGAGCCGCGGGTCGGAGGTCACCGCCACCTCAAGGCGCGCCCGCGCGTACTCCTCGGCCAGGACCGGCACGGGCCCGCGCCGCAGGTCCGCCGCGTGCAACCCCGCCGAGGCGGCCCCGGCCGCGGCACACAGCAGGACCCCGGCCCACGCGGTGGCCCGCAACCGCCGCCCTGCGGCGACCCCCGGCGGGGCCGCACCGTGCCTCCTTCGCCGGGCCGCCCCACGACTCCCCTCGGGGTCTCCGCGCCGCCGGACCGCGCCCCGCGCCAGCAGGACCGCCGCCCCCGCCAGACAGGCCGCGACACCGGTCGCCGTCCACCACCCGGTGACGCCCACGGCACAGGCCGCGGCCGCCCAGGCCGCCGCCGCGAGGGGAACGAGCCGCAGGTCGGTCGGCCCTTCCCGTCGGACCGGCCCCCGAGCCTCCGTCTCCATCTCCGTAGCGATCTCCCCGCCCACTCCCCCGTCCCGCCTCACGGCCGGACCAATGGTTCGAGGTCGGCGAACCGCCGCTCGCCGATGCCGCTGACCTCCCGCAGCTCGCCCACCGACCGGAAGCCGCCGTGTTCCGTGCGGTGGTCGATGATGTGCTGGGCGAGGACCGGCCCGACGCCCGGGAGGGTGTCGAGCTGCTCCACCGTGGCCGTGTTGAGGCTCACCGGCGCCCCCGGCACCCCTCCTGCCCCTGCGGTGCCTCCCGCACCTCCCCCGCCTCCGGGCACGGGCCCGCCCACCGGTGCCCCCGGCACGTCGACCAAGACCTGTTCGCCGTCGGACAGGACACGGGCCCGGTTGATTCCGGTGAGATCGGCGCCGGACCGCACCCCTCCCGCCGCCCGCAGGGCGTCCGCCACCCGCGAACCCGCGGGCAGGGTCAGCACCCCCGGCCTGCGCACCTTCCCGCCCACGTCGACGACGACCCCGGCACCGGAGGGAGCGGGCGACACGGGTGGGGCGGGCGGTGGCGGCCCCACTCCCCGCGGTTCCTGCCGGCCCTCCGGCTCCGCCCCGGCCCGCCCTGCGGGCACGGCCGTCGCGGGGGCGGCACGAACGAGTTCGGGAGCGCGTACCGGCTCCGGCCGCCCCGTCCAGAAGTAGCCGGCCGCGAGCCCCACGGCCACGACCAGGACCATGGCCAGCGCGGCCAGCGTCCTCGGTTCCAGCCCGCACCGGGTCTGCATCCACAGTGGTGTCCGATCCCGGATCCCCGCCACCAGCCGTTGCCGCGCCCCGGGCGGAGAGGCCGGCGAAGCGACCCGTTCCGACCCCTCCGGCGCCTCCTCCACCCCGGGCGCCGCCACCTCGGCGGACGGCTGCTCCGGTGGGGACGCCGTCGGGAACAGCGCGTCCCCCCGTCGCCGTACGACACCCCCGGGCCCTTCGGCGGGCCGCCCGCCGACCCGGGTGCGCCCCCGCCCCCGCCCGGGAGGCGAACCACGCCCTCCGGGGCGACCGCGCCCGTCCGAACCGGCCTCCCGGCCGGGCCCACCCGCCGGACCACCGGCCGCCCTCACGGCTCCGGCCGTCCTCAAAGAGCCAGCCGTCCCCACGGCCCCGGTCGTCCCCACGCTTCCGGTCGTCCCCACGATTCCGGGAACAACCGTGCCCGTGGTTCCGGCGACGGCGGTGGTCGATGCGATGCGTGTACGAAGCGTCATGCCTGTGACCGTAGAGATCACGGATGCCCCGTGCCGGTCTCCCTCACGGTCCGTGGACAGCGGTCCCGCTGTGGAAAACTCCGTCACCCTCACGGGGACGAACGGCACGTGACCAGCACGTAAGCGGTGGTCTCAGCGCGTAAGCGATGGTCTCAGCGCGGTGAGACGACGACCGCGAGGAGCCCGGGCCCCGTGTGGGCGCCGATGACCGCGCCCACCTCACTGACGTGAAACTCCCCGATCCCCGGGACGCGCTCCCGGAGCCGGTCCGCGAGCGTGGCGGCGCGCTCCGGCGCGGACAGGTGGTGCACGGCGATGTCGACCGGCCCGGAGCCGGCCCGCTCCACCGCGATCTCCTCCAGGCGCGCGATGGCCTTCGAGGCCGTCCGCACCTTCTCCTGCAGTTCGATCCGCCCGCCGTCGAGTTCGAGGAGGGGCTTCACCGCGAACGCGGAGCCCAGCAGCGCCTGCGCGGTGCCGATGCGCCCGCCCCGGCGCAGGTAGTCCAGGGTGTCGACGTAGAAGAAGGCGGAGATTCCGGCGGCGCGCTTCTCGGCCGCCGCCACGGCCTCGTCGAGCGAGCCTCCGGCCTCCACGGTCTGCGCCGCCGCCAGGGCGCAGAAGCCCAGCGCCATCCCCATCATGCGGGTGTCCACCACGCGCACGGGCACGGGGGCGTCCTTCGCGGCGAGCACGGCCGCGTCGTAGGTCCCGGAGACCTCTGCGGACAGGTGGAGCGAGACGACGCCCCGCGCACCGGCCTCGGCGGCCTCGCGGTAGGTCTCGGCGAAGACCTCGGGGCTGGGGCGGGAGGTGGTGACGGGCCGCCGCTTCTGGAGGGCCTGGGCGAGGGCTTCGGCCGAGATCTCCGTGCCCTCCTCCAGGGCGCGGTCGCCGATGACGACGGTCAGCGGGACCGTGGTGATCGCGTGCCGCTCCCTCGTCTGGCGTGGCAGGTAGGCCGTGGAATCGGTGACGATCGCGACATGCCGGGACATGAGCGGGAGGTTACCCGCCGGGACCCCCGCACGGCAGCCCGGCCCCCCACCGGATCACCGGGCGTCGGCGAGTACCGGCCCCTGTCCTGTCCCCCTTCCGCCCCCGTCCCGCCTCCGACCGGCCCCGGTCGGCCGTGCCGTCAGGTGGTGGTCTCCGGGCGGGCCGACTTCTCCCAGGGGTAGGCGGTCAGCCGGGGATCGGGCCCCGTGATGGCGGACGGCTCGCTCCCGGCCCCGGTGCCCGCCGCCCGGCCGCCGGCCCCGGCGGGGCGTCCCCGCTCCTCCGTGCCGGCGGTGGGGGCGCCCGGCGCGGGCTCCGCGTCGGTCCAGTGGCGCAGGGCTCCGGCCTCGACGTCGATCTGGGCGCTGAGCGTCGACAGGTCGTCCTCGGCGAACCGCGCGGCCCGGTCACGGGCCGCGCGGCGCAGCGCGTCGGCCGAGCCGGTGATCCGCTCGGTCCGCGCGGTGAGTTCGGGGAGCTGTCCGGCCACCCACGCCCGGTCGGGCTCCCGCTCCAGGCGCTTGAGGTCCGCGTCGAGTTCGAGGCCGTGTCCGCTGAGCCGGTTGAACAGGTCGAGCGACTCCTTCAGTGAAGCGTCCTGCCCGACGCCCGCCTGGAGCGCCTCCTGCGTGGCGCGCATCGAGGTGCGCAGCGAGAGCCGCAGCCGGGCCAGCTCGCCCGCCGCGCCGGCCTGTCCGAAGCTCTTGGCCCGCAGCGTGGTGTCCTCGACCGTGCGCCGGGCCTGGTCCAGGGTCCGGTCGACACCGCGTTTGGCGGCCTTGGTCACCTTCACGGTGGCGTACACCCCGAGCGCCACGAAGGCGACGAAGAGCAGCGCCAGGATCGTGAGAATCGCGGCTTCCATGGGCGCCCCTCCGGCATCGGTCGACTCACCACGCGGTTGTGGTTCTCCCACGGTAAACGGAAAGGGCAGGCCGAGGGTTCCATCGGAACCCCCAACCTGCCCGTAGGGGAAACCCCTATGCTCGGCCGCTCAGCGGCCGTGCGTCACCGGTCCGCTAGCCCGCGACGATGTTGACCAGCTTCGGCGCGCGCACGATCACCTTGCGGATCTCGGCACCGCCCAGCGCCGTGACCACGTGCGGGTCGGCCAGGGCCAGCGCCTCCAGGTCCGCGTCCGTGATCGACGGGGAGACCTCCAGGCGGGCCTTGACCTTGCCCTTGATCTGCACGACGCAGGTCACGGTCTCGTCGACGACGTACGCCGGGTCGGCGACCGGGAAGTCCTGGTGGACGACCGACTCGGTGTGGCCCAGCCTGCGCCACAGCTCCTCGGCGATGTGCGGCGCCAGCGGGGCGACCAGCAGCACCAGCTGCTCGGCGACCGTGCGGGAGAGCGCGCCACCGGACTTGGTCAGGTGGTTGTTCAGCTCGGTGATCTTGGCGATGGCGGTGTTGAAGCGCATCGCGGCCATGTCCTGAGCGACGCCGTCGATCGCCTTGTGCAGGGCGCGCAGCGTGTCCTCGTCGGGCGCGGCGTCGACGACGGTGACCTCACCGGTCGACTCGTCGACGACGTTGCGCCACAGCCGCTGCAGCAGTCGGTACTGGCCGACCACCGCGCGCGTGTCCCAGGGGCGCGACACGTCCAGCGGGCCCATCGCCATCTCGTACAGGCGCAGGGTGTCGGCGCCGTACTCGGCGCAGATCTCGTCCGGCGTCACGGCGTTCTTCAGGGACTTGCCCATCTTGCCCAGGACGCGGGAGACCTTCTCGCCCTGGTACCAGAAGCCGCCGTCGCGCTCCTCGACCTCGGCCGCCGGCACGGCGATCCCGCGCGCGTCCCGGTAGACGAAGGCCTGGATCATGCCCTGGTTGTACAGCTTGTGGAAGGGCTCGGCCGAGGAGACGTGGCCCAGGTCGAACAGGACCTTGGACCAGAAGCGCGCGTACAGCAGGTGCAGCACGGCGTGCTCGGCGCCGCCGACGTACAGGTCGACGCCACCGGTCGGCATGCCCTCGCGGGGGCCCATCCAGTACTGCTCGACGGCCGGGTCGACCAGCTTCTCGGAGTTGTGCGGGTCCAGGTAGCGCAGCTCGTACCAGCAGGAACCGGCCCAGTTGGGCATGGTGTTGGTCTCGCGGCGGTACTTCTTCGGCCCGTCGCCCAGGTCCAGGGTGACGTTCACCCAGTCCTCGTTGCGGGACAGCGGGGTCTCCGGGCGGGTGTCCGCGTCGTCCGGGTCGAAGGTGCGCGGCGAGTAGTCCTCGACCTCGGGCAGCTCCAGCGGCAGCATCGACTCGGGCAGGGAGTGCGCGACGCCGTCCTCGTCGTAGACGATCGGGAAGGGCTCGCCCCAGTACCGCTGGCGGCTGAACAGCCAGTCGCGCAGGCGGAAGTTGACGGTGCCCTCGCCGATGCCGCGGTCGGCCAGCCAGGCGGTGATCCTGGCCTTGGCGTCGACGACGCCCAGGCCGTCCAGGGACACCTCGTCGTTGGCGGAGTTGACCAGCTTGGCCTCGTAGGAGGCGAAGGCGTCGTCCCAGGTGGAGGGGTCGGTGCCGCGGTCGTCGGAGGGCTCGACGACGCAGCGCATCGGCAGCTCGAAGGCGCGCGCGAAGGCGAAGTCGCGGCTGTCGTGCGCCGGGACGGCCATGATGGCGCCGGTGCCGTAGCCCATCAGGACGTAGTCGGCGATGAAGACCGGGACCCGCTCGCCGCTGACCGGGTTGGTCGCGTACGCGCCGGTGAAGACGCCGGTCTTGTCCTTGGCCTCGGCCTGGCGCTCCACGTCGGACTTGGAGGCGGCCTGCTTGCGGTAGGCGCCGACGGCCTCGGCGGGGGTGGCGTGTCCGCCGGTCCACACGTCGTGGGTGCCCTCGGGCCAGGCGGCCGGGACGATCTTCTCGACCAGCTCGTGCTCGGGCGCCAGGACCATGTAGGTGGCGCCGAACAGGGTGTCCTGGCGGGTGGTGAAGACGGTGATGGCACCGGCGTCGCCGACCTGGAAGTCGACGCGGGCGCCCTCGGAGCGGCCGATCCAGTTCCGCTGCTGCAGCTTGATGGCCTCGGGCCAGTCCAGCGCGTCCAGGTCGTCCAGCAGGCGGTCCGCGTAGGCGGTGATCCGCATGTTCCACTGGCGCAGCTTGGACTTGAAGACGGGGAAGTTGCCGCGCTCGGAGCGTCCGTCGGCGGTGACCTCCTCGTTGGCCAGGACGGTGCCCAGGCCGGGACACCAGTTGACGGGCGCGTCGGAGGCGTACGCCAGGCGGTACTCGCCCAGGACGTCGGCGCGCTCGGTGGCGCTCAGCTCGCTCCACGCGCGCGTGGTGCCGGGGATCTCACGCGTGCCGTTCTCGAACCGCTCGATCAGCTCGGCGATCGGACGGGCCCTTCCGGCCTCGTCGTCGTACCAGGAGTCGAAGATCTGCAGGAAGATCCACTGGGTCCACTTGTAGTACTCCGGGTCGATCGTGGCGAACGACCGGCGCTTGTCGTGGCCCAGGCCCAGCCGGCGCAGCTGGACCTTCATGTTCTCCATGTTGGCCTCGGTGGACACGCGCGGGTGCGTGCCCGTCTGCACGGCGTACTGCTCGGCCGGCAGGCCGAAGGCGTCGAAGCCCAGGGTGTGCAGCACGTTGTGGCCGCTCATGCGCGCGTGGCGGGCGAAGACGTCCGTCGCGATGTAGCCCAGCGGGTGGCCGACGTGCAGTCCCGCGCCCGAGGGGTACGGGAACATGTCCATGATGAACTTCTTGGGGCGTGCGGCGACCGCGGGGTCGCCCGCCAGGTCACCGGTGGGGTTCGGGGCCTCGTACGTGCCCTCAGCGTCCCAGAAGTCCTGCCAGCGTGCCTCGATGTCGGCGGCCATGGCCGCCGTGTAGCGATGCGGAGCCGCCGTCTCGGCGGCCGTATTGATCTCGGTCATGGTCCTTGAAGCTCCATCGATCGTCTCTGCCCACGGCCACTGACTGCCCGAAATGAAAAATCCCCTCGCACAGGAGGGGATGCCGCGCCGACTCCGACGGAATGTCTGTCATCCGTCGGGACTGGTCAGCGCGGCTCGGTAAGCAGGAGGCGTACGGCACGCATGGCGCCAGGGTACCGCAGCGGCCCAGCGGGCCGCACCGGCGTTCCGGGGCCGGGACACGAGAAAGCGGGCCACCCGATCCGGGTGACCCGCTTTCCCCTCCACGATGCTTTCGTGGAGTTTCTGTGGAGCTAAGGAGAATTGAACTCCTGACCTCCTGCATGCCATGCAGGCGCTCTACCAACTGAGCTATAGCCCCTTGCTTTCCGTCCCCGCTGCGGTTTCCCTCGCGGCGACAGACAGAACATTAACCGGCTCCCCGGCAGATCTCCAAATCGATTCCCGGGGCCCTTCCGGGCCTCCGGGTAGGGTCGCCGACTGTGTCCGTCTCCGTGCTCTCGAAAACCCGTGCCCGACCGTGGCCCCTGGTCACCGCCGCGGCGGTCTGCCTGCTCTCGTTCGCGGCCTTCTGGGCGGCGCAACGCCTCGCCCACGTGAACATGCTCGACGTGATGGTCTACCGGGCCGAGGGCGAGACGGTCCGGGCGGGCGGCGACCTGTACGCGATGCGCGCCACCTCGGCGAACCTCGGCATGACCTACCCGCCCTTCGCCGCCCTGCTGTTCGTCCCGCTGACCCTGGTGGACGTCCCGCTGATGCGGACGCTCGCCACCGGGGGGAACCTGCTCCTGGTGGTCGCCCTGGTCCAGCTGTCGGTCCAGCTGGTGCGCCCGTCGCTGTCCCGCGCGGACCTGTGGCGCGCCACGTTCTGGATCGCCGCGGTCCTGGTCTGGTGCGAGCCGGTGTGGACGACCCTGCGGTACGGCCAGATCAACCTGCTCATAGCCGTGGCGGTGCTCTGGGACCTCACGCGGCGCGCGGGCAGCCGCTGGGCCGGCCTCGGCACCGGCCTGGCGACCGCGGTGAAACTCACACCGGGGCTCTTCGTGGTCCTGCTGGTCGTCGCGGGTCTGCTGCTGTGGCGCCGGGACCGGTCCTGGAACCAGTGGCTGCGCACGGCGGCGACGGCGACGGGCGTGTTCCTCGGGACGACGCTGGCCGTGGCTCTCGCGCTGCCCGCGGACTCGAAGAAGTTCTGGACGGAGACCCTGTTCGAGACGGGCCGGGTCGGCTTCGCCGAGGAGACCGCCAACCAGTCGATCCGCGGCGTCCTGGCCCGGCTGATGCACACCGACGACCCGGGCATGTGGTGGGCGGTGACGGCGGCCCTCCTGGGCGGCGTCGCGATGGTGGTGGCGGTACGGGCCGCGCTGCGCGGCGACAAGGCGGTGGCGGTGGTCGTCTGCGCGTTCACGGCGCTGATGATCAGCCCGATCTCGTGGTCCCACCACTGGGTGTGGTGCGTGCCGCTGCTGATCCTGCTCGCGGACCGCGCCACGCGCGCGTGGCGGGTGACGGGGCCGGTGGCCCTGGTGTTCGCGTCGTTCGCCCTGTGGTGGGTCCCGCACGACCCGGGCCGCCCCGAACTGGACCAGAACGCGGGCCAGATG
This sequence comes from Streptomyces sp. NRRL F-6492, assembly GCF_001280125.1. Taxonomy (GTDB): domain Bacteria; phylum Actinomycetota; class Actinomycetes; order Streptomycetales; family Streptomycetaceae; genus Streptomyces. The sequence continues at coordinate 31,265 of NZ_LGEG01000246.1, forward strand.
CTGCTCTCCGCCGTCTATCCGCTGACGGCGACGGCGCTGCTGGCGGGGTACGTACTGACGCGGCGGCGGCTGCGCGGGGCGGACGCCGGCCACGGGGCGGGGGCCGGTACGACGGCGGTGGAACCGCTCCTGGAGGCCGTACCGGGGCAGGAGCGCCAGAGCGCGCCGACGCGGGAGCGTCAGGCCGTGGCGAAGGAGTAGAACCGCTTGAGGGTGCAGTGCTCGTCGAGGAGCCGGCCGTAGATCGGCTCCCCCTCCAGCTCGCGGTAGGTCTCGATCGGGTCGCCTTTTATGATCAGCGCCCGCGCGCACTCCTCGCACCAGTACTGGAACCCGGGGTTGACGGGGTCCATGTCGCGCACGATGGGCGTGCCGCTGCCGCACCAGTCGCACTTCCGCCTGTGTGCACCCATCAGTCAGCTCCAGCTGTGGCCGCAGGTCGCGCGCCCCGTCGTGCACCTGGTCGCGCACCGAGTCGCGCACCAACAGGACACCCTGCCGTTGTCGCCGAGCACGTGGGCCACCCTCCCGTCCGGATCCTGTCCCCCTCCGGCCGTCCGATTCTGCCATGGCCCCGCAAGGGGGTCGGCGCACTCGGCACAACGGGACGAAACGACGAATCCCGCCCCCTGGTGGGGACGGGATTCGGTGACTGTGGAGCTAAGGAGAATTGAACTCCTGACCTCCTGCATGCCATGCAGGCGCTCTACCAACTGAGCTATAGCCCCTCGTGTTCTTCGCGCTCCGCGCTGCGAACAAGAAGAACTCTAGCCTGTGACCTGCCGGAAAGTGAAATCCGGGTCCGGCGGGCCGGTCGCGGGGCTCAGTCGTCGTCGCCGAGGACCGGCTCGGGCAGCGTGCCCGCGTTGTGCTCCATCAGGCGCCAGCCGCGCGCGCCCTCGCCGAGGACGGACCAGCAGCAGTTCGAGAGCCCGCCCAGGCTCTCCCAGTGCCGGGACTCCAGGCCCAGGAGCCGGCCGATGGTGGTGCGGATGGTGCCGCCGTGGCTGACCACGACGAGCGTGCCGTTCTCGGGGAGCTTGTCGGCGTGCTCCAGGACCACGGGGGCGGCCCGGTCGGCCACCTCGGTCTCCAGCTCGCCGCCGCCCCGGCGCACGGGCTCGCCGCGCTTCCACGCGGCGTACTGCTCGCCGTACCGCGCCACGATCTCGCCGTGGGTCAGCCCCTGCCACTCCCCCGCGTACGTCTCGCGCAGCGCGGCGTCGTGGGCGACGTCGTGGCCGGTGAGCGCGGCGAGCTCGGCGGCGGTGGCCGCCGCCCGCTTCAGGTCGGAGGCCACGACGGCGTCCGGCTTGAGCGCGGCGAGCAGCCGTGCGGCCCGGCGCGCCTGGGCGACGCCGGTCTCCGTCAGCTCGATGTCGGTCGAGCCCTGGAAGCGACGCTCCAGGTTCCAGGAGGTCTGGCCGTGGCGCCAGAGGACGATGCGGCGGCCGGTGCCGCCCCTGGTGGCGCTCAGCTCAGCTCACCGTCCGGTCCGTCGGGCAGACCGGAGGCGTGGCCGGCGGTGTCGACGCCGGTCAGGGCGGCGTGCTCGGCTCCCTTGCCGCGGGTCTTCAGGGCGTCCTCGGGCAGCTCCAGTTCGGGGCAGTCCTTCCACAGCCGCTCCAGGGCGTAGAAGACCCGCTCCTCGCTGTGCTGGACGTGGACGACGATGTCGACGTAGTCCAGCAGGATCCAGCGCGCGTCGCGGTCGCCCTCACGGCGGACCGGCTTGGCGCCGAGCTCCTTGAGCAGCCGCTCCTCGATCTCGTCGACGATCGACTTGACCTGGCGGTCGTTGGGCGCGGAGGCGAGCAGGAAGGCGTCGGTGATCGACAGCACGTCGCTGACGTCGTACGCGATGATGTCGTGCGCGAGCCGGTCGGCGGCCGCCTGGGCGGCGGTCTTGACGAGCTCGATGGAACGGTCCGTAGCGGTCACAAGCAGGCTTTCGTCGGCGGTCCAGTACCCCTCCAGGGTCTCACGGACCGCCGACGACGCCGTCGGCCTTTTCCGGAGTGCCGCTAGCGGGCCCCCGGAACCTTGTAGTCGCCGCCCAGGACGACGGTGACGGCGGCCGCTCCCGCGGTCTCTCCCTTGCGGACCGAGCCGTCCGGCAGGCCCAGCGTCTTGGCCACCTCGGCGGCCGCCGCCTTCTGGGCGTCGTCGCCGTAGAGGACCTGCGACTTCTCCCGGGCCGGCGCCGTGGTGGCGCCCACCAGGGCGTAGCCGCCGTTGGCGAGCACGATCCGGGCCGCTTCGATCGCGTTCTTGCCGGAGCCGTCCCGCAGGGAGACCCGGGTGATCCCGTCCGCCTCGGGGGCGGTGACCTTGCCGCCGAGGATGTCCTTCACGACGCTGTCGCTCGCGCCGCCGGTCAGCGCGCCGTCCTCCTCCACCGGGAGCAGGGCCGTCTTGTAGGCGCCGAGCTTGGCGTGCTCCGCGAGCTTGGCCAGGGAGGCGCCGAGGTCCTTCTCCGGGAGCGAGGGGTCGAGGATCTGCTGGAGGGTCTCGATGGTGACCGTGGCGGCCGCGGGGTCGTCGGAGACCTTCCGCAGCACCCCGTACAGGACCTGGCCGAAGCGCTGGAGCTGCTTGGCGTCGGCCTCGCCGGGGGCCCGGTAGGTGGCGTAGGCGACGGCGGCGCGGCCGTTCAGCGTCTGCTTCTCGCCCTTCCTGACCAGCGGCTCGGCGCCGTTCCTGGGAGCGGGCACGTCGGTGTCGGTGTCGGTCTCGATGCCGCTGACGACCTCGACGAGGTTCTCCAGGTACGGGGTGTCCAGGCGCCAGGTCCCGGTGATCTTCGTTCCGAGGAGGTTGCCGATGGACTCCCGGGTGCCGCTGGAGCCGTCGTCCTCGACCGACTTGCCGAGGGTGGTCGCGGAGCCCTCGGCGTCGGCGACGACGACGGAGTTGGGGAGCAGGACCGTGGTGCCCTGGCGGGTGGTCGCGTTCTCCACGAGCAGGGCGGTGGAGGTGCCGCCGTTCGTGGTGTCGTGGAGGTGGACCACGATGGTGTCGCGCTTCTGGGGGCCGGTCGCGGTGGTCCCCTCGCGCTCCGGGGCGGACGTGCCGGGGAGCAGGCCGGCGGACCACAGGTAGCCGACGCCGCCGACGGCGGCGAGCGCGAGGACGACGACGAGCGCGACGATCCGGTTGCGGCCCCGGCGCCTGGCCTCCTCGCGCCGCTCCGAACGGCTCTCGGTGAACTTGAGCCAGTCGATGACGTCCTCGGAGTCCTCGTCGGGCTCCTCGATGAACGAGAACTGCTCGGTGCGGTACTCGCGCTCGTCGTCGCCCGCCCGGGACGGGGCGGGGCGCCCGGGAGCGGCCCGGTCGAAGGCGGACCGCTCGGAGGCGGGTCGCTGGCCGGGGACGCCGGGCGGGGCGGCGACGGGCGCTGCCGGGGCCTCGGGGACCGGTCGGACGGGCTCGGGCCGGGACTGCGGCTGGGCCTGGGGCTGTTGGGCCCGGGGCTGCTGGGTCCGGGGCTGGGCCGGGGCCTGCGGCTGGGCCTGGGCGGCCCACTGCTGCCCGGCGTCGTACTGCTGCCCCGTGTCGTACTGCTGACCGGTGTCGTAGGAGGGGTAGGCGTAGCCCTGCTGCCCGTACGGGTCGTAAGGGGGCTGCGACTGCGGCTGCTGCGCCTGCGGCGGCTGCTGGGCGTAGGGGTCGTAGCCGTACGCCTGCTGCGGCTGGGACGGCTGTTGCTGCTGCTGTCCGCCGTACGGGTCGTAGTGCTGCGCGGGCTGCTGCTGCGCCTGCGGCTGCTGGTACACCGGCTGCCCGTACTCGTCGTAGCCGATGATCTGCGGCTGCGGACGGTACGGATCGTACGGGTGCTGCTGATCGTTCACCGGTGCCCCTCCCCGAAGCTCACTCGCCGCGGTACAACTGGCGCTTGTCGATGTAGCGCACCACGCCGTCCGGGACCAGGTACCAGACGGGGTCCCCCTTCTCGACCCTCGCCCGGCAGTCGGTGGAGGAGATGGCGAGCGCGGGGATCTCGACGAGCGAGACCCCGCCCTTGGGCAGGCCGTCGTCGGTGAGGTCGTGGCCCGGACGGGTGACGCCGATGAAGTGGGCGAGCGAGAAGAGTTCCTCCGCGTCGCGCCAGGTGAGGATCTGCGACAGCGCGTCGGCCCCGGTGATGAAGAAGAGGTCCGAGTCGCCGTTGAGGGAGCTCAGGTCCCTCAGGGTGTCGATGGTGTAGGTCGCGCCGCCGCGGTCGATGTCGATCCGGCTGACCGAGAACTGCGGGTTGGACGCCGTCGCGATGACCGTCATCAGATAGCGGTCCTCGGGCGCGGACACGGCCTTGTCGCTCTTCTGCCACGGCTGCCCGGTCGGCACGAACACCACCTCGTCCAGGTGGAACAGGGCGGCGACCTCGCTGGCCGCCACCAGGTGTCCGTGGTGGATCGGGTCGAAGGTTCCGCCCATCACACCGAGTCGGCGCTTGCCGCGCCCGCCAGTAGGCACTTCCTGCTCTCCCATGCGTGCAGAGCCTACTGGCACGGCGGCGGCCGCCGGATCAGCGGTGTCGGTTCAGCGGTCGCGGTTGAAGCGGGTGGTGATCCACAGCAGCAGCATGAGGGCACCGAAGGCGCCGAAGCCGGTGAGGTAGGGGCTGAGGCTTTCGTGGTTGCCGCCGTGCTCGGCGCCCTCGGCGAGGGTGACCAGGTTGGCGGCGGCGCTGTGGAGGCTCATCTTCGGCAGACCTATCGATCGGGGATGGGAGCGGAGACTTCGCGCACATCGTATGCGGGCCGTCCGGAGGCGCTCACGCCGACTCAGGCGTTCGCGTCGCGCTCCGCGTTGCCGTCCGCCCGGCCGGTGTCGCCCTCACCGCTCGCACCGCGCGCACGGTCCGAGCCGTCTGCGTCGCTCGCACCGTCCACGCCGTCCGTGTCGCCCGTGTCGTCGGTGCGGTAGCCGCGCAGCAGGAACCAGGCGAGCAGGACCCCGCCCACGAGCGAGGCGAGCAGCACGATCCGGAGCGTGTCGCCGAGGCCCTGGCCCGCGGGGGCGGCGAGCAGGACGGCGGCTGCGTCGGCGGTGGCGGCGGTGTCCGGCATGTCGGTCGTGCCCTTCGGTCGTCCTCGGTGCCCGAGTTATCCACAGGCCCCGCCACACCGTAGCGCCAGCACCTAGGCTGGGTGCAGTCAGGGGGACGAGCACCGACTCGTACGAACAGGGGGCATCCATGACCGAGAACGACCACGGGAGCGCGCCGAGCAGGCAGCGGAAGCGGTTCTCCGGCATCTCCTCGCGGGCCTACGAGCATCCGGCCGACCGCTCGGCGCTGGTGGCGCTGCGCAAGCTCAGCGGCTTCGACACGGCCTTCAAGGCGCTCAGCGGGCTGCTGCCGGAGCGCAGTCTGCGACTCCTCTACCTCTCGGACTCCGTCCGGGTGAGCGACGCGCAGTTCAGCCACCTCAACGACATGCTGCGGGACGCCTGTTACATCCTGGACCTGGAGAAGGTCCCGCCGATGTACGTGACGCAGGACCCGAAGCCCAACGCGATGTGCATCGGCCTGGACGAGCCGATCATCGTGCTCACCACCGGTCTGGTGGAGCTCCTCGACGAGGAGGAGATGCGGGCGGTCGTCGGCCACGAGGTCGGACACGCGCTCTCCGGGCACGCCGTGTACCGCACGGTCCTGCTGTTCCTCACCAACCTGGCGCTCAAGATCGCCTGGATCCCGCTGGGGACGGTCGCGATCACGGCCGTCGTGACGGCGCTGCGCGAGTGGTTCCGCAAGTCGGAGCTCTCCGCCGACCGCGCCGGGCTGCTCGTCGGGCAGGACGTGCGGGCCTCGATGCGCGGTCTGATGAAGATCGCCGGCGGCAACCACCTGCACGAGATGAACGTGGACGCGTTCCTCGCCCAGGCCGACGAGTACGAGAAGGCCGGGGACCTGCGGGACTCGGTCCTGAAGATCCTCAACGTGCTGCCGCGCTCGCACCCCTTCACCGCCGTCCGCGCGGCGGAGCTGAAGAAGTGGTCGGAGAGCCGCGACTTCCAGCGGATCATGGACGGGCACTACCCGAAGCGCTCCGAGGACAAGGACACCTCGGTCTCGGACTCCTTCCGCGAGTCGGCCGGGCACTACGCCGAGACCGTACGGACCAGCAAGGATCCCCTCCTGAAGCTGGTCGGGGACATAGCCGGCGGCGCCGGTGACCTGGCGGGCGACCTGGGCGGCCGGCTGCGCAACCGGTTCGGCGGCCAGGGTTCCCCGAAGGCGGACGGCGGCGCGGCCGGGGACGGCAAGGACGCCGGGGGCAGGCCCTCGGCCGGGGGCGACGCACCGGGCGACGGCGGGGACGGTCAGAGCGAGGGCTGAGCCTTCGGCGCCAGCGCTCCGCACAGCGAGGGGGCGGCGGGCCGGTCGGTGGCGTACGGGTCGGTGACCGCCGGGCCGCCGTCCGCCCCCGGGGCCCGCGCTCCCGCCAGGAGCGGCTTCAGGGAGCCCGTGGTGTCCGCGCCGCAGGCCTGCGGTCCGGCCTCCGAGGTGCTGCTCAGGAGCTCGGCGCGGTGCGCCCGCAGGTCCTCGCGGTCGAAGCGGAAGTGCACCACGCGGTGGACGGTGAAGAGGGACGCCGCGGCGACCGGTCCGGTGCCCCGGACGGCCGGGCGGAGGGCGTAGGTGTACGTGTGGTCCGCCATGACGTCCAGGGTGTCGGGCCCGGTCTCCTCGAAGCGGAGGGTGCCCCGCACCCGGGCGGCGGGGTCCGCGAGGGCGACCTCCCGGGGGTCGAAGCGGACGAGCCAGGCGGCGGGGGCGTGCCGGCCGTCGTCGGCGGGCGACTCGACGCTCCGGTCGAACTGCGCCAGCTGGTCGGGGTCGAGCAGCAGGCGCGGGGGCCGCACGGTGGCCCCGGTCAGGACGTCGGGCTCCAGGGAGGAGGCCACCAGGTAGTCCTTGGCGATGCCGAGGGCGGCGACGACCTGGCTCTCGGCGAAGTGCATGGTGCGTCCGGCGACCGGGAGGTCGATGCCGGCGGCCCCGGTGCGGTGTTCGGCGGCCGGGCTGTGGGCGAGGAGCCGCGCGGGCTCGCCGCCGGGGACGGGGTCCCGGGGGGCGAGCCGGACCACGGTGGTCCGCAGGGGTTCGGCGCGCTGGTCGACGGGGGGCTGGTACGGGTTGCGGACGCCCAGGTAGACGGCGGTGCCGAAGGCGAGGAGGACCAGCAGGACCAGCAGGACGGCCTGGCGGGAGCCGCTCCGGCCCGTCGCGGAGGGGAGGCTGCGGACGGCCTGGGCGTGCTCGCCCATCCGCTCCCGGGCGGAGAACTCCTGGAGGCGGGCAGCACGGACGAACGCCTCGTCGAAGACGACGGATCGGTACTCGTCCTCACCACCGCCGGGGAACCCCTCGGGTGTCCCCTCAGGCGGGTCGCCACGCCCTGCCATACCTTCAGGGTAGGTCTGCGGGGGCTTCGGTAAACGCCCAGGTACACGACAAGTTCCGAAGAATTCCGCCATCGGGGTGGCCGGGGCCCGGCACGGGACAGGACCGGAACAGGCACGGGCCCGGCGCGGGTCCGATTCGGGCCCGGCGCGGATCCGGTTCGGGCCCGGCGCGGATCCGGGAGGTCCCTGGGGGCTATCCGGGGGACGCGGAGCGTGCGGCGGGGGCGTGGGCCGCGGGCGGGGCCGGGTTCGGGGGCGGCGCGTCGACCCCGGTAGTGGCCGGCGGGACCTGGTCCCGGCGGTTGGCGGAGGCGTTCTGGTAGACGGCGCTGAAGGCGAGGGCGACCATGCCGACCCCCATGACGAGGGCGAGGACCCAGGCGACGGGCCGGTGCCAGCGGGCGCTGCCCCGGTAGGGGCGCAGGGCTCCGCCGTGGGGGCCGTAGGGGCTGTCGTCGTCGCCGATGTCATCGGGCTCGTAGGTGAGGCCCAGCGGGTCGTGGCCGTCCCCGTAGGGGTCGTCGTCGGCCGGTCCGCCGCCCGCGCGGGCGCGGGCCGCCTCGGCCTCGGCACGGGCCTGGGCGGCGGCGAGGAGCCGCTCGATCGCGGTCGGCTCGTGGACGGTGGCGGCCCGGACGAACTCCTCGTCGAAGACCACGGCGGCGTGGACCTCGTCAGCGCCTCCGCGGTCGACAGAGTCCTCGGGGTCTCCGCCGTTCTGGAACGGCCTGCCCCCCACGTCGTCCGGCACGGATTCAGAGTAGACCCGGAAGGGGGTTTTGGGCAGGGAGAGTGCGAAGCCTCCGCACCCGTACCGAAAGCCCGCCCGTACCGGAAGGAGGTGTTACCGCACGTGACCGTCGCCGGTGACGATGTACTTGGTCGAGGTCAGCTCGGGAAGGCCCATGGGGCCCCTGGCGTGCAGCTTCTGGGTGGAGATGCCGATCTCGGCGCCGAAGCCGAACTGGCCGCCGTCCGTGAACCGGGTGGAGGCGTTCACGGCGACCGTGGTGGAGTCGACCAGCTGGGTGAAGCGGCGGGCCGCGGCCTGCGAGGTGGTGACGATCACCTCGGTGTGGCCGGAGGACCACGTTCGGATGTGCTCCACGGCCTTGTCGAGGGAGTCGACGACGGCGGCGGCGATGTCGTACGAGAGGTACTCGGTCTCCCAGTCCTCCGGCGTGGCCGGGACGACGGTGGCCTTGGTGCCCTCGGCGAGGGCGAGGGTCCGCTCGTCGGCGTGGACGGTGACGCCGGCCTCGGCGAGGGCGTCGAGGGCCCGGGGCAGGAAGGCCTCGGCGACGTCCCGGTGGACGAGGAGGGTCTCGGCGGCGTTGCAGACGCTGACCCGGTGGGCCTTGGAGTTGACCAGGACGTCCACGGCCATGTCGAGGTCGGTGTCGGCGTCGACGTAGACGTGGCAGTTGCCGGTGCCGGTCTCGATGACCGGGACGGTGGACTCCTCGACGACGGTCTTGATGAGGGAGGCGCCGCCGCGCGGGATGAGGACGTCGACGAGGCCGCGGGCGCGCATCAGCTCGCGGACCGACTCGCGGGACTCGCCGGGGACGAGCTGGATCGCGTCGGCGGGCAGGCCCGCGCCGCCGACGGCGTCGCGCAGCACGGTCACCAGGGCGGTGTTGGAGGCGTGGGCGGAGGAGGAGCCGCGGAGCAGGACGGCGTTGCCGGACTTGAGGCAGAGGGCGGCGGCGTCGACGGTGACGTTCGGGCGGGCCTCGTAGATGATGCCGACGACGCCGAGGGGGACGCGGACCTGGCGCAGGTCGATGCCGTTGGGGAGGGTCGAGCCGCGGACGACCTCGCCGACGGGGTCGGGCAGCGCGGCCACGTCGCGGACGTCGGCGGCGATGGCCCGGACGCGCTCGGGGGTGAGGGTGAGCCGGTCGACGATGGCCTCGCTGGTCCCGGCCTCGCGGGCCTTGGTGATGTCCACGGCGTTGGCCTCGACGATCTCGGCGGTGCGCACTTCGAGGGCGTCCGCGATCGCGAGGAGGGCCTCGTCCTTGACCGCGCGCGGGAGTGGCGCGATTTCGGCGGCGGCGCCACGGGCCCGGTAGGCGGCCCGGGTGACCGGGGAGAGGTTGTCGAGGGGCGTGAGCGAGGTCATGTCCGCAGGGTACTGGCACCCCTGCGGACATCCCTCACGTATCCCGCACTCCGAGACGTATCCCTGGACGCCTCCCGGGACGTATCCCTGGACGCGCCCCGGGACGTGCCCCGGGGCCGTGCCCCGGGCGCGTCCCCGGCGGGTCCGCCCCTCAGTAGGGGTGGACGCCGACCGGGGCGGCGGGCGGCGGGCCGTAGCCCTCCGCGATCCGCTGGTGGTAGGTCTCGCGGTCGATGACCTCCAGACCGACGATCTCCCAGGGCGGCAGCTTGGCGGTCTGCCGGTGCTCGCCCCACAGGCGCAGGGCGACGGCCGCCGCGTCGTGCAGGTCGCGGGCCTCCTCCCAGTACCGGATCTCGGCGTGATCGTTGGCGTAACGGCTGGTCAGCAAGAAGGGATGGTCGTGGGCCAGCTGTTCGAGCCCCCGTCGCACCTCCTTCAGCGGCGACTCCACGCCCGACACGCTGAGGGTGATGTGCCAGAGCTTGGACACGGGCCGCTCCTCGGCGCGTGCCTCACGTGTCTCGCGTACCTCGCGTGTGTCGGTGGTGGTCTCGGTCTTCCTGTCCGTGGACCTGTCCCGTGCCTCGTCGAAGTCGGCTCCGGCCTCGACACTGGTCAGGGCGCGTTCGGCAGTCCCACGGGGCGGCGCCCCTGGGCGCGCTCGTCTCACCGGCGGCCTCCTGTGTGATGCGTGTGGTGCTGTACCCCGCCTTGCTCTTAACCCCCGGGACAAAGTTGACCAGTCCGAGGCGGCACTTGGGGCGGTTTTGGGGAACGTCCCTTCCGGATGGCCGCAGTTTCAGCCGTTTCGGCGGAGGGCGTTCGACGGATGGCGTACGGTGCGCGCCGTCGGGCCGGCGACGCGTTCAACCGATGACGACGAGGTCGTCGCGGTGGACGATCTCGCGCTCGTACTCCGGGCCCAGTGCCTTGGCGAGCTCGTGGGTGGAGCGGCCGAGCATCCGGGGGATCTCCTTGGCGTCGAAGTTGACGAGGCCGCGGGCGACGGCCCGGCCGGCGGCGTCGCGCAGCTCGACGGGGTCACCGGCCACGAAGTCGCCCTCGACGGCCGCGAGCCCGGCCGCGAGCAGGGACTTCTTGCCCTCGACGACGGCGCGGACGGCCCCGTCGTCGAGGGTGAGGGAGCCCTGCGGGGTGGAGGCGTGGGCGAGCCAGAGGAGCCGGTCGGCGGAGCGGCGGCCGGTGCGGTGGAAGTACGTGCCGGTGTCCCGGCCGGCGAGGGCGTCGGCGGCGCGGCTCGCGGAGGTGAGGACGACGGGGATGCCGGCGGCGGCGGCGATCCTGGCCGCCTCGACCTTGGTGACCATGCCGCCGGTGCCGACGCCCGCCTTGCCGGCCGAGCCGATCTCGACGTGGGCGATGTCCTCGGGGCCCGCGACCTCGGCGATCCGCGACGTGCCGGGCTTGGACGGGTCGCCGTCGTAGAGCCCGTCGACGTCGGAGAGCAGCACGAGCAGGTCGGCGCGGACGAGGTGGGCGACGAGGGCGGCGAGCCGGTCGTTGTCGCCGAAGCGGATCTCGTCGGTGGCGACGGTGTCGTTCTCGTTGACGACGGGCAGCGCGCCCATGGTGAGGAGCTGGTCCAGGGTCCGGTACGCGTTGCGGTAGTGGGCGCGCCGGCTGGTGTCGTCGGTGGTGAGGAGGACCTGGCCGACGCGGACGCCGTAGCGGGCGAAGGAGGCGGTGTAGCGGGCGACGAGCAGGCCCTGGCCGACGCTGGCGGCGGCCTGCTGGCGGGCGAGGTCCTTGGGCCGGCGGGTGAGGCCGAGCGGGGCGAGGCCCGCGGCGATGGCGCCGGAGGAGACGAGGACGATCTCCTTCTCGCCGCCGCTGCGGACCTTGGCGAGCACGTCGACGAGGGCGTCGACCCGGTCGGCGTCGAGGCCTCCGGAGGCGGTGGTGAGGGAGGAGGAGCCGACCTTGACGACGATCCTGCGGGCCTCCGTCACGTACTGCCTCGCCCCGTCCGTCTGACCCGTCACCTGCGTCGTCACCTGCGTCGTCCTCACTCGGCCGTTGCTGCCCGCCGCACGCTCGACGCCGCGGCTGCCAGGCAATCTACGCGAGCCGGGAGGGCTGCCGCTCGTCCGTTTCGCTCCCCGGACCGGTCGTGCCGGGACCCCGGCCGGGGCCGCGGGGCACCAGGATCCGCTGGGAGATCAGATAGGTGAAGGGGATCGCGACGACGGCCGCCACGAGTGGCGCGATCCGGTCGTCCATTCCGGCCCAGGTGACGAGCGCGTACAGGCCGACGCTCTGCACCAGGTAGTTGGTGACGTTGGTGAGGGGGAAGAGGGCGAACTTCTTCCAGGTGGGGCGGGTGCGGTAGGTGAAGTAGGTGTTGAGGAAGAAGGAGCCGACCATGCTGAGGAGGAAGGCGAGGGAGTACGCGGCGAAGTACGGCATCCACGGGTGGAGGAGCAGGTAGCAGCCGAAGAACGTGCCGGTGTTGACGCCGCCGACCAGGGCGAAGCGGAAGATCTCCGCGAGCCGCGCC
>NZ_LGEG01000247.1 GCF_001280125.1 Streptomyces sp. NRRL F-6492
GTCGAAGGCCGACCCCGACCGGACCACGCACACCCCAGAGGACCCCCCCCATGACCCACCCCTTCACCCCCGACCCCCGGGAGTTCGCCGACCGGACCGCTCTCGTCACCGGCGGCGCCTCCGGCATCGGCCTCGCCGTCGCCCACCGCCTCGCCCGCGGCGGCGCCGCCGTGGCCGTCGCCGACTTCGACGCCGAGAAGGCGGCCGCCGCGGTCGCCGAGCTGACCGGACAGGGCGCCCGCGCCCTCGCCGTACGCATGGACGTCACCGACGACGCCTCCGTCCGCGAGGGCGTCGAGGCCACCGTCGCCGCCTTCGGCGGCCTGCACCTCGCGGTCAACAACGCGGGCGTCGCCGGCGCCCGCGTCCCGATCGGCGAGACCCCCGCCGAGGAGTGGCGGCGCGTCGTCTCCACCAACCTCGACGGCGTCTTCCACTCCCTGCGCCACGAGCTCCCGGCCGTCGTCGCCTCCGGCGGCGGCGCCGTCGTGAACATGTCCTCCATCCTCGGCACCAACGGTTCCGCCGGCAGCGCCGCCTACGTCGCGGCCAAGCACGGCGTCGTCGGCCTCACCAAGACGGCGGCACTCGAATACGCCTCCCGGGGGGTACGTATCAACGCCGTCGGCCCCGGCTACATCGACACACCCCTCCTCGCCGGAATCGGCCGGGAGGCGTACGACGCCCTCGTCGCCCTGCACCCCGCGGGCCGTCTGGGCCGTGCGGAGGAGGTCGCCGAGCTCGTCGCGTTCCTCCTCTCGGAGCGGGCGTCGTTCGTGCACGGCAGCTACCACCTCGTCGACGGCGCCTACGCCGCCCGCTGAGCCACCGGAAAGAGCGAGAGCAGAGGACACACCGTCATGAAGGCACTCCAGTACCGCGCGGTGGGCGCCCCGCCCGAGGTCGTCACCGTCCCCGACCCGGAGCCCGGCCCCGGCCAGGTGCTCCTCAGGGTCACCGCCGCCGGCGTCTGCCACTCCGACATCGCCGTCATGAGCCGGCCCGCCGACCAGTTGCCCTTCCCGCTGCCCCTTACCCTCGGGCACGAGGGCGTCGGCACCGTCGAGGCGCTGGGCGCGGGCGCCGAGGGGTTCGCCGTCGGCGACCAGGTCGCCGTCTACGGCCCCTGGGGCTGCGGCGCCTGCTTCATGTGCGCGCAGGGCAAGGAGAACTACTGCCCGCGGGCCGCGGAGCTGGGTATCAGGCCGCCCGGCCTCGGCGCCCCCGGCGCCATCGCCGAGTACATGGTCGTCGACAGCCCCCGTCACCTCGTCCCGCTCGGCGGCCTCGACCCCGTGCGGGCCGCGCCGCTCACGGACGCGGGCCTCACCCCGTACCACGCCGTCAAGCGGTCCCTGCCGAAGCTCGTGCCCGGCAGCACCGCCGTCGTCATCGGCACGGGCGGGCTCGGCCACGTCGCCATCCAGCTGCTGCGCGCCATGACCGCGGCCCGGGTCGTCGCCCTGGACGTCACCGAGGAGAAGCTGGCCCTCGCCCGCGCCGTCGGCGCGCACGAGGCCGTGCTCTCCGACGCGTCGGCGGCCGCCGCGGTCCGCGAACTGACCGGCGGCCGGGGCGCCGAGGTCGTCCTCGACTTCGTGGGGGCGCAGCCCACGGTGACCTCGGCCGGCGCGATGGCCGCGGTCGAGGGCGACGTCACGATCGTCGGCATCGGCGGCGGCGCCCTGCCCGTCGGCTTCGGCTCCCCGGCGTACGAGGTCTCCGTGGCCTCCCCGTACTGGGGCACCCGGGCCGAGCTCATCGAGGTGCTCGACCTGGCCCGCGCCGGCGCCGTCGACGTCCACGTGGAGACCTACGCCCTGGACGACGCGCCGAAGGCCTACGAGCGGCTGCACGAGGGACGCGTCGACGGACGCGCGGTCATCCTGCCGAACGGCTGACCGCCCCGCCCGCCGGGTTCGGTCCGGACGGCGGAGGACGGGCGCGCGTGCCCAACTCCCCTGAGTGCGCGCCCGATCCCCTCGAACGGCCTTGCCCCGGCCCGTGCCGATCACGTAACGTCCTGCGACGTGAACACCGGACCGGCTATACGCCACACACGGACGGGCGACCCGGTGGACGACTGACGGCTCGGCGGATGCGGACGACGCATCCCCTCCGTTCGACACGAGGACCCCCCGGTGCGCGAGCACCGCGTGTCCCTTCCCCTGTCGAACAAGAGCGAGGTCATCCACATGTCAGTCACGTTCAACCACACCATCGTCGCGGCCAAGGACCGGCACGAGTCGGCGCGTTTCTTCCGGGAGCTCCTCGAACTGCCCGAAGCGCCCTCCTGGGGCCCGTTCGTCAACGTCCAGCTCCCCGACGGCGTACTGATCCAGTTCGCCGAGCCCCCGGTGGAGATCCAGATGCAGCACTACGCGTTCCTCGTCGACGACGAGCTGTTCGAGCGGGCGTACGGGCGCCTGTGCGCGCAGGGCGTCGAGCACTGGGCCGACCCGCAGATGCGGCGGCCGGGCGAGACGAACACCGAACACGGCGGCCGCGGGGTCTACTTCAAGGACCCCGCCGGCCACGCGATGGAACTGATCACCCGCCCGTACCTGTAGGAACCGCGCGCCGCCGGGCTCAGTCGAGGAACTCCCCGTCGCGCGCCACGACCACCCCGCCGTGGACGACCACGTCCCGGCGGGGCATGTCGACGACCACCTGCGGCAGGCACTCGCCCCGCACGAGGACGAAGTCGGCCGGCGCGCCCGGTGCGAGGTCGGCGTGCGCGAGTCCCATGACGTCCGCGCCGCCGTGGGTCGCGACCCGGTAGCACTCCGCCAGTTCGTCGTCGAGCCGCACGTCCGTCACCCAGCCGAGGATGTGCGCGCGGTGCAGCATGTCGGCGTCGCCGAACGGGCTCCAGGAGTCGCGCACGCCGTCCGAGCCGAGGCCGACCCGCACCCCGTGCTCGCGCAGCCGGGCGATCGGCAGCACCAGGGAGTCGGACGGCGCGACCGTGGTGAGGGCGATGTCCTGCTCGCCCAGGTCCGCCGCGACGGAGCCCAGTTCGCGGTCCGACAGGCCGGGCAGGCAGAAGACGTGGCTGACGGTGACCTTGCCGGCGAGGGAGAGGGCGCGGGTGCGGTCGATGATGCCGCGCATGGCCTTCAGGCCCGTCTCCCCGCGGTCGTGGAGGTGGATGTCCACGCCCACGCCGTGCCGGTCCGCGATGCCGAAGACGAGGTCGAGCTGCTCGTCGAGGGCGCGGTCGAAACCGATCGGGTCGATGCCGCCGATCATGTCCACGAGGCCCTCGCGCGCCGCGCGCTCCAGGAGCGCCGCCGTGCCCGGTGTGCGGACGACGCCGTGCTGCGGGAAGGCCACGATCTGGACGTCGAGGGCGTGGCGCAGCCGCTCGCGCGCCTCCGCGACGCCCTCCGCGCCCGCCAGACCGTAGGCCGGGGCCACGTCGGCGTGGGCCCGCATCGCCCGGGTGCCCCGGGCGACGGCGTGGCTCATCAGCCCGTACGCGCGTTCCGCGACGGGACGGCGCTGGGCACGGAACAGCTCCACGTCCTGGGCCACGTAGTCCGCGATGCCGTCCGCCGGCTTGCGCGACACCCAGGAGCCGCCCCAGGTCGTCTTGTCGGGGTGGATGTGCGCGTCCACGAGGGACGGCAGGGCGATGCGGCCGCCGCCCTCGACGACCTTCGCGCCGCGCGGCGCCGGGCCGGCCGAGATCCGGCCGTCGACGACCACCAGGTCCGTGGACCTCGCCGCGCCGAACGGGCGCACGTCGCGGAAGACCACGGCCTTCGCGCGGCGTCCCGCGGTGTGGGGAGCGGCGGCTTCGGCGGCCCCGGCCGCGCCCCCGGCGGCGGTGGTGCCGGCGGTGGCGGCCCGGGCCGGAACGGCCGTCGCGGCCGCCGAGGCCGTGGCCCCGGCCAGAGCGGCGGCCCCGGCCAGCATCGTGCGGCGGGAGAGCGCGCCGGGGGAAGACGGGGACGGCTGCATGGGGGCTCCTTCGGCGGTGGGGCGTCAGCTCCCTTTTTTGTATACCAAGCCGCCGGGAGTGAACAAGGAGGGTGATCGAGAGATCCCGAAAAGCCGGGTTGCAGAAGTGCTGACGCGCAAGAGGTAGGCGCTTCCGGTGGGGCTGGTATACAAATGCTTCAGGCGCCGAAGAGTGAGCGCAGCGCGACGGACCTGCTGTCGCGCACGTGCAGCAGCGTGCTCGCGGCCGCCGCCTCCGGGTCGCCGGCGGCGATGTGCCGGTACATCTCGGCGTGCTGCGCCCGCATGTGCGCGGGCTCCTCGCGCAGCCCGAACAGCAGCCGCAGCTGCCAGCTCAACTGCTCCATCGTGCGGACGAGCAGCGGATTGCCCGACAGCGCCACGACCTCCTCGTGGAACGCCGTGTGCGCCGCCACCTCACGGGCCCCCTCGTCCGCCGCCGCGGCCGACTCGGCCCGGCGCAGGGCCGCCTCCAGAACGGCCAGCCCCCCGACGCCGTCCGCCGCCACGGTCCGCGCCGCGAGCCGCGACGCCTGGACCGCGAGCGGTTCCCACACCTCGTACAGGTGCTCCACGTCGGCGCGCTCCAGCCGGCGCACGCGGACGCCGCTGTGCGGGAGCAGCTCCAGGAGCCCTTCGGCGACCAGGGCGCGCAGCGCCTCGCGCACCGGCACGCGGGACATGCCGAGCTCCTCGGCGACCTCCCGCTCCACCAGACGGGCGCCCTGCTCGTACCGCCGGTCGACGATCCGCCGGAGGACGGCCTCCCGCGCTCGTGCGCTGAGGGAGGCCGCACCGGCCCTGCCCGGGTCCGCCGCCTTGTCCGCCACCCCGTCCGCCCCTTCCGTCCCCGCGGCCCCCCGTCGGGCGCGTCCGGGGCGAGGATACGCCGGACCCCGGACGACCTGGATATTCACGTGCGCGCGGCCCGCCCCGGTGATGGGATCGGCCGATGCGACAGGAGACACCCGTGACGTCCGCGAAGCCGATGACCGTCGACCGGGGGCGGTTCGCGGACGCCGTCACCCCCTGGGAGGAAGAGGACTGGCGCGCGGCCGCCCTCGCGTGGGCGGAGCGGGCGCTCCACCGGCACGGTCTGCGCGAGACCGGGACCCGTGAGGTCAGGGTCCGCCCCTGGTCGATCCTCGTGCGCCTTCGCACCGGGCCCGGCGAGCGCGACGCGGTCTGGTTCAAGGCGGGCGCGCCGGACAACGCCTTCGAGGCCCCCCTCGGCGACGCCCTCGCGCGGTGGGTGCCCGGCCACGTCGTGACCCCGCTGGCGGTCGACGCCGAACGGGCCTGGTCGCTGCTCCCCGACGGCGGGCCCCTCTTCCGGCACGTCCTGGACGCGGGCGACGCGGGACCGGACTCCTGGGCGCGGGCCCTCGCCCAGTACGCGCGCATGCAGCGGGCGCTGACCCCGCACGCGGACCGCATGACCGCGCTCGGCGTGCCTGACGCCCGCACCGCCCGGCTGCCCGCCCTCTTCGACGGCCTCGTCGCGGACAACCCCACCCTGGACCCGGCCGCCCGCCGCGACCTGGCGGCCGGGCGCCCCCGTCTGCTCGACTGGTGCGCGGAGCTCGACGAGTACGGCGTTCCGGACTCGCTCGACCACTGCGACCTGCACGACGGCCAGGTCCTCGCCCCCGCCCCCGGCCGCTTCACCTTCTTCGACTGGGGCGACGCCGCCGTCGGCCATCCCTTCGGCAGCCTCCTCGTCCCCGCCCGCGCCGTCCTCGAACGGTACGGCCCCGGGCCCGTGGCGCGTCTGCGCGACGCCTATCTGGAGCCCTGGACCGACCTGGGGCCGTCCCTCCCGGAGCTGCGCCGGGCCGCAGCGCTCGCCACCCGCCTCGCCGCCCTCGGCCGGGCCGCGTCGTGGTTCCGCCTCTTCCCCAGCACCCCGACCACCGGCTGCGCCGAGGCGAGCGCCCACTGGCTGGGGGAACTCTTCAGCGCGACCACGGTGTTCGAGGACGCGGCGGCCTGAGGGCGCCGACCCGGGAAGGAGGGGGCCCGAGGGCCTGTTGTGTTGGTCCACCGGGTCGAGCCGCGCCTGTGGTACTGCCTTACGGAGACATCGTGATGTTTGTCCCGTAATGCCGTGAAAGGTGCCGCCCGTGTCGCAGGAAGAAGAGAGGCCGGAAGGCCGCCGGAAAGGCGCCGCACGGGCGAGGAGCCGGGGGCTGCCGGTGCTGCCCACCCTCCTCATCCGCTCCGACCGCCGCCACCACGCCCGTACCGACCGGATCGTGTTCGGGGTCACCGCCGTCCTCACCGTGGCCTTCGTCGTCTGGGGAGCCACGGCCACCGAGAGCCTGGAGGACGTCTCCAACTCCCTCCTCGACGGGCTGATCCGCGACGGCGGCTGGGCGTTCATGCTCGCCGCCTCCGGGTTCGTCGTCTTCGCGCTGTGGCTCGCCATCAGCCGCTACGGCCGGATCACCCTCGGCAGGGAGGAGGAGGGCCCCGAGTTCCGGACCGTGTCATGGATCGCCATGATGTTCAGCGCCGGCATGGGCATCGGCCTGATGTTCTACGGCGTGAGCGAACCGCTCGCCCACTACGGCACCCCGCCGCCCGGCACCCACCCCGTCGACTCGGCCGAGCGGATGCAGACCGCCATGGCCACCACGCTCTTCCACTGGACGCTCCACCCGTGGGCGATCTACGCCGTCGTCGGCCTCGCCATCGCCTACTCCAGCTTCCGGCGCGGCCGCCGCCAGACCATCAGCGCCGTCTTCGTCCCGCTGATGGGCGAGAAGCGGGCGTACGGCGGTCCCGGCCGGGTCATCGACATCCTGGCCATCTTCGCCACCCTCTTCGGCTCCGCCGCCTCCCTCGGCCTCGGCGCGCTCCAGATCGGCAGCGGCTTCGAGGAGCTGAACTGGATGGAGAAGACCGGCACCGGGCTGCTCGTCGCCATCATCGCGGTCCTCACCGTGGCCTTCGTCCTCTCCGCCGTCTCCGGCGTGGAGAAGGGCATCCAGTGGCTCTCCAACATCAACATGGTGCTCGCGGCGATCCTCGCCGTCTTCGTCTTCGTGGCGGGCCCCACCATCATCGTGCTCGACCTGCTGCCCACCTCGATCGCCGCCTACATCGGCGACCTGCCGCAGCTGGCCGGCCGCACCGAGGCGACCAGCGGTGACGACATCCACGCGTGGCTCGGCAGCTGGACCGTCTTCTACTGGGCGTGGTGGATCTCCTGGACGCCCTTCGTCGGCATGTTCATCGCCCGCATCAGCCGGGGCCGGACCGTCCGGCAGTTCGTCGGCGGAGTCATCCTGGTCCCCAGCACCGTCAGCCTGATCTGGTTCGCCGTCTTCGGCGGAACGGCGATGAAGCTCAGCGAGCAGGGCGAACTGGCCGCCGAGAGCACTCCCGAGGGACAGCTCTTCGGCGTCCTCCAGGAGTTCCCGATCGCCGGAGCCATGAGCCTCCTCGTGATGGTCCTCGTCGGGATCTTCTTCGTGTCCGGCGCGGACGCCGCCTCCATCGTCATGGGGACGCTCTCGCAGCGCGGCTCCTTCGAGCCCACCCGGCCCGTGGTGGTCTTCTGGGGCGTGGTGACCGGCGCGGTCGCCGCGATCATGCTCCTCATCGGCGATGGTCAGGGCGACGCGCTCGCGGGCCTGCAGAACCTCACCATCCTGGTGGCCGCGCCGTTCGTGCTCGTCATGATCGGGATGTGCGTGGCGCTCATGCGGGACCTGCGCAAGGACCCGCTCATCGTCCGCGGCGAGATGGGGGAGGAGGCCGTCGAACTCGCCGTGATCGCCGGACACGAGAAGTACTCCGGGGACTTCGAGCTGCGGATCGGGCCCGGCGAGCCGGAGCAGGACGGCCGCTGACGGAGGGCGGTCGCCGCCGGAGGACGGGGGGCCGGGAGTCGGGGGCCGGTAGACAGGAGCCGGAAGCCGGAAGCCGGAAGCCGGAAGCCGGAAGCCGGGAGCCGGAGGTCAGGCGCGGCCCGCGGCCTTCTGGCTCCTGCGCGACAGCGAGTCGACGACCACGGCGGCCAGCAGCACCGACCCCGTGATCATGAACTGGACGGCGTTGCTGACTCCCATGATGTTCATGCCCGACTGGATCGACCCGATCACCAGGGCGCCGAGCAGCGCCGACCAGACCGAACCGCGCCCGCCGAACAGGCTCGTGCCGCCGATGACGGCCGCGGCGATCACGTTCATCAGCAGGTTGCCGCCGCCGGAGGTCTGGCTCGCGGACTGGATCTGCCCGGCGAGGAAGAGACCGCCGATCGCCGCCATGGTCCCGGCGATCGAGAACACCGTCATCCGGACGAACGCCACGCCGATGCCCGCCCGGCGCGCGCCCTCGACGTTGCCGCCCACCGCGAAGACCCGCCGGCCGTACGTGGTGCGCCGCAGCACGAAGTCCAGGACCACCAGCAGGACCAGGAAGACCAGGAGCGCCAGCGGCAGCCCCTGGTACCGGTTGAGGACGTACGCGGCGGCGAACGCGAGCGCCGCGAGGAGGAGCGCGCGCAGCGCGATCTCGGCTACCGGCCGGGACGGCACCCCGGCCGTCCGCCGCCGCCGGGCGTCCAGCAGCGAGGCCGCCAGGAAGAGCCCGACCCCGACGGCCGCGGTCGCGTAGGCGGCGACCGGGCTGTGGAAGACGGTCGAGTACAGCTCGGCGACGACGCTCTCGGCCGGGATGTTGACCGTGCCGCTCGTGCCCAGGATCTGGAGCATCAGCCCGTTCCAGGCGAGGTTGCCCGCCAGGGTGACGACGAAGGCCGGCACGCCCACCTTCGCGAAGAAGAACCCGTGGATCAGCCCGACGGCCGCGCCGCCCGCCACGGCGACCAGGAGCGCCAGCCACTCGTTCATGCCGTTCAGGACGTTGAGCACGGCGAAGACCGCGGCGCACAGACCGCTCACCGAGCCGACCGAGAGGTCGATCTCGCCGAGCAGCAGGACGAAGACGATCCCGACCGCGATCATGCCGGTGCCGACGATCTGCTGGCTGAGGTCGGAGAGGTTCTGGGCGGAGAGGAACGTGCTGTCCAGGCTGCCGAACACCGTCCAGATGATGATCACGGCGAGGACGACGGGCAGGGACCCCAGCTCCCCGCCGCGCAGCTTGCGCCGGAACTCCCCGAGGTACCCCCTGACGCCCTCTTCGCGGACCAGGAGGCGGGTGTCCACGGCGGGCACGGCGCCGGAGGCCGGTTCCTGGGAGGCCCTGTCGACGTCTTCGGAGGGGCGGTCCCGGTCCCGTTTCACGACTCCTCCCGCTTGCGGTCCCGGCGCCGGGTGACGGCGCTGTCGGTGGCGCCCGTGATGGCGGAGACGATCTCCTCGGTGGTCGTCGAGCGCCGGTCGAAGAAGCCGTTGTTCCGGCCGAGGCGCATCACGGCGATCCGGTCGGCGACCGCCATCACGTCCACCATGTTGTGGCTGATCAGGATCGTCCCCAGGCCCCGGTCGCGGAGCCGCTCCACCAGGTCGAGGACCTCGGCGGTCTGCTCCACCCCCAGGGCGGCGGTGGGCTCGTCCAGGATCACGACCTTGGGGTCGCCGATCAGCGAACGGGCGATCGCCACCGTCTGGCGTTGCCCGCCGGAGAGGGACGCCACGGGGATGCGGACGCTCGGGATGCGGATCGACAGCGTGTCGAGCAGCTCGCGCGCCCGCCGGTCCATGCGGACCTCGTCCAGGACCCCGAACCTGCGCAGCTCGCGGCCGAGGAACAGGTTGGCGACCACGTCCAGGTTGTCGCACAGGGCGAGGTCCTGGTAGACGGTCGCGATCCCGAGGTCCTGGGCGTCGTGGGGCCGGGTGAGGGAGACCGGCCGCCCCTCCCACGCGATGACGCCCTCGTCGGGCGGGTTCACCCCGGCGATCGCCTTGACGGCGGTGGACTTGCCGGCGCCGTTGTCGCCGACGAGCGCGACGACCTCGCCCGGACGGACCTCCAGGTCGAAGTCCTTCAGGGCCTGGACCGCGCCGAACCGCTTGGAGACCCCCCGCAGGGTGAGCACGGCTGGCTCCGGCAAGGGAACCGCCTCCTCCGTCCGTCCGCCCGCCCGTGTGGGGAGCGGAACGACTCGCGACTACTGGAGACCGGCCTCCTTGCAGGCGGCCGCGTAGGTCGGGGTGCAGATCTCCCGCACCGTGTAGAGGCCGTCCTTGACGACGGTGTCCTTGATGTTGGACTTGTCGACCACGACCGGCGTCAGCAGCGAGGCGGGGACCTTCTGGCCACTGCCGCTGGTGACGGTGGTGGGGGTCAGGTCGGACGGGATCGGCTTGCCCTCGGCCAGGTTGACGGCCATGGTGGCGGCGATGTCCGCCTCCGGCTTGTACGGCTTCTCGACCGTGATGGTCTGCGTGCCGAGCAGGATCCGCTGGATGGCGTCGAGCTGCGCGTCCTGGCCGGTCAGCGGCACGTTCATGCCCGCCGCCTTCAGGGCGGTGGCGATGCCGGCGGCCAGCCCGTCGTTGGCCGAGTAGACGCCGACGATCCTGTCCTTGCCCAGCGCGCTGATGGCACCGGACATCTGCTGGTTGGCGTTGTTCGGGTCCCAGTTCGGCGTGTCGTACTCCTTGCCGATCTTCACCTTGCCGTCCAGGACCGCGTGCGCGCCGGCCTTGAACTCGGCGGCGTTCGGGTCCGTCGGGGACCCGTTGTGCATCACGATCTCGCCGCTGCCCGCCTTGTCGCCGAGCGCGTCCAGGAGCGCCCTGCCCTGGAGCTCGCCCACCTTGCGGTTGTCGTACGAGACGTACGCGTCGACCGGGCCCTGCGCGAGGCGGTCGTACGCCACGACCTTGACGCCCGCGTCGTGGGCCTTCTGCACGGAGGACTGGATCGACTTGGCGTCCACGGCGTCCAGGATCAGCACCTTGTCGCCCTTGGCGAGCGCCGTGTTCACCTGCTGCTGCTGGGTGGTGGCGCTCTCGGCGGCGTTGTAGTAGTCGATCTGCGCGCCGGGCGCCAGCTCCTTGATCTTCGCCTCGATGTAGGGGCGGTCGAACTTCTCGTACCGGGTCGTCTTGCTCTCCGGGAGCAGCAGCCCGATCCTGACCTCGTCCTGCGCCGCGGCCGGCTGTGCCGCTCCAGTCGTCGCCACCGTGCCCAGGGAGAGGGCAGCGGCTCCGGCGAGGGCGATCGCGCCGCGCAATGTACGGCTCATGGAAGGCTCCTTCCGTACGCCCCTCCTCCCGCACCTCGTGAGCGCGGGAACACCGGGGGCACACATGGCCTACATATCGACATTAGCCGCAACCCGGTGACCGGCAAGCGGGTGGGGCGGCGCCCGCGGCGACCCGGCCGCCCGCGAGCACGGTCCGGCGGCCGGTCAGACGGGGGAGCCGCCGGGACCGGAGACGGGACCGGAGGCGGGGCCGGCGGTCAGGTCGGTGGCCCGCAGCAGCCGCAGGAACGCCTTCAGACCGGTGATGATCTCCTCGTTGTCGGTGAGCCGGTTCACCGTCGCCTCGAACTCGCGGGCCAGGGCCGCGACGCCCCGGTCGGTCCGCTCGGCGCGCTCGTGCGCGGAGAGCCCGACCGCGTCCACGGTCCCGCGCAGCTCCGCCAGGGCCCGGTACTGCTCCTCCGCCTTGTCCTGGAGCACCGCGGCACCCGCTTCGAGCGCGGCGACCCGCTCCCGCAGCGCCACCACGTCGTCCCTCGGGTACGTCACCTCCCTGAGCAACGTGCCCAGCCTGCCGCGCAGTTGCCCGAAGTACGCGCCGGCCGGCCGGAAGGCCGTGCTCAGCAGGAAGAACCCGGCGCACCAGTACACCGCCTCCCGGCCGGTCGCGACGGCGACGGCGAGCACGGCGGCCGCCGTCGCCACGTGCCCGGCGACGGCCACCCGCAGCATCACGCGCGCGATCCGCCCCGCCTCCGCGTCCCGCTCCCCGGAGACCACGAGGCCCCTCTCGCGGCTGACCGCGATCTCGGCGAGGACCGCGTGCGCCCGGAAGTACAGGTTCCACGGCGCCGTCAGGAGCAGCAGGAGCCAGAGCAGCCCGAGGACGCCCGCCCCGACGGCGAGCACCGTCCCGGGCGGCGCCCCCACCGCGTACGCCAGCACCAGCGCCCCGACCGCGAGTCCCGCCACCACGAACGCGCCCACGACCTTGCCCATGCCGTCCCCCTCCGGACCGGTGCACGAGAACGGGTGCACGCCCCGCGGCCATGGTTCCGCCGGAGCCGGGCCCCGGCATGAGTACGGCTACTCAGAAACGGGCCCGGTCCTCCGTGCACACCGCCGGAGGACCGGGCCCGTGGTCCGGGAGGCGCGCACGCGCCGGCCGTCAGGCCAGGACGACCGGCAGGTCGAAGAGGTCGTTCTGGGTGACGACCGGCTTGTTGCGCAGCTCCTCGCGCGGCACGGCCAGCCGCAGCTCGGGGAAGCGCGCGTACAGCGCGGGCAGCGCCACCGAGGCCTCCAGGCGGGACAGCGCCGCACCCGGGCAGACGTGCGGACCGTGACCGAAGGAGATGTGCCGGTTCGGCGTGCGGGTCACGTCGAAGTCGCCCGCCGTCGGACCGAACTGCGTCTCGTCCCGGCCGATCGCGCCGAACGACACGATCAGCCCCTCGCCCTTGGGCAGGACCCGGTCGCCGACCTCGATGTCCTCGGCGGCGAACCGGATCAGGACGTGCGAGGTCGGCGTCGACCAGCGCAGGGTCTCCTCGATCACGTTCTCCCACGGCACCTCGCCCTTGAGCACCAGGTCGCGCTGCTCGGGGTGGGTGCTCAGGGCGACCACGGCGTTCACGATCAGGCTGATGGTCGTCTCGTGACCGGCGGCCACCATCAGCTGGAGGGTGTTGGTGATCTCCTCCGTGGTGAGCCGGTCGCCGTCCTCCGACGCCTCGATCAGCGCGCTCGTGAGGTCGTCGCCGGGCGCCTCCTTCTTGCCCGCCACGATCCCCCCGAACAGGGCGCCCAGGTCCGCCATCATCCGCGGCACCTCCTCGGGCGGGGTCTGCGTCGAGAAGAACTTGTCGAACAGCTCCTTCATCCGCGGCTGGTCGGCCTGGTCGACGCCCATCAGCTCGCAGACCACGTTCATCGGCAGCGGGTACGCGAACTCCGCCTTCAGGTCCACCGTCTCGCCCGCGGGGCGCTCGGCCAGCCGGTCCAGCATCTCCGTGGTCAGGGCCTCGATGCCGGCGCGCAGCCGCTCCACCCGGCGCGCGGTCAGCGCCTGCGCGACCAGGCCGCGCAGCCGCCGGTGCTCCTCGCCGTCCACGGTCAGCATCGACTTGCCGGGGTTGGCAAGACCGATCAGCGGCCAGTCCAGCGGTATCTCACCGCGCTGCCAGGCGCCCCAGACGTCGATGTCCTTGACCAGCCGGGGGTCCGTGAGCAGCTTCCGGGCCTCCGCGTGGTGGGTGACGGCGAAGCAGGGCACCCCGCCCGGCAGGACGACCCGGGCGAGCGGTCCCGCGGCGCGCAGCCGGGCGCTCTCGCCGTCGAGGTCGGTGACGAACGGGTCCAGGTCGATGACGCCGGTGCCGGACGCGGCGGTGTGGTCGTACGGGCAGCTCATCCTAGGGCTCCAAGGGCGGGGGTCGGGGTGTAGGTCACGGGAAGCGCGGTCAGGCCGCGCAGCCAGGGGGAGGGGCGGCGGGCGAGGTCCTGCGGGGCCACCGCGAGGTCCACGTCAGGCAACCGGTCGAGCAGCACCTCGATGCCCGTCCGGGCGATGGTCTCGGCGACCTCCTGCGCGGGGAACGGGCAGCGGTGCTCGCCGTGCCCGAAGGACAGGTAGGCGTTGTTGCCGCCGGTGAGCGCGCCGGAGTCGGCCCGCACGTGCGGGTCGGAGTTGGCGGCGGCCAGGCCGAGCAGCAGCAGGTCCCCGCCGCCGATCCGGCGCCCGCCGAGGTGGGTGTCGCGCGAGGCCCACCGCCCGGCGACGTTCTGGGTGGGGGTGTCCTCCCAGAGGACCTCGTTCATCGCCTCGCCGACGCTGTGCCGGCCGCCGGACAGCGAGGCCGCGAACCGGTCGTCGGTGAGCATGAGGCGCAGCGAGTTGCCGATCCAGTCGGCGGTGGGCTGGTGGCCGGCGGCCATCATCACCATGAGGTCCTGGGCGATCTCCTCGACCGTGAAGCCGGCCGTGTTGCCGAGCATCCGCGAGGCGACGTCGTCGCCCGGCGCCTCCGCCTTGGCGGTGAGCAGCCCGAACATCGACTCGCCCAGGTGGCGCTGGCCCTCCAGGGCGCCCTCCTGGCCGTTGATCATGTCGTTCATGGCCTTGACGAGCCCGGGGCCCTGCTCGTCGGCGAAGCCGTAGACGCTGGCGAGGACCCGGACCGGCAGCAGCATCGCGTACTCGGCGATGAGGTCGCAGGAGCCCTTGCCGCACAGCGTGTCGATCAGCTCGTCGGCGAACCGCTCGGCGCGCTGCCTCAGGACGAACGGGTCGATCGCCTCCAGGGCGCCGGAGACGACGTCCGCGCGCTCGCGGTGCCGCTCGCCGACGGTGTAGAGGATGGACGGCTGCTTGCGGCCGATCATGGGCAGCAGGGGCCAGTCCGCCGGGATGTGGTCCCACTGGTTCCACAGGTCGGAGTCGCGCGAGAAGAGCACCGGGTCGCTGGTGACCTGGTGCAGTTCGCGGTAGCCGAGGACCAGCCAGGCGGGCACGTCCCCGTCCAGGACGACCGGGGCGACCGCCCCGTGCTCGCGGCGCATCTGCCGGTACAGCTCGGTGGGGTCGGTCTGGAACCGGGGTCCGCCCAGCGGGACGGGCCGGGGCTCGGAGTGGGGCACGGGGCAGGTCACGGGGCGGGCTCCGGGATGGGCTGCGGTGTCGGGTCCTGGGCGACGACGGACTGCAGGTGCTCGACGAGCGTGATCAGGACCTGCTTGCTGGACTCGCGCGACCGGGCGTCGCAGAAGACCAGCGGGACCCCGTCGGAGAGGTCGAGGGCCTCGCGGATCTGTCCGGCGGTGTGGGCGGGGCCGCCGAAGTCGTTGCAGGCGACGACGAACGGCGTGCCGTGGTGCTCCAGGCGGTCGATCGCGTACCAGGAGTCGGCGAGCCGGCGCGTGTCGACGAGCACGACCGCGCCGAGCGTCCCGGAGAACAGCCGGTCCCAGAGGAACCAGAACCGCTCCTGGCCGGGCGCCCCGAACAGATAGAGGATGTTGTGGGCGTCCAGCGAGATCCTGCCGAAGTCGAAGGCCACGGTGGTGGCCGTCTTCGCGGCGACGCCGACGGTGTCGTCGACGCCCTCGCCCGCCTGCGTCATGGTCTCCTCGGTGTTCAGCGGACGGATCTCGCTGACCGAGCGCACCAGGGTGGTCTTGCCGACGCCGAAACCGCCGACGACGACGATCTTCAGTCCGTTGTCGGCGGTGCTGTGCAGGGTCTGGCGCTGTTCAGAGGTTACGGAGTCCAACGAGCACCTGCTCCAGGATGTCGTGATCGGGAAGGCGGTACGACGCGCGGGGGTGCCGTGCGCTGATCCGGCCGGTGTCGTGGAGGTCGGCCAGCAGGATCCGGGTGATCGACACCGGCAGGCCGAGACCGGCCGCCACCTCCACCACCGCCGTGGGGAAGCGGCACATGCGCAGGATCGCGGCGTGCTCGGACTGCATGCCGGGGGCCGGGTCGCTCTCGGCGACCACGAGGGTCACCAGGTCGAAGGCGTCGGACCCGGCACGGCTGCGGCCGCCGGTCAGGGTGTAGAGCCGGTCGGGGGAATCGTCCCTGCCCGGCCTGGATCGGCTCATCCCCGGGGCCTCGCGACCAGGTACTCGCCCAGTTGCTCGACCAGTTCGGACATGTTGTGGCCGACGAGCCCGGCGTCGGCGTCCTCGTCGGCGACGAGGGCGAGGTGGGCGCCCTCGCCGGCCTCCACGATGAACAGGATGCCGCCGTAGAACTCGGCCATCGCGGAACGGACGCCGCCCGTGCCGTCGCCGAACTCCACGGACGCACCGTGCGACAGGCTCTGGATGCCGGCGGCGATCGCGGCGAGCTGGTCCGCCTGGTCGACGGAGAGCTCGGGGGTACGGCAGAGCTTGAGGCCGTCACGGGAGAGCACCAGGGCGTGTCGGGTGCCCGGGGTGCGTTCCAGCAGGCCCTCCAGGAGCCAGCTGAGCTTCTCGTCGGTGGTGGTGCCGGTCATTTACGGGGTGCCTTCCGGGTGCGGGGAGTTCGAGGACGGCGACGTCCGGGGGGCGGACGTCCGGCCGGCCTGGTCGGACGGGGCGGGCGGGACGGCGGGGGAGCCGTCCTTCGCCGGGGAGGACTCGGTGTCGGCGTCGGGCCGGTCGGCGGCGTCGCGGACCGCCCGGCGGAAGGTGCCGAAGCGGGACGCCGCCCCGGCCGCCGCGCCGCTGCGCGGGGCCGCCGCGCGGGGCTTCGCGGCCTCGTCGGGCCCCTCCGGGTGGGCGGCGGCGAGCGCCCGGCCGCGACGGCGGCGCGGCAGGCCGCTCTCGCCGAACTGCGGGTGCTCGCCGGTGCCCTCACCGGCGTCGTCGTGGGCCGTGTCGGGCTCGTGCACGGTCTCGGGCTCCCGTACTCGTGCGTCGGCGGGGGAGGGCGCCGGGGCCTCGGCCGGTGCCCGGTCGGGCGCGGGCGCGGACAGACCGCGGCCGGACACGGGGGGCAGGACGGCGCCGGGCGCGGCCCGCGTCTCCGCCGGGACGTGGCTGATCAGGTCCTGCGGCAGCATCAGCAGGGCGCCGGTGCCGCCGCGCGCCGAGGGGCGGAACGACACGGTCAGACCGTGCTTGCGGGCCAGCCGGCCGACGACGGCCAGGCCGAGCCGGGTCCCGGACAGACCGGCCAGGTCCTGGTTCTCCGCGCTCACGGCGGCCTCGGCGCGGCGCAGCTGGACGTCGCTCATCACCAGGCCGCTGTCCTCCACCGCGACGATGACGCCGGCGGGGACCTCCTCCACGTAGACGTGGACCTCGGCGGTGGGCGGCGAGAAGTTGGCGGCGTTGTCCATGAGTTCGGCCAGGGCGTGCATGACGCCCTCGGCGGCGTGGCCCGCCACGGCCGCGTCGCTGCTGGAGTGCAGCCGCACCCGCTGGTAGCCGCCGATCCGGCCCATGGCGCCGCGCAGGATCGACTCCATGACGATCGGGCGGGCCCAGCGGCGGCCGGAGCGCGCTCCGGTCAGCACGGCGATGGAGTCGGCGAGCCGGCCCGCCTGGGCGGTGCGGTGGTCGAGGTGGAGGAGGTCGGTCAGCACGTCCTCGTCGGCGTGCCGGTGCTCCATCTCCCGCAGGTCGGCCAGCATGCTGGTGGCGAGCGCCTGCATGCGGCCGGCCGCGTTGGCGGCGGCGGCCATGGCGGCGGACCGGCCGGACTCGGCACGGCGCAGCCTCTCCTCCAGGCGCGCGACGTCGGCGGCCCGGGTCCGGGCCAGCTCCGCCGTCTCGGCCGCGTGGGCGCGGACCAGGTCCTCGGTCCGGGCGGCGCGGGCGGCCTCGGCGGCCGCGGTGTCCGCCGCGTACCGCTCCCTCAGGGCGGCGGTCTCCCGCTCGGCGGAGGCCGCGGCCGCCGAGGCGTACGCCTCGCGGGAGGTGAGTTCGGCGGTGAGGGTCTCGACCCGGCGGCCGCGGGCGCGCGAGGTGCGTCCGTACCAGGTGACGGCGAAGGCCGAGGCGGCGAGCAGCAGGACGCAGCAGACGGCGAACCAGGCGAGCGCGGGACGGACCCCGGCCGGCGCCGCGGCGGTCGCCGCCGCGGCGAGCGCACCACCTGCGGCGGCTGTCAGCAACGAGGCGAGCAGGGCAGGGCGGAAGGGGGTGGACGGCGCCGACATCAACCAGACTCTCGAGAACGGGCACGCGGGAAGGGAGTCGCAACGACGGCACTATAGAGGCGAGATTGATCAGTTAGGAACTCGCCTGATCAGATCAGTACCAAGTAAAGGTTCAACTGTCCCATTTATGCGATCAAGAGTGATCGAATTTACTCAGGGTTCACCGAAGTCCCGGCCCGCGCCCGCTCCCTGTCGGACGCTCAGGCCGTCGGAAGCTCAGGCACCGGCCGTCAACCGTCGAGGTACTCGACGTGCAGGCTGCCGGGCACGTGCCGACGCGTCCGCCCCCGGCCCCACGGCCCCGGAGCGAACTCCACACAGAAGTGTCCCGACTCCGGGTGGCGACGCGCGTGGGAAGGAGCCTGCTCGACGAACCGGCGCAGCGCGGCGCCCTGTTCGCGGAACGCGGTGGAGCTGCCGACGACGAAGAGGGTGTGCGCGGCGATGTCGAAGGCGAGGTGGTCGCGGTACGTCCGGTGGCGCTGCCGCTCGTGGTCGACGGCGTCCCCGTCCGGGAGGTCGTCGTCCGGCAGGGAGACGGTGCCGGGCACGCCCGCACCGAGCCGCGCCCTGACGCCCTTCCACGCCGAGGGCGGGAACTGCAGGCTGTGATGGACCAGCACCAGGTCGAGGGCGACCGGTTCGACCTCGCCGGCGCCGTCGTGGGGCGCCGGATTGCCCCGGAGGGGCAGGTACACCAGCGACCGGGCGGACCGGGCGGCCAGCGCCCACAGGGCGGCGAGCCGCTCGGCGCCGTCCCGGTCGGCGTACATCGACAGCCAGTGCCCGTCGTCGCGCAGCGCCGGCCCCGTCGCGTCCGGCCCGGGGGCCGACCGCACCACCCGGACCTCGCGCCCGTCCAGACCGACCCTGTGCACCCGTACCCGCTGTTCCACGTCTCCCCTTCGGACCGCCGTCGCCGCACCCTACGCGGAGCCGCCGGGCCGGGGCTCCCGATTTACGGCCCGCGCGGTCGGCGCCGGTCCCAGGGGGTGTCTTGTCGATCGGGCGCCGCGAGCCCGGCGTGATCGACAAGACACCCCCTACCGCTCGCGCGCGACGAACGCGGGACGCAGGGAGTCGTCGACCGGATCGTAGTAGCGGTGGAACACCGGGGTGGTCGAGCCGGAGACGGGCGGGACGATCCAGCTCCAGTCGGCGGGGGTCGGCCTGCCGTGGCGGCTCTCCCGGTCGATGTGCCGGAGGAACCGCTCGGACTCCGTGTGGTGGTCCGCCATCGTCACCCCGGCCTCCTCGAAGGAGTGCAGCACCGCCACGTTCAGCTCGACCAACGCCCGGTCCCGCCACAGCGTCCGCTCCGAGGAGCGGTCGAGGCCCAGCCGCTCCGCGACCACCGGCAGCAGGTCGTAGCGGTCGGTGTCGGCCAGGTTCCGGGCGCCGATCTCCACCCCCATGTACCAGCCGTTGAACGGCGCCGCCGGATAGCGCACCCCGCCGATCTCCAGCAGCATGTCGCTGATCGCCGGCACCGCGTACCAGCGCAGGCCCAGCTCCGCGAACCACGGATGGTCCGGATGCCGCAGCGGCACCTCCATGACGCACCCGTCCGGCAGCTCGTACCACTCCGGCCGCGCGTCCGGACGCTCCCGCACCATCAACGGCAGTATCTGGAAGGGGTCGTCGCTCCGCTTCCACCCCAGCTCGCGGGCGCGCGCGGTCGGCTCCGCGCCGCGCGGGTCGCCGGCCCAGCGCCCCCCGGGGGTGCGGTGTCCCGCGTAGCGCACCAGCTGGTCGTTGACGATCCGGGGCCCGGGGCGGCCGGGCCGGTCCGGCGCGAAGACCGAGACCACCGGCCGGATCCGGCCCTCGTTGCCGGCCAGCCGCAGATGCTCGAAGCAGGCGTCGGCGATCCCGTCGGCCGAGGTGACGTGCCGCAGGTCGCGCACCACGAGGCCGCGCCAGTAGAGCCTGCCTATGCAGCGGGCCGCGTTGCGCCACGCGACGCGGGCGCCGAAGGCCAGCTCGTCCGTGGTGTGTTCGTACGTGCCGGTCCGGTCGATCTCGGCGAGGACCTCGCGGACCCGGCGCTCCGCGTCACCCGCCCGCGGCTCCTCCTGGTGGAACTGCCGGACGAAGCTCTCCGCCTCCCGCCGGTCGGTGACGTGCGGCGCCGCTTCCCGCGGTCGTGGGAGCCCCTCCGGGCCGGGGACGGAATCGGACGTGAACGGACAGACGCCGACGGGGGCCGGCTTCCGCCGGCGCAGCAGACTGAAGACCAAGGTGTTCCCTCCTGGCCCCCATGACTACCCCATGTGTTCGCGCGTGTGTGGAGAGTGTGCGTACTTCGTACGGGAACGGTGCCGCGCTGGTATCGTGCCCGGTTCGCTACGGTTCCTGGGCGACCGGCACGTTCTGCTCCGCCCAGACCACCTTGCCGGTGACGGTGCGGCAGGAACCCCAGCGGCGACAGAGCATGTTGATGAGCTGGAGCCCCCGACCGCCCTCGTCGCTGAGGTCCGCGTGCTGGATCTGCGGCAGGTCGGGGCCCGTGTCCGAGACCTCCACGACCAGCCGCTCGCCGCGCCACAGCCGCAGCTCGCCAGGCCCGTTGCCGTACCGCAGCGCATTGCCCACCAGCTCGGAGACCACCAGCTCGCAGACGTCAGCGAGTTCGTCGAGGCCCCACTCGGCGAGCTGACCGGTGACCAGGTTCCGCGCGACCGAGGCGGCCCGTCCGTCCTTCGGCAGCTCCCACACCCTCAGGTCGCCGCGCGGGGACGGGGAGTCCGTCGCGACGAGGAGCACCGCCTCGTCGAACCGCAGGGCCCCGGCCGGGGCGCGCTCCACCAGACCGCCCGCCTCCAGCGCCCCGGGAGTGAGGCCCAGCGCGGCCGACCGCAGCCGCTCCAACTGCTCGTCCAGGTCCTCTGTCCGGGTCTTGATGAGCCCGTCCGTGTACATCACCAGACGGCCGCCGTCGGGGACCTTCAGCCTGATCGGGTCGTACGGGATCACCCCCGCCCCCAGGGGCGCGCCGGCCGGCACGTCCACGAAGTCGGCCGCGCCCCGCCCGTCGAGCAGCAGCGGCGGCAGGTGCCCGGCGCTGGCCAGCGTGTAGCTGGAGTCCGCCGGGTCGTAGACCGCGCACAGACAGGTGGCGACCTGCTCGTCCTCCAGGTCGCGGGTGGCCAGGTCGAGCCGTGCCAGGACCCGCTCCGGGGCCATGTCCAGGGTCATCAGGGTGCGGGCGACGGCCCGCAGCCGTCCCATCGTGGCGGCGGCGGGCAGTCCGTGCCCCATCACGTCCCCCACCACCAGGGCCGTCCGCCCGCCGGGCAGCGCCATCACGTCGTACCAGTCCCCGCCCACCCCGCGGCCGGCCGTCGAGGGCGCGTACTCCGAGTGCAGCCGCAGCCCCGGCGTCACCGGGGTCGCGCGCGGCAGCAGACTGCGCTGCAACGAGACCACGTGCTCGCGCTCGCGCCCGTACAGCCGGGCGTTGTCGATGAAGACGGCGGCCTTCGAGGCGAGCTGCTCCGCCAGGGCCAGGTCCATGGAGGAGAACGGAGGCGTCCCGGGACCGCGCACGAAGTCGGCGCTGCCGAGCAGCAGTCCGCGGGCGATCAGCGGCACGGCCAGATAGCTGTGCACCCCGGCGGCCCGCATCTGCGCCGCCGCGCTCGCCGTCGGCGCCACCCGGGCGAAGTCGTCGTCCCGCAGCCGGCCCAGCAGGACCGGCTTGCCCTGCCGGAGGCAGTACCGGTGCAGCAGCGTCTCGTGCTGCTCCTCGGACTGGACGTAGGTCTCGCCCACCGGGGTGGGCTCCAGGGAGGACAGCTCCTCGATGGCGCACAGCGCCGTGGCCCGCAGCAGGGGGATGCCCTCCCCGGTCCACCGGGCCCCCTCCTCGCCCCGCAGCACGCTCTCCAGGACGTCCACGGCGGCGCCGTCGGCGAACCGGGGCACGGTGAACTCCGCCAGCTCCTGAGCGGTGCGCTCCAGATCCAGGGTCGTACCGATCCGGGACGTGGCGGAATTCAGCCACGCCAGCTGGCTGCGGGTGGTGAACCGGTCGGGCGGCAGCAGCCCCCTGCTCCTGCGGAACCGCGCGCCCGCACCGGCCGGGTGGTGGGCCGACGGATTGCTCCCGGCCGAGGCGCGGCTGGTCAGGCGCCGCCTGTCGCTCCCGCCGTTCACTCTTTCGGCCTCCAGACAGGATGTGACGCCATCTGCTGCACAGTCTGCACCGGAAGAGGCCACAGTGCATCAGGCATGCGGAAGCAACCTGCGCAAGTACGCCCACGGCCACGAGGAGTCACCCGGAGGCCACCGTCCGCGACGCGAAACCGGGGACACGGGGCGCCCGGAGGACGGATCGTCCCCCGGGCGCCCCGCCCTCACATCCCCACGACCTTGGCGGCCGCCGACACCTCGTACACCAGGGTGACCGTCCGGCGCCCGCCCGGAGGCAGGGAGACGTCCCAGCGGACGACGCCGTCCGCGTCCACCGAGGCCGGCGCGGGGGAGCAGGACTCCTCGCGCAGGCGCACCTCCACCGCCGACACCTCGGAGACGGGGATCCGCTCCCGCAGGGCGACCACCCGCTCGCCCTCCTCGCCCGGCGCGGAGAACCGGGACAGGTGCAGCCGGACCGTGTGGGTGACCACGGTCCGCTGCGTGAGCCCCGCGGTGTCGTGGGACTCCTCGGCGTACCGGACGACCCGGAGGTCGTCACGGCTGCCGTAGGCGAGCTCCGCGGGGGCGCCGGGAGCGGTGAAGTCCAGCGTGCCGCGGCCGGCGAAGCCGCTGCCGCGCACCAGGTCCACCGGCCCCGCGAGCAGCGCGTGCCCGGACCGGTTGTCGAACCGCACCACCTGGGTGACCAGCGGGGACAGCTCGGGGGAGCAGGCGTACTCGCCGCCCGCGTCCGCCGTGAAGACGGAGAGCGGCACCCGGTGCGCACGGCCGTCGCCCGGCACGGAGACCGGCACGGGGGCGTTCAGGACGCGCGCCTCGCCGCCGTCGTCGACGCCCGGCAGACCGAGCACCGGCGCCGGCCCGAGGTCCCCGATCAGCTCCTCGCGCACCTCCACGTCGACCGTGCGGCGCTCGGCGGCGGAACGGTCCCTGAGCGTCAGCCGGTCCTCGACCAGGCGCGGCGGCTCGGTGGCCGACGCCGAACGGGCCGTCGACAGCGTCAGCCGCACGTCCGACCAGTCCTCGCCGGTGCGCTGCCAGACCACCGCCTCGGTCTCCAGCGTCAGCGAGCCGCCGTCGAGCACGGCCCGGTAGGCGGGCCGCCACAGCGCGCACGGGGTGAGGTGGCCGAGCCGCAGCCGGGCCGGGCCGGCCTCCGCGGCCTCCACGGTCAGCTCCACGTGGGCGACCAGCTCGGCGGGCTCCTCCTCGGCCTCGTCCGCGGCCCGCAGGGTGACGTCGTACTCGGTCTCGAGGGCCGTCAGCCGGACCCCGACGGCACGGAGCCGTTCGGCGTACGTGTCGCGCTCGGCGTCCACGCGGTCCAGCTCCCGGGCCCAGCGCTCCCCCTCGCTCTCCCCGGAGCCGACGCCCTCGCGGATCTCCCGCAGCAGGTCGGCGGCGAGCCGGCCGAGCAGGTCGAGCCGGGCGAGCAGACGGTCGCGCTCCCGCTCCACGGTGTCCCGCTCCTCGTCGAGGGCGTGCAGGCGCAGCCGGAGGGCGGAGTCGTCGCCGGGGGAGGGGACCGGGCCGCGCGGCGTCCAGGTGCGGACGATCCGCGCGCCGAGCACGGTCGCCGGGCGGTCGGAGGCCAGCTCGGCGTGGAGGGTGCGGTCGACGGCCGCCGCGCCGATCGGGCCGAGGCGCAGGCGCTGGACGCCGGCCGCCAGGTCGAGGCCGGCGGTCCGCTCGACGTGGGCGCGGTCCTCCAGACAGGTGACGGCGGTGACGGGAAGGGCGATCGGACGGGATTCCGTGGTCATGGTGGGGGTCAGCTCCTGCGGTTGCCGTCGACCAGGGCCTTGCCGGCCGGGATGCGGATCTCGTAACCGCCTTCGAGGACGGCGGTGCCCCCGGCGGGGAGTTCGACCCGCCGGACGCGGGTGCCCGGCGCGTGCTCCTCGGGTCCGTCCCCGGGCGCCGCCCAGCCGGCCCGCTCCTCGATCCGCACGTCGGGTTCGGAGGTGACCGGCACCCGCTCGCGGACCTCCACGACGGCGGGCGCCGCGAGGCGGTTCACCAGCTCCACGCGCACCTGGTGGTCGAGCACGGTGACGTTGTTGCGCAGGCCCGCGGTCGACTCCCGCAGCTGGCTGCGGCGGGTCACCCGGACCGCCTCGGCCGGGCCCAGGCCCAGCCTCCTGACGCCGCCGGGGGCGAGCGTGGGGAGCGCGGCCGTCAGCAGGAACCCGTCGTCGACGGTGACCTCCACCGGGCCGGCGAGGAGGGCCTGACCGGTGGCGTTGGAGACCACGAGCGTCGCGTACACGGTCTCCTCCACGGACGGCACGCAGAGGTACTCGGTGCGCAGGCCGACCGGGATCTCGCCGACGGCGACGGTGTGCCAGGTGCCGTCCGACGGGACGTCGGCGCGGCCGGCGGCGTCGAAGCGGTGGTCGAACGAGCCCGCCGACTCGCGGGGCCGCACGGCGTGCGGGGGCAGCGGCAGCGCGGCCACCCCCTCGGCACGGCGGCGGTACTCGGTCGCCACGGCGTCGAAGGAGGAGTCGGGGAACAGCCGGCCCCGGCGCGGCCCCCGGTCGTCGGGGCCGGACAGGACGAGGGAGGCGTAGTCCAGCTCGTCGCCGCTCGGCCGCGGCGGACCGGCCGGCGCGGGCGGCGGCGGCGGGGCGGGCGCGGGCGCGCCGGGAGCCGCGGGCGCCATGGCGCGCCGGGCGCCCCGCGGGGCGGATCCGGGCGCGCCGCCGTAGGCCTTTGGTGCCGGCCCCGGCGCCCCGCCGTAACCCTGCGGCGCGGATCCCGGGGCCCCGCCGTACGCCTCGGGCGCGAAGCCGTGCACGGCGCCGGGCGGCGGGGGCGCTCCGGTGAGCGCCGGCGGCCCGGCGAAGGACGCGGACGCGGGAGCCGGGGGCGGCGACGGGACCGGACCGGCCGCGACCGGCACGGCCGCGGAGCCCGCCGCGGCGCCACCGAGCCGGGAGGAGGCCGGGACGGGCCCGGGCCCGGCCGCCTCGTACCCGGCGAAGAGGTCGTCGAGGCCCGCCGGGGGCTCGCGCCAGCCGGACGGCGCGGGGGCCGCCTGCCGGCGTCCGATCCGTACCGAACGCAGGCGGGGCAGGTCGGTGCGGCGCCGCAGGTCGGCGGTGGCCAGGGCGAGGCGCACCCCGGTCCAGTCCTCGCCGGTGCGCTGGGCGACCGAGGCGCGCAGCACCAGCCGCCCTCCGTCGTCGCCCCGGCGGTGCGAGAGCCGGTAGGCCGGCACCCAGACGGCGCCCGGCACGCCGTACTCCAGCTCCAGCTCCACCTCCCCGCCGGCCGCGCCGTCGAGGGTCAGGAGGGCGGAGACGGTGGTCCCGACGTGCGACGCGGGGGCGTCGGTGGAGGCCCGTTCGAGCCGGTCGGCGGCGACGGAGAGGGCGTGCTCGGCGCGGCGCAGCTCCTCCTCCGCGTCGACGAGGCGCGCGTGCAGACGGGCCAGCCGCTCGTCGACGAAGTCGGCGAGTTCCAGCCAGGCGTCGACCGGGGTGCGGCGGTGCGGGTCCTCGCGCTTGCGGGCCGGAGGGACCGGGTGCACTCCCTTGACCTCCTCGATCAGGGTCAGCTGCCGGTCCCGGCGCCCCTCGGCCGCCGCGCACGCGTCACGCAGCCGTTCGACCTCGCGCCGCAGCTCGTCGGGCGTGTCGCCGTCGAGCGGCTCGGCCGCGACCCGCACCCTGGCCTCGGTGACCCGGACGCCGGCGGGGCCCAGGACCCGGGCCCGCAGCGAGCCCGGATCCAGGGTGCGGGGCAGTCCCGCGACCCGCACCCGGCCGTCCGGGGGCACGGTGCCCCGGGCCAGCCGGCGGCAGACCGCGCCCTGCGCGTACACCACGACCGAATCGAGGGTCGAACCCCACCTCCGGGCCGTCTCCTCCGACATGCGCCTCGCCCCCTGCCGCGTCCGTCGTACCGGTCGAAGCCTACGCGGACGGGCCGTGGTCCGGTGCCGGGCGGCGTCCTTCAGGCCGTGGACGCCGCCGCCAGGACCGCCCGCACCTCCTCCGCGAGCGCGTGGGGGTCGCCGGCCGGCGCGGTCGGGTAGCTCCGGTGGTCCCGGGCCCAGGCGTCGTCCCGCGCGAACCAGTCGACGGCGACGGGCGCCGCACCGGTCGTCAGGGCGGTGTCGAGGCTCGCGAAGTAGGCGGCCCAGCGCGGCGCGTAGACGTCCCGGACGAGCCCGTCCCACTCGCGGTTGGCGTAGTCGCGCAGCCCCGTCTCGCTCGGCCCCCGGCCACCCCAGGTGGTCAGGATCGAGCGGGCGTCGTACTCCAGGCGGTCGCGTTCGGCCGGGTCGGCGCCCCAGGCGCGGGCGTCCTCCAGCCACGGACCGAGCAGGAACCGCCGGTCGGAGCCGACGAGCCGGCCGAGCAGCTCCGTGCCGGCGTTCCACTCGCGCACCAGCGACCGGAACCGCTCCAGGTCCTTCGCCTCGTACGCGGACCTGATCCGCGGCAGCAGCACCCGGCCGCGGTTGGTGAGCGCCTGGCGCGCCACGTCCACGAGGTCGTACCGGTACGCGTCCGTGGCCCGCAGCGCGGGCGCGACCCGCAGCAGCTCCGACAGCGCCCGCTCCACCGTGGCCGCGTCGTAGCGCGAGAAGGCCGGGCTCCAGCGCGCCGCCCTGGTCGCCGTGAGGCTCGGCCGCGCGGTGAAGAGGCTGTCCTGCGGCTCGCTCCACGTCCCCGGCGCCATGCCGTACGGCCCCAGGCGCAGCTCCTCCCAGGCGGCGGCCGCGTGCGGGTCGGCCCCGCCGTAGCGGCGGGCCGCGTACGCGGCGAACCAGGCCCGCTGGTCGACGGGGCCCGGCTCCCAGGCGAGTTCGGTGAACAGGTCGAACCCGGCGGGGTTCCCGCCGGTGGCCTCCGGCAGGTAGGCGATGCCGCGCAGCGCGGAGTCGGGCCTGGTCAGCCACGAGTGGAAACGCCCGCCCCAGACGCCGGTGTTGGCGCCGAGGCTGGTGTGGCCGCCGAAGTTGGCGATCGAGCCGAACGCGTAGGGGGTGCCGCCCCACTCGGTCTCGCGGTCGAGGCCGTCGTAGCGGTCGGAGAGGCCGTCGACGATCAGGACCCGGTCGCGGTCCACCCCGCTCAGGAACGCGGCGGTCGGGTTCTTCTGCCAGCCGAGCATGACCCAGGTGGCGCCGGGGCGCGCGGTCTCCAGGGCCCGCTGGACGGCCCCGGCGGCCGCGGCGACGTCGACCGAGCCGGGGGTGCCGCCCTCGTGCAGCAGGTCCATCTTGAACATGTCGCTGTCGCCGAACCGCTCCCGCTGGACCCGGTAGTAGGCGGCGGCGAGGCGGTCGAAGACCGGTCCGGTCGGGTCCAGCCAGTCGGGCCGGTCGAAGCCCACCCACGTGCCCTGCGGGACGGTGACCGCCCCCGGGTTCCGCGCGGCGAAGCCCGGCGGCACGGTGCCGAAGAAGCCCGGGAGCACGGGGGTCATCCCGAGCGAGCGCAGCTGCCGCGCGATCCGGCCGCCGAGCGCGGCACGGGCCTCGACCAGCTGCTCGGAGACCGGTCCCCCGAAGCCCGACATGTTCTGCAGCAGCCACCAGGCCTGGTGGGCGGGGGCGGGGATCCAGCTCCGCAGCTCGGCGGCGTCGTAGCCGAACTCCTGGAGCGCCCGGTGGTACGGGTACTCGGCCCCCGTCGGCACGAAGACCTCGTTCACGCCGTGCAGCGCCATCAGGTCGATGTCGCGGCGGTAGGCGTCGAAGTCCCGGTAGGCCCCCGAGTAGCCCTCGTCGGTGTCGTTCAGGGCGTAGCGGTGGGGCACGTTCGCCGACCGGGTGAGGGTCCCGGGGACCCCGGGGAGCACGGCGGGCAGCCGGCCGAGGCTGTCGCCCGGCCATCCGATGTCGACCCCGGCGACCCGCTCCAGGTACCAGCCCGCCCCGGCGAGCAGCGTGGCCGGCGAGGTGCCCCGCACCTGGATCCTGCCCGCCCCGCCGGAGACCTCGAAGCGGTCGCCGGACTCCGGCCGCTCGACGGGGACCAGGACGAACTGCCGGGCCCGCGAGGACAGCAGGCGTTCCAGTGCCGCCCGCGCGGGCGCCGTGTCGAAGGCGGGCGCGGTGGCGGAGACGGTTCCCCCTCCGGGGGAGAGCGTGCCGGGCG
Organism: Streptomyces sp. NRRL F-6492; assembly: GCF_001280125.1. Taxonomy (GTDB): domain Bacteria; phylum Actinomycetota; class Actinomycetes; order Streptomycetales; family Streptomycetaceae; genus Streptomyces. The sequence continues at coordinate 28,023 of NZ_LGEG01000247.1, forward strand.
TGACCGCCATCGCGGCGACGAGCGCCACGAGGAGGAGGACGTGACGGCATCGGAGCATCAGGCGACGGCCCATCTGGTTCCCTTGGTTCCCTGCTCGAAAGAGTCCGGCGGATCGTCCGCCCACCTTCCTACGCCCTCTCGCCCGAAGGACGCAGGTGGAGCGGGGACCTGCGTCGTCTCATCCTTGCGGGCGTACGCGCCGGGGGTACGGGTTCCCCGTGGACGTACGCGGCCGCGGTGCGCGCCGACCGGCCCCGCCCCCTCCGGCGTGAGGTCCTGGTCTGCGCCCGGAACGGCGGAAGCAGTCAACTCCGCTGTCGACGCCGGTGGTTGACGAATGGTCTGGACCAACCTACGGTCTGCTGGAGCGCGCGCCGTCCCCAGGACCCATCCCCCCACGTCCCAAGGAGCACGCATGCCAGGCTCTCGGATCACCCGTGTCCTCGGAGCGGGGCTCGCCGCCCTGCTCGCGGCCGCCGCCCTCGCCGCGCCCGCCGCCGCCGAAGGCGCGCAGCCCGCGCCGACCGCCGCGACCGCCCCCTCCGTCCCCGCCCCCGCCGCCGACACCTGCGCCCTCAAGCCGAGGCCCGCCGGAAAGGTGCTCCAGGGGTACTGGGAGAACTGGGACGGCGCGGCCAACGGCGTCCACCCGCCCTTCGGCTGGGCCCCCATCGACGACCCGCGCTTCGCCGCCCACGGCTACAACGTCATCAACGCCGCCTTCCCCGTGATCCGTTCCGACGGGACGGTGCTGTGGGAGGACGGCATGGACAGCACCGTCCGCGTCGCCACCCCCGCCGAGATGTGTCGCGCCAAGGCGGCCGGGGCGACCGTCCTGATGTCGATCGGCGGGGCCGCGGCGGGGATCGACCCGAACTCCACCGCCGTCGCCGACCGGTTCGTCGCCACCATCGTGCCGATCCTGAAGAAGTACAACTTCGACGGCATCGACATCGACATCGAGACCGGTCTGGTCGGCGGCGGCTCCCCCACCAGCCTCTCCCCCTCCCAGGCCAACCTGATCCGCATCATCGACGGCGTCCTCGCCCGCATGCCCGCCGGCTTCGGCCTGACGATGGCCCCGGAGACCGCGTACGTCACCGGCGGCAGCGTGGTCTACGGCTCGATCTGGGGCGCGTACCTGCCGGTCATCAAGAAGTACGCCGACAACGGGCGCCTGTGGTGGCTCAACATGCAGTACTACAACGGCAGCATGTACGGCTGCGCGGGCGACTCCTACTCCGCCGGGACCGTCGCCGGGTTCGTCGCCCAGACCGACTGCCTGAACAAGGGCCTGGTCATCCAGGGCACCACGATCAAGGTCCCGTACGACAAGCAGGTGCCCGGCCTGCCCGCCCAGCCGGGCGCGGGCGGCGGCCACATGGCCCCGTCGGCCGTGGCCCAGGCGTGGAACCACTACAAGGGCGCCCTCAAGGGCCTGATGACCTGGTCGGCGAACTGGGACGGCTCGAAGGGCTGGACCTTCGGCGACAGCGTCAAGGCGCTCCAGGGCCGCTAGCGGGCGCCCTCTTCCCCTGATCCGGCCGCCGGGACCGGCTCAGGGGAAGAGGACCCGCGCCAGGGCGAGGCCGACGAAGACCGCGCCGAGCCCGGCGACGACGGAGGCGACGACGTTCGCCACGGCGAGGAACCGCGCACCGGACTCGGCCAGCCGCAGCGTCTCGTAGGAGAACGTCGAGTACGTCGTCAGCGCGCCGCACAGTCCGGTTCCCAGGAGCAGCCGCACGGTGTGCCCGGCCGCCCCCGACAGCGCGGCGCCGGTGAGCAGGCCGAGGATCAGGGAGCCCACGACGTTCACGGTGAAGGTGCCCCACGGGAAGACGGTGTCGTGGCGGGCCTGGACGGCGCGGTCGGTCAGATGGCGCAGGGGCGCGCCGACGGCGCCGCCGACGGCCACCAGGAGGAAGTCGTTCACCACGGGCCCTCCCCGGTGTCCTGCACGAGGACGGTCGGACGGACCGCCGGACGCGTACGGAAGGTCATGACGCGCTCCGGTGCGACAGGAGGCGGCGCGTGCCGAACGCGCCGGCGGCCACCGCCGCCAGCGCGGCGGCGACGGTCGCCGCGAGGTAGGCGAGCGCGGTGGCGGCGCGGCCCGCGTCGACGAGGCGTTCGATGTCCACGCAGTACGTGGAGAAGGTGGTGAACCCGCCCAGAAAGCCGGTCCCGAAGAACGGGCGCAGCAGCGGGTGGGCCGTGAGGACCTCGGTGACGGCGACGAGGAGGACGCCGATCGCCAGACAGCCGGCGGCGTTCACCGTCAGGGTCGTCCAGGGGAAGGCGCCGGTGGGTGTGGGCCACAGCAGCGACGCCCCGAAGCGGGCCAGGGCGCCGAGCGAGCCGCCCGCCGCGACCACCGCGAGGACGCCGCGCCGCGCATGCCGGGACTCCCGCCGCCGGCGGACGTCCGCCGGGTCGACGTCGGGGTCGACCGGCTCCGGAACGCCTGAATCCCGGGCGACCGGCTCCGGGTCGACCGGCTCCGGGTCGACCGGACCCGGGGCGACTGGATCCTGGGCGACCGGCTCCGGGTCTACCGACTCCGGGTCGACCGGCTCGGGGTCCGGGATCTGCGGGGATTCGTCGGAACGCATGCCTCTCCCTACGCGTGTTTCCCCGCGCGGACACGAGCGGGGACGGGTCACGAGTAGGGACCGTCGGCGGCAGCGCGTGCCGCGGTTCGGGTGCGGCGGGCCCCACCGCCGCGCGACGGTCCGGGGACGGTCGCGGTTCCAGGATACCGGCGGCCGCGCGAGCGGCGCCGCCCGGACCGGGGCGCGGGAGCGCCGGTGCGCGGCCGCCGGGAACGGCCGCGCACCGGCTCCCGTCAGGCGGTGTGCAGGGTGAGGCCGTAGCGGCCGAGGATCTCGTTGACGGGCTGGAACCACGTCTCGCCGCCGGAGGAGCAGTTGCCCCAGCCGCCGGAGGTGACGCCCTGGGCCTGGTCGCCGCTGATGAACGCGCCGCCGGAGTCGCCGCCCTCCGCGCAGACGCTGGTCTTCGTCATCTGGTGGACGGCGCCCTGGCTGTAGTTGACCGTCTGGTTCTTGCCGAGGACGGTGCCGCAGTGCCACTTCGTGGTGGAGCCGGAGCGGCAGATCGACGCGCCCACGGGCGCCTCGGCGGAGCCGCGCACCAGCCGGTCGGGGGTGACGCCCCAGCCGAGGACGACGGGCACGGTCCACCAGCCGCTGTGGATGCTCACGTACGCGTAGTCGTCGCCGGGGAACGAGGAGCCCTGGAAGGTGCCCATGGCGGAGCCGTCCCAGCCGCGCACCGCCGCCCCGGCCCGGCCGCAGTGGCCTGCGGTCACGAACCCGCCGTGCACGGAGAAGCCGATCGAACAGCGCACGTTGCCGGTGTAGTACGGGTCGCCGCCGACGGTGCCCGCCGCGTACGTACGGGGCGCGGTGGCCGCCTCGGCGACGGTGACGGGCCCGTTCGCCCGCGCCTTCTCGACGAAGGCGCGCACGGAGGGGGCGTCCCGCTCGGCCCGTACGACCGTGACGGCGACGCTGTTCGTCTTCGGGTCGACGTGCCAGCCGGCCACGCCCTTCGGCGCGGAGAGCGCGTCGAGGCGGGCCTTGGCCCGGTCCAGGGCGGCGGCGCTGTGGCGGACCACCCGGGTGTCGGCGCCGAGCGCCCGCACCTCGGCCTCCTCGGCCCGGTCGGTGAGGGCGACGACGAGCCGCCCCGAGGAGGCGTCGAACCACGAGCCTCCGTACGCGCCTCCGGCCGTCTGCCGGGCGGCCTTCTCGACGGCCGTCGCGGCCTTCTCGGCGCGCAGCCGCTCCTCGGCCTGCGCCGGGGTCAGGCCGAGGTCCTGCCGCAGGGCGTCGAGCAGACCGGCCGAGGCCGCCGGTGCGGAGGACGGGGGCTCGGGAAGCGGGGCGGCGTGCGCGGTCCCGGCGTGGGCGGCGCCGAGACCGAGTGTCAGCAACAGGGCCGCTATGGCGGCGCCCAGGGGGGTGGTGCGTTTCACGAAGCCTCCTGGTGTGGGGGAGCGAACGCTTGAGAGCGCTCTCAGAGCGCGTCGGCCGTTACGCTAGCGGCATTGACTTGGCAGGTCCATACCAAAAACAGGACGGTGGGGGATCGGTCTCGCGGCGCCGATCCCGTCCGTCCCCCCGGACGCCGAACGGGCCGCCGGTCGCCCGGCGGCCCGTTCGGCCGAAGTCGTACGACCGGGGCCCGAGGGGTAGGGGCCCGGTCGTGGCGCGCGTCAGGCGCGCGGGGGGAGGCGCTTCGCGAGGAACTCCTCGAACGTCACCTTGCCCACGGCCCGCTCCGGCGCCAGGTGCCCGCCCGCCCGGAACCCCCGGTAGGCCTTTCCGGCCAGGGGCACGTTCAGCAGGCGCCGGTGCTGGCCGATCGCGCGCAGATACGTCCGGGCCAGGTCCGCGATCGGACGCACCTCCGGGCCGCCCATGTCCGGCACCCGGCCCGCGGGCTCCCCGGCCGCGAGTTCGGCGAGGCGGGCGGCGACCTCCGCCACCTCGATGGGCTGGTCCGAGACGCCGGCCGGGAGCGGCACGACCGGCACCCGGGCCGCGTTGCGCAGGAACTCCACCACCAGGTCGTGGAACTGCGTGGTCCGCAGCACGGTCCAGCCGAGCCCGGACCCCTCGATCGTCTTCTCGACGGCGAGCTTCGTCCGGTAGTAGCCGAGCGGTACGCGGTCGACGCCGACGATCGAGATGTGGACCAGGTGCCGGACCCCGGCCCGGCGCGAGGCCTCGACCAGGTGGCGCGCCGCCCGGTCGTCGCCCCCGCGCGGCGTGCTCGCGCAGTGCACCACCGTGTCCACGCCCTCGACGGCCGCGTCCAGGCCCGTGCCCTCGCGCAGGTCCACCGCGTACGGCTGCGCGTGGCGGCTCAGTACCCGCACCTCGGCACCGTCCTCGCGCAGCCGCTCGGCGACGAGCCGTCCGAGCGTTCCCGTACCCCCGGTCACCAGGATCGTGGTCATCGTGCGTCTTCCCTCCGCAGGGTGCGCGCTCCCCGGTGGAACGCGTGTCATCGGCTGAGAACCGGCGGGCCCCCGGAAATGTGACAGCCGGCCCCGGGAATCCTCATTCCAGGAGGCTTCCCCCGGCGAGCTGCCGGCCCGCGAAGGCGAGCTTGTCCGGGTTCATCACGACCCCCGCGCCGCTGATGGCGCCGTCGCGCACCTCGAAGGTGGTGACGGCGAGGAGCGTCCCCTCCCGGTGGCTCACCAGCGCGGGCGCCCCGTTGACCTCGGCGAGCGCGATCTCCGTGCCCTCCTCCGCGCGCCGCGCGACACCCGCGAGGAAGCGCAGCACGGCGTCCCGCCCGACGATCGGGCGCCGGGCGGCCGAGACCCTCCCGCCGCCGTCGCTCGACCAGACGACGTCCTCGGCCAGCAGCCGCTCCAGACCGGCCAGATCGCCCTCGCGCGCGGCGGTGACGAAGGACTCGACGAGCCGGTGCCGCTGCTCCCGCACCGGCGCGAAACGGGCCTCGGGCCTCTCCAGACGCCGGACCGCCCTGCCGTACACCTGGCGGCAGTTGGCCTCGCCCAGGCCGAGGACCCCGGCGATCTCGCGATGGCTGTACGCGAAGGCCTCGCGCAGCACGTAGACGGCGCGCTCCGTCGGGGTGAGCCGTTCGAGGAGGACGAGCAGGGCCGTCGAGACGGCGTCGCGCCGCTCGGCGGACTCCAGCGGACCGAGCGCGCCGTCGCGGGTGAAGACGGGTTCGGGCAGCCACGGCCCCGGGTACTCCTCGCGCTTCGCGCGGGCCGAGGTCAGCCGGTTCAGGCTGAGGCGGGTGACGACCGTGGCCAGCCAGGCCGCCGGGTGGGCGATGGATGCGCGGTCGGCCCCGCTCCAGCGGAGGTAGGCGTCCTGCACCGTGTCCTCCGCCTCCTCGGCGGAGCCGAGCATCCGGTAGGCCAGGCCGAACATCCTGGGCCGGTGGGCGGTGAACTCGGCGGCCGAGGCGTCGGCGGTGTCGCCGTCGCCGTCGTCCGGGGCGAGGTGCTGCGTGGTCTCCGACGTCACGCGGCCAGCCTGCCACAGGGCCCGGAGGCGTGACGTCGCCCGGTCAGTCGGCGGAGACGGCCCCGACCAGGTCGCCGATCCTGCGGTCGGGCAGGGCGCGGGCCACGTCGGCCTGGGTGACGATGCCGACGAGGACGTGGCTGTCGATGACGGGCACGCGCCGGATCCTGTGCTCGCTCATGACGTCGAGGACCTCGTCGGCCTCTGCGTCCGCCCGCACGTAGACGATCTCGTCCCGGACGAGGTCGCCCACCCGGCCCCTGACCTCGCCGTATCGTTGGCCATGGCTATTGCGGAGAGTGACCGAGTGGGGGATCATTCGCAGCCGTGCCGATCTTCCAAACCGTCGTACTCGGTGTCCTCCTCTGCGGGGTCTACCTCCTCGTCATTCCCGACCTGGCCGACCGCTGGGTCCGCAAGCACTTCGTGGCCTCCGACTACGGACTCGCCCCCCGCGAACAGCTCGACCCGAGCCGCCCCGGCCCGCTCCCGCCGCCGCACCGGCGCCAGGAACGGCAGGCTGTGGCCGACGCGGCGTGGAACGGGGACTGGCGGGCCGCCGAGGCCTACGTCCGGGCGGCGGGCGACGACTGGGACGAGCGCTGGTCCCGGACCGAACTCCTCCAGGAGGTCGCCCGCGAGGACGACGCCTGGCTGGACGCGTGGCGCGCGGCCGAGCCCGGGAACTGCGACGCGGCCACCCTCCACGCCCGGATCATGGTCCACCGCGCCTGGGAGATCCGGGGCAGCGGGTACGCCCACGAGGTCCCGGCGGACCGGATGGACAGCTTCCGTGCCATGCTCCCGGCCGCGATCGAGGAAGCCCGGCGGGCCGCGCTGCTCGACCCCGCGAACCCGGGCCCCTGGGTCGTCATGGTCACCGCCGCCCGGGGCGCCCAGTACGGCCGTGCCCGGTTCCGGCCGCTCTGGGACGGCCTCGTCGCCCGGGCGCCGCACCACTACGAGGGGCACTGGCAGGCCCTCCAGTACTGGTGCGCCAAGTGGTACGGCAGCGACAGGCTGATGATGCGCTTCGCCCGGAAGGCGGTCCGGAAGGCTCCGCAGGGCAGCCCGCTCACCGGCATGTACGTGCACGCCCTGGAGGAGCTGACAGGCCGCTCGGCCGCATTGCTCTCCTTCACGCCCGTGGTGCGGGGGCACCTGAAGCGGGTCGCGGCCTCGTTCGCCGAGGTCGACCCCGACGACGAGCGCCTGCCCGCCCTGCGCCACCTCCTCGCCCACTACATGCTCCGGTCGAGGATGTACGGGCCCGCCCTGGAGCAGTTCCGTCTGATCGGCCCGTGGTGCGGTGCCGAGCCCTGGCGCAGGGAAGGAGACCCGAAGACGGTCTTCGAGACCGCCCGGGGCAGGGCGGTGAAGCTGTCCCGGGCCTCCGTCGTGCCGACGGTCAAGTCCCACGGAATAGGCCGCTAGGGAGCGTCGGGAAAGTCGTGGCCCACGGCTTCGGCCCGTGGCTGTCGCCGAGTTCTTCGAAGACGTGCCCCATCGCCGAGGCCGCCCACGCCGAACCACGGCTGGGCGGCCCCTGTCCTTTCCCGACACACGGCACGCCGCCCGTGGATGCCACCGCGCTCGTCGTGAGCGATGCGCCCCCGAGGCGGTGACGCGACCACAGCCACTCGTCGAGCACTGCGACCAGCACCGTCGCCTCGTGGTGAACGCCGACCTCGGACACGAGTGCCAAGGGTGAATCCCACGGGATGTGCGGCCCGCACGGGGCCGAGCGCTGTCAGTCTGCCGTTGGTGATCGTTGCACGGCGGCGGCCCCACGGGGCGGAGTCTCCTCCGTCGTGGGACGGCGCCCGTCATGGACGTTGAAGGGGCGGGCGTGGCAACAGGACAGTCCGTGAACAAGGGGCCTTCTTCTCCTCTCGCCGCTCCCCGGGGCGGAGAACCGCCCGGGGCGCGTGGTCAGGTGCCGCGTCACGTCGCGTGCGTGATGGACGGGAACGGCCGGTGGGCGGCGCAGCGGTCCCTGCCGCGCACGTCAGGTCATCGCGCCGCGGAGACGACGGTCATCGACGTCATAGAGGCGGCACGCGCGGCCGGAGTGGGCTGGTTGAGCCTGTTCGCGTTCTCCACCGAGAACTGGAGCCGCCCGGACACCGAGATCGAGTTCCTGATGCACCTGGTGCGCCGGGTGGTGCGCAAGCACGCCCCGTTGCTGCACGCGCGGGGCATCCGCTGCCGCTTCCTCGGCATGACCGACCCCCGGATCCCTCCCGGACTGGCCGGAGACATCGCCGACTTGACGACGCTGACCGGCCGGAACCGCCGGATGACGCTGACCGTCGCCTTCGACCACGGCGGCCGCAGGGACATCGTCGAGGCCGCACGGTCGCTGATCCGCAGCGGCGTGCCGGCCGGATCCGTGACCGAGGAGAGCTTCGCCGCGCACCTGCCCTTTCCCGACACCCCGGACGTGGACCTGGTCATCCGCACCTCGGGTGAACAGCGCATCTCCAACTTCATGCTCTGGCAGGTCGCCTACGCCGAATGGGTCTTCCCGCCGGTGCTGTGGCCCGACTTCCGCGCACCGGACTTCCTTCGGTGCCTGCACGCCTACCGGCAGCGTGAACGCCGCTTCGGCGCCGTGCCGCCGCCTCAGAACGGAGAACCCGCATCGTGACCACCGCAGACGACCGCAGCTCCGCGACGACCGCCGACGCCGACGCCGGTGGTCACCGCAGCGGAGAAGGCGACACGGGAGGGGAACCCCTGTTCGGGCCCGGCTCGCAGTTCCACGTGCTCTTCAACGACCCGCGCTGGGCCCTGGCCGTGATCCGGGCCACGGTACTGGAAGCCGCGCACCCGCAGATCGGCGCCGCCCTGATCGACAATTCCACCTTCGTCGCCCACCCCTGGCGGCGACTGCGAAACACCTTCACCAGTCTGCAGCGCATGTTCGGGGCCGACGATCACGTCCGGCAAAGGGAGGCGGCGCGCCTCAACCGGCTGCACGCACGGCTGCACGGCACCGACCCGCACGACCGGCCCTACGACGCCATGGACCCCGACGTGCGCGCCTGGGTGGTGGCGACCCTGTTCGAGAGCACCGTCGCCATGTGCCGGTTCGGCGGACAACCACTCGAACAGAGGACCATGGAGCGGCTGTACGCCGAGTTCCAGGCCTTCCAGGCCGCCCTGGGAGACCGGGCCGGCCACCTGCCGCGCACCCTCGACGAGTTCTGGCCCTACTACGACCGGGTGGTCGCCGAGGAGCTGGAGAACACCGAGGCGATGCGGATCATCCTCTACAAGCTCTTCGACCACCTCCCCGCCCCACCGGTGCTGAACGGCTTTCCCGCTCTGTGGGCCACCGGCCGGGCCGTCGCCGGCCCGGTCGTCGGAGCGATCACCGTGGCGTCCCTGCCGGAACCGTTCCGCCGCCGGGCGGGCCTGCCCGAGATCGCGGGAGTGCAGACCCTCATGCAGGGCACCTACCTGGCCGCCGGCCTGACCCGGTTCCTGCCCGAGGGCTGGATCAGGGCCGAGAACGTCCTCGAGTTGCTGGCGCTCTCGCCGGACAGCGACGATCCCCGCGCCAGGACGGTCGGCGCCCTGCGCGATCGGATGAAGCGGGCCGCCGCCCTCGTCCGGCTCATCACCCCGCTCCCTCCGGAACCCGCACCCACCTCGGGAAACGAGGCGCGGCGCAGCGCGCGGGAGTTCTTCGCCGAGGTTCTCGACCAGACCGGGGACGGGTACCTGGACTGGCCCGACCTCGCCGCCATGGCGCGCGAACTCTCCGGCCGCCTCGACCTGGACGAGCCCGAGGAGAGCAGGCTCTACACCGCCTACGCGGACTGGTGGCGCGAACTCCAAAGCGCCCTCGACGCCGACGGCGACGGCCGCGTCAGCGCCCACGAGTACGCCGCCGCAGCGCCCTCCCTGGCCGGCCCCGCGCTGATCAGGGTCGCCGAAGTCCTCTTCGACGTCACCGACAAGGACGGCAACCACACCATCGACGCGGACGAGTACCGGGCCCTGTTCCGGACCGCTTTCCAGCGCGACGCCGCCGACGCGTGCGGAACCTACGGCCGCAGCGCATTCGTCAACGACTTCCTGTCCTTCATGTCCGGGCGCCGGCGCACCACCCCCTACGACCCCCTCCTCTCCGACGCGTAACCGTCCGGACACCGGTGGCGTTCGCGGCGGTGTCGCATGCCGGCCCGCCGTGGGTCGCTCGGGGCGGCGATCGCCGTCCGCCGCGAGGCGACCGCGCTGATCGCAGCTCTCGACGAACGGCTTTCACGAGAGGCAGGGCCTTCGTGTCCTCGTTCACCAGTCCCGGCCGACCGCGTGATCGGCGTGCCGTTTCCCCGTCTCCGTGAAGAGCAGACGTGTCGAGCATGCGCAGCGCCACGGACGACGATGCCGCCCGCGTACGTCGCACCACGTGACCGGGACTTTCACCACGACCCCCAGGGCCTGTCGGACAGCCGGGTCAGGGGAACGGGTGCGGAGCCCGCAGGAGCTCCGCGTCCGTGAGGTCACGGGACCGGTGGCCGCCCCGGTGGAGCGCCGTGCGCAGCCGGGGCATCAGCAGGGCCCGCTGCCGGTTCCAGCCGAAGTCGATCGGCAGCAGCCCCGGCACCACCGTGGCCACCGTCCGCAGCCCCGCCCGCTCCTGCTCGGGCGTGGTCTGGTCGACCACCACGACGTCGTGACCCGCCCGGACCAGCTCGTCCACGACCACGCCCACGTCGTCCCGCAGGTCCCCGGTGCGGGGCCGCCCGCCGCTCTCCCACCCCGCGTACACCTCCTCGAACGGACGGGCCTCCGAAGGCTCCAGGTACGCGCGCGCGTACGCGGCCATCCGGGGCAGCCCGTAGAGCTGCGGATGGTCCTTGAGGTGCCGTACGAGGGAGAAGTCGTCGGCCATCGCCTCCAGTTCGGTCCGGCGCTCGGCCGTCTGGCGCGCCAGGTGCGGAATGTAGCTCAGCACCTCCGACAGGGCGCCCTCGACGGCCGACCGGGGGTCCAGCGAGGCGGCCGCCGCGAAGGACAGCGTGCCCGGCCCCCCGCCCCGGCGCACGCCGACCACCGTGACCGCCGGGATCGCGAGGTCGATCCGGTTGTCGAAGGCGTGCACGTCGTAGCCCTGGAGCGCGGCCCGCTCCACCATGGCGGCGACCGTGGGGCCGCCGACCGTCGCCAGGTCGATCCGGGGCAGCCGGGCCGCCCCGTACCAGCCGTTCAGGAAGGAGTCCCGCTCGACGAGTTCGAGCAGACCGCCCAGGACGGCCTCCTCCAGGCAGCCGCCGATGGCACAGCCGTTGGAGCACTCGAAGACGAAGTCGTCGTCGGCCGTCGGGATGCTGTAGTAGACCAGCCGCGACGGCACCAGGACGGGCCGCCCGTCCCGCAGCGACCGGCCCCGCTCCCAGGGGATGGGCCGGGCGGGGTCGAAGGGCCTGACCATGGGGTCGTCCCGGTACGTCTCCGGGGCGTACAGACCGCACACCGCCGGATCGACCGCCTCGTCCCCCAGCTCGTCGTACGCGGCGACGACCGGCGCCCGGCCGGTGCGCCGGCGGGTGCCCGCGTACCGTTCGAGGCCCTCCAGGAACGCCAGCCGGCGGCTGGTGGCGAAGGAGTTCTCCTGCCCGCTCCAGGTCACGTCGTGGAGCCCCGCGTACCCCCGGACGAACACGCTCCCGGCCACCGGCGCGGTCGTGGACGAGGTGACGTCCGTCCAGGTCCCGGCCCCGAGCGCGCCGCAGACCGGGTTGGCCAGGGCGTCGACCGGGAGCGGGTACGAGAAGGCCGACCGCAGCCGGTAGCCGTCCGGATCCGGCTTGGGGCGCGCGACGAGGCCGAGCGGCGGGGCGCCGTCGCCCCCTCCCGGCCCGCAGTCCGGGCAGAGCGGGTCCGCGAGCAGCGGATACGTCCTGAGCAGCAGGTTCGCCAGGTCGATCCGGGTCACCTGCGGCAGGGCGCGGTCCGCCGGGTGCGCGGCGGGCGGCACCGGGCGCGGTCCGTGCAGCAGTGCCTCGCACAGCGCGGCCACCGTGTCGTGGACGTGCCCGGTGAGCGGCGGCCAGGCGGCGGCCGGGCGGGGCCCGTCGGGGCCGCCGGTCTCCAGGGCGTCGCGCTCGCTCCGGCTGCGCAGCCGCTGCCACCGCAGGGCCAGGCAGCGGCCGCAGGCGGGCGCGCTCCCGTCGCCGCCCCAGGGGCCGAGCAGGACCGCCGAGGCGCTGAGGTGGACGAGCGCCGCAGGCCGGTCGGCGGCCCACGGGTCCGGGGCCCGGCCGCCCCCGGCGCCGACGGCCCCCACCGGCACCACCCGGGGCGCGTCCGCGCCGAACCGGCAGTCCAGGAAGGCCTGGAGGACGTCGCGGGCCTCCGCCAGCGGGCGCGGGAGCGCGACGGTGGTCATGAGGTCTTCGTCCAGCGGAAGAAGCGCACCGCGACGGCCCCGAAGAGCACGCCGAACACGACGAGCCCCGCACACCCCACCCCGATGTCGGAGAGGTCGCCGCGTCCGGTCAGGGCGGCCGACACCGCGTCGTTGAGGTAGCGCAGCGGCAGGACCCGCGAGACGTTCTGCAGCCACTCCGGCATGGAGTCCAGCGGGAAGAACGACCCGGAGAGGAACGCCATCGGCAGGATCAGGAAGTTGGCGATGCCGGCGACCGACTCCGGGGTGTCGGCGACGCTGCCGATGATCACCCCGAGCAGCAGGAAGGTCGTGATGCCCAGGATCAGGACCGGGACCAGCAGCGGCCACCGGGAGGCGGGCACGAGCCCGAACCCGGGCAGCATCGCCACCCCGACGAACAGCACCGACTGCACGAGCCCCACGCCGAGCGCGAGGACGTAGCGGGACCCGATGACGGAGGACAGCGGCGCGGGCGACATCCGGATCATCCGCAGGATGTCGTCCGCGCGCCACTGCATCAGGGTGAACGCGATGCCGAACACGGCGGCGTTCGCGACGCCCCAGGACAGCACCCCGGAAGCGGTGTACGAGAGGTACGAGAACCCGCTCTCCTCGACGGCCTTCCCCCGGAAGACGAGCCCGAAGACGACGAGGAAGAGCAGCGGGAAGGCGAAGGTGAAGAAGACCGTCGTCCTGTCCCGGATTTGGGCGCGGTAGCCCGCCGCGGTCAGCGCGGAGTAGGCGCTCATGCCTGCTGCTCCTGGGTGTTCGGGGCGAGGGGGTCCCGCCGGGCGGTGAGGTCGAGGTAGACGTCCTCGAGACTGGGCGTACGGGTCTGCACCCCGTCGAGACCGGTCACGGCGTCGAGGGCGGAGAGCACCTTGCCGGTGGAACGGGTCTCCAGGACGAGGTGCCCGCCCCGCACGGTCACGCCGTCCACGCCCGGCAGGGCCCGGGCCCGCTCCTCGTCGATCCGGCCGAGCGGGACGAGCAGCCGGCTGCTCGCGCCGAAGGTGCCGATCAGGTGCTGCGGCGCGTCGGTGACGACGAGCCGGCCGGCCACCAGGATGCCGACGCGGTCGCAGAGCGCCTCCGCCTCGTCCAGGTGGTGCGTGGTGTACACGATGGTCCGGCCCGCCGCCTTCAGGCCCCGCAGGACCTCCCACAGATCGCGCCGGCCCTCCGGGTCGAGCGCGGCCGTCGGCTCGTCCAGGAAGATCAGCTCGGGGCCGTGGACCAGCGCCGAGGCGATGGCGAGCCGCTGCCGCTGCCCGCCGGACAGGTCGTCCACCCGGACGCCGTGCCGCCCGCCGAGCCCCACGGACTCCAGGGTGGCGTCGACGGCCGCGCGGTCCGCCCCGAACAGCGCGGCGACGGTCCGCAGGTGCTCGTGGACGGTCTGCCGCACGAAGAACGCCGAGGACTGGGTCTGCACGCCCATGCGCGGCAGCAGGGCGGTGTTGCGCGGCCAGGGCGACTCGCCGAACACCGAGACGGTGCCGGAGTCGGCCCTGCGCAGCCCTTCCATGATCTCCACCAGGGTGGACTTGCCCGCCCCGTTGGGCCCGAGCAGTCCGAAGAACTCGCCGCGCCGGATGCTCAGGGACACCCCGTCGACTGCCTTCCGGCCGTCGTAGCCCTTGGACACGTCGGTGACCTCGACGGCCGGGGGCGACCCGGCGGGGTCGGTGGTGGGGGAGGGGGAGCTCATCCAAGTACCTCATTCGTGGATCGCGTGGTCTTCCGCGGGGGCGGGGGCGGGGGCGTGGTGGGCGAGGGCGGGCGGGTCATCGGAGCAGCAGCAGGACGACGGCCGCGCAGCTGCCGCCGGCGGCGAGCAGCACCAGGGCGACCGACGCGACCGCGTAGGACGTGTGGATGCGGCGGGCGC
>NZ_LGEG01000248.1 GCF_001280125.1 Streptomyces sp. NRRL F-6492
CACCGCCCCGCCCTCCCCGCTCTGCCCTCCCCGGCCCCGCCCTCCCCGCAAAAAGAATCCGCACGCACCTGTTCCCGCCGCTTACCCCTCAGTACATTGACGGCATGTCTAATACGCAGCCTGCACCGGTGGCGTCGGAGCACATCGAGCTCAAGGCCCGCAAGGTCTCCTTCGACTGGGAGGAGACGCCGCTCCACTGGGTCCCGGGCGACCCCTTCACCACGCACACCATCAACGTGCTGCACCTGCTGCTCCCGGCCGGCGAGCGCTGGTTCGTGCACGTCTACAAGCAGGCGCTGCCGTACATCACGGACGACCGGCTCCGCGAGGACGTCATCGGGTTCATCGGCCAGGAGGCCGTCCACTCCCAGGCCCACGACGACGTCCTGCCGCACCTGCGGAAGCTGGGCCTCGACCCCACCCCGTACACCGCGCAGGTCGACTGGTTCTTCGAGAAGCTGCTCGGGGACCGCGCCCTGCCGCCGGGCCGGGCGCGCCGCTGGTGGCTGATGGAGCGGGTCGCGGTGATCGCCGCCATCGAGCACTACACCGCCTTCCTCGGCGACTGGGTGCTCAACGCCGACGAGCTCGACCGGATCGGCGCCGACCCGACCATGCTCGACCTGCTGCGCTGGCACGGGGCCGAGGAGGTCGAGCACCGCTCGGTCGCCTTCGAGCTCTTCATGCACCTCGACGGCGGCTACCGGCGCCGCGCCCGCACCTGGGCCGTCGCCTTCGGCGGGCTCGCCTTCTTCTGGCAGCGGGGCGTCCGCTTCTTCATGGAGAACGACCCGAGCCTCTTCGACGCCAAGCCCTCCCTCGCGGACTTCGTGCGCCGGGGGCGGCGGGGCGTGCTGCCCTCCACCCCGGCCATGCTGCGGTCCGTCCCCCGCTACCTCAGCCGCTCCTACCACCCCTCCCAGGAGGGCGACACCGCGCAGGCCGTGGCCTACCTCGCCTCCTCCCCCGGCGCCAACGGGGGCCACTGATGGCCCGGTTCGCCGCCGTCGCCCTCACCGCCGGGGCCGCCCTGCTCGTGCGCCGCGCCGTCCGCGGCCGCATGTCCACCGCCCCGCTGTGGCCGATGCCCGCCCTGGACGAGCCGGTCTCCGGCCGCGGCCGGGGCCGCACCGTCCCCCGCAAGGTCCTGGTCACCGGCCGCGCCACGCCCGCCGAGGGCGTCGTGGAACTGCGCCTCGAAGGCGCCGGGCTGCCCGTCTGGCAGCCCGGCGCCCACATCGACCTGGTGCTGCCCTCCGGGCTCGTTAGGCAGTACTCGCTCTGCGGCGACCCCGCCGACCCCGGCGCGTACACGGTGGCCACCCGGCTGATCGAGGCCGGGCAGGGCGGCCGGGGCGGTTCGCGCGAGGTCCACGACCAGCTCCACGAGGGCGTGGAGGTCGAGATCCGGGGCCCCCGGAACCGCTTCCCGCTCGTCGACGCGCCCGCGTACGTCTTCGTCGCCGGCGGCATCGGCATCACCCCGCTCCTGCCCATGCTGCGCGCCGCCGAGGCGGCCGGGGCGGACTGGCGGCTCCTCCACTGCGGCCGGAGCCGCGCCACCATGCCGTACCTCGCCGAGACCGAGGCGCTGGGCGGCGGCCGGACGACCGTGGTCGCGCAGGACGAGTCCGGCCTGCCCGACCTGGGGTTCCTCGGGGACCTGCCGGAGGGGACCGTCGTCTACTGCTGCGGTCCCGACGGCCTCATGGACGCGGTCGGCGCGGCGATGCCCGAGGGCCGGGCCCCGCGCCTGGAGCGCTTCTCGGCGTCCGCGCCGACCGGCGGCGACGCCTTCGAGGTCGAACTGCGCCGCTCCGGCCGCACGGTGGCGGTGGCGGCCGGCCGGTCGCTCCTGGACGCGGTCCGCGCGGAGCTGCCGGACGTCCCGTACTCCTGCCGTCAGGGTTTCTGCGGGACCTGCCGGCAGCGGGTCCTGGCGGGCGAGATCGACCACCGGGACGAGCTGCTCACCGACGCCGAGCGGGACGACTCGATGCTGATCTGCGTCTCGCGCTGTGCGGGGAAGCGGCTCGTGCTCGACCTGTGAGGCCCCCCGGGCCCGTCCCCTAGGGGAGGACCAGCCAGTCCAGGGCGAGGGCGGCGAGCAGGCCGCCCACCAGGAGCCAAGTGCCCAGACGGGTACGGCCGTTGCGGGAGAGTTCGATCACGACCCCGCAGAGGATCATGGCCAGTCCGTACACGCCGACGACCAGGACGGACGTACGGCTCGCGAGGCGGACGACGAGCACGACGGCGAGGGCGACGAGGAGGACGGAGGCGGCGGCGACGCGCAGCCGCCTCGCCTGCTTGGGGGTGAGCCCCCCGGCGGGCCGCCCGTCGGCTTCGTCGTCGTGCTCGTCGTCCGCCTCGTCTTCGTCGTCGTCCTCGTCTTCGTCCGGTTCGCCGTCCTCGTCCTCGTCCTCGTCCTCGTCGAGTGCGTCGGGCTCGTCGTCGGCGGGCTCCCGTGCGGCCGGGACTTCGGACGTCCCCGGCGCGGCGGGGACTTCGGGGCCCACGGGGACTTCCGCGTCCCCGGCGGTCTTCGGGGCCCCGGGGGCCTTCGGGGTCTCGGTCGCCGGGGTGTCCTGGTCGGAAGCGCTCATGGGGCAGGAGCGTAACGGACACCGTTAGGCTGTTCGCATGACGACCGGGGTACGCCGCAGGATGGGCGTCGAGGAGCGCAAGCAGCAGCTGATCGGGGTGGCCCTCGAACTCTTCGGCCACCGCTCTCCCGACGAGGTGTCCATCGACGAGATCGCCGCGGCCGCGGGCATCTCGCGACCGCTGGTCTACCACTACTTCCCCGGCAAGCAGAGCCTCTACGAGGCGGCCCTCCGGCGCGCCGCCGACGAGCTGGCGGCCGGGTTCGTGGAGCCGCCCCGGGGGCCGCTGGGGGCGCGGCTGCTGCGGGTGATGGGCCGGTTCTTCGACTTCGTGGAGGAGCACGGCCCCGGGTTCGCGGCGCTGATGCGGGGCGGCCCGGCCGTCGGCTCCTCGACGACGAACGCGATGATCGACGAGGTGCGGCAGGCCGCGTACGAGCAGATCCTCGCGCACCTGGAGGTCGAGGAGCCCTCGGCCCGCCTGGAGTTGGTGGTCCGCTCCTGGGTGTCCCTGGCCGAGTCGACGGCGCTGCTCTGGCTGGACGGGCGGCGGGTGCCGCGCGCGGAGCTGGAGTTGCAACTCGTGCACGACTTCGCGGCCCTCGCCGCGGTGAGCGCCGCGTACGACTCCGGGATGGCGGAGATCCTGGTCGGGATCCTGGCCGACGAGCCGGCCGACGGGCCCTTCGGGGACCTGGTGGCCCGGCTGGTCGCCCTCGCGCCGATGCCCGCCCCCGCGCCGGACGCCCTGCCCGCCGTGCCCGACCAGAGGACCCCGTGACGACGGCGGAAGTGACCTTCCGGCGGGCCGGCGACCGCGATCCGGAGCTTCTGGCGGGGATGTACGACGGGGCCGCGGGCCGCCGTGCCGTCGGCGAGGAGCCGGGAAAGCTCGCCGCCGACGGCACGCGCTACGGGGTCGCCCTGATGGAGCGGGTGCTTCCCGGGGAGCCGGTCACCCGGCCTTGAACACCGCGACCGTCCGCGCCGGGACCGTGAAGGTGCCCGAGTCCTTCGCGTGGGCGGCGGTCTTCACGACCGGGTCGGAGCCCTTCGCCTGGACCGGGTGCAGGCGGTAGCCCTTGCCCGCCAGGTCGGTCACCTTCTGGCTCTGCGCCTGCGGGGTCGCGTTGAGGACGACGACCAGGTCGCCCAGGCGCATGGTGATCACGCCGGGGGTCTCGTCGCGGCCGGAGAGCGGGAAGGTCAGGGCGGACCGCACCCGGTCGGTGGTGGCCAGGGAGAAGACCGGTTCGGTGGCGCGGATCTTCTGGAGGTCCCGGTAGGCGGCCGAGGCGCCGTCGATCTGCGCGCAGCCGACGGTGAGGGCCGGGTTCGTCAGGAGCGGCTTGCCGAAGCCCCACTTGGGCTTGTTGTCGGCGGCCGGCGGGAGGCCCCGGCCGAAGCCGTTGCCGTCGCGGCAGTCCCAGTGGATCGCGTTGAACCAGTCGCCGCTGTCGTACGAGTTGCGGTCGAGGGACTTGGAGCGCAGCAGGTCCGAGCCGGCCTGGGAGAGCGCCGGGCCCTGCGAGAGGGTGGCCGTCGCCATGGCGAGGACCTGCGCGCGGGCGCGGTCGGCCGGGGACGTGCCCGCCGGGAGCTTGAAGGCGAGCGCGTCGTACAGGGACTCGTTGTCGTGGGCGTCGGCGTAGGCGAGGGCGTCGCCGGGGGCGGCCGCGTAGCCGGCCGGGGAGCCGTTGTAGTCGACCTCGGAGCCCTTGACCGTGCGGCCGGAGGTGTCGGTGAAGGCGTAGTCGGCGAGGTTGCCGGTCAGGCCGACCTTGATGAGGTCCTGGTAGTGCAGGAGGCGGGCCTTCTGCTCGGCCGGGGTGCCGTTGGCGGCCGAGGCGTTGGGGTCGGTGTAGAGGCCGGAGGCGAAGCCCTGGACGCCGGGGTCCTCGTCGAAGGGGCCGCCGCCGCGGACGGCGTCGCGGGCCCGGTCGGAGAAGGTCGCGACGCCCGTGCCGGCCATGTTCTTCTGGGTGGCCTGGACGAAGCGGGCGTCGTCGGCGACCTCGCCGAAGTTCCAGCCCTCGCCGTAGAGGACGATCGCCTTGCCGTCGACGCCGTCCTTCGCGACGGTCAGGGCGTCGAGGGCCTTCCTCACGGCCAGGATGTTGGCCTTCGGGTGGTGGCCCATGAGGTCGAAGCGGAAGCCGTCGACCTTGTACTCCCTGGCCCAGGTGACGATCGAGTCCACGACGAGCCTGCCCATCATGGCGTTCTCGGGCGCGGTGTTGGCGCAGCAGGTGGAGGTGGTGACGGCGCCGTCGGCGTCGAGGCGCTGGTAGTAGCCGGGCACGATCCGGTCGAGGACGGACCTGTCGGACTGTCCGGCGGCGACGGTGTGGTTGTAGACGACGTCCATGACGGTGCGCAGTCCGTCGCCGTTGAGGGCCTGGACCATCCGCCGGAACTCGACGGTGCGGCGGGTGCCCTCGGGGTCGGTGGCGTAGGAGCCCTCGGGGACGGTGTAGTGCAGCGGGTCGTAGCCCCAGTTGAAGCCGTCCTTCGCCGCGGCGGCGGCGACGCAGGCCTGCTGCTCCTCGGAGTCGGGGGCGTGCGCCTCGAGGTCGCAGGCCGGGGTGGTCTGGTCGTTCTTCTTCTCGGGGACGGTGCCGATGTCGAAGGCCGGGAGGAGGTGGACGTAGGAGGTGCCGGAGGCGGCGAGGTCGCGCAGGTGCTTGGAGCCCTTGCTGTCCTCGTCGGTGAAGGCGAGGTAGGTGCCGCGGTGGTCGGCTCGGGCCGTGGGGTCGGCGATCGAGAAGTCCCGGATGTGGAGCTCCTGGATCTGGGCGTCCCGCAGCGGCACGGCGGCGGGCTTCCTCAGGTTCTTCCAGCCGGTGGGGGCGAGCTTCGGGTCGGTGAGGTCGACGGCGAGGCTGCGGGCGGAGTCGGTGGTGAGGGCGGTGGAGTAGGGGTCGGTGACCTTGTTGGTGACGACCTTCTGGACGGTGGGGGCCCAGACCTTCACCGCGTAGCGGTACGGCTTGCCGGTCCAGGACTTCGGGCCGGTGGCGGACCAGACGCCGGTGGTGTCGTCGCGGCGCATGGCGACGGTCCGGCCGTCGAGTTCGAGGGCGACGGTCCGGGCGGTGGGGGCCCAGACGGAGAGGGTGACGCCGTGGCGGCCGAAGACCGGGCCGAGGGCGGCCTTCGCGGCCTTCGGCGCGTACAGGTCGTCGAGGACGCCGGCGGTCTGGACGCCGGTGGCGGCGAGCAGGGCGCCGTTGGCGGCGCGCTGGGTGGCGATCAGCTGGCCGCGCAGGGACTCGCGGATCCGGTCGGCGTCGCGCGGGTCGACGGTGAAGGCCGGGTGGTCCTTGAGGTGCGGGTACTTCGCCTTCTGGGCGTCGGTGAGCGTCGCCCGGTCGAGCCGGAGCCACTGGCCCTCGGTGTTCAGGGCGCCGCCGGTGACGGCGATCCCGCCGTCCTTCGCGTAGACGAGCTGCTGGCTGGTGGCGTCGGTGGCCTTCACCTTCCAGACGACGGTGTTCCGGTCGATCCACTGGGCCGAGGCCTTGGCGAGGTCGAGGTCGGGGGCGCCGCCGACGGTGGGCAGGAGGTACTTGGGCTCTCCGCCGAGCAGCCAGACCTCGTGGCCGTAGGTGGCGAGGTCGAGGGACTGGTCGGTGGGCAGGTCCTTCTGGTCGCCCTTGTGGAGGATGTACGACAGGGAGGTCGCGCCCGATTGGGGTCCCCCCTGCTCGGGCGAAGCCGAGGGCTCGGGGGAGAGCGGCACCTCGTAGACGGCGCCGTACGCGTCGAAGCGGACGGGCATCAGGGGCTTGGACCAGTCGGTGGGCTGGGCGGCGCCGGTCCAGGTGTGCAGGCCCCAGCCGTCGTACTCGCCGTCGGCGCGCTGATAGTGCAGGACGGCCTTGGTCTTGTCCGGGGTGACCGGGGCGGGGTTGCTGTCGGACTGGCCGTCCTGGCCCTGGGTGATCCAGACCTCGCCGGTGCGGCCGAGGTCGACGGTCCGCTGCGGGCCGTCGGCGGCGCCGTCCTTCTCGACGGTGTACGGGATCGTGGCGGCGCCCTCGGGGACCTTGACCCAGGCGAAGGCGCCGTGGGCGTCGCGGCCGGTGAACGCGGCCTCCTGGCCCGCGGCCTTCAGCTTCCAGCCGTCGTAGTTCCCGTCCGCGCGCTTGTAGTGGACGATCGCGTGGGTGCGCTCGACGGCGACGGGCTTCTCGGGGGCCGGGGGCGCGCCGGCCGTGGTGGCGGCGGTGGCGCTCGCGGTGCGGCCGGAGCTGTCGACGGCGACGGCCTTGTAGCGCAGGGCGGTGCCGGCGGGGGCGGTGACGTGCTGGGTGACCTTGTAGGGGGCGTGGTCGGCGGTGCCGAGGGTCTGCCAGCGGCCGTTGCCGACCTGGGCGGCGAAGACGACCCGGTTGAGGCCGCCGCCGCTGACGTCGGCGGAGAGCTCGACGGTGCCGGTGGCTCCGGCGGCCGGGGCCCGGAGGTTCACGGAGGGCTTCACGGCCGGGGCCGGGAGCGGCCGGTCGGCCTTGAGGACCAGGGAGGAGAGGGCCGGGACGGTGACGGTGACCTTGCCGCCCTTCGCCGCGACGGCGCCCCGACCGCCGTACAGGGTGCGGAAGTCCGCCGAGTCGACGGGGATCGTGACGGTCTTGTCGGCGGTGGAGCCGTTGGCGGCGACGAGGTACTCGGTGCGCGCCCCGGCGTCCGTGCGGGAGAAGGCGTAGACGGAGCCCTCGGCGTGGCGCTCCCGCTGGATCCCGTCGCGGAGGGCGGGGTGCTCGCGGGTCAGCTTCGACAGGGCGGCGACGGAGCGGTAGACCGGGTGGCCGGTGTCGTAGGCGTCGGTGGCGTGGGTGCGGTCGGTGCCGAGCTGGTCGTCGTCGAGGTAGTCGGCGGCCTTCGAGGCGAAGAGGGGCTGGCGGGCGTCCTTGTCGCCGCCGGCGCCGGTGAAGCCCTGCTCGTCGCCGGAGTAGATCACCGGGTTGCCCCGGGAGAGGAACATCAGCTCGTTGGCGAGCCGGGCCCGCTGGAGGAGTTCGGCGTCGGTGGCGTTCGGGTTGTCCTGCTTGAGGAAGGTGCCGATGCGGCCCATGTCGTGGTTGCCGAGGAAGGTCACCTGCTCGTAGGCGTTGGCCTTGTCGGTGGTGTAGCGGTAGTCCTCGGCGAAGACCTTGGCGAGGCGGTCGGCTCCGGCGCCCTGGGAGGCGAAGGCGCGGGCCGCGTCCTGGAAGGGGAAGTCGAGGGTGGCGTCGAGCCGGCCCCGGGTGACGTAGGGGGCGGTGACGGTCGTGTCGGCGGAGTAGACCTCGCCGAACATGAAGAAGTCCTCGCGGCCGCGCTTCTTCGCGTAGGCGTCGAGGGCGGTGGCCCACTGGGTCCAGAAGTCGAGGTCGACGTGTTTGACGGTGTCGATGCGGAAGCCGTCGATCTTGAAGTCGCGGACCCACTTCTCGTAGATCCGCTCCATGCCCTCGACGACCTCGGGCCGCTCGGTCCAGAGGTCGTCCAGGCCGACGAAGTCGCCGTACTCGGCGGACTCGCCGACCCAGGTGGAGTCGCCCCGGTTGTGGTACATCGTGGGGTCGTTGAGCCAGGCGGGGACCTTGGTGTCCGCCTTCGCCGTGGAGACGACGGGGGTGTACGGGAAGGAGTCCCGGTCGACCCTGCCGATCGCCTCGCGGTCGTCGAAGGGGCGGCCGTCCTTGTCGAGGTACGGGTGGGCGCCCTTGGGGCGGTAGCCGTACTTCTGCTCGGCGTAGTCGACGGTGTCGGCGGTGTGGTTGGTGATGACGTCGAAGAAGACCTTCATGCCCTTGCGGTGGGCGGCGGCGATCAGCCTCTCCAGGTCGGCGTTGGTGCCGAAGTGCGGGTCGACCTGGGTGAAGTCGGTGATCCAGTAGCCGTGGTAGCCGGCGGAGGCGTCCTTGCCCTCGCCCTGCACGGGCCGGTTCTTGAAGATCGGCGCCATCCAGATGGCGGTGGTGCCGAGGCCCTTGATGTAGTCGAGGCGCTCCGTGAGGCCCTTGAGGTCGCCGCCCTGGTAGAAGCCCTTGTCGGTGGGGTCGAAGCCGGTCTGCGTCCGGCTGCCGGTGAGGCCGCCGCGGTCGTTGGAGGTGTCGCCGTTGGCGAAGCGGTCGGGCAGGACGAAGTAGAACTGCTCGCGGGTGAGGTCCTGGCGGGACGGTTCGGCGGCGAGCTGCCGGTCGGTGGGCGGGGCCGGGGGCCTGGGCGCGGCGGCCGCGGGGACGGCGGGCACGAGGGCGGCGCACAGGGCGGCGGCCAGTGCGACCGCCGTTCTCTTGCGTGTCACGGGGGTGCTCCCTGGAGGTACGGGAAGAGGGGGGCCGCCCCGGGTGGGGCGGCCCCGCGGTGCGGGTGTGCTCCGGAAGGGCGTGCCGGGTCAGCAGTTCCGGGCGTTCGCGTGGAGGGCGAGCGCGGTGTTGACGCCGAGGGTGGCCGTGAACCGGCCCGATCCGTCGACCGTCACGGGGCTGCCCGACTGCACGTTGCAGTAGGTGCCGGCGGGCAGCGAGGTCTGGAAGGTGCGGGTGAGCGCCGAGGACTCGTGGTTGATCGCCACGTACGCCTTGGAGCCGCGGCCGAACGCGATCGCGTTGTTGCCGTTGTCCCACCAGTTGGTGACGGCCTGGCCGCGCGCGGTGTTGCGGAAGGCCACCATGGAGGAGATCTCGCGCCAGGCGTGCTGGCACTTCCAGCCGTCGCTGTAACAGGCGTTCACCTGGCCCCCGTTGGGGGGACCGGCGTCCTTGTCGGTCCACTCGTAGCCGGAGTGGACGTCCGGGGAGCCGTAGGGCCAGGCGAGCATGAAGACGGAGGCGAGGGTGTAGTTCGCGCCGTCCTTGTAGTTCAGGGTGTCGCCCTGGCGCTCGGTGTCGTGGTTGTCGACGAAGACGCCGGACTGGCCGGAGGCCATGTGGCCCCAGCCCTCGCCGAAGTTCTTGAGGTACGCGAGCTTCTCGTTCTGCAGGACGCGCTTGAGGTCGCGGGCGTAGCGGAACTCCTGGACGTCGCCGTTGCCGAGGTACTCGCTCGGGGAGACGGCCTCGCCGGCGCCGAAGATGGCCTCCTGCTTCCAGTAGACGCCGGGCTTGGTGAGCCGCGACTTGATGTTCGCGAGGTCGGCGGCCGGCATGTGCTTGGCGGCGTCGATGCGGAAGCCGTCGACGCCCAGGGAGAGCAGGTCGTTGAGGTAGCCGGCTATCTTCCCGCGGACGTAGTCCTCGCCGGTGTCCAGGTCGGGGAGCTTGACCAGCTCGCAGTGCTGGATGTTGACCCGGTCCTGGTAGTTGGTGATCTCGGCCCGGCAGTCGTCCATGTCGAAGCCGGAGTAGAGGCCCGGGTAGTCGTACTTGGAGAACGGGGTCCCGCCCGTTCCCGTGCCCGACCCGTTCGCCATGTGGTTGACGACCGAGTCGACGACGACCTTCACGCCCGCCGCGTGACAGGTGTCGATCATGTTCTTGAAGGCGGTGCGGTCCCCGAGGCGCCCGGCGATCTTGTAGCTGACCGGCTGGTACGAGGTCCACCACTGGCCGCCCTGGACGTGCTCCTGGGGCGGGGAGACCTGGACGTAGCCGTATCCGGCCGGTCCGAGGCGGGTGGTGCACTCCCGGGCCACCGAGGCGAACTTCCACTCGAACATCACCGCGGTGACGTCCTTGGTTCCGGGCGGGGCGGCCTGCGCGGGGGCGTTGCCCGTGACGGCCACAGCGGCTCCCGCCACGAGGGCGAGTGCAGCGGCCACGGTCTTTCTGGCCATGTTTCCTCCTGTACGACGACGGTGTCGCAAGAAGTTGCCGAAAACTTCAGCAACTGTTTTCAGCCGTGACCGTACGAGTGGCCCGGTGCCCGGTCAACCCTTCGGACGCCGCGACGCAAGTTGTTACGAAAGGACTTGCGGCCCTTCGGCGTTCGAGGTGCCCGGGGTGCCCGAGGCGTCCCGCGCGGGCGCCTGCGCCGTCGAGCCGCGCACCACCAGCTCCGGCTGGAACACGAACTCCGTGCGCTGCACGGGGTTGCCCTCGATCTCCTCCAGGAGCGCGCCCACGGCGGCCGTGGCCATCGCCTGCACGGGCTGGCGGACGGTGGAGAGCGGCGGGCTGGTGAAGGCGATGAGGGGCGAGTCGTCGAAGCCGACGACGGAGACGTCCCCGGGCACGTCGAGGCCCCGGGCGCGGACCGCGCGGATCACGCCGAGCGCCATCAGGTCGGAGCCGCAGACGATGCCGGTGCAGCCCTCGCGGAGCAGGATCTCGGCGGCGGCGTGGCCGCCCTCGACGCCGAAGAGCGTGGGCCTGATGAACCGTTCGGCGTCCGCGCGCTCGACGCCGAGGAGCTCGTACAGCTCGGCGGTGAAGCCCTCGGCCTTGCGGCGCGAGGGGACGTAGCGGGTGGGGCCGATGGCGAGGCCGATGCGCTCGTGGCCCAGCTCGACCAGGTGGCGCACGGCCATGCGGGCGGCGGCCCGGTCGTCCGGGGAGACGAAGTTGGCGTCGACGTGCTCGTTGTAGCCGTTGATGAGGACGAACGGCACGCGCCGGGCGGCGAGCCGGGCGTAGCGGGCCGGGTCGGCGGTGGCGTCCGCGTGGAGCCCGGAGAGGAAGACGATGCCGGCCACCCCGCGCTCCACGAGCTGCTCGACCAGCTCGTCCTCGGTGGCGCCGCCGGGCATCTGGGTGCAGAGCACCGGGGTGTAGCCGTGCCCGGCGAGGACCTGCTCGACGACCTGCGCGAACGCCGGGAAGATCGGGTTGGTCAGCTCGGGCACGACGAGCCCGACGAGGCCCGCGCTGCGCCGTTTGAGGCGTACGGGGCGCTCGTAGCCGAGCACGTCGAGCGCCGCGAGCACCTTGTGCCGGGTCGCGCCGGCCACCCCCGCCTTGCCGTTGAGGACGCGGCTGACGGTGGCCTCGCTGACGCCGGACTGGGCGGCGATGTCCGCGAGCCGCGGGGCGCCGTTCCCGGCGCCCCGCGGCAGGGGGATCGTCACACCGCCCACCAGACGGTGGTGTCGGCGGGCAGTTCCACCGTGTCCGCGCCGGGGGCGACGGGCTCGTTGGAGAGGAGGAACCGGCCGGGCAGCGGGACGGAGATGGCCCGGCCGGTGGTGTTGGCGGTGCAGACGAAGCCGTCGCGCCGGAAGGCGAGGACGCCCTCGGGGGCGTCCAGCCACTGGATGGCCTCGCCCGCGCCGAGCCCGGGCTGCGCGCGGCGCACGGCGAGCGCGCTGCGGTACAGCTCCAGGGTGGAGCCCGGGTCCCCGGCCTGCGCCTCGACGCTCAGCGCGCCCCAGGTCGCGGGCTGCGGCAGCCAGGAGCCGCCCGCGCCGAAGCCGTAGGAGGAGCCCTCGACGGTCCACGGGATCGGCACGCGGCAGCCGTCGCGGAAGCCGTCCTGGCCGCTGGCCCGCCAGAAGGACGGGTCCTGGCGGACCTCGTCGGGCAGGTCGGTGACGTCGGGCAGGCCGAGCTCCTCGCCCTGGTAGACGTAGGCCGAGCCGGGCAGGGCCAGCATGAGGAGGGTGGCGGCGCGGGCCCGGCGCAGGCCGAGTTCGCGGTCGCCGGCCTCGCGGAGCTGGGTGCCGAGGCCCGCCGGGTTGGCGAAGCGGGTGGCGTGCCGGGTGACGTCGTGGTTGGAGAGCACCCAGGTGGTGGGGGCGCCGACCGGGCGCATCGCGGAGAGCGAGGCGTCGATGACGGCGCGCAGCTCGGTGGCGTCCCAGTGGGTGCCCAGGTACTGGAAGTTGAAGGCCTGGTGCATCTCGTCGGGGCGCACGTAGTTGGCGGTGCGGTCGACGGTGGGGGTCCAGGCTTCGGCGACCAGGACGCGCTCGCCGTCGTACTCGGCGAGGACCTTGCGCCAGGAGCGGTAGATCTCGTGGACGCCGTCCTGGTCGAAGAAGGGCATGACGTCGTTGCCGAGCAGCTTCAGCTGGTCGTGGGCGCCGATGTCGGGCAGGCCCGCGGCCTTGACCAGGCCGTGGGCGACGTCGACGCGGAAGCCGTCGACGCCCATGTCGAGCCAGAAGCGCAGGATGGAGCGGAACTCGTCGCGGACGGCCGGGTGTTCCCAGTTGAAGTCGGGCTGCTCCGGGGCGAAGAGGTGCAGGTACCAGTCGCCGGGGGTGCCGTCCGGGTTCTCGGTGCGGGTCCAGGCCGGGCCGCCGAAGATGGACTCCCAGTCGTTGGGCGGCAGTTCGCCGTCCGTGCCCTTGCCGGGGCGGAAGTGGTAGCGCTCGCGCAGGGGCGAGCCGGGGCCCTCGCGCAGGGCCCGCTGGAACCACTCGTGCTGGTCGGAGGAGTGGTTGGGGACGAGGTCGACGATGATCCGCAGGCCCAGGGCGTGGGCTTCGCGGATCACGGCGTCGGCGTCGTGCAGGGAGCCGAACATCGGGTCGATGGCCCGGTAGTCGGCGACGTCGTAGCCGGCGTCGGCCTGCGGGGAGGCGTAGAACGGCGAGAGCCAGACGGCGTCGACGCCCAGGTCCTTGAGGTACGGCAGCCGGCTGCGGACGCCCTCCAGGTCACCCATGCCGTCGCCGTTTCCGTCGGCGAAGCTGCGCGGGTAGACCTGGTAGATCACGGCGTCTCTCCACCAGCCCGTGTGCGTTCCGGTGGTGGGGACGTCGGCCGGGGCGGCGAGATGCTGGGTCATGTCTTCCCTGGGAGGTAAGGAGGGGCGTGCGAAAGCGGTGGTCGGGCTCAGCCCTTGACGGCACCGGCGGACATGCCGGTGACCAGGTGCCGCTGGGCGAAGAGGAACACCAGCGCCGCGGGGATGGCGATGAGCACGGAGGCCGCGGACATCGGGCCCCACTGGGCGCCGTACTGGTTGACGAACTTCTGCAGTCCGCCCGCGAGGGTGAGGTTCTCGTCGCCGACCATGAAGGCGGAGGCGTAGGCGACCTCGCCCCACGCGGTGATGAAGGAGTAGAAGGCGGTGACGGCGATGCCCGGCTTGGCGAGCGGCAGGATCAGCCGCCAGAAGGTGCCGAAGGGGGTGAGGCCGTCGACGTAGCCGGACTCGTCTATCTCGCGCGGGATGGTGTCGAAGAAGCCCTTCATCATCCAGGCGCAGAACGGGACGGCGATGGTCAGGTACGTGATGACCAGGCCGGCCGGCTGGTTGAGCAGGCCCATCGACGACATGATGTTGTAGATCGGCACGATCAGGACGGCGACCGGGAACATCTGGGTGATGAGCAGCGTCCACATCAGGCCGCGCTTGCCGGGGAAGCGGAAGCGGCTGACGGCGTAGCCGGTGGTGGCGGAGATGAAGACGCCGACGACGGTGGTGAGCGCCGCGATGAGCAGCGAGTTGCCGAACCAGGTGAGGAACGGGGTGTCCCTCAGGAGGTTCGTGTAGTTCTCGAACGTCGTCTCTTTGAAGAAGTCCGTGGTGATGGCGTACTTCGCGGGCTTCAGCGAGGTCAGCAGCACCCAGAGGACCGGGAAGACGGCGATCACGGAGGCCGCGATCAGCGTCAGGTGCAGCGCGGCCGAGGACAGCGGCGAACGGCGGCCGCGGATCGGCGCGTTGGGCACGGCCCGGGGGGCGGGGGTCGTGGTGGTCACCAGACTTCTCCCTGCTTGCGGAGGACTCGGCGGTAGACCGCGGCGAACAGCATCAGGAGGATCAGGATGAGCACGCCCCAGGTCGACGACTGGGCGAAGTCGCGCGGACTGACCTCGAAGGAGAACTTGTAGGCCTGGGTGACGAGGATCTGGGTGGCCTCGCCGGGCCCGCCCCGGGTGAGCAGGAAGATCACCGGGAACATGTTGAAGGTCCAGATGGTGGAGAGCAGGACCACCGTCGTGGAGACCGAGCTGAGGCCGGGCATGGTGATGTTGCGGAACCGCTGCCAGGCGTTGGCGCCGTCCATCTCGGCGGCCTCGTACAGCTCGCCGGGGATGGACTGGAGGCCGCCGAGGAGGGCGACCATCATGAACGGGACGCCGAGCCAGACGTTGACGAGGATGACCGAGAACTTGGCCCAGGTGGGGTCGTTCAGCCACGGCACGGCGTCGATGCCGCCGCCCGCGAGGATCTTGTTGAGGAGGCCGTTGTCCTGGTTGTAGAGGAAGCGCCAGGCGAAGACGGAGACGAAGCCCGGCACGGCCCAGGGGAGGATGAGCAGCAGCCGGTAGAAGGAGCGGCCGGCGATCTTCCGGTTCAGGATGTTGGCGAGGGCCAGGCCGAGGGCGAAGGTCAGCGAGACGCAGGCCACCGTCCAGACCAGGGTCCAGCCCAGGGTGGAGAGGAACTGGCTGCCGGTGAGGGCGTCGGTGTAGTTGTCCAGGCCGACGAACTCGTAGGTGGCCGGGATCTCGTTGACGCCGATCGACCGCGCGACGTTGCGCTCGTTGGCGTTCGTCAGCGACAGGTAGATGCCGCGGACCAGTGGATAGCCGATGATCACGGCGATCACGACGATCACCGGGGCGACCATCGCCCAGGCGTACCAGTGGGTGGCGAGGGAGCGCTTCTCGGCTCTCCTGCGCTTGCCAGTTCCGCGGCTCCGGCCGCGGGCGACGCTGTCGCCCGCGGCCTTCGCCACCGACTGGCTGGGAGTGTCCACAGCCATCAGCCGGTCTGCCTTCCTGTTACTTCCAGTCCTTGAGGAGCTTGCGGTAGGCGTCGCCGGACGCCTTGGCTCCCGCTTCCGGGGTGGTCTGGCCGGTCAGGACCTTGGTGTACTCGGTGACGAGCGGCGCGAAGAGGCTGCCGGTCTCCGGGATCCAGGGGCGCTCGACGGCCTTCTGCACGACCGGCTTGAAGAAGGAGATCATCTCGTTGGTCGCCACGTCCGGCTTGATGTAGACGGACTCGCGGGTCGGGAGGAGGCTGAGCTCCTTCGCGATCGTGGTCTGCGTCTCGACCGAGGTCATGTACTCGGCGAAGGCGTAGGAGGCGTCGAGGTTCTTGGAGCCCGCGTAGACGGCGAGGTTGTGGCCGCCCTGCGGGGCGCCCTGGCCGCCGGAGCCGGCCGGGACCGGGGCGATGCCCAGGTTGGCCTTGTCCGTGAACTCCTTGCCGGCGTAGGTGTCGGAGACGGCCCACGGGCCGTTGATCATCATGGCGACCTTGCCCTCCTTGAAGGCGGTCTGCATGTTGTTCCAGCCGTCGGTCGCGTCGGTCTTGGCCGCGCCGGAGTCCACCAGGTCCTTGACGACCTTGAAGGCCTTCACGCCGGCCGGGTTGTCGACGGTGACGGTCTTCTTCTCGGCGTCGACCAGGTCGCCGCCCTCGCCGTAGAGGAAGGAGAGGAACCAGTAGGCGTCGTCGCCGCGCAGGTAGAGGCCGGGCTTGCCGGTCTTCTGCTTGATCTTGGCGGAGACGGTCTTCAGCTCGTCGATGGTCTTGGGGACCTCGACGCCGGCCTCCTTGAAGATCTTCTTGTTGTAGAAGATGCCCATGGAGTCGATGACCTGCGGGACGGCGTAGGTCTTGCCGTTGTACTTGGTGGAGGCGGCGGCCTGCTCCAGGAAGTCGTCGGCGTCCTTGAGGGCCGGGGTGCCGTCCAGCGGCGCCAGGTAGCCGAGGTCCGCGAACTCGGGGGTCCAGGCGACCTCGGAGCGGATGACGTCGGGCGCGCCGGAGCCGGACTGCGCGGCGTTCTTGAACTTGTTCTGCGCCTCGCCGAACGGCACGTTCACGTACTTGACGGTGACCTTGGGGTGCTTCTTCTTGAAGTCCTCGGCGGCCTTCTTGAAGACCTTGTCCTCGGAGCCGACCGTGGAGGTGTCCCACCAGGTCACGGTGCCGGAGAGCTCGCCCGAGCCCTTCGAGCCGCCGTTGTCGGAACCGGTGTCGCTCCCGCACGCCGCCAGGGTCACGCCCAGGGCCGCGACCAGCGCGGTGGCCGCTATGCCACGCCGCATGTGAACTCCTTCAACTGATCCCGGGGGGACGAGGGGCTGGAACCTTCCTCATGCGACCGCTCCCTCGCGGCGCTCCGGGTTGGCAGGAACGTAACAGGGATGAAAACGAGCCGAAAGACCTTGCGGGATTTTTCTGCAAGAGCCGGGGATCGTTACATCCGCGTGTCCCTAAGGTTGCCGACGGGTCGCTTGACAGGGTCGGAAGTGCGCCCTTCCGCGCCTCGCGCGCCCGTGACGCGCCCCCGGCGCCCCCCGCAAGAACTGCAAGACCTTGCAGAAGGGCGCCTCCCGGCCACGGCGGACGGGGTGCGCCGGGGCGGTGGGCAATACGCCCCGTGACCGGTACAGTCCACTCCCATGACCGCGCGGCTCTCCGACATCGCAGCCCAGGCGGGGGTCAGTGAGGCCACAGTCAGCCGCGTGCTCAACGGAAAGCCCGGCGTGGCCACCGCCACCCGCGAATCCGTCCTCGCCGCGCTCGACGTGCTCGGCTACGAGCGGCCCGTGCGCCTGCGGCAGCGCAGCGCGGGGCTCGTCGGCCTCATCACCCCCGAGCTGGACAACCCGATCTTCCCCGCCCTGGCGCAGGTCATCGGGCAGGCCCTGACCCGGCAGGGGTACACGCCGGTCCTGGCCACCCAGACCCCCGGCGGGTCCACCGAGGACGAGCTCACCGACATGCTGGTGGAGCGCGGCGTCGCCGGCATCATCTTCGTCTCGGGGCTGCACGCCGACACGACGGCCGACATGACCCGCTACGACCGGCTGCGCGGCAAGGGCGTCCCGTACGTGCTCCTCAACGGCTTCTCGCCCAAGGTGCGGGCCCCCTTCGTGTCGCCCGACGACCGGGCGGCGATGCGGCTCGCGGTGACGCACCTGGCCTCGCTCGGGCACACCCGGATCGGGCTCGCCGTCGGACCGAAGCGGTTCGTGCCGGTGCTGCGCAAGATGGAGGGCTTCCAGAAGGGCATGGAGGAGCGGCTCGGCCTCGCCCCCGAGGAGTCCGAGGAGCTGATCCAGCACTCCCTCTACACCCTGGAGGGCGGCCAGGCGGCGGCGGGCGCGCTGATCTCCCGGGGCTGCACGGCGGTCGTCTGCGCGAGCGACATGATGGCGCTCGGCGCGATCCGGGCGGCCCGGCAGCAGGGGCTCGACGTGCCCGGGGACGTCTCCGTCGTCGGCTTCGACGACTCCCCCCTCATAGCGTTCACCGATCCGCCGCTGACCACCATCCGGCAGCCGGTGCAGTCGATGGGGCAGGCGGCGGTCCGCGCGCTGCTCGAAGAGGTGGGCGGCACCCCGGCGCCGCACTCCGAGTTCGTGTTCATGCCCGAGCTGGTGGTCCGGGGCTCGACCGCCTCCGCGCCGTCCGCCGTCAGGCCTCCTTCCCGAGACTGACCGGGTGCGCGCCGGACCCGACCTTGGGATGATCGGTCGGAGGTGGCCATCTGGCAGACTCTCTCCCCATGGGTGAAACGACCGTGAAGAGTTTGGACGACCGGACGACCCCGTCGTCACCCATCGTGGCCGGCGGCAGGTTGTCGCGGCTGCGCACGCACGTGCCCCGGCGCCCCACGATCTGGTTCGAGATCCTGCTGATCGCGGTGAGCTACTGGACGTACTCGCTCATCCGCAACGCGGTGCCGGAGCAGAAGGCCCAGGCGCTCAGGAACGCCGACTGGATCTGGCGGGCCGAGGAGTCCGTCGGGCTCGCCTTCGAGCACACCGTCAACCATGCCGTGAACTCGGTGACGTGGCTGATCGTGGCGATGAACTACTACTACGCGACGCTGCACTTCGTCGTGACCATCGGTGTGCTGGTGTGGCTGTACCGGTGGCACCCGGGCCGTTACGCGGCGTTCCGCACGGTCCTGTTCGCCACCACCGGCGTCGCCCTGGTCGGCTACTACCTGTATCCGCTCGCGCCGCCCCGGCTGATGAACGGCCAGGACTTCATCGACACGGTCCTGGTCCACCACACCTGGGGCTCGATGGCCTCGGGCAACCTCAAGCACGTGTCGAACCAGTACGCGGCGATGCCGTCGATGCACATCGGCTGGTCGCTCTGGTGCGGGATCACGATCTTCCTGCTGGCGAAGGCGCCCTGGGCGCGGATCCTGGGCCTGCTCTACCCGACGGCGACCCTCGTCGTCATCGTGGCCACCGCGAACCACTTCTGGCTGGACGCGGTGGGCGGCCTGGCCTGCCTGGGCTTCGGCTTCGCCGTCTCGTACTTCTGGTACGGCTCGCGGCCCCACCGGCTGCCGAAGCTGGTCGAGCCGGTGGAGCCCGTGGGCGTGGTCGCGCACGGCGGTCCGGTCCCGGCGGCGGACCGCGAGGGCGATCTGGACCGGCCGGTCGACTCCCGCCGCTAGGCGGGTCCTCCGTCAGTCCCCCCGGTGCGTGATCCGGCCGCCGGCGACGGTGAGCCGGACCGGGGCCCCGGCGGTCTCGTCCGCCGGGGCCTCCACCGGGTCCACGGCGAAGGCGGTGAGGTCGGCCCGGAAGCCCGGGGCGATCCGGCCCGCGACCGCCTCCTCCCCCGCCGCGTACGCCGCGTGCGTGGTCATCCCCTCCAGGGCCATCGGGCCCGTGAGCCCCTGCCGGGCCGAGGCCGCGCCGCGCGGGGCGCGGGCGGTGGCGAGGACCTGCCGGGCGTCGTAGTGGGCGATGGGCCAGTCGGAGCCGAGGGCGAGGTGCGCCCCGGCGTCCCGCAGGTCGCGGCAGCGCCAGGCGCGGGCGGCCCGCTCCTCCCCGAGCCGCAGGGACCACTCGTCGGTGTGGTCGGCGCGGGTGTACGCGGTGTGCGGGGGCTGCATCGAGGCGACGACGCCGAGCGCGGCGAAGCGCCCGAGCTGGTCGTCGGGGACGGTCTCGATGTGCTCGATCCGGTGCCGGGGGCCGCCCGCGCCGAGGCCTTCCACGGTGTCGAGGACGTGGCGGACGGCCGCGTCGCCGATGGCGTGGGTGGCGGTGCCGACCCCGGCGCGGTGCAGGTGGGCCACGGCGGCGGAGTACGCGGCCGGGTCGGGCCAGAAGGCGTCGGTGCCCCGGCCGTGGCAGTCGGCGTGCTCCAGCCAGGCGGTGCCGCCCTCGACGGTGCCGTCCATGAAGAACTTCACCCCGCCGATCCGCCACAGCCGGCCGGCCCGCTCCTGGAGCCGTACGAAGGCGTCGAGCTCCCCGGGGGTGGCGCCGGGCATGCACCAGGGGGCGAGGCGCAGCCGGAGCGGCAGGTCGCCGTCCTCCTCCAGGGCGGTGAGCAGGCCGGGCACGTCGTGTCCGCCGAGGTCCATGACGTGGGCGGAGGTGAGCCCGGTGGCGGCCATGCCGGTGAGCAGGGCGACGAGCCGGTCGCGGCGCTCGGCGTACGGCAGGGCGGGCAGGACCGGGGTCATCAGGTCCATGGCGGCGTGCTCGACCAGGTGTCCGGTGGGGCGCCCGTCGGGGCCGCAGACGATCTCGGAGTGCTGGGCGAAGGCCCGGGGCCCCTCGATCCCGGCGGCCTTGAGGGCGGTCCCGTTCACGAGGGCGGAGTGTCCGTCGTAGAGCCGCAGGTGGGCGGGGGTCCCGTCGAGGACGTCCTCGATCAGGTCGCGGTGGACGGGCCGGCCGCCGAAGGCGTTGTGGTCGAGGCCGAAGCCGAGGATCCAGCCGTCGCGGCGCTCGGCGGCCCGGAGCGCGGCCCGCAGCCCTTCGAGGTCGGTGACGGCCGAGAGGTCGGTGCCGGTGAACATCTCCAGGCCCCAGACGGGGTGGCTGTGGGCGTCGGTGAGGCCGGGGGTGAGGGTGGCGCCGGCGAGGTCGACGGTCTCGGTGCCGGGTCCGGCCCAGGCGCGGGCCTCGGCGTCGGTGCCGAGGGCGGTGATCAGTCCGTCGCGGACGGCGACGGCGGTGTGGCCGGTCGGCCCGGGGTCGCGGACACGGGCGTTGACGAGGACGAGGTCGGGTGCGGGCACGGGGACTCTCCGGGTGCGGACGGTGCGGTCGGTGCGGATAGTTCGGACGGTTCGGTCGGTTCGGTCGGTTCGGCGGCGAAGCGGGCGTAGACCTCGGGGCGGGTGCGGCGGAGCCGGTGCGCGAGGAGGAGCCCGAGGAGGAAGACGGCGGGGGTGGCGGAGAGCAGGACCGCGTTGACGGCGGGCGAGGCCCCGGTGAAGAGGTGGACGTGTCCGACGACGAGGGCGATCGCCCCGGCGAGCAGGACGAAGGCGGTGACGGGGGCGACGACCGTGCGCAGGACGCCCTCGTCGTGCCGTATCCGGCGGAAGAAGAACGGCACGGCGAGCGCGGCGAGCAGCTGGAGGAGCATCAGGCCGATCATGCCGGGGGTGTTCACCCAGAGCAGGAGCTGCTGGTACGGGTCGGCGCCGGCGAGCGCGAAGGCGAGGACGACGACGGCGCCGAGCACGGTCTGGGCGGCCCCGGCGACGTACGGGGAGCGGTGGCGCGGGTGGATCCGGCCGAAGGCCTTCGGCAGGACGCCCTCCTCGGCGAGGGCGAGGGTGTAGCGGTTGATGGCGTTGTGGAAGGCGAGCAGGGAGGCCAGGACGCTGGTGACGATGAGCAGGTGCATCAGGTCGGCGGCCCAGGATCCGACGTAGGTGGTGATGGCGGCGAAGAAGAGGCCGCCGGGGTCGGCGGCGGCGGCCCGGACGACCTCGTCCTCGCCGAAGGCCTGGATCACGGTCCACACGACGAAGGCGTAGAAGAGGCCGAGGAAGGCGACCGCGATGTAGGTGGCGCGGGGGACGGTGCGGACGGGGTCCCGGGCCTCGCGCCGGTAGATGACGGTGGACTCGAAGCCGGTGAAGGCGGCGAAGGCGAAGGCCAGGACGGCGGCGGTGCCGCCGGTGAGGACGTGGGCGGGGGCGAGGCCGCCGAGGGAGAGGCCGTGGGCCCCGCCGGCGAGCAGGACGCCGCCGGCGAGGAGGACGAGGATGCCGGTCTCGGCGACCAGGAGGACTCCGAGGACCTTGGCGCCGAAGTCGATGGAGCGGTGACCGCCGTACCAGACGAGGAGCAGGCCGGCGAGGGAGACGGGCAGCCAGGGGACGTCGTGGCCGAGGGCGGCGGCGGTGTCCGAGGTGGCGGAGCCGAGGAGCCCGTACACGCCGATCTCCATGCCGTTGTAGCCGAGCATGGCGACGAGGGCGGCGGCGATGCCGACCGGGGTGCCGAGGCCGCGCGCGATGTACGCGTAGAAGGCGCCGGCGCTGCGGACGTGGCGGCTCATGGTGGTGAAGCCGACGGCGAAGACGGTGAGGGTGAGGCCGGCCAGGAGGTAGCCGACGGGGGCGCCGACGCCGCCGAGCAGGAGGGCGACGGGGGCGACGCCGGCCATGACGGTGAGGGGGGCGGCGGCCGAGACGACGAAGAAGGAGATGTCGGCGGTGGTGAGGGTGCCGGTCCTCAGTCCCGGGGGCGCGCCGGGAGCGGGTGGGGCGGGTGCGGACATGGCTGGGGAGGGCCTTCCGGTGGCGGGTGGCAGGTGTGTCGGGATGTCCGGCCGGACGTAAACCTAAAGGCTTTCGGTTTGCGCAATGTAGCCTCGGCCCCGACCGTTCGGGAAGACCCGACGGGAATCCGACGGGAACCCGGACAGGAAGTGACGCCCCATGGGCCGGCCGCGCAGACCCCTCCTCGACCGGGAGCGCATCGCCACCACGGCGCTCGAAGTCGTCGACCAGCAGGGCGAGTTCAGCGTCCCGCAGATCGCGAAGCGGCTCGGGGTCCAGACGGCCTCCGTCTACCACCACGTCGACGGGCGGGACGGGATCGTGGAGCTCCTCCGCGAGCGGGTGGCCGCCGCCATCGACGGCGGGACCCTCGACCGGGAGCCCTGGGACGAGGCCCTCGTCGCCTGGGCCCGCTCCTACCGGGCCGCCTTCGCCGCCCACCCGCGCGCGATCCCGCTCCTCACGACCTCGCCGGTGCGCGCCCCCGAGGTCCTCGCCCAGTACGAGAAGGCCGTCGGCCGGCTGCTCGACGCGGGTTTCGCGCTGCCGGACGTCATGCCCGTGATCATCGCCCTGGAGAACCTCGTCCTGGGCTCGGCCCTGGACCTGGCCGCCCCCGAGTCGATGTGGGAACTCGCCGACGAGACGGCCACCCCCCGGCTGGCCCGCGCCCTGGGCGCGGTCCCCGAGGGCCGCGCGAACCAGGCGTTCGAGCTGGCGCTGACGGGGTACCTGGCGCACGTGAGGACGCTGCTCGACGCCCCGTAGGACCACCGCGCACCGCCCCCGCGGGAGGCGTCACGCCCCGTAGGACCACCGCGCACCGCCCCCGCCGCAGGCGTCACGCCCCGTAGGACCACCGCGCACCGCCCCCGCGGGAGGCGTCACGCCCCGTAGAACAGCTCCTCGACGACCGCCCTGGCCCGGCGGGTGATCCGCCGGTAGTCGTCGACCATCTCGCCGACGTGGCCCGACTCGTAGCCCAGGTACCTTCCCACCGCCGCGAGTTCGCGCGGCTCGGAGGGGAAGGTGTCGCCGGGGCGGCCGCGCACCAGCATCACCGCGTTGCGGACGCGGGTGGCCAGGACCCACGCCTCGTCCAGGACCTGCGCCTCCTCGGTGGGGACGAGCCCGGCCGCGTGGGCGGCGGCGAGCGCCTCGCGGGTACGGGTCGTCCGCAGCCCCGGCTCGGCCCAGCCGTGCCGCATCTGGAGCAGCTGGACCGTCCACTCGACGTCGCTCAGGCCGCCGCGCCCCAGCTTGGCGTGGAGCGTCGGGTCGGCGCCGCGCGGCAGCCGCTCGGACTCCATCCGGGCCTTGAGGCGGCGGATCTCGCGGACCGCGTCCTCCCCGAGCCCCTCGGCCGGGTACCGCAGCGGGTCGATCAGCTCGACGAACCGCTCGCCGAGGTCCCGGTCGCCCGCCATGTGCTCGGCGCGCAGCAGCGCCTGGCTCTCCCAGACGAGCGACCAGCGGCGGTAGTAGGCGGCGTACGACTTCAGGGTGCGGACCATGGGGCCGCTCTTGCCCTCCGGCCTGAGGTCCGCGTCGATCAGCAACGGCGGGTCGGCGGTGGGCACCTGGAGGAGCCGCCGCATCTCGGTGACCACCCGGTTCGCGGCCCGGGCCGCCTCCTGCTCGTCCACGCCCTCGCGCGGCTCGTGCACGAACAGCACGTCGGCGTCGGAGCCGTACCCCACCTCGTGGCCGCCGAAGCGGCCCATGCCGATGACCGCGAACCGGGTCGGCAGCTCCTCGCCCCACTCGGCGCGCACGGCGGCCCGCAGCGCGCCCGCGATCGTGGCCGCGTTGAGGTCGGTGACGGCCTCCCCCACCCGGTCGACGAGCGCGCCCGGGTCGGGCTCGCGGGGGCTGTCCTCGGTGCCGTACGAGCCGATGAGGTCGGCCGCGGCGGTGCGGAACAGCTCCCGGCGGCGCACCCCGCGCGCCGCCGCGACCGCCTGCTCGGCGTCGTCCGCGCGCTTGACCGCCGCCAGGACCTCCTGCTCCAGGTGGCCCCGGTCGCGCGGCTTCAGGCCCTCCGGGTCGCCGAGCAGCGCGACCGCCTCGGGGGCGCGGAGCAGCAGGTCGGGGGCGAGGCGTCCGGCGGAGAGCACCCGGGCGAGGTTCTCCGCGGCGGCCCCCTCGTCACGCAGCAGCCGCAGGTACCAGGGGGTCTTGCCGAGGGCGTCGGACACCTTGCGGAAGCCGAGGAGCCCGGCGTCCGGGTCGGCCGAGTCCGCGAACCAGCCGAGCAGCACGGGCAGCAGGGTCCGCTGGATCGCGGCCTTCCGGCTCACCCCGGAGGACAGCGCCTCCAGGTGGCGCAGGGCGGCGGCGGGGTCCGCGTACCCCAGCGCTTCGAGCCGCTGTCCGGCCGCCTTCGGGCTGAGCCGGGTCTCGCCGGGGGCGAGCTGGGCGACGGCGTCGAGCAGCGGACGGTAGAAGATCTTCTCGTGCAGCCGCCGGACGACGGCCGCGTGCCGCCGCCACTCCTTGGTGAGCGCGGCGACCGGGTCGGTGCGCAGGCCGAGGGAGCGGCCGAGGCGGCGCAGGTCGGTCTCGCCCTCGGGGACGAGGTGGGTGCGGCGCAGCCGGTAGAGCTGGATGCGGTGCTCCATGGCCCGCAGGAAGCGGTACGCCTCGTCCAGCTGGGCCGCGTCGGCCCGGCCGACGTAGCCGCCGGCGGCGAGGGCCGCGAGCGCGTCGAGGGTGGCGCCGCTGTGCAGGGTGGCGTCGCTGCGGCCGTGCACCAGCTGGAGGAGCTGGACGGCGAACTCGACGTCCCTGAGGCCGCCGGGGCCGAGCTTCAGCTCGCGGTCGATCTGGGCGGCCGGGATGTTGTCGACGACCCGGCGGCGCATCCGCTGCACGTCGGGGACGAAGTTCTCGCGCTCGGCGGCCTGCCAGACGAGCGGCGAGACGGCCTCGATGTACCGGGCGCCGAGCTCCGGGTCGCCCGCGACCGCGCGTGCCTTCAGGAGCGCCTGGAACTCCCAGGTCTTGGCCCAGCGCTGGTAGTAGGCGAGGTGGGAGGAGAGGGTGCGGACGAGGGGGCCGTTGCGGCCCTCGGGGCGCAGGTTGGCGTCGACCGGCCAGATGGTGCCCTCGACGGTGGTCTCGGAGCAGATCCGCATCAGGTGCGAGGCGAGCCGGGTCGCGGCCTGGATCGCCTTGCCCTCGTCGGCGCCCTCGGCCGGCTCCCCGACGAAGATCACGTCGACGTCGGAGACATAGTTCAGCTCGTGGCCGCCGCACTTGCCCATCGCGATCACCGCGAGCCGGCACTGGGCGGCGTCGGCGGGCGCGGCGGCCTCGGCGACGGCGAGCGCGGCGCGCAGGGTCGCCGTCGCCAGGTCGGCCAGCTCGGCGGCGGCCTGGGCGACGTCGGTGGTGCCGCACACGTCACGGGCCGCTATGGCCAGCAGGCAGCGGCGGTAGGCGACCCGCAGCGAGACCGGGTCGTCGGCGTCGGCGAGCCCCCGCTCGAACTCGGCGATCCCCGGGTGCAGGTCGGTCGCCTCGTACCTGACGAGGGACTCCCAGTCGCGGGGGTGGCGGGCCAGGTGGTCCCCGAGCGCCTCGGAGGCGCCGAGCACGCCGAGGAGCCGGTCCCGGAAGGGCTTGGCGGAGAGCAGGGTGGTGGTGAAGGCGTGCCGCTCGGTCTCGGGCTGCGCCTCGACGAGCCGGACCAGGCCGCGCAGGGCGAGGTCGGGGTCGGCGGTGGCGCCGAGGGCGTCGAGGAGGACGGAGTCGCCGCGCAGCTCGGACAGCTCGGGCACGTCCAGGAGCCGCTCGGCTCCCGAGGGGTCGGTGAACCCGTGCCGCAGCAGACGTGAGAACGTACTGCTCCTGCGTCCCGGCACCGTCATTCCGCCGCTCCCTCCGCGCACGTCCGAGCCCCGGGCCGAGCCCGGGGGGATCGAGCCTATCCGGCGCGGGGGGCGGGAGCGTGCGGGCCTTCGGTTCGCAGCGGATCACACGTGATGTCCCGCACATTGATCGCTTTTCGGGTCCGATGAACCGTATTTCTTGAAAGTCCGTCTTGCCGACCGCGAGACCCGCTCACCCGTGCGAACGGCGCCCCCGGCACCCCGGGGGCCGTACGCCTGCCCGCCCACCTGCCCGTCCGTCCTCTCCACCTGCCCGTCCGTCCTCTCCGAAAGCGCGCCGCCCACCCATGTCTGTCCGCCTCCGCCTCCGCCGCCCCCGCCGTTCCGACCTCCCGTCCCGTCGCGGGACCGCCGTGACCGCGGTCACGGCCGCCCTGGTGGGCGGCGCCCTCGCCGGGGTCCTCGCGGTGACGGGCACGCCGGAGGGGCCGGAGGCGCACGCGGCGACGGGCGCGAAGGCGGGAGGGCCCGCGCGGGGCCGGGCGGCGGCGAAGCCCGTACCGGCCCCGGCCTCCGGCTCCGCCTCGGTGGTGCAGTTCGTCGCGCACCCGGACGACGACCTGTTCTTCATGAACCCGGACATATCCCAGTCGCTCCGCTCCGGCAGCCCCCTGGCCTCCGTCTACCTCACCGCGGGCGAGTCGGACGGCGTCAACGCGCGCCCGCGCGACGCCGCCGGGACCGCGGCCGACAAGGCGGGCTACGCCGAGGCCCGGCAGAACGGCATCCGCGCCGCGTACGCCGAGATGGCGACGGGCAGCAGGACCAGCCCCTGGGACCGGGTCGCGATCCCCACGGCCGGCGGCGCGTGGGCCGAGCTGGACACCCTGCGGGCGAAGCCGCACGTCAAGCTGGTGTGGCTGCAGATACGCGAGGCCGGCTCCATCAGCGGCGACCGCCCGCACAGCCTCAACGGCCTCTGGCACGGCCGTGTGACCGAGCTCGGCTCCCAGCTGTCCGCCGGCACCCCGGCCACCGCCGACTTCTCGTACAACAAGCGGCAGGTCGTCGCGACCCTGACCGGGCTCCTGGAGCGCTTCCGGCCGACCTTCGTGCGGATGCAGGACCCGACCCCCGGCACGTACCCGGGGACGGGGACGTACCGGGACCACCAGGACCACCTGTACGGGGCGCGGTTCGTCCAGGAGGCGCTGGCCCGGTACGCGGAGCGGCCCGGACACCCGCACGTCGGCGTGCAGAACTACCTCGGCTACCCGACCAGCGCGCTGCCGCACACCCTCGACGCCGAGGCGGCGGGCGCCAAGCTGAAGACCCTGGAGACGTACGCCTGGCTGGACGGGGTCGCGGACTGCGGGACCCTCGCGGGCTGCGGCGACCTGAAGGTGGCCGCGCGGCCCGCCGGGCGGGGCTGGACCCAGACCGTCCGCTACGCCCGGGGGACCTCCACCTCCTGGGTCCAGCGGGACCCCGGCGGCGGCCTGCGCGCCTTCTCCGTCCTCGACGGGCGCCTCGCGACCTGGCGGAAGGCGGCGGACGCCGTCGTCTGGCGGGGGCCGGAGCTGCTGCCCGGCGGCGGCCTGGACAGCGGCGTCACCTCCGTGGCCCTGCCCGACGGCCGGATGTCGGTCTACGGCACCCGGACGGTGCTCGCGGACCGCCCCGCGGACTACCGCCGGGAGGTGGTGACCACCGTGCAGTCGGCGCCGGGCGGCGCCTTCGGCCCGTGGCGGTCCCTCGGCACCCCCGAGCGGGACGACGCCTCCGGCACCTCGGACATCAGCGCGCCCGCCGTGACCGTGGACGGCGGAGGCCGGGCGACCGTGGTCCTGCGGGACAGCGGCCACCGCCTCACCGCCCGCGAGCAGCTCGCCGGCGGGGACTGGGGGCCGTGGCGGGTCCTCGGCGGCGCGGACGTGCACGGCGACCCGGTGGCGGCGACGGACGCGGGCGGGCGCGGGTACGTCTTCGCGAGCACCCCGAAGACCGTCCTGGCGTGGGCGCGGCAGCACCCCGGCGGGCCGCTGACGGGCCCGGCGCCGACCGGTCTGCCGGCGACGACGCTGGCGCTGAGCGCGACCCCGTCGCCGGCCGGCGACGGGGTGCGGCTCTGGTTCCGCAAGCCGGCCTCGGGCGACCTGCGGAGCGCCGACTTCTCGGGTACGGCCCCGGCGTCCCCGTTCACGGAGCTGCCGGGCACCGGGGTGGCCGGCTTCGGCCCGGTGGGCGGCGGCGACGGCCTCCTCGCGGTCCGCTCCCGCACCGGCTTCCTGGCGACGGCGTCGCACGGCGGGACGGGGAGGACGGGGGCGGGGCCGGTGTGGACCCTGGACCGGTTCCTGTTCGCGGGGGCGCCGGACGCGGGCACGGACGGGGTCGCGGCGATCGGCCTGGACGGCCGGCTGCACTGGACCCCGGCGGGACGCTGAGCCGGGGCCTTCCGGCCCCGGGACGTCAGGCGTCCAGGAGTACGGGGAAGGCCTCCATGTCGTTCTGCGTCATCACGGGGAGCTTGCGGATGTCGGCGTCCGGCACCGCGAGCCGCAGCCGGGGGAAGCGGGCGAAGAGGGCGGGCAGGGCGATCCCGGCCTCGAC
The DNA here is from genome assembly GCF_001280125.1 of Streptomyces sp. NRRL F-6492. Classification (GTDB taxonomy): domain Bacteria; phylum Actinomycetota; class Actinomycetes; order Streptomycetales; family Streptomycetaceae; genus Streptomyces. Next base: position 28,398 of record NZ_LGEG01000248.1, read on the forward strand.
GCGGGAGAGGGCGGCGCCGGGGCAGATGTGCGGGCCGTGGCCGAAGGTCATGTGCCGGACCGGGGCGGCCCGGGTGATGTCGAACGCGTCGGCGTCGGGGCCGTGCTGCTCGGGGTCGCGGCCGATCGCCCGGTAGGAGATGACCACGCCCTCGCCCTCGGCGACGACGCCGTCGCCCACCTCGACGTCCTCGGTGGCGAACCGCATGAGCAGATGGGTGGTGGGGGTGTCCCACCGCAGGGTCTCCTCGACGACGGCCTCCCAGGAGACCTCACCGTCCAGGACCAGCTTCAGCTGGTCGGGGTGGGCGAGCAGGGCGCGCACGGCGTTGAGGATGAGCCCGATCGTGGTCTCGTGCCCGGCGGCCACCATCGCCTTGAGGTTGCCGATCACCTCCTCCTCGGTCAGCGGCTCGCCGCCCTCGTCGGCGAGGATGAGCGCCGAGGTCAGGTCGTCGGTGGGCCGCGCGGTCTTCTCGCGGACGAGACCGGCGTAGAAGACGTCCAGGTCGGCCAGGAGGGCGAGGCGCTCGTCCTGCGGGGTGAGCATCGAGAAGAACTTCTTGTACTGCCGGGTGAGCATGGCGTTCGCGGCGGGGTCGACGCCCATCAGCATGCCGACGACCTTCATGGGCAGCGGCTGCGCGAACACGGACTTGAGGTCGACGACGGCGCCGTCCCGGCCGCCCTCCGCCAGGGCGTCGAGGAGCTCGGCGGTGAACTTCTCGATGTCGGGGCGTATCGCTTCGAGCCGGCGGGGGGTGAGCGCCTGCGAGGTCTTGGCCCGCAGCCGGCGGTGCTCGGCGCCGTCGACGGTGAACATGGACCGCCCGGCGTCGATCATGCCGATGAGCGGCCACGCGTGCGTGACCTCGCCGCTCCGCCACAGGCCCCAGGCGTCGAGGTCCTTCACGAGCCGGGGGTCGACCAGGAGCCGCCGGGCGTCGGCGTGCCGGGTGACGGCCCAGGCGGGCACCCCGAGCAGGTCGATCCGGGCCAGCGGACCGGCGTCGCGCAGCCGCGCGGTCTCGCCGTCCAGGTCCTGGACCATCGGGTCGATGACGACGGTCCCGCCGTCGCGGGCGGCGGTCTGTGCCGCGGCGTGGGGGCAGGTCACGAGAGGTCTCCTGTCGTACGAACGGGGGTGAACCGGACGGGGAGCGAAGTGGTGCCGCGCAGGAAGGCGGAGGGGCGCCGGACGAGTTCCCCGGCGGAGACGGCGAGTTCGAGGTCGGGCAGCCGGTCGAGGAGGACCTCGATGCCGGTGCGGACGATGATCTCGGCGATCTCCTGGGCGGGGAAGGGGCAGCGGTACTCGCCGTGGCTGAACGCCAGGTGCGCGCCGGCGCCTCCGTGGGCGGGCGCTCCGGACCCGGGGGCGCCCTGGCGGATCAGCGGGTCGGTGTTGGCGGCGCCGAGGCCGAGCAGCAGCATGTCCCCGGCCCTGATGTGCTGTCCGCCGAGCCGGGTGTCCCGTACGGCCCAGCGTCCGGCGAGGATCTGGGTGGGGGCGTCCTCCCACAGCACCTCGGTGGTGGCTTCGGAGACGCTGCGCCGGCCGCCGGCCATCGAGTCGGCGAACTCGTCCTCGGTGAGCATCAGGCGCAGGGAGTTGCCGAGCCAGTCGGCGGTGGTGAGGTGCCCGGCGGCCGTGACGGCCATCAGGTCGAGCACGTACTCCTCGTCGGTGAACGCCTCGGGGAAGGCGAGCATGCGGGAGGTGACGTCGTCGCCGGGCGCGGCCCGCTTCGCGGCGACCAGGCGCGCCATGTGCTCGCCGAACCGCTGGTGGGCGCTCTGCGCGCCGGGCCCGCCGTCGGCCAGGTCCTTGAGCACCTCGGCGATGTCGTCGCCCTCGTCGTCGGGGAAGCCGACGAGGCGGGCGAGGACGAGGACGGGGAGGGGTTCGCAGAAGTCGGCCACGAGGTCGGCCGCGCCCCGGCCGCAGACGGCGTCGACGAGCCGGTCGGCGAGCTGCTCGCAGTGCCCGCGGATCTCGAAGGGGTCGGCGCCCTCCAGGGCGGGGACCACCATCCGGACGTGCCGCCGGTGCTCCTCCCCCGCGGTGAAGTAGATGGACGGCAGGGGCCGTCCGACCATCGGGAGCAGCGGCCAGTCGGCCGGGATGCGCGGCCACTGGTTCCACAGGCCCACGTCGCGCGGGAACAGCTCGCCGTCGCTGGTGACCCGGTGGAGCTCGCGGTACCCGACGACCAGCCAGGCGGGCACCCCGCCGGGCAGCTCGACGGGGACGACGGGCCCGTGGTCGCGCCGCATGGCCCGGTAGAGGGCCTGGGGGTCGACCTGGAACCCGGGGCCGTCGAGCGGGACGGCGGCGGGGGCGGCATGGGCCGGGCACCCGGGGGGCGGCTGCTCCGGAGGCGGCTGCTCCGGATGGGGGCGCGTCATGAGTCCTGAACTCCCGACTCCTGTGGCGACAGCCGCACGTGTCGCGTTCATGTGATCAACGCTGGCTCACTATAGGGAGGTTGTGTGTCGCGGGAGCACTCAATCGCGATCAATTCCGCACAGTGGGCAGAAGATGCAAGCCAGTTGACGATCGGTGGCGGAACAAGAAGGAACAAGGGGGAGCATTCCCACCCCGGTGGACCCTCCCGGTGCGAGAACCGGACGACGGGAACGACGGTTTTCCGTCAGGTCGAGGTGCGGGGCCCGTCCGGGTGGGCGACGGTGGAAGAACCCGGCACCCGGCACCCGAGCCTCCTGGAACAAAAAGAGGAGAACCCATGAAATGGACACTGGAAGTCGTCCCGGTCCCCGTCACGGACATGGACCGGTCGAAGGAGTTCTACGGCGAGAAGTGCGGCTTCACCGTCGACCTGGACGACGAGATGGCCCCCGGCATGCGGATCGTCCAGGTGACCCCGCCGGGCTCGCGCTGTTCGATCGCGATGCTGAGCGGGATGCCACCGATGCCGGGCGCGCGGCAGACGCCCCCGGGCGGCCTGCACGGCCTCCAGCTCTGCGTCACGGACATCGAGGCGGCGCGGAAGGAGCTGGTGGCCCGGGGCGTCGAGGTCTCGCCGGTGATGCACGTGGGCGCGACGGGCTGGGAGGAGGGGAAGGGCGGCACCTGGAACTCGTTCATGACCTTCGAGGACCCGGACGGCAACGGCTGGGTGGTGCAGGAGGCGCCGTCGGAGCTGTCGGAACGCTGAGGGGCCGGGGAGTCCCGGAACCCCGGGCGTCCCAGGACTCCGGACGCGTCAGGACCCCGGGCGTCCCAGGACTCCGGACGCGTCAGAACCCCACGTAGAAGTGCCGGAGTTCGCCGCTCTCCGCGACGCACCGCATCCCGGCGGCCTCCATGACCCGGTGCGAGGCCGGGTTGTCCAGGTCGGCGTCCCCCTTCACCCCGGCGACGCCGGCCACCCGGGCGGTTTCGAGGAGCGCGCGCAGGGCCTCGGAGGCGTACCCCTTCCCGCGTGCGCCGGGCACGAGCCCGTACCCCACGGTCACGACCCCGACCTCGTCGGGCGGCCCGTGGAACCCGATCCCGCCGACGGTGACGCCGCTGTCGGAAAGCCGTATCTCATACGCCCGGAAGACCCCGGGATCCCCGCGCTCGGCAACGCCCCGCAGAAAGCCGGTGCACCCCCGGACGTCCCCGTCCTGGGGATACCCCTCAGCCCAGAGGTCCCCGGCGAGGGGCGTCCGCGCGACGATCCGCTCGGCGACGTCGACGGTCAACGGGTGCAGGAGAAGCCGCGCGGTGGCGACGAAGGGGATCTTCACCCCGGCAGTGTGAACGCCCGCCACGAACCGGACAACAGGTTTTACCAGGCCAGGAGCCGCACGACGCCGACCCGGACGTCCCCGCCCGCCGACTGATGGGCCCCGACCCGCCACCGGCCCGCAGGCAGGTCGACGCCAGCCTGTTCCGGCATCCCCATGCCGTCGGGGTACGGCGTCCCGAGGCCGGCCCCGGCGTCGGCGGAGTCCATGAGCACGGCGGCCCCGTCCGTCTCCCAGACGCCGCACTCCTCCCAGGGGGTACGGGGGTCGTCCAACAGGGCCTCGGCGGCGGCGACCAGTTCCTCCTCGGAGCCGGCCCCGAGCCACCGCACGAAGGCCCGCCGCCCGGGCAGGTACCGAGTCGTGGCGGGCTCGTCCCCGAGGACGAGGACGTTCCCACCGATCACCCCGGCGAGCTCCTCCACCGCGCAGGCCCGGTCGTAGTCGTCCACCACCGTCCCGCCCCCGACGAGCACCCCGTCCTCCGTGCACCCGCTCCACTGCCGAAGCCCCGACACCGACACCACGACGAGCGGCCCGCCCATGGATTCGACCCAGTTCTCCATGCGGCGAGCATGCCACCGCCCACCGACAACACCCCCGGCCTCAGCGCGGCTCCGACGGCTCGACCCGCCCGAGCACCACCGCGACGACCGACCACGCCTTCCGGTCGCTGCGGCGCGGCGCGGCGAAGTCGTGCCCGGCGCACGACATGGGCGCGGAGGGCAGGGGTGACATCGGCGGCCTCGGGCTGTCCCGCGGTGGCCGCTCACGGCTCCGGGAACGGCGGGGTGCTGTCCATCGTCAGCAGCAGTTTCCGCGCGGGTGCGGCCTCCTCCGGCCGTACGGACGAGGCGAGGCCCTCGACGGCCGGTCGGCCCGCGTGGACCGCCGCCCTCGCGGCTGTCTCCCAGCCGGTCTGCCGCCGGTAATCCGCGTGGTCCTCCCGGCCCCGGGTCGCCGCGGCAGCGGAGTGCCACTGGTCGGCCCGGCAGATGTTTCCCAGCAGGTCCAGCAGCTCGGCCTTGCACGCCACGTGCGGGGAACCGGCCAGTTCGAGGAGGAACGGGACCGTGGGAGCCGTCGCCTCGCCGACGACGAACCCCAGCGCGCAGATCGCATCGCCCAAGTCGTCGACGGCGATACGGGCCGTGCTCTCGTCCCCGTACGCGATCCGGGACAGCAGAGGAGGAACACCGCCGGCCGCGGCCCCCGTCGCGTAGCGCAGCTCTCCCCAGCGGACCCCGGAGACACCTCTCAACAGACTTCCCATGCCCTGATCCTCACCAGCTCCTCGTAGCGGCCCCGACAATCCCTCGACCATGACGAGGCCCCGCTCATCCGGTCTGGCGCTAGGCCGCTTCCTTCGGATCACCTCGCTGACCAGCGAGTCGGGCCGTCTGGGTGGGGGGTGAGAGCCGATATGCGCGTACGCGGCCGTCTCGACGCCGGTCGAGGGCGGTGTGAGAAAATGCGCGCCGCCTAATCGATCTTGAAAGGATATGTCGATGCGCGCGATATTCAGAGCACTACTGGCCGCGGTCTTCTCTGTCGGGCTCCTCTTCACGGCGGGGACCGCACCAGCCACGGCGGACATCGTCGATAGGGATACCGCCCCCAGCCTACGCTTCATCTCCTACAACGTCTGTGGCGCTTCGAGCACCTGCAGGACCCGGGACGACGCGGGAAAGGTGGAGTGGCGGGACGCCGTCGTCCACACGATCGACCACTGGGACGCGGACCTGGTCATGCTCCAGGAAGTCTGTCACGGGCAGTGGTTGATGCTGCGCGAACACCTGGCGAGCCGTTCCGGCGTCAAGTACGACACCGCCTGGGGTGCGGCGCTCCCGTCCGCCTCCGGCTGCAAGCGGTGGGACCCCACCCCGAAAACCGACGAGCCGGGTGAACTGCGTTTCGGTCTCGCCATCTTCGCGAAGGGCGGCCCCGGCACGATCGACCTGAACTCCAGGAGGGTCACCCTGCTTCCCGAGCCGACGCAGGCGGAGAACCGCATCCTCCTGTGTGCCAAGGCCACGGTGGATGCTCGTACCGTCCGCGCCTGCAACACCCACATCGACTTCAACGCACCGAACACCACGGCCCAGACCGCCGAGGTCGCCACGATCGCCGGTGACTTCGCCAACGCGGGGGAGCCTGTGGTGCTTGCCGGAGACTTCAACCAGCAGCCCAAGCACCCCGACATGAATCCTCTCTACAGGCACGGCAAGGACACCGAGGGAAACCTTGCGACCGGCGTTTTCCAGGAGGTCGACGAGAACGACAAGAGCCAGTTCACCAAGCCGGATCCGGTGTTGGAGCCGGATGCGGACCCGGCCTCGGGCTGCGAGCAGAGCTGGGACCTGTGCCGCAGCGGTGAGCCCACCGCCAGCAAGGAGTGCTCGGAGCACACCACGAGCAAAGCGAAGATCGACTACATCTTCCTGAGCCACTCCTGGTTCACGACGGTACGCGGGGACTCCATGGAGTGCACGGACAAGGTGGCGGACCACCACCTCCTGCGCGGCGCCGCCGCGTGGGAGAACTAAAGCGTGTGTCGAAAGCCCCGTCGACGCGACGCTGCCGTGGCTCCGGACGGATGGACCGCTCGCGGCGAAGCGGCCGCTCTTCTCCCTCCGTGGCGGTGGAGCCGTGCGCCGGACCGACTTCCACCGATTCGGGCCGGACGGTCCGGAGCGCGCAAGACGAACTCAGGGCCGGCGGCTGACCGCCGCCGGCCCTGATCGTTGTTCGTGAGGTCTTCGCTCCTCTGACCCGCGCTTACAGCACCGGCAGGTTCTTCCGCAGCTCGAAGGCCGTGACCTCCGAGCGGTACTCCTCCCACTCCTGCTTCTTGTTGCGCAGGAAGAAGTCGAAGACGTGCTCGCCCAGCGTCTCCGCGACCAGTTCGCTCTTCTCCATGAGGGCGATCGCCTCGCCGAGGTTCTGCGGGAGGGGCTCGATGCCCATCGCGCGGCGTTCCGAGTCGGAGAGGGCCCAGACGTCGTCGTCGGCGCCGGCCGGGAGTTCGTAGCCCTCCTCGATGCCCTTGAGGCCGGCCGCGAGGAGGACGGCGTAGGTCAGGTAGGGGTTGGCGCCCGAGTCGATGGAGCGGACCTCGACGCGGGAGGAGCCCGTCTTGCCCGGCTTGTACATGGGGACCCGGATGAGGGCCGAGCGGTTGTTGTGGCCCCAGCAGATGTACGAGGGGGCCTCGCCGCCCGAGCCGGCCGTGCGCGACGAGCCGCCCCAGATGCGCTTGTACGAGTTGACCCACTGGTTGGTGACGGCCGAGATCTCGCCCGCGTGCTTCAGGAGGCCCGCGATGAAGGAGCGGCCGACCTTGGAGAGCTGGTACTCGGCGCCCGACTCGTAGAAGGCGTTCCGGTCGCCCTCGAAGAGGGAGAGGTGGGTGTGCATGCCCGAGCCCGGGTACTCCGAGAACGGCTTCGGCATGAAGGTGGCCTGGACGCCCTGTTCGAGGGCGACCTGCTTCATGACGAGGCGGAAGGTCATGATGTTGTCGGCCGTCGACAGCGCGTCGGCGTAGCGGAGGTCGATCTCCTGCTGGCCCGGAGCGCCCTCGTGGTGGGAGAACTCGACCGAAATGCCCATCGACTCCAGCATGGTGATCGCCTGGCGGCGGAAGTCCATGCCGACGTTCTGCGGGGTGTGGTCGAAGTAGCCCGAGTTGTCGGCCGGGGTGGGCCGGGAGCCGTCGAGCGGCTTGTCCTTCAGGAGGAAGAACTCGATCTCGGGGTGGGTGTAGAAGGTGAAGCCCAGGTCCGAGGTCTTGGCCAGGGCCCGCTTCAGGACGTAACGGGGGTCCGCGAAGGACGGCGAGCCGTCCGGCATCAGGATGTCGCAGAACATCCGGGCCGTGCCCGGGGCCTCCGCGCGCCAAGGCAGGATCTGGAACGTGCCCGGATCCGGCTTGGCGATCATGTCCGACTCGTAGACCCGGGCGAAGCCCTCGATCGCGGAGCCGTCGAAGCCGATGCCCTCGTCGAAGGCCTGCTCCAGTTCGGCCGGCGCCACGGCCACCGACTTGAGGAAGCCGAGCACGTCGGTGAACCACAGGCGCACGAAGCGGATGTCGCGCTCTTCGAGCGTACGGAGCACGAATTCCTGCTGCTTGTCCATTTCCACACCCATCCTCGCTGGTCAGGCCGCCTGTCCCACCGCCTCGGGCACTCGGGGGCACCTGAGCATCCCACCACATGGTTTCGCGCACGTTGCACACCCATACTGCCTGCTCGGTTGTGACTCAGGTAACGGGGGACGGGCCCTTCCCGTCGGCCGCCGCTCCTCCTCCGCCCGCCCCCGGGCAGCCGGTGGCACCCCGTTCGGCCCACGGAGGGCCCGCGCCCACTACGATCTCCGCCCATGGGGGCCACACGGCTCGTACGCCCGTCCCGGCACGCGCGTCCCATGGCACTGGTGAGTGCCGTGGCGACGCTCCTCGCCGCGCTCTTCTTCTGCCTGGGGGCCGGGCCGGGGTCGGAGTCCCATCACGGGCCGGTCCCGGAGCAGCGGGTGCGGGCGGCGACCGCCGTCGCCGTCGAGTACGTCTGCCCGTACGACCGCGGCGGCTGCTCCCTCTTCCCCTCGCTCTCCCCCGCGGTGCTCGGCGCGCCCCCGCTCGATCCCCCGCTCCAGGCGGCGGACGGGCTTCCGCGCCCCGCCCCGGTCTCCGGCGACGGGTCGGCGGGCCGCTCCGGCGTCCGGCCGCGCGCGCCGGACCTGCACGTCCTTCAGGTGCTCCGGACCTAGGGGCGGGAAGGGCGGTCTCCCCGCCCGCGCCGCCGCACGTCCGTGCCCGAACCGAACTCCACCCCCACTCCCGAAGAAGGACGACACCACCATGGCCGCCAACCGCTCCGCCAACGCCGACCGCCGCGCCCGAATAGAGGAGATGCGCCGCGCCGAGCAGGCCCGCGAGCGCCGCAACCGTCTGATCACCATCGGCGTCTCGACCGTCGTCGTCCTCGGCCTCGTCGGCTTCGGCGGCTTCGTGCTGATGAAGAAGTCCGACGAGCAGGACAAGAAGGAGGCCGCCGCCAAGGCCCCCATCTCCGCCGAGAAGACCTGGGACCCCAAGAAGCTCGGCCGCAACCACGTCCAGACGGCCGTGAAGTACGACATGAAGCCGCCGGTCGGCGGCGACCACAACCCGGTCTGGATGAACTGCGACGGCGACGTCTACGCGAAGGCGATCCCCGACGTGAACGCCGTGCACTCCCTGGAGCACGGCGCCGTCTGGGTGACCTACAACAAGCAGGCCCCCAAGGGCGACGTGGAGAAGCTGGCCGCGAAGGTCGGCAAGACCAAGTACACGCTGATGAGCCCCGTGGACGACCAGGCCGGGGCCATCACGCTGTCCGCCTGGGGCAAGCAGGTGACCGTGGACGGCGCGGACGACCCGCGCGTCGACGCCTTCCTCACCAAGTACGTGCAGGGTCCGCAGACCCCGGAGCCGGGCGCGGCCTGCACGGGCGGGCTCGACGCGGCGGGCGCGGCCGGCGCCGGGATGGGCCAGTGAGGCCGAACCGCACGCAGGGGGCGGCGATCGCCGCCGTCGCCCTCGCGGTGCTCTTCGCCGGGGGCGCCGTCACCGTCGCCTCCGCGGACCGCGACGAGGCGCCCGCCGTCCCCGTCTCCACGTCGGCGGACGCCGGGTTCGCCCGGGACATGGCCGTCCACCACCAGCAGGCCGTCGAGATGTCGTTCATCGTCCGGGACCGGACGAAGGACGAGGCCGTGCGCCGGCTCGCGTACGACATCGCCAACACGCAGGCCAACCAGCGGGGCATGATGCTCGGCTGGCTCGACCTGTGGGGGCTGCCCAAGAACGAGTCCGGCGTCGAGCCGATGAGCTGGATGGGCATGGGCGGCTCGGGCGACACCGGCCCGCTGGACGGGGCGCTCATGCCGGGCATGGCGACCAAGACGCGGATCGAGGAGCTCCGGAAGGCCAGTGGCCGGGAGGCCGAGGTCCTGTACCTGAAGCTCATGACCGAGCACCACAGGGGCGGGGTCCACATGGCCGAGGGCTGCGTCCAGAAGTGCGCGGTGGGCGTCGAGCGGGCGCTCGCCCGGGGCATGGTCGACGCGCAGAAGTCCGAGATGCTGATGATGGCGGACATGCTGAAGGAGCGCGGGGCCTGATCCCGGGCTCCCGGAAGGGCGCCACGGCCCCCGTGACCCGCTGCGGTCGCGGGGGCCGTGCCGTGCGCCGACAATGGGTGGGCTCGGGGATTCGTACGACCACGTTCGACGACGAAAGGTACGCGACCCCATGACCACGGCGAAGGACATCATGCACTCCGGGGCCCAGTGGATCCCGGCTCACGAGACGCTCGACCGCGCCGCGCAGCTGATGCGCGACCTGAACGTGGGCGCGCTGCCCATCGCCGACGAGAACGAACGTCTCTGCGGCATCCTCACGGACCGCGACATCGTCGTCGGCTGCGTGGCCATGGGCCACGACCCGGCCGAGGTGACCTGCGGCGAGATGGCCAAGGGCACCCCGCGCTGGGTCGAGTCGGACGCCGACGTGGGCGCCGTCCTGGAGGAGATGCAGAGCCACCGGATCAAGCGGCTGCCCGTCATCGAGGAGAAGCGGCTCGTCGGCATGATCAGCGAGGCCGAACTGGCGCAGCACCTGTCGGACGAGCAGATCAAGGCGTTCTGCATGAGCGTCTACGCGTCCTCCTGAGCGTCCTCCTGACGGCTCCGGACCCCATGGGCGTCGTCTGCGCGCCCTTGTGACGGCTCCGGACCCCCATGGGCGTCTCTAACCGACCTCCTGACGGCTCCGGACGTCCAGGACCGCCCGGGCCACCGCGTCCGGGCGGTCCCGCATGACCAGATGGCCCGACGGCTCGGCCGCCTCGTAGCGGGCGCCGAGCCGCCGGGCCAGGGCGCGCTGGCGCCGCTCCCAGCGGGCGGAGCCGTCGGGGGCGGCGAGGACGGTGACGGGGAGGCCGGGCGGAAGGGGGTGGTCCTCCCGCAGGGCGAGGAGTCCGGCGGCGACGGCGCCGTAGTGGGCGTTCTCCAGGAGCGTGCCGCGCAGCACGCGCGAGGTGCGGTAGACGCGGCGGACGAGGGCGGGGTCGGCGCGCGGGGCCCCCGCCCGTACGGTCCCCGCCCGGACCGCGAGGTCCCGGACCGCGGGGCCGAGCGCCGCCGGGAGTCCGGCGGCGCAGAGGGCGGCGCCGAGGAGGCGGGCGGGCGCGGTGGTGCGGGACGGCCGGGGGTCCTCCTCCACCGAGGAGTCGACGAGGACCAGGCCGGCGGTCCGGTCCGGGTGCAGCCGGGCGAAGGCCTCCGCGTGGAACCCGGCGATCGAGTGCCCGACGACGACGGCGGGCCCCCGGTGGCCGAGCGCGTCGAGGACGGCCGCGATCCGGTCCGCCTCGCCCGCCGCCGTCGGCGGGACGGCCGCCGGGGCGGAGAGGCCGTGGCCGGGGCGGTCGAAGCGGACGACCGTGCGGTACGGGGCGAGGTGCGGGACGACCGGGTCCCAGTCGAACCAGCTCATGCCGAGGCCGGCGCCGAGGACGCAGACGGGTCCCGAGCCGTCGGTCACCACGTGGTGGGGCACGCCCCCGATCCGTACGAAGGTCACCGGCCCTCCCTCCGTCCTTCCGTGGCGAGGGAGTGGGCGAGGACGGCGAGCCACGCGGCCACCAGGAGGACCTGGAGCCGCTGCCCCGCGCCCAGCGCCCAGACGCCCTTCCCGGCCTCGAAGGCGGCGACGGCGGCGAGGGTCCAGGCGGTGGCGGCGGACTCCAGGGCGACCAGGGCCGGTCCGGCCCGGGCGAGGGACCGGCGGCGGTCGCGCCGGCGGGCGGCGACGGTCAGGGCGACCAGGGCCGCGAGCGCGCCCGTCATCGCCAGGCTCGAACTGACGGCGTGGGCCGCGTGGGTGGCGGGGACGAGCCCGGCGGTCTCGCGCGCCGCGCACACGGGATCGGCGGTCGGGGCGCAGCTGAGCGGCAGCCGGGAGTCGGCGACGGTGGCGGCCCCGAAGACGGCGAGGGCGATCCAGCCGCCGACGGCCCAGGGGTCGCGCCCGGCCGGACGGCCGCCGGACCCGTGGCCCGTACGGCCACCGAGTCCGTTTCCCGCACGGCTCCCCGGCCCCGACCCGCCGGGCCCCCCGGACCCGCCGCGCCTCCCCCG
>NZ_LGEG01000249.1 GCF_001280125.1 Streptomyces sp. NRRL F-6492
TCTCGGGGCCCGGGGCTTCTTCGGGGGCCGGGGCATCTTCGGGGACCGGGGCTTCTTCGGAGGCCGAGGCATCTTCGGAGGCGAGGGGCCCCTCGCGCGCCGGGGCCGTGCCCTCCGGGGCCGGGGTCGAATCCGGGGCCGCTCCCGGTCCCGGGTCCGGGTCCAGGGCCGGGATCGCGGCCGGGTCCGGGTCCGGGTCCAGGTCCGGGCCCAGGGCCGGGATCGCGGCCGGGTCCAGGGCCGGGATCGCGGCCGGGTCCAGGTCCGGGCCCAGGGCCGGGATCGTGGCCGGGTCCGGGCCCAGGTCCAGGTCCGGGCCCAGGGCCGGGATCGTGGCCGGGTCCGGGTCCGGGCCCAGGTCCGTCTCCGCCGGGTCCGGCGCCCCCGTCCCGTACCCCCGGCGCCCCGTGAGTTCCCTCCGTGCCGTCCGCCACTCCTCCAGCCCGGCCGGGCCGGTGCCGCACGCGCGGACGAAGGCCGTCAGGAGTTCCTCGCGGGGCAGGGTCGTGCGGGACAGCATGTTCGCCACCGTGGAGCGGGGCAGGACGTCCCCGCGCGCCTCCGCCCGCGCCGACAGCTCGCGGTACGTCAGGCCGGACCAGTCCTTGAGCGCCTGGAGGCGCGCGAGGAACTCGGCGGGGCTCCGTACGCCCCGCGGATCAGGGGCGTGCTCCCCCGGCGTCATCCGCGCCTCCCCCTTCGCCCGGACAGGCGGACAGGGTTGGGACGTGTCCGGGACAGGCCCCCAGCCTTGTTGATCCCGCGCTCCGGCTCAAGAGTGGAATCCGGCATTTCCGGGGAGGTGCCGGCACGCCGAAACGGCCCCGACCGTCCACGGGGGGACGGTCGGGGCCGTGAAGGCCGGCGGGCTCAGAAAACCGACTCCGCCTCGCGGATGCGGTCCGCCGGGACCCTCTTGAGCTGGGTCACGGCCTCCGCGAGCGGCACCATCTCGATGTCCGTGCCGCGCAGCGCCGTCATCCGGCCGAAGTCGCCGCGGTGCGCCGCCTCGACCGCGTGCCAGCCGAAGCGGGTCGCGAGCACCCGGTCGTACGCGGTCGGCGTGCCGCCGCGCTGGACGTGGCCGAGGATGACCGGGCGGGCCTCCTTGCCGAGGCGCCGCTCCAGCTCGACGGCGAGCTGGTTGCCGATGCCCTGGAAGCGCTCGTGGCCGAACTGGTCGATCTCGCCCTTGGCGTACTCCATCGAGCCCTCGGCGGGGTGCGCGCCCTCGGCGACGCAGATGACGGCGAACTTCTTGCCGCGCGCGAAGCGTTCCTCGACCATCTTGACGAGGTCGTCGACCTCGAAGGGCCGCTCGGGGAGGCAGATGCCGTGCGCGCCGCCGGCCATGCCGGACTCCAGGGCGATCCAGCCGGCGTGGCGGCCCATCACCTCGACGACCATCACGCGCTGGTGGGACTCGGCGGTGGTCTTGAGGCGGTCCATGGCCTCGGTGGCGACGCCGACGGCGGTGTCGAAGCCGAAGGTGCGGTCCGTGGAGGAGATGTCGTTGTCGATGGTCTTCGGGACGCCGACGACGGGCATGCCGGCGTCGGAGAGCATCCGGGCGGCGGTCAGGGTGCCCTCGCCGCCGATCGGGATGAGGACGTCGATGCCGTACTGGCGGGCCAGGTCGGAGGCGGACTCGGCGGCCTCGCGCAGCCGGTTCCGCTCCAGGCGGGCCGAGCCGAGGATGGTGCCGCCGCGGGCCAGGATGCCGCTGACGGCGTTCAGGTCGAGCGGCCGGAAGTGGCCGTCGAGGAGGCCCTTGAAGCCGTCCTCGAAGCCGATGACCTCGTCTCCGTGACCGGTCATCGCCCGGTGCACGACCGACCGGATCACTGCGTTCAGGCCGGGGCAGTCGCCGCCTGCGGTGAGAACTCCGATGCGCATCGTGCTGTGTCTCCTGCTCGGTCGCGGTCCGTGTGAGCCACGGCAATTCTCACACGCCGGGCCTGAGGGGCGCGCTCGCCGCCGTTCCGCGCGTCCCTCGCGGGGGACCGCCGGGGGTCCCCCGGCAGCCCTCGGGGAGCCCTTCCGGGGCCCTTCGGCCCGGGTTTCCGGGCCCTTCGTCCGGCGGGCGACCTAACCACCGCCGGGGGTATTGTCAAGGGGGTAATGCCGCCCTATCGGGGCTTTCCAAGCCCTTCTGATTGACACACCCGCGGACCTGCGTGACGGACACAGGTGACGGACGCGCGTGAGGAACGCACGGGTGAGGGACGTACGGGCCGGGAAGGCGGAGCTGGGGCACCGCCCGGGCCCTTCCGCAGGACTGGACAGGAGACCACGGCGTGACGCGCAGCGTGTACGTGACCGGGATCGACCGCGGTGACGGCCGCCAGGTCGTCGAGCTGGGAGTCATGGAGCTCCTGACCCGCCAGGTGGACCGGGTGGGGGTGTTCCGCCCGCTGGTGCACGACGGGCCCGACCGGCTCTTCGACCTGCTGCGCGCCCGCTACCGGCTCTCGCAGGACGCCTCGACGGTCTACGGCATGGACTACCAGGAGGCCTCCGCCCTCCAGGCCGAACGGGGCACCGACGAACTGGTCTCCCGGCTGGTCGACCGCTTCCACGCCGTCGCCCGCGACTACGAGGTCGTCCTCGTCCTCGGCACCGACTTCGCCGCCACCCAGCTCCCCGACGAGCTGGCGATCAACGCGCGCCTCGCCAACGAGTTCGGCGCCTCCGTCATCCCGGTGGTCGGCGGCAAGGGCCAGTCGGCGGAGTCCGTGCGGGCCGAGGCGCGCAACGCCTTCCGGGCGTACGACGGGCTCGGCTGCGACGTGCTCGCGATGGTGGTCAACCGGGTGGCGGCCGAGGACCGGGAGGCCATCGCGGAGCGGCTCGCGGCCCGGCTGCCCGTGCCCTGCTACGTCCTGCCGGACGAGCCGGCCCTGTCCGCGCCGACGGTCGCCCAGATCACCCACGCGCTCGGCGCCACCGTCGTCCTCGGCGACGACGCCGGGCTCGCCCGGGACGCCCTGGACTTCGTCTTCGGCGGCGCGATGCTGCCGAACTTCCTGAACGCCCTGACGCCCGGCTGTCTGGTCGTCACCCCCGGGGACCGGGCCGACCTGGTCGTCGGCGCGCTCGCCGCGCACTCGGCCGGCACCCCGCCGATCGCCGGGGTGGTGCTCACCCTGAACGAGCGGCCCAGCGAGGAGATCCTGACCCTGGCGGCCCGGCTCGCGCCCGGCACCCCGGTGGTCTCGGTCGCCGGGAACAGCTTCCCGACCGCCGCCGAACTCTTCGCCCTGGAGGGCAAGCTGAACGCGGCGACCCCGCGCAAGGCGGAGACCGCGCTCGGCCTGTTCGAGCGGCACGTGGACACCGCCGACCTGCTCAAGCGGGTCTCGGTGGCCCGCAGCGGCCGGGTCACCCCGATGATGTTCGAGCACGAGCTGCTCGAACAGGCGCGGGCCGACCGGCGCCGGGTGGTGCTCCCGGAGGGCACGGAGGAGCGGGTGCTGCGCGCCGCCGACGTGCTGCTGCGCCGGGACGTGTGCGACCTGACGCTGCTGGGCGACGTGGAGACCATCCGCAAGAAGGCCGCCGACCTGAGCGTGGACCTGCGCGAGACGCAGCTGATCGACCCGCGCACCTCGGAGCTGCGGGACTCGTTCGCCGAGAAGTACGCGGCGCTGCGCGCCCACAAGGGCGTCACCGTGGAGCTGGCGTACGACGTGGTGTCGGACGTGAACTACTTCGGCACCCTGATGGTCCAGGAGGGGCTGGCCGACGGCATGGTGTCCGGCTCGGTGCACTCCACGGCCGCGACGATCCGCCCGGCCTTCGAGATCATCAAGACGAAGCCGGACGCCTCGATCGTCTCGTCGGTCTTCTTCATGTGCCTGGCGGACAAGGTGCTGGTGTACGGCGACTGCGCGGTCAACCCGGACCCGAACGCCGAGCAGCTCGCGGACATCGCCGTCCAGTCGGCCGCCACCGCGGCCCGGTTCGGCGTGGAGCCGCGGATCGCGATGCTCTCGTACTCCACGGGCACCTCGGGCTCCGGCGCCGACGTCGACAAGGTGCGGGAGGCGACCAAGCTCGTCCGGGGGGCGCACCCGGAGCTGCGGATCGAGGGGCCCATCCAGTACGACGCGGCCGTGGAGCCCTCGGTGGCGGCGACGAAGCTTCCGGGTTCGGAGGTGGCGGGGCAGGCGTCGGTGCTGATCTTCCCCGACCTGAACACCGGCAACAACACGTACAAGGCCGTGCAGCGTTCGGCCGGCGCCGTGGCCGTCGGCCCGGTCCTCCAGGGCCTGCGCAAGCCCGTGAACGACCTCTCGCGCGGCGCGCTCGTCAGCGACATCGTCAACACGGTCGCCATCACGGCGATCCAGTCCCAGGGTCAGGAGCTCCCCGCATGACCGGCACCCCCACTCGCGTACTGGTCCTCAACTCCGGTTCGTCGTCGCTGAAGTACCAGCTGCTCGACATGCGCGACGACAGCCGTCTCGCCCAGGGGCTCGTGGAGCGGATCGGCGAGGAGACCTCGCGGCTCGCGCACACCCCGCTCCGGGGGGACGGCGGGAAGCGCGAGCGCAACGGCCCGGTCTCCGACCACTCGGCCGCGCTGAAGGCGGTCGCCGAGGAGCTGGCGGCGGACGGGCTCGGCCTGGACTCCCCCGAGCTGGCGGCGATCGGGCACCGGGTGGTGCACGGCGGGCTGCGGTTCACCGAGCCGACCGTCATCGACGGCGAGGTGCTCGCGGAGATCGAGCGGCTCGTCCCGGTGGCGCCGCTGCACAACCCGGCGAACCTCGTCGGCATCCGTACGGCGATGGCGCTGCGGCCCGACCTGCCGCAGGTGGCGGTCTTCGACACCGCCTTCCACACCACGATGCCGGAGTCCGCGGCCCGGTACGCGATCGACGTGGAGACCGCCGACGCGCACCGGATCCGGCGGTACGGCTTCCACGGCACCTCGCACGCGTACGTCTCGCGGGAGACGGCGCGGCTGCTCGGCAAGGAGCCGGAGGAGGTGAACGTGATCGTGCTGCACCTGGGGAACGGGGCGTCCGCCTCCGCGGTGCGGGGCGGCCGGTGCGTGGACACCTCGATGGGCCTGACGCCCCTGGAGGGCCTGGTCATGGGGACCCGCTCGGGCGACATCGACCCGGCGGTCACCTTCCACCTCCGGCGGGTGGCGGGGATGTCGGCGGACGAGATCGACGTCCTGCTGAACAAGCGGTCCGGTCTGGTGGGCCTCTGCGGCGACAACGACATGCGGGAGATCCGCCGCCGGGTCGACGAGGGCGACGAGCGGGCGGCGCTCGCCTTCGACGTCTACGTCCACCGGCTGAAGAAGTACATCGGCGCGTACTACGCGGTGCTCGGCCGGGTGGACGCGGTGGCCTTCACGGCGGGCGTCGGGGAGAACGCGGCGCCGGTGCGGCAGGCGGCGATCGCGGGTCTGGAGGAGCTGGGGCTCGCGGTGGACGCGGGGCTCAACGCGGTGCGTTCGGACGAGGCGCGGTTCATCTCGCCGGAGTACGCGCGGGTGGCGGTCGCCGTGGTGCCGACGGACGAGGAGCTGGAGATCGCGCGCCAGAGCTACGCGCTCGTACGGGGCGCGCGCGGGCAGGACGCGCCGGCGGGGGACGCGC
This sequence comes from Streptomyces sp. NRRL F-6492, assembly GCF_001280125.1. GTDB lineage: Bacteria > Actinomycetota > Actinomycetes > Streptomycetales > Streptomycetaceae > Streptomyces. The sequence goes on from NZ_LGEG01000249.1 coordinate 5,619, forward strand.
TCGTACGGGGCGCGGAGGGCTCGAACGAGTGATCGCCTGAGCGGCCGTCCGCCCATTTGTACTTTCCGCCAGACGGAATATTCCGCAGTGAAACAAACCGATAGGATCCGCCTCATGCGCCGTTCCAAAATCGTCTGCACGCTGGGCCCCGCCGTCGACTCGTATGAGCAGCTGAAGGCTCTCATCGAGGCCGGCATGAACGTGGCCCGATTCAACTTCAGCCACGGCTCCCAGGCAGAACACCAGGAGCGGTACGACCGCGTCCGGCAGGTCGCCGCGGACACCGGACGGGCCGTCGGCGTCCTCGCCGACCTCCAGGGCCCCAAGATCCGTCTGGAGACCTTCGCCGAGGGACCGGTCGAGCTGGTGCGCGGTGACGAGTTCACCATCACCACCGAGGACGTCCCGGGCGACAAGTCGATCTGCGGCACCACCTACAAGGGTCTGCCGGGCGACGTCTCCAAGGGCGACCAGGTCCTCATCAACGACGGCAACGTCGAGCTGCGGGTGGTCGAGGTCGAGGGCCCCCGGGTCAGGACCATCGTCATCGAGGGCGGTGTCGTCTCGGACCACAAGGGCATCAACCTGCCCGGCGCGGCCGTCAACGTCCCGGCCCTCTCCGAGAAGGACGTCGACGACCTGCGCTTCGCCCTGCGGATGGGCTGCGACATGGTCGCCCTGTCGTTCGTCCGGGACGCCGACGACGTCAAGGACGTCCACAAGGTGATGGACGAGGAGGGCCGCCGGGTCCCCGTCATCGCCAAGGTGGAGAAGCCGCAGGCCGTGGAGAACATGGAGGCCGTCGTCGCGGCCTTCGACGCCGTCATGGTGGCCCGCGGCGACCTCGCCGTGGAGTACCCGCTGGAGAAGGTCCCGATGGTGCAGAAGCGCCTGGTGGAACTCTGCCGCCGCAACGCCAAGCCGGTCATCGTCGCCACCCAGATGATGGAGTCGATGATCACCAACTCGCGTCCGACCCGCGCCGAGGCGAGCGACGTCGCCAACGCGATCCTGGACGGCGCCGACGCGGTCATGCTGTCGGCCGAGTCCTCGGTCGGCGCGTACCCGATCGAGACCGTCAAGACGATGTCGAAGATCGTCACGGCGGCCGAGGAGGAGCTGCTCTCCAAGGGCCTCCAGCCCCTGGTCCCGGGCAAGAAGCCGCGCACCCAGGGCGGTTCGGTCGCCCGCGCGGCCTGCGAGATCGCGGACTTCCTGGGCGGCAAGGCCCTGGTCGCCTTCACCCAGTCCGGCGACACGGCCCGCCGCCTCTCGCGCTACCGGACCCAGCAGCCGATCCTCGCCTTCACGACGGACGAGAACACCCGCAACCAGCTCACCCTGAGCTGGGGCGTCGAGTCCTTCGTCGTCCCGCACGTGGACAACACCGACGCGATGGTCGACCTCGTGGACGCCGAGCTCCTCAAGCTCCAGCGCCACAACGAGGGCGACACCATGGTCATCACGGCCGGCTCGCCCCCCGGCGTCCCCGGCACGACGAACATGGTCCGGGTGCACCACCTGGGCGGCGGCGAGCGCGACTGACGCGCCGCGCCGGACGCACGTGACGGTGGGCCGCACCCCTGGAAAGGGGTGCGGCCCACCGCGCGTTCAGCTCAGTCGTCCTCGTCGTCGTCGAGGACCGACGGCTCCAGCCTGGTCAGCAGGAACCGCAGGTCGTCGCGCGCGTGGGCCGTCTCCAGGACGCGCATCATGGCCGGCACCCCGGCGTCCCGGGTGATCACCAGGTCGGGGCACTGGAACTGGATGCGCCCGTACTCCTCGCGCTCACTCTCCATCCACCTCTGGATCGCCCCGAGCGTGAGGAACGTGGCGCTGTACCGCGTCCCGTCCCGGAGCGTGACGATCACATCGACGTTGTCCACGGTCGCCTCGTCGTCCTCGGCGCCCAGCATGAACACGGCGTCGAAGTGCGGCGTCCTCACCAGATGCAGTGGATCTCCCATGAAGTCCCTCCGGACACTCGACGGCCTCGGACTCCTCTCGCCCACCGGACCTGGTCACGATCGGCCGACCGTTCCCGCCGGGCACGGCCCGGAACCGCAGGGCCGCACTCCCGCGAAGGGGGGTGCGGCCCGCGATGTGGTGCGGCTCCCGGAGCGGTACGGGGGATCAGCCGGGCTCGATCGTGTTGCGGAGGCCCGGGATCTTGAGGGTGCCGCCGAACTGGCCGGCCTGCTTGATCTTCACGTCGGTGAACCAGACGAGCGGGACGTCCAGCGGGGGCGGGGACTCCGGGCTGAAGGTGACCCGGACGAAGGGGAGGCCGAAGATGTTGCCCTTCAGCTCCTCCGTGTACATCGTCACCGTGCCGCCGGTGATGGTCGACGGACCGGCCTTGGGGTCGGCGGGAAGGGAGCGGACGTGGGCCTTGCGGCCCTCGGAGTGGGCCGTTATCTGGTGCAGGTCCTTGATCACCACGGTGCTCGCGGTGAACTTCAGCACCTTCTTGACCTTGCCGCCGTAGGTCTTCACCTCGACGATGCCGTGGTACTTCAGGCCCAGCAGATCGAGCTTCGAGCTCTCCAGGACCCACGGCTCGTCCGGGAGCAGCGGGACGCCGGGCTCCAGTTCGGCCGCCGCGAGCGCCGCGTCGTCGCGCTCGGGGCACGGGAAGCGGGGCTTGGCGCCCTCGGGTATGTCCTCGTCCTTCTTGGCGTCGAGGCCCTTCGCGCTCTCCGGCAGCTCCTCCGTCTTGGCACCGGCCTTCTCGGCCGCCTCGCGGATCGCGGCCTTCTTCTTCTCCGCGTCCGGGTCGGCGGCCGGCTTCGGGGCGTTGGTCGCCTTCGGCGCGGTGGCCGGGGCCGTCGGGGCGGAGGCCGTCGGGGCCGGGGTCGTCGGCGCCGCCGTCGTGGGCGTGGCCGTCGGGGTGGGCGCGGCGGTCGTGGGCGTGGCGGTCGCCTTCGGGCCGAGGCCGTCGAAGACGTCCTTCAGCGCGTCGCCCAGGCCCAGCGGGTCCAGCGGGTTCTTCGACTTCGTCGGCGTGGGTGTGGCCGTCGGGGTCGGCGTGGCGGCGGGCTTCGGAGCCGTGGTGGTCCGCACCCGCTGCGTGTTCGCCTGTCCGGTCGTCGTCGCGGTCGGCGTCGGCGTCGCGGTGGCGGAGGGGGTGCCGGAGGGAGTGGCCGAGGGGGACGCGGTCGCGGTCGCCGAGGGGGTGGCCGTCGGCTTCGCCGTCTCCTTCTCCGTCTCCGAGGCCTCCGGCGTCGGCTCGTCCGAGCGCGTCACGCAGGGGCCGGGGGCGAAGGGGATGTCCTTGTCGTCGGCGAGGGCGATCTTGGGCGTGAGGCCCATCCCCACGAACACCGCGGTCGGCATGGCGGCCAGCGCCATCGCCTTGCCCGCGGGGCCCTGGATCCTGTTCAGCAGCGACTTGCGTGGGGCCGCGTGGCGCGGTCCGCCCTTCGCGAGCGCCGGCTGGGTCTCGTCACCCCGCACTGTTCCTCCCGCCGTTGGCATCGAACGTCTTGTGGGTCGCGTGGTGCTCCGGTCCGCGCTGCTCCGGGAGTCCGGCCGTCAGCACGGCCCCGGCCTCGGCGGGGGCCTCCGGCTCGGCGTCGTCCTCCGTGTCCACGGCCTCCTCGACCGGGGGCGCGGGCGCCCAGGCGATGGACATGGCGCCGCCGATCATGGAGAGCATGAACCCGATGACGAGGCCACCGAAGTTCGACACCGGGATGGAGACGAGCGCCAGGACGATCGCCGCGACGCCCGCGAAGACCCGGACGATGGGCTGGAACCACATCGTCAGTCCGAGCGTGATGAGCAGGACGCCGATGATCAGCGCACCCGCCCCGGCGGTCGTCGCCATGGCGAGGGTCATGTTCCCGAGACGCATGTCGCCGTACGGCAGATACGCGATGGGGACACCACCCAGCAGGGTGAGCAGTCCCGCCCAGAAGGGCCGGGTCTGCCTCCAGACCTTGAACCGCTTCTCCTTGGGGACTTCACGGGAAGCAGTGGGATCGGCGCTCATGGAAACAGCTCCCTGGAAGCGGTCTTGCTGAGAAGAATTACTGAGAGACGGAGCCGCGGGCGCGCGGCCGTACGGGCGGGGCCGCAAGGAACGACCCCGCCCACCGGGCCGGTACTAGCCGGCGAAGCACTCCTTGACACCGCGGTGCAGCGACAGCTTCAGGTCGGGAAGCTTGAAGGTGGCGGCGGTGGTGGCCCACGCCTTCTGCTCCACGTTCGACAGCACCGCGTGCTGGGCGCGCTGTCCGAAGCCGTACGGGTGCGCCTTCTTCTCGGTGCCGGGCTGGATGCCGGGCTTGCTCTTGTCCTCGGCGTTGAGCGCGCCGGCGGCGACACCGATGTCGATGTTGGTGAACTCGGCGTCCGCCTTGAGGTCGGAGACGTCCAGGTAGATGCCCTTGGCGTAGACCTTGTCTTCCTTCTTGCCGGACTGCTCGGCCTTGGTACCGGCCGTCAGCTGCAGGGAGACCGGGCCGATGAACGGGACCTCGGGCGTCACGACGGACTGGCACATGGCCGTGATGTACGCCTCGGAGAAGCCCGAGACGGCGACCGGCGCGGCGATGTCCTCGCCCTTGAGGCCCTTGCCGTTGACGTAACTGCCGTACTGGACGAAGTCCCAGCCCTCGAGCTGCTTCGCCTTGACCTTGAACTCCTGGCCGGAAATCGCGAACGACGCGGCGAGCGCGCCCTGCGCCAGGCCGACGCCGATCGCCGCCGTGGCGACCACGCTGGGCACCATGACGACGGCGAAACGCTTCCATCTGGTCCCGCCACGAACCTGGGACTTCATGAGAATCCTCCTTCTCGGACGTACATCTCCAGAAGGGGCGTGGGCCCGATCTGCGATGGGAGAAGAGCTACGTCCTCGGGAAGGAGAGCGCCGGGGCGTCGAACGACGCGCTGCGTGTCCGAGTCACCGGCGATCACCCCCGAGCGACAACCATGGGCCACGCGGTGCGCGTGACCTGATTGGACAGGCCCCGTTCGGTGAGAGCGGGAACCCCCCTGTCCACGACCGACGCCGGAGCGCCGGTCCGCCCGGTGGGGACCCTCTCCGCGGCCCCGGTTGGTTGCCGGGGTCGTGCGGTTCGGACCGAGCGTGGCCGATCGTGGTCCATTCCGGGCGCCCGCACAAGGGGGTTCGTTACTGGCTAGTAACGGGTGGATAACCGCGACGTGGCGAGACGGGACCGAACGGGCACACAGGGTGCGTTCGAAGGGTGGGGAATGTCGGGAGATCGACGGACGAACCAGGGCAGAACGCCGGGTTCGATTTACTGCAAGTAACAGCGGCCGCGATTACCAAGTTTTGGTAAAGCGCGGCCGCCGTTTGTCACTCCGCTGCCAAATCGCCGGGCGATCAGGCGCACGGGACGAGGTCCCGGAGGCCTCAGAACAGCACGCGGGCGAGGGCCTGTCGGGCCGCCGTCACGCGCGGGTCGTCGGCGCCGATCACCTCGAACAGCTCCAGGAGCCGCAGCCGCACCGCGTTCCGGTCCTCACCGGCCGTGCGGCGCACGGTCTCCACCAGGCGCCCGAAGGCGTCCTGCACGTGGCCGCCCGCCAGATCGAGGTCGGCGGCGGCGAGCTGCGCGGTGACGTCGGCCGGATTGTCGGCGGCGTTCCTGCGGACGGCGCCCGGGTCCAGGTCCTGCACGCGGGTGAGGAGTTCGGCCTGCGCGAGGCCGAGCTTGGCCTCCGGGTGGGCCGGGTCGTCGGCGAGCACGTTCTTGTACGCCTGGACGGCGCCGGCCAGGTCGCCCGCGTCGAGCGCGGCCATCGCCGCTTCGAGGAGGGAGTCGTACGGGCCGGCGGGCCGCTCGGCGACGGGGGCCGAGGGGTCGGCGTCCGCGTCCACGGCGATGCCGGTGAGGCCGAAGCGCTCCTCGCCGACCGCGATCAGCTGGTCGAGGGTCTCGCGGATCTGGGCCTCGGGCACCGCGCCCTGGAAGAGCGGCAGCGCCTGACCGGCGACCACCGCGAAAACGGCCGGAATTCCCTGGATGCCGAACTGCTGCATCAGCATCTGGTTGGCGTCGACGTCGATCTTCGCGAGCAGGAAGCGGCCGTGGTACTCGACGGCGAGCCGCTCCAAGAGGGGGCCGAGCTGCTTGCAGGGCTCGCACCACTCGGCCCAGAAGTCGAGGACGACCGGGACCTCGGCGGAACGCTGGAGCACATCGCGCTCGAAGCCCGCCTCGTCGACGTCGATCACCAGGGCGGACGGGGGCACGGCGGCCGTTCCGCCCTGCCGGGCGGCTTCGGCGCGCGCCTGCTCCGCCTTCGCCTTGGCCTCTCCGGCCGCCTTCACCGCGGCGAGGTCGACGACGCCGCTCATGGACATGTTTCGGGGCTGCATGGCTACATCCTCCCCCTTCCGCGCGCGTAACCGTTAAGCCGTGGCCGAACCGCGCCGTCCACCCGCCTCCCGCCGGTGTGCGAGACGTGTGGACGCCACGGTTCCTCGTCTTCTGTTGTCCGCCGGTTCGCACCGGGTCCCCACCCGGTGCCGTGGTTGTCGCTCGGGCCGCTCAAAGCCTTTCGCTACGAGTCGTAGCGTAACTGGCGGGACGGAGGCGGCGGGAGGGCGCACGGCCGATCCGTACGGTGAACTGCCTCACATCACGGCCCTCTGGCGCCGTACCTACCGGCGGGTATGGTCGTCGTCCATGTGCAGCCGTACCAACCCCCGCAGCAGCCGTACCGGGCGCCCCCGCTCCACCGAGGCCGACGAGGCCATCCTGGAGGCGACCCGCGCGGCCCTGGTCGAGCTGGGCTGGTCCAAGCTCACGATGGGGGACGTCGCCGGCCGCGCCGGGGTCGCGAAGACGACCCTCTACCGCCGCTGGGCCAACAAGAGCGAGCTCGTGGTGGACGCGGTCGCCGTCCTCTTCGACGAGCTCGAACTCCCCGACCTGGGCTCGCTCCGGGCCGACATCGAGCACGTGGTGCTCCAGTTCGCGGCGCTCCTGGAGCGCCCCGAGACCAAGACGGCGCTGATGGCGGTGGTCGCCGAGTCGACCCGGGACGAGCCGCTGCGCGAGCGCATCCGCGCCTCCATCGTCGACCGCCAGAAGCGGCTCGTCATGGAGGGCCGGATGCGGGCGCAGCGGCGCGGCGAACTCCCGGCCGACCGCGACCTGCCGGCCGTCGGCGCCACCGACGACCTGATCTTCGACGTGATCGCGGGCGCGGTCGTGCACCGCGCCCTGGTCAGCGCCGAGCCGGTGGACGAGCCGTGGGTGGCGCGCCTGTCGGCCCTCCTGGTGGGGGGCCTGGGCGCGGCGGCGGCCGCCGGGAGCTGAGCCGCGCACGGACGCGTGAGGGGCGGTACGGGACCTCCCGTACCGCCCCTGCCGGCTTCCCGTGCCGCCCCGTCGGCCCCTCGTACCGCCCCTGTCGCGTGTCGGGCGCCTCAGAAGCCGGGGGGCTCCGTGTAGACGCCCCACTCGTCGCGCAGGGCGTCGCAGATCTCGCCGAGGGTGGCCTCGGCGCGGACGGCCTCCAGCATGGGCGCGATCGTGTTCGAGCCGTCGCGGGCGGCGGTCAGCATCGCGTCGAGCGAGGCGCGGACCTCGGCGTCGTCCCGGCGGCCCTTGCGCTCGCCGAGGACGCGGACCTGTTCCCGCTCGACCTCGTGGCTGACGCGGAGGATCTCCAGGTCGCCGGTGACGGAGCCGTGGTGGGCGTTGACGCCGACGACCCGCTTGTCGCCCTTCTCCAGGGCGCGCTGGTACCGGAAGGCGGACTCGGCGATCTCGCCGGTGAACCAGCCGTCCTCGATGCCGCGCAGGATGCCCGAGGTGATCGGCCCGATCGGGTGCCGCCCGTCCGGGTGGGCAAGGCGGCCGCGCTCCCCGATCCGCTCGAAGATCTTCTCGGCGTCGGCCTCGATGCGGTCGGTGAGCTGCTCGACGTACCAGGAACCGCCCAGCGGGTCCGCGACGTTGGCGACGCCGGTCTCCTCCATGAGCACCTGCTGGGTGCGCAGCGCGATCTCGGCGGCCTGCTCGCTGGGGAGCGCGAGGGTCTCGTCGAGGGCGTTGGTGTGGAGGGAGTTGGTGCCGCCGAGGACGGCGGAGAGGGCCTCGACGGCGGTCCGCACGACGTTGTTGTAGGGCTGCTGGGCGGTGAGGGAGACGCCGGCGGTCTGGGTGTGGAAGCGGAGCCACTGCGCCTTGTCGGTCTTCGCGCCGTACGTCTCCTTCATCCAGCGGGCCCAGATGCGGCGGGCGGCGCGGAACTTGGCGATCTCCTCGAAGAAGTCGAGGTGCGCGTCGAAGAAGAAGGAGAGGCCGGGGGCGAAGACGTCGACGTCCAGGCCGCGGGAGAGGCCGAGTTCGACGTAGCCGAAGCCGTCGGCGAGGGTGTACGCCAGCTCCTGCGCGGCCGTCGCCCCGGCCTCGCGGATGTGGTAGCCGGAGACGGAGAGCGGCTTGTACGCGGGGATCTCCGCCGCGCAGTGCTCCATCAGGTCGCCGATGAGGCGCAGATGGGGCTCGGGCTCGAAGAGCCACTCCTTCTGCGCGATGTACTCCTTGAAGATGTCGGTCTGGAGCGTGCCGTTGAGCACGGCCGGGTCGACGCCCTGGCGCTCGGCGGCGACCAGGTACATGCAGAAGACCGGGACGGCGGGCCCGGAGATCGTCATGGACGTGGTGACGTCGCCGAGCGGGATGCCCTCGAAGAGGACCTCCATGTCGGCGGCGGAGTCGACGGCGACGCCGCAGTGGCCGACCTCACCGAGGGAGCGGGGGTCGTCGGAGTCGCGGCCCATGAGGGTGGGCATGTCGAAGGCGACGGAGAGGCCGCCGCCGCCGGCGGCCAGGATCATCTTGTACCGCTCGTTGGTCTGCTCGGCGTTGCCGAAGCCGGCGAACTGGCGGATGGTCCAGGTCCGGCCGCGGTAGCCGGTCGGGTGGAGCCCCCGGGTGAAGGGGTACTCGCCGGGCCAGCCGATGCGCTCGAACCCCTCGTAGGTGTCGCCGGGCCGGGGGCCGTAGACGGGCTCGACGGCGTCGCCGGAGAGCGTGGTGAAGTCGGCGTCCCGCTTGCGGGCCGTGTCGTAGCGGGCCTGCCAGCGACGGCGGCCTTCCTCGATGGCGTCAGCGTCCATGTCCCAAATTTACTAGGACGTCCTAGTACATGTCGACGGCAGACCCCGCGCGGCGTGGCGCGGGGCGGGGTGCCGCGAAGGGATCACACCTTGGCGGGAACCGGCTGCGCGCCGTTGACCAGCGGGAGCGTCTCCTGGTGGATCCGGCGCTCGACGAAGAAGGCCGCGAAGGGGATCGTCCCCGAGACCAGCACCCACAGGAGCTTCCCGAACGGCCAGCGGGCCTTGGATCCCAGGTCGAAGGCGAAGACGAGGTAGACGATGTAGAGGACGCCGTGGGTCTGGGAGACCGCGAAGGTGAGGTCCTCGCCCGTGTGGAAGCCGTACTTCGCGACCATGCACGCGCACAGGATGAGGAGCATGACCGCGGTCACGTACGCCATGACGCGGTAGCGGGTCAGCACGCTGGATTTCATGCCGACGAGCGTAACCGCACGTTCCGGGCGATCTTCGGGCGGGTCAGGCCTCGTCGAAGTCGCTCGCCGCCACCCGGAGCGGGCGCAGCATCGCGAAGATCTCGGCGCACTCCTCCGCGTCGTACGCGCCGAGGCCGAAGTCCATCTCCATCAGGTCGCGGGTGGCGGCCTCGACCACCTCGCGCCCCTTGTCGGTGATGGTGGCGAGGGTGCCGCGGCCGTCGTTGGGGTTGGGGCGCTTGGCGACGAGACCGGACCTCACGAGCCGGTCGACCGTGTTCGTCACCGAGGTGGGGTGCACCATCAGCCGCTCGCCGATCTTGGACATCGGCAGCTCGCCCGCCTTGGAGAAGGTGAGCAGCACCAGGGCCTCGTACCGCGCGAAGGTCAGGCCGTACGGCTTGACGACGGCGTCGACCCCCGCGAGGAGGATCTGGTGGGCGCGCATGATCGAGGTGATCGCGGCCATCGAGGGGACCGGGCCCCAGCGCTTCTGCCAGAGTTCGTCGGCGCGGGCGATGGGGTCGAAGGGGAGACTGAGCGGCTTCGGCACGCGTCGACCTTACCCATGGGGAACTTGGCGGTCAGCCCCGTCTCGTCCTTCGGTCGCCCCCGCCGCCCGCAGCTCCGCGGCGGCGGCGAGGAGGCAGACGGTTCCGACGGCCCCGGTGCCCGCGACGACCGTGTGGACGGGGAGGAACTCGGCCGCGAGCCCGGCCCCCGCCATCCCGACGCCCTGGACGGTCATCATGCCCGCCGTCATCAGGGTCATGGCCCTCCCCCGCCGCTCCTCGGGGACGGCGGCGACGAACCACGCGTCGAGGCCGAGGGTGTACGCGCCGGTGGCGCCGGCCAGGAAGAGGGCGGCGGCCGCGAGGGCGACGCCGGGCTCGACGGCGTACAGGAGGTAGGGCAGGACGCCGGTGACGGCGAGCGGCAGCACGATCCGGGAGCGGGCGGCGGCGGAGAGGAGGGAGCCGGCCAGGAGCTCGCCCGCGATGGTGCCGACGGGCAGCGCGCACATGAGGAGGCCGAGGGCGGCGGTGGAGACGCCGATCTCGTCGGCGTAGGGGGCGGCGAGCGCCTCCGGTACGACGGCGAAGAGCGGCGGCACCCAGAACATCACCATCAGGGCGCGCACCCGGCGGTCGCGCAGGACCGCCCAGGTGCCGGAGAGCCCGCTCCCCGACCGTGCGGACCGGGCGGGGCGGCGGACGGTGCCGAGGCGGAGCAGCAGCGCGGAGGCGAGGAAGGTGACGGCGGTGACGGCGAGGGCGCCGCGCGGCGGGACGACGGTGAGGAGGAGGCCGCCGGCGGCGAACCCGGCGAGCAGGGCGCTCTGGGACACGATCCGCAGGAGGGAGCGGCCGAGGACGAAGAGGTCGCCCTCGCCGAGGACGTCGGCGAGGGTCGCCATGCGGGTGCCGTTGAAGACGGGCGAGACGACGGCGACGGCGCAGCGCAGCGCGAGCAGGGCGGCGACGGGGGTGGCGGGGACGGTCATCAGGACGACGCAGGCGGCGCAGACGAGGTCGCAGACGACGAGGATCCGGCGGGGCGGGAACCGGTCGGTGAGACCGGCGAGGAGGGTGCCGCCGAGGAGGTAGGGGAGGAAGCCGAGGGCGAAGGTGAGGGAGGAGAGGAGCGGGGAGCGGGTGAGGTCGTAGACGAGCACGGTGAGCGCGAGCTCGCTGACGACGACCCCGAGGAGGGAGAACAGGTGCGCCACGAACACGAACCGGAACTCCCGCACCCGGAAGACGGCCCGGTAACCGGGCCCGGGCCCGCCCGCGGGCGCGGGCGTGTGGGCGGGCGCGGGTGCGTGGGCGGGCGCGGGCGGACGGGGCGCCTCCGGCCGGTCGGCGGGCGCGGGCGGACGGGGGGCCTCGGGTCCATCGGCGGGCGCGGGTGCGCGGGCGAGCGCGGCTCCGTCGGCGGGTGCGGGTGCGTCGACCCCCGGGCCGCCGACGGGATCGGGCGGACGCGGCGCCTCCGGCCGCTCGGCGGGCGCGGGCGTCGTGGTCGGGGCAGGAGCCGGTCTCCCCGGCCGTGCGGGGGTGGGGGCGGTGTCGGGCGTCGGCATGGGCGCAGCCTGCCGTCGCGGGCGGGCGCGGCCTAGACTTTCGGGTCCAGGCGAATCTTCCGGAAGGGCGGGCCCGTGCCGTACCACCTGCGCTTCGGGGAGGCCGATCCGCTGCGGGTCCGGTTCGCGGTGTCGCCGCTGTGGGAGACGCACTCCGCCGTGCGGGTCCTCGCGCGGCCCCGGCAGCAGGGGTACCACCTGCCCTGGATGCGGCGGATCGCGGGCGCCGCGCGGGGGCTCGACCTGGGGCCGCTGCACCTGCTGATGCCGGCGCGCGGGCACAGCCCGGACTTCCTGTACCCGCCGCCGCTGGGGCCCGCCGCCGCCTTCGAGGAGGAGATCGAGGCCGTACGGAGGACGGATCCGGCACTCGCCCTGGACGACTTCGAGCGGGCGCTCGCCGCGACCCCGGGGGCGGCGGAGACCGAGGAGGGGCGGCGGATGCTCGCGGACCCGGCCGGTGCGGTGGGGCGGCTCGCCGAGCTGCTGCGGGCCGCGTGGGAGGCGCTGGTCGCGCCCGACTGGCCCCGGCTGCGGGCGCTCCTGGAGGCGGACGTGGCGTACCACTCGCGGCGGCTCGCGGAGGGCGGGTGCGAACGGCTCCTGGACGAGCTGCACCCGTCCTTCGCCTGGGCGGCGGAGACGGCCACGCTCCGGGTGGACCACCACGGCGAGCACGTGCGGCCGCTGGACGGGCAGGGTCTCGTCCTGATGCCGTCCGTCTTCACCTGGCCCGACGTGGTGAGCGGTTTCGACCCGCCGTGGCAGCCGACGGTGGTGTACCCGGCGCGCGGGATCGGCGGGCTGTGGACGGACGCCCGGGGCCGCACCCCGGAGGCCCTCGGGCGGCTCCTCGGCCCGGTGCGGGCGGACGTCCTGTGCGCCCTGACGGAGCCGATGGGGACCACGGCGCTGGCCCACCTCCTGGGCCGGGCGCCCTCCACCGTCTCGGCGCACCTGGCGGTGCTGCGGGACGCGGGGCTGCTCGCCTCCCGGCGCTACGGACACCAGGTGCTGTACGAGCGGACCCCGCTGGGCCTCGCGGTGTCGCGGCCCGGAACCGGCTGACCGCCGCGCCGTCCGCGCGAAGGCCCCCGCTCCGGTCCGGAGCGGGGGCCTCGGGGCGAAGGGCCGGGGATCAGGCGTCGAGGTGGCGCTCCACCGTGGCGACCTTCGAGGTCAGACCGTCCGTCACGCCCGGGCGGATGTCGGCCTTGAGGACGACGGAGACGCGGGGCGCGCGGGCCTCGACGGCGGCGACGGCGCGCTTGACGACGTCCATCACCTCGTCCCACTCGCCCTCGATCGAGGTGAACATGGCGTCGGTGCGGTTCGGCAGGCCGGACTCCCGGACGACCCGGACGGCGTCGGCGACGTACTCGCCGACCTCCTCGCCCACGCCGAGCGGGGTCACCGAGAAGGCGACGATCACGCGTTCACCGTGCCCTCGCGGCGGGCGCGGGACGCGATGACCGCGTCCTCGGCCTCGCGCTTCAGCCTCCGCTCGGCGTAGAAGCCGCCCAGCGGCAGGACCGAGAGGACGAAGTACAGGGCGGCGGTGCCGAAGCTCCACCTGGTCCGGTTCCAGGCGTCCAGCCAGAAGAGGACGTACAGGACGAACAGGATGCCGTGGACGGCTCCCATGACCGGCACCGCGTTGAACTCCGTCGTCCGCTTGAGCACCGAGCAGACGAGGAGGAGCAGGAACGAGACGGCCTCCGGCGCGGAGACGAGCCGGAGCCGGTGGAGGGAGGAGGCGGTCTTGATGTCCACGGAGGGGGTCACCTTCGTTCGATCTTGTGAACGCGATCTTGTGAACGGAAGCACAAGGGCCCGTCCATTGTGCACGGCGACTTTGCTGTCCCTTTATCCGGGTCCCCAGTACCTTCGGCGGGTGGCAACGTTCCGACTCCAAGGCAGCAAGGTGCTCGCCGTCTCCCTGACCGGCGACGCCGTGAAGGCGAAGAACGGCTCGATGGTCGCCTACGACGGCCAGATGGCGTTCAAGAAGATGAGCGGCGGCGGTGAGGGCCTGCGCGGCATGGTGACCCGCCGGCTCACGGGTGAGCAGATGGAGGTGATGGAGGTGCGCGGGCAGGGGACCTGCTGGTTCGCCGACCGGGCCTCCGAGATCAACCTCGTCTCCCTGCACGGCGACAAGCTGTGGGTGGAGGCGAGCAACCTGCTGTGCACCGACGCGGGGCTGCGCACCGGCACCACCTTCACGGGCCTGCGCGGCGGGGCCACCGGCAACGGCCTCTTCACCACGACCGTGGAGGGGACGGGCCACGCGGCGATCACGTCGGACGGCCCGGCGGTGGTGCTGCGGGTGACCCCGCAGTACCCGCTCCAGGTCGACCCCGGCGCGTACATAGCCCACCAGGGCAACCTCCAACAGCACTTCCAGTCGGGGGTGACCTTCCGCACCTTCATGGGCGAGGGCGGCGGCGAGGCCTTCCAGATCCGCTTCGAGGGGGACGGCCTGGTGTACGTGCAGCCCAGCGAGCGGAACACGATCGGGGGCGACGTCTGATGCCGTTCCGTGAGATCAACTCGAAGATGATCGAGGCGACCGTCGTCCCGGGGCAGCGGTTGTTCAGCCAGCGCGGCGCGATGCTGGCGTACCGCGGCGACGTCGCTTTCACGCCGAACACGGCGGGCGGCCAGGGCGGCCTGATGTCGATGATCGGGCGCCGGGTGGCGGGCGAGGCGACCCCGCTGATGACGGTCGAGGGCAGCGGCACGGTGATGTTCGGGCACGGCGGCCACCACATCCAGGTGATCGCGCTGACCGGCGACACCCTGTACGTCGAGGCCGACCGGCTGCTCGCCTTCGACGGGACCCTGGAGCAGGGCACGATGTTCATGGGCTCGCAGGGCGGGGTCATGGGCATGGTCCGCGGCCAGGTGACCGGCCAGGGCCTCTTCACCACGACCCTGAGGGGCCACGGCTCGGTGGCCGTGATGGCGCACGGCGGCGTGATCGAGCTGCCGATCGTCCCGGGCCGCCCGGTCCACGTGGACCCGCAGGCGTACGTGGCCCACCACGGCGACGTGCGGAACAGGCTCTCCACCGCGCTCGGCTGGCGGGACATGGTGGGGCGCGGCTCGGGCGAGGCGTTCCAGCTGGAGCTGAGCGGCAGCGGCGCGGTGTACGTCCAGGCCTCGGAGGAGAAGCTGTGAGCACCCCTGTCATCCACGACCCGCAGACCCTGCCGTCGGACGACAACGTCAACCCGTACACCTTCTGCGTGGAGCTCAAGGGCTCCCAGTGGTTCCTGCAGAAGGGCAAGATGATCGCCTACTACGGGCGGATCGAGTTCAACGGCATCGGGCACGGGCGGCTCGACCGGCTGGTGCGGACGTCCTTCCACTCGCCGCTGCACGCGAGCGACTGGGTGGTGGCCGAGGGCAGCGGCAAGATGCTGCTCGCGGACCGGGCGTTCGACGTGAACTCCTTCGACCTGGACGAGGGCAACCTGACGATCCGGTCCGGGAACCTGCTGGCCTACCAGCCGACCCTGGCGCTGAAGCAGTCGATCGTGCCGGGCTTCGTGACGCTGATCGGGACGGGCAAGTTCGTGGCCGCGTCGAACGGTCCGGTGGTCTTCATGGAGCCGCCGATGCGGGTGGACCCGCAGGCGCTGGTCGGCTGGGCGGACTGCCCGTCGCCCTGCCACCACTACGACCACGGCTATCTGACGGGCGTGCTGGGCGGTCTGCGGTCCCTGACGGGCCTGGGCGGCACCTCGGGCGAGGAGCACCAGTTCGAGTTCGTGGGGGCGGGCACGGTCCTGCTCCAGTCGACGGAGCTGCTGATGGCGGAGCGGGACGCCGGTGCGCCCCCGGCCCAGGCGGGTGTGCCCGGCGGTCACGGCGGGTACGGTTCAGGCCAGGGGCAGCAGGGGGCCGTACCGCGCCTTCCCGGCCAGCTGGGGGACCTCCAGCGTCGCTTCGGGCTGTGAGCGGTAGTCTGCGGAGTGTGACGCCCTCGAACGTCTGCGCCGGGGGCGGTGCGGGGGGCCGCGTCCGGGTGGGGTCCCGGGTGCCCGGCGTCACCCTCCCAGACTTCGTCAAGAATTCAACTTCTTAGGTAGAATCCATACATGGAGACCGAGACGGCCACCCCGTGGCTCACCGACGGCGAGCAGTGTGCCTGGCGCACCTTCCTGGACGTCCAGCGGATGCTGACGTACCAGTTGGAGAAGGACCTCCAGCCCTTCGGCCTGACGATGAACGACTACGAGATCCTGGTGAACCTCTCGGAGTCGGCCGAGCGCCGGCTGCGCATGAGCGACCTCGCCGCGGCCACCCTCCAGTCGAAGAGCCGCCTCTCCCACCAGATCACCCGGATGGAGAACGCGGGCCTGGTCCGGCGCGAGAACTGCGAGTCCGACCGGCGCGGGCTGTACGCCGTCCTGACCGACCCGGGCATGGAGACCATGCGCAAGGTCGCCCCGCACCACGTCGAGTCGGTGCGCAAGCACTTCATCGACCAGCTCACCCCCGAGGCGCTCGGCGACCTCCACGAGTCCCTGAAGCCGGTCGCGGAGCAGCTGCGCGGACGGCGCGGCAAGCCGTAGCCGTCCGCGGCCGACGGAAGAGGGCCCCGCCGGATCGCCGGCGGGGCCCTCCCGTGCGCGCGCCGCTCAGTTGCCCGTCAGCTCCGCCACCAGTTCGTCGGCGGCCGCGTACGGGTCGAGGCCGCCCGCCGTGATCCGCTCCGCGAGCGCGTCGAGCCGCCGGTCGCCGCGCAGGTCCCCGATCCGCTCGCGCAGGGCCGTGACCGCGATGGTCTCGACCTCGCGCGACGCCCGGGCCCTGCGGCGCTCCGCCAGGACCCCCCGCTCCTCCATCCAGGCGCGGTGCTTCTCCAGGGCCTCCACGACCTCGTCGACGCCCTCGCCGCGTGCCGCGACCGTCTTGACGATCGGCGGCCGCCAGTCGCCCGGCCCGCGCGACTCCCCCAGGCCGAGCATGTGGTTGAGCTCGCGGGCGGTGGCGTCCGCGCCGTCCCGGTCGGCCTTGTTGACCACGTACACGTCGCCGATCTCCAGGATGCCCGCCTTCGCGGCCTGGATCCCGTCGCCCATGCCCGGCGCGAGCAGGACCACGGAGGTGTCGGCCTGGGAGGCGATCTCGACCTCCGACTGTCCGACGCCGACGGTCTCCACGAGGACCACCTCGCAGCCGGCCGCGTCCAGGACGCGGATGGCCTGCGGGGCGGACCAGGCGAGACCGCCCAGGTGGCCGCGGGTGGCCATGGAGCGGATGTAGACGCCCGGGTCGGAGGCGTGCTCCGCCATCCGGACCCGGTCGCCGAGCAGCGCTCCCCCGCTGAACGGGGACGACGGGTCGACGGCCAGGACGCCGACCCGCCTGCCCGCCCGCCGGTAGGCGGAGACCAGGGCGGACGTCGTGGTCGACTTGCCGACGCCGGGCGAGCCGGTCAGGCCCACCACGTACGCGCCGCCGGTGAGCGGCGCGAGCGCCGCCATCACCTCGCGCAGCTGCGGGGACGCCCCCTCCACGAGCGAGATCAGCCGGGCCACGGCCCGGGGCCTGCCCTCGCGCGCCTGGGCGACGAGTGCGGGGACGTCCACCATGTGCAGAACTCCTTGCCGACCTTGCCCGATCCCGCCCGGCCCGTCGCCCGGGTGGCTTACTTGCCGGCCACGCGGACGATCAGGGCGTCGCCCTGGCCGCCGCCGCCGCACAGGGCCGCCGCGCCGATGCCGCCGCCGCGCCGCTTGAGCTCCAGGGCGAGGTGGAGCACGACCCGGGCGCCGGACATGCCGATCGGGTGGCCGAGCGCGATGGCGCCGCCGTTGACGTTCACCTTGTCGGAGGTGACGCCGAGGTCCTTCATCGACTGGACGGCGACCGCGGCGAAGGCCTCGTTGATCTCGATCAGGTCGAGGTCGTCGACGGTCAGGCCCTCCTTCTTCAGGGCGTGCCGGATCGCGTTGGACGGCTGCGACTGGAGCGAGTTGTCCGGGCCGGCCACATTGCCGTGGGCGCCGATCTCCGCGATCCACTCCAGGCCCAGCTCCTCGGCCTTGGCCTTGCTCATCACGACGACGGCGGCGGCGCCGTCGGAGATCTGCGAGGAGGTGCCGGCGGTGATCGTGCCGTCCTTGGTGAAGGCGGGGCGGAGCTTGCCGAGGGACTCGGCGGTGGTCTCGGCGCGGATGCCCTCGTCCTTGGCGAAGATCACCGCGTCGCCCTTGCGCTGCGGGATCTCGACCGGGGTGATCTCGGCGTCGAAGAGGCCGTTCTTCTGGGCGGCGGCGGCGCGCTGGTGCGAGAGGGCCGCGATCTCGTCCTGCGCGGGGCGCTCGATGCCCAGGCGGGTGTTGTGCTTCTCGGTGGACTCGCCCATGGCGATGCCCTCGAAGGCGTCGGTGAGGCCGTCGTACGCCATGGCGTCGAGCATCTCGATCGCGCCGTACTTGAAGCCCTCGCGGGACTTCGGGAGCAGGTGCGGGGCGTTGGTCATCGACTCCTGGCCGCCGGCGACGACGACGTCGAACTCGCCGGCGCGGATCAGCTGGTCGGCGAGGGCGATGGCGTCGAGCCCGGAGAGACACACCTTGTTGATGGTGAGGGCCGGGACGTTCATCGGGATGCCGGCCTTGACGGCGGCCTGGCGCGCGGGAATCTGACCGGCGCCCGCCTGGAGCACCTGGCCCATGATCACGTACTGCACCTGGTCGCCGCCGATGCCGGCCCGGTCGAGGGCGGCCTTGATGGCGAAGCCGCCGAGGTCGGCGCCCGAGAAGGACTTGAGCGAGCCGAGCAGGCGTCCCATGGGCGTGCGGGCGCCCGCGACGATCACTGAGGTGGTACCGGTCGTTCCAGACATGAGGCACGGCCCCTAGGGGTGAGAAGTGAACGAGGGTTTACAGCCAATGTACTGAGGCGTTCGGCGCCCGGTCATCGGCCGGACGGTGTGACGGCGCGCACGTTGCGTAACCGCCCCTCCGGGGTTGCACTGGAGCCATGCTGACGCGAATCGACCACATCGGGATCGCCTGTTCCAACCTCGACGCGACCGTCGAGTTCTACCGCGCGACCTACGGTTTCGAGGTCTTCCACACCGAGGTCAACGAGGAGCAGGGCGTCCGCGAGGCCATGCTCAAGATCAACGAGACCTCGGACGGCGGGGCCTCCTACCTCCAGCTCCTGGAGCCGACCCGGGAGGACTCGGCGGTGGGCAAGTGGCTCGCCAAGAACGGCGAGGGCGTGCACCACATCGCCTTCGGCACCGCCGACGTCGACGGCGACGCCGACGCCATCCGCGGCAAGGGCGTCCGGGTCCTCTACGACGAGCCGCGGACCGGCTCCATGGGCTCCCGGATCACCTTCCTGCACCCCAAGGACTGCCACGGCGTCCTCACCGAACTGGTCACCTCGGCGGAGCCGTCGGCCGACCACTCCTCGGCGGAGCACTGACCTCCGGATTCCCGGCCCGGTAGAGTGGGCGGCTCCGGGCCGGGGCCGGTCGGGGCCGCTCCGCGTGGCACCCAAGTCGGGATGTCGGGGTCGTCCGATCTGCCACGATTCCCCGGGGGCCCGTCCCCGGCCGAGGGGGCGGCGCTCGTGGAGTGTTGCGACCAGGGTTGGGATCTCCCCTGCTCGAACGCGTTGAGAGCTCGGGGAAGGATGGGACCGCGCAGTGCGGGGCTACGAACGCCAGGAGAGCCACCGAGCTGAAGACGACCATCTCGCCCGGTTCGAAGCCGAGATGGACCGGCTGAAGACCGAGCGCGAGAAGGCCGTCCAGCACGCCGAGGACCTCGGTTACCAGGTCGAGGTCTTGCGCGCCAAGCTCCACGAGGCGCGCCGCACCATCGCGTCCCGGCCCGCCTACGACAGCGCCGACATCGGTTACCAGGCCGAGCAGATGCTGCGGAACGCGCAGGCTCAGGCCGAGCAGCTCCGCCAGGACGCCGAGCGCGAGCTGCGCGAGGCCCGGGCCCAGACCCAGCGCATCCTCCAGGAGCACGCCGAGCACCAGGCGCGGCTCCAGGCCGAGCTGCACAACGAGGCCGTCCAGCGCCGTCAGCAGCTGGACCAGGAACTGAACGAGCGCCGCCAGACCGTCGAGGCGCACGTCAACGAGAACGTCGCCTGGGCCGAACAGCTGCGCGCCCGTACGGAGTCCCAGGCCCGCCGGCTGATGGAGGAGTCCCGCGCGGAGGCCGAGCAGGCGCTCGCCACCGCCCGCGCCGAGGCCACCCGGCTCGCCGAGGAGACCAGCCGCCGCGCCGGCGCCGAGGCGGAGTCCGCCCGCGCCGAGGCCGAGGCGATCCTGCTGCGCGCCCGCAAGGACGCCGAGCGGCTCCTCGGGGCCGCGTCCAGCCAGGCGCAGGAGGCCACCAGCCACGCCGAGCAGCTCCGCTCCTCCACCGCGGCCGAGACCGACCAGGCCCGCCGCCAGGCCACCGAGCTGTCCCGCGCCGCCGAGCAGCGGATGCAGGAGGCCGAGGAGAAGCTGCGGCTCGCCCGCGCCGAGGCCGAGAAGTCGCTCACCGAGGCCAAGGAGGCCGCCGCCCGGCAGCTGTCCTCCGCCGAGTCGGTCAACGAGCAGCGCACCCGTACGGCCAAGGCGGAGATCGCGCGGCTCGTCGGCGAGGCCACCAAGGAGGCCGAGGCGCTCAAGGCCGACGCCGAGGAGAAGCTGCGCGAGGCGACCGCCGAGGCGGAGAAGCTCGTCACGGAGGCCTCCGACAAGGCCCGTACGGCCGCCGCCGAGGACTCCGCCGCCGCGCTCGCCAAGGCCGCCCGCAGCGCCGAGGAGATCCTCACCAAGGCGTCCGAGGAGGCCCGGGAGACCACCCGCAAGGCCGCCGAGGAGGCCGAGCGGGTCCGCCGCGAGGCCGAGACCGAGGCCGACCGGCTGCGCGCCCGGGCCGGGGAGCAGGCCGACGAGCTGCTCGGTTCGGCGAAGGACGACACCAAGGAGTACCGCGCCAAGACCGTCGAGCTCCAGGAGGAGGCGCGGCGGCTGCGCGGCGAGGCCGAGCAGCTGCGCGGCGAGGCCATCGACGAGGGCGAGCGGATCCGCGGCGAGGCGCGCCGCGAGGCGCTCCAGCAGATCGAGGAGGCGGCGAAGACCGCCGAGGAGCTGCTGTCCAAGGCCCGTACGGACGCCGAAGAGCAGCGGACGAAGGCCGGCGCCGAGAGCGAGAAGGTCAAGTCCGAGGCGATGGAGCGCGCCCAGACGCTCCGCGCCCAGGCCGAGGAGACCCTGGAGCGCACCCGCGCCGAGGCCGAGCGGCTGCGGGTCGAGGCCGAGGAGCAGGCCGACGCGGTGCGGACCGCGGCCGAGACGGCCGCGGCGGGGCTGCGCGCGGACGCCGAGCGGGCCGCCGGGGCCCGGCGCGCGGAGGCCGCCGAGGAGCTGACCCGGCTGCACGCCGAGGCCGAGGCGAAGGTGGTGTCCGCCGGGGAGGAGCTCACCGACGCGCGCGCCGAGGGCGAGCGGATCCGGCGCGAGGCCGCCGAGGAGACGGAGCGGCTGCGGACCGAGGCCGCCGAGCGCGTCCGCGCCTTCCGGGAGCAGGCCGAGCAGGAGGCCGAGCGGCTGCGGGCCGAGGCGGCGGCGGACGCGTCCGCCGCGCGCACCGAGGCCGAGACCGCGGCCGTACGGCTGCGCACGGAGGCGTCCGACGAGGCCGAGCGGCTGCGGTCGGAGGCCCAGGAGACCGCCGACCGGGTGCGGGCGGAGGCCGCGGCCGCCGCCGAGCGGGTGGCCGCCGAGGCCGCCGAGGCGCTGGCCGCCGCGCAGGAGGAGGCCGTCCGGCGCCGCCGGGAGGCCGAGGAGACGCTGGAGTCGGCCCGTTCCGAGGCCGGCCGGGAGCGCGAGCTGGCCCGCGAGCAGTCCGAGGAGCTGCTCGCCGCGGCCCGCAAGCGGGTCGAGGACGCCCAGACCGAGGCGCAGCGCCTGGTCGAGGAGGCGGACGCGCGGGCGACCGAGATGGTCGCGGCGGCCGAGCAGACCGCCCAGGAGGTGCGGGACTCGGTGGCCGGTCTGCGCGAGCAGGCCGAGGAGGAGGTCGCCGGGCTGCGGTCGGCGGCCGAGCACGCGGCCGAGCGGACGCGCGGCGAGGCGCGGGAGGAGGCGGACCGGGTCCGCGCCGACGCGTACGAGGAGCGGGAGCGGGCGACCGAGGACGCGGCCCGCACGCGGGCGCGTGCCCAGGAGGAGACCGACGCCGCGAAGGCGCTGGCCGAGCGGACCGTCACGGACGCGCTCGCCGAGTCGGAGAAGCTGCGGGCGGACACCGCCGAGTACGCGCAGCGGGTGCGGACCGAGGTGACGGACTCGCTCGCCGCGGCCGAGCAGGACGCGGCCCGCACGCGGGCGGACGCCCGGGACGACGCGAACCGGATCCGTTCGGAGGCCGCGGAGCGGGCCGAGACGGTGGTCGGCGAGGCGCGGGCCGAGGCGGACCGGCTCACCGCCGAGGCGGTCGAGCTCATGGAGACGACCGAGCAGGACGCCCTGCGCGTCCGTACCGAGGCCGAGCAGGTCAGGACGGACGGCGAGGCGCACGCGGAGGCGCTGCGGACGGCCGCGATCACGGACGGCGAGCAGGTCCTCGACGAGGCCCGCAGGGCCGCCGACAAGCGCCGTGCCGACGCCGCCGAGCAGGCCGACGCCCTCGTCGCCGAGGCCGCGAGCGAGGCCGAGCGGCTCACCCGCGAGGCCGCCGAACTGGCCGAGCGGGTCACCTCCGAGGCGACGGCCGAGGCCGAGCGGCTCACCGCCGAGGCGGTCGAGCTCATGGAGACGACCGAGCAGGACGCCCTGCGCATCCGCGCCGAGGCCGAGCAGGTCAGGATCGACGGCGAGGCGCACGCCCAGGCGCTGCGGGCCGCGGCCCTCGCGGACGGCGAGCAGGTCCTCGACGAGGCCCGCAGGGCCGCCGACAAGCGCCGCGGCGACGCCGCCGAGCAGGCCGACGCCCTCGTCGCCGAGGCCACGAGCGAGGCCGAGCGCCTCACCCGCGAAGCCGCCGAACTGGCCGAGGCGGTCGTGGCGGAGGCGCGCGCCGGGGCCGAGGCGACGGTGGGCTCCGCGCGGCGGGACGCCGAGGAGATCCGCGCCGGTTCGGAGCGGCTGAGGGCGGACGCCGAGGCGGCGGCCGAGCGGATGCGCGCGGAGGCCCGCGAGGAGGCGGACCGGGTCCTGGATGAGGCGCGGGAGGCCGGGGCCAAGAAGCGCTCGGACGCGGCCGAGCAGGCGGACCAGCTCATCGACAAGGCCCGCGAGGAGGCGCTGCGCGTCACCACGGAGGCCGAGTCGCAGGCGGACCTGATGGTCGGCGCGGCCCGCAAGGAGGCCGGGCGGATCGTCGCCGAGGCGACCGTCGAGGGCAACTCGCTGGTGGAGAAGGCCCGTACGGACGCGGACGAGCTCCTGGTCGGGACGCGCGGCGACGCGACGGCCATAAGGGAGCGGGCCGAGGAGCTGCGGAGCCGGATCGAGGGCGAGATCGAGGAGCTGCACGAGCGGGCGCGGCGCGAGACGGCCGAGCAGATGAAGACGGCCGGCGAGCGGGTCGACAAGCTGGTGAAGGCGGCGACGGAGCAGCGCGCCGAGGCCGAGGAGAAGGCGAAGGAGCTGGTCTCCGACGCGAGTTCGGAGGCGAGCAAGGTCCGGATCGCCGCGGTGCGGAAGGCCGAGGCGCTCCTCAAGGAGGCCGAGCAGAAGAAGGCGTCGCTCGTCGCGGAGGCCGAGGGCATCAAGGCGGAGGCCGAGCGGATCAGGACCGAGGCGGCGGCCGAGGCCGAGGAGACGATCGCGGAGGGCAAGCGCGAGCTGGAGGTGCTGGTGCGCAGGCGCAAGGACATCAACGCCGAGATCTCCCGTGTCCAGGACGTGCTGGAGGCGTTGGAGTCTTTCGAGACCCCGGGCGGTGCGAAGTCCTCGGGGGCGGTGGGCGCCAGAGCGGGGGCCTCGGCGGGTTCCACCCGTACGAGTGGCAAGTCCCAGGACGGCTAGCCACTCAAAAGGCTGGACATTCTCCAGACCAAACAGGCATACGCTCGATGACACGCCGCTTCGGCCCCTAGGATTCCCTCTAACACCTCACCGGTCTCATTCGACAGGAACCCCATGAGCGACACTTCCTCCCCCTTCGGCTTCGAGCTCGTGCGGCGCGGTTACGACCGCGGTCAGGTGGACGACCGCATTACCAAGCTCGTGGCCGACCGCGACAGTGCTCTTTCGCGCATCACCTCTCTGGAGAAGCGCATCGAGGAGCTCCACCTCGAAACGCAGAACGCCCAGGCACAGGTCACCGACGCCGAGCCGTCGTACGCGGGGCTCGGCGCCCGGGTCGAGAAGATCCTCCGGCTCGCCGAGGAGGAGGCGAAGGACCTGCGTGAGGAGGCCCGTCGCGCCGCCGAGCAGCACCGCGAGCTGGCCGAGTCGGCCGCCCAGCAGGTGCGCAACGACGCGGAGTCGTTCGCGTCCGACCGCAAGGCCAAGGCCGAGGACGAGGGCGTCCGGATCGTCGAGAAGGCGCAGGGCGAGGCCAACTCGCTGCGCGCCGAGGCGCAGAAGGACGCGCAGTCGAAGCGCGAGGAGGCGGACGCCCTCTTCGAGGAGACCCGCGCCAAGGCCGCCCAGGCCGCCGCGGACTTCGAGACCAACCTGGCGAAGCGCCGCGAGCAGTCGGAGCGGGACCTGGCCTCGCGTCAGGCGAAGGCCGAGAAGCGCCTGGCGGAGATCGAGCACCGGGCCGAGCAGCTCCGCCTGGAGGCCGAGAAGCTGCGTACGGACGCGGAGCGCCGGGCCCGCCAGACGGTGGAGACCGCGCAGCGCCAGGCCGAGGACATCGTGGCCGACGCGAACGCCAAGGCCGACCGCATCCGCAGCGAATCGGAGCGCGAGCTGGCGGCCCTGACGAACCGCCGGGACTCGATCAACGCGCAGCTGACCAACGTCCGCGAGATGCTGGCGACGCTGACCGGTGCCGCGGTGGCGGCGGCCGGCTCCCCGATCGACGACGAGCGGCAGGCCGGCGTCCCGGCCCAGCAGACGCGGTAACGGCACGCCGGACGACGGTCCGACGACGCCCCGGGAACCCCCCGCCACTCCGGTGGCGGGGGGTTCCGCGCGCCCGTAGGTTGGTCGCATGATCGAGCTGGAGGGCCTGACCAAGCGCTACGGGACGAAGACCGCGGTCGACCACCTCTCCTTCCAGGTGCGGCCCGGCGTGGTGACCGGCTTCCTCGGGCCGAACGGGGCGGGCAAGTCGACGACGATGCGGATGATGCTGGACCTGGACAACCCGACGAGCGGGACGGTCCGGATCGACGGGAAGCACTACCGCGAGCTGGACGAGCCGCTGAAGCACATCGGGGCGCTGCTCGACGCCAAGGCGATGCACGGCGGCCGTTCGGCGTACGACAACCTGCTGTGCCTGGCGCAGTCGAACCGCATTCCGCGGCAGCGGGTGGACGAGGTGCTCGGCCTGGTGGGCCTGACACCGGTCGCGAAGAGGAAGTCGAAGGGTTTCTCCCTCGGCATGGGGCAGCGGCTCGGCATCGCCTCCGCGCTCCTCGGTGATCCCGAGATCCTGATGTTCGACGAACCCGTCAATGGTCTGGACCCCGAGGGAATTCACTGGATCCGCAATCTCATGAAGGCGTTGGCGTCCGAAGGGCGGACGATCTTCGTTTCCAGCCACCTCATGAGCGAAATGGCGCTGACGGCCGATCACCTGATCGTGATCGGGCAGGGAAAGCTGCTGGCCGACACGTCGATGGCGGATTTCATCCAGCAGAATTCACGCAGTTATGTGCGGCTGCGTTCGCCGCAGCGGGAGGGGCTGCGGGACGTGCTGCACGCCAACGGCTTCGTCGCGGTCGAGACGGACGGCGGGGTCCTGGAGGTGGACGGGGCGACCACCGAGAAGCTGGGCGAGCTGGCGGCCGAGAACGGGCTCGTGCTGCACGAGCTGAGCTCCCAGCGCGCCTCCCTCGAAGAGGCCTTCATGCAGATGACGGCGGGCGCGGTGGAGTACCACGCGCACGGCACCGATGTACACGGCGGCGCGCAGGCGCCGGGCCCCCGGTGGGGCACGACCTCCGAGGGAGCCTGAACGATGACAGCGGCATCCGCGGTCCTCCGGTCCGAGTGGACCAAGATCCGGACGGTGTCGTCGACCGTCTGGACCCTGGCGAGCGCCCTGCTCGTCACGGCGGGCATGGGAGCGGGCCTGTCCGCGCTCACGGCCGCCAACTTCGACAGCCTGTCCGAGGCCGAGCGGTTCACCTTCGACCCGACCACGGTCAGCTTCTCCGGGATGATCCTGGGGCAGCTGGCGATGGTGGTCTTCGGCGTCCTGGTGGTGGGGACCGAGTACTCCTCCGGCATGATCCGCACCTCGCTGGCGGCCGTGCCCGGGCGGGGGACCTTCCTCTTCTCGAAGGTCGCGGTGGCCGGGGTGCTCGCGCTCCTGGTGAGCCTGGCGACGAGCTTCCTCTCCTTCTTCCTGGGGCAGGCGCTGCTCGGCGAGCACCGGACGACGATCGGCGCGGACAACGTGCTGCGGGCAGTGGTCGGCGGCGGGCTCTACATGGGCCTGATCGCGGTCTTCTCGATGGGGGTGGCGGCGATGCTGCGCTCGTCGGTGCTCTCGCTGGGCATCCTGGTGCCCTTCTTCCTGCTGATCTCGCGGATCCTGATGGCGGTGCCGGGGGCCAGGGAGGTGGCCCGCTACTTCCCGGACCAGGCCGGGTCGAAGATCATGCAGGTGGTGCCGGGCGCCCTGGACTCGGACAGGCCCCCGTACGGCCCGTGGGGCGGGCTCGGGATCATGGTGCTGTGGGTGGCGGCGGCCCTGCTCGGCGGCTACCTGGTGCTGAAGAAGCGGGACGCCTGATCCCCGGAAGCGGGACGCCCGACCTTTTCTGTTTGGCCGGAACCGTCAACGGCTCGATAAGCTCCTAGCTCATACGGGGGGCTCCGGCCGACGGACGCCGCGCCCCGGCACGGATCCGACCGACCTGTCGATGGGGCTGCAGAATGATCGAGGCAGTCGGCCTGACGAAGCGCTACGGCGCCAAGACGGCCGTGTACGACCTTTCCTTCCGGGTGAGGCCCGGCGTGGTGACCGGCTTCCTGGGGCCCAACGGCTCCGGGAAGTCGACGACGATGCGGATGATCCTGGGGCTCGACCAGCCCTCGGCGGGTCACGTGACGATCGGCGGCCACCCCTTCCGGCAGCTGCCGAACGCGCCCCGGCAGGTGGGCGCGCTCCTCGACGCCAAGGCCGTGCACGGCGGCCGGAGCGCGCGCAGCCACCTCCTCTCGCTCGCCCAGCTCGCCGGCATCCCGGCGCAGCGGGTCGACGAGGTCCTCGGCGTGGTCGGCCTCCAGGACGTGGCCAGGCGGCGCTCCAAGGGCTTCTCGCTCGGCATGGGCCAGCGGCTCGGCATCGCGGCGGCGCTCCTCGGCGACCCGCAGGTGCTGCTCTTCGACGAGCCCGTCAACGGTCTGGACCCCGAGGGCATCCTCTGGGTGCGGAACCTGATGAAGAAGCTGGCCGCCGAGGGCCGGACGGTCTTCGTCTCCAGCCACCTCATGAGCGAGATGGCGCTGACGGCGGACCACCTGATCGTGATCGGCCGGGGGCAGCTGCTCGCGGACATGAGCGTCAAGGAGTTCATCTCGGCGAACTCCGCCGACTTCGCCCGGGTGCGGACGCCGGGGACCGAGCCGGCGCAGCGCGAGAAGCTGACGGCGGTCCTGACGGAGTCCGGCGGCCAGGTCCTCTCCGAGCCGGACGGGGCGCTGCGGGTGACCGGCCTGCCCCTGCCGAGGATCAGCGACCTGGCGCACGGCGCGGACGTACGGCTCTGGGAGCTGTCCCCGCACCAGGCGTCCCTGGAGGAGGCGTACATGCGCCTGACGCAGGGCGCCGTGGACTACCGCTCCACCGACGACCGGCTCGCCCACCTCCAGCCGCCGCTCCAGCCCGGACAGCCGGGGTACGGGCTGCCGCCCCAGCCGGTGGCCCAGGACGTGCCGCAGCAGGGCTGGTACGCCCCGCCGCCGCCCGGACAGAACCCGTACGCCACGGCGCCGGCCCCCGGCCCGGCGCCCGCGCCGGGTCCGTACGCCCCTCCGGCCGAGCGGCCGGGCACTCCCCAGCCGAGCGACACCCCCAAGGACGCCCGATGACCGCCCCCGCCCACCCGCAGCACGCCCCGGCGCCGCACTCCTACGTCTCCCCCATCCCGGTCCGCCGGGCGCACCTCGGGGACGCCCTCGCCTCCGAGTGGACCAAGATCCGCTCGGTGCGCTCGACGGTGTGGACGCTCGGCGTCATGATCCTGCTGATGGTGGCCATCGGCCTGGGCGTGGCGGCCATCGCCTCGACCTCCGAGGCGTCGATGGGCGACGAGACGGCGCTCGCCTTCGGCTTCTTCGGGATGCTGCCGGCGTCGATCTGCGTGATCACGCTCGGGGTGCTCACGATCGCGTCCGAGTACGGCACGGGCATGATCCGCACGACGCTGACGGCCTGCCCGAGCCGGGCCCGGGTCCTGACGGCGAAGGCGATCGTCTTCTTCCTGCTGGTCTTCGCGGTCACCACGGTGGTCGCGACGCTGGTCGCGCTGGCGCAGGTCGCCATGGTGGACGCGGCGGCGCCGACCGGGGGCGAGTGGCTGCGCTCGACGGTCGGCGCGGGCGCCTACCTGGCCGCGCTCGGTCTGCTGTCGCTGGCGATCGGCACGCTCATCCGGCACTCGGCGGGCGCGATCACGGTGATGATCGGCCTGCTGCTGCTGCCGCTGGTGGCGGCCCTCTTCATGTTCTCCGCGCCCCTGAGGGCGGTGCAGGAGTGGCTGTTCACGTACGCGATCCCCTCGCAGATGATCGCGCTGTACAGCGCGCAGCCGCCGTTCGGCGAGAGCGGTCCGTCGGGCTGGGAGCCGCTGCTGATCATGGGGGGCACGGCGGCGGTGGCGCTCGCCGGGGCCTACGCCGTGCTGAACAGCCGGGACGTGTAGCCGGACACCCCCTAGTACCTCGGCGCGTTGCGGGACCGCTGCACCCGGCTGGTGCGGCGGTCCTTCGCGTTCCAGCAGGCCTTGTGCCAGTGCCGCCGGTCGTCCACTCCGCCGTACTCCGGCCAGGCGACCACGTGCGGGGCGCCGGAGGGGATCTCCTGGTCGCAGCCCGGGCAGCGGTAGCGCTTGCCGGGCGAGCTGGCCCCGGCGACCAGGCGGACGCACCACTCCTCGCCCTGCCAGTTCTCGGTGCGCTGCGCCCCGCCGTACCGGTCGCCGTGGTCGTCCTGCGGCTCGGATCTCTCGCGGCCTCGGACGCGGTTGTGACGCGGGGACACGGGCACACCTCACGGGATCGGGGAACACGGACGGTTCCCTCCAGCCTACGGGCCGCCACGCGGTGCCCCGGGTCCGGTGGGCGGGGGCCCCGTCGAAAATCGCAAGAACTTCATGAACGGCCGTTGCCTTTGGCACGTGTCAGGCGTTGTCGCCAGTGCGAGGGGGAGATACGCGTCGGCCGCAAGGAGGCACAAGGCGATGCGCGTGGGTACGTTCGTTCTGGCCGCACAGTTCCCGGGCCAGGGGCAGGGAGAGGCGCTGCACCGCGCGGTGCGGACCGCCGAGGTCGCCGAGGAGGCGGGGCTCGACTCCGTCTGGCTGGCCGAGCACCACTTCGTCCCGTACGGGGTCTGTCCCTCGGCCGTGACGCTGGCGGCCCTGCTCCTCGGCCGCACCCGGCGGCTGCGCGTCGGCACGGCGGTGAGCGTCCTGCCGACCGTCCACCCGGTCGCCCTGGGCGAGCAGGCGGCGCTGCTGCACCTCACCTCGGGCGGCAGGTTCACCCTCGGGGTGGGCCGGGGCGGTCCGTGGGTCGACCTGGAGGTGTTCGGCGCGGGCCTGGAGGCGTACGAGCAGGGCTTCCCCGAGTCGCTCGACCTGCTGCTGCGCTGGCTGACCGAGCCGCGCGTCGGCGCCGGAGGGGAGCGGTTCTCCTTCCGGGAGGTGCCGGTGGTGCCCCGGCCCGGCGAGCTGATCGGCGGGGAGGCGGCCCCGGAGGTGGTGGTGGCGTGCACCTCGCCCAAGAGCGTGCGGCTGGCCGCCGAGCGCGGGCTTCCGATGCTGCTCGGGATGCACTGCGGCGACGAGGACAAGGCCGAGATGGTCGCGGCCTGGACCCGCTGGTCGCGGGAGTCCGGGCGGGACCCGGACGAGACCGCCCGGATCGGCTCCCACCACGTGTCGGCGGGCGTGGCCCAGCTGGCGGACCGGCGCGAGGACGCGGCCGAGGCGCTGGTGAAGGCGATGCCCGGCTGGCTGCGGCAGGGGCTCGACGCGCACGTGACGGTGGACGGGCGGCACCGGTCGATGCGGGACCCCGTGGCGTACACGGAGCTGCTGTGCGGGCTGCACCCGGTGGGCACGCCCCGGCTCGCGGCGGACCGGCTGGCGGCGACGGCGGAGCGCACGGGCATCACGCGCTTCGCCCTGCTCGCGGAGGGCTCGGGCGACCTCGCGGCGACCGAGGAGAACGTCCGGCGCCTCGGCGCGGAGGTCCTGCCGCTCCTGGTGTGAGCCGGCGGGGCCCGGCGCGGGGCCGTGCGGTCCCGCTTCCCGGGTGACTGTGCTGCCGCTCCGGCATCCCTTCGCGCCGGTGCGCTTCGGCCCGCACCGGCCCCCTTCTCCCGCGACGGGGAGCGGCAGCACCATGTCTCAGCAGTCGCGCAGTTCCGGGGACTGGTTGAGCAGCTGCCCCCTCGTGGAAGTGAAGCGGGCGAGCCGGTCGTCCACCGCCGGGTCCAGCGGGAAGACCGCCACCCGGTGGCAGTTCTGGAAGGCGAGACGCACCCCGAAGTGCCGCTGCAGGGCGCCACGGATGGCGTCGCTCGCGAGTGCGCGCAGCAGCTGACCACGTGCCTGCTCATTCGGCGGCGGCGTCTGGTTGTCGGCGAACTCTCCGCCGTCGACCTTCAGCTGGGCCACCAGAGAACTGATCATCTCCCATGCGTAGGGCAGGGAGGTCCGGACGCAGTCGACGAAGTCGGCTTCGTCGACCTCGCCTCGCTCGGCCTGTTCCAACAGGGCCGGTGAGACGTCGAGCGACATGGGTTCTCCTCTCGCGACCCCGCGGACGGGGTCTTGCGGGCAGGGCGAAGGCCGGGCCGTCCGCCACGCAGCGTGCACGGACGACGACCTCCAGCTTCCACGGTAAGCGCGCAGTCCTGGCCGCACCAGAAGATGGGGAACACAACCGGCTGATAACCGACGGGTGTTCGGCTCATGAAGATCCCCCCACGGGTCCGGGCACCGCCCGAATCGCGCGGAAGAGCGCGCGTCTTGTAGCGTTGCCGACCATGCGTCTCGTCATTGCCCGCTGTTCCGTCGACTACGCGGGCCGGCTCACCGCCCACCTGCCCTCCGCGCCCCGTCTGATCCTGGTGAAGGCAGACGGCAGCGTCTCCATCCACGCGGACGACCGGGCGTACAAACCGCTCAACTGGATGTCCCCGCCGTGCACGCTGAAGGAGGGCGTCGACGGCGAGGCCGGCATCTGGACCGTGATCAACAAAGCGGGCGAGAAACTGATCATCACGATGGAGGAGGTCCTCCACGACTCCTCGCACGAGCTGGGCGTGGACCCGGGCCTCATCAAGGACGGTGTGGAGGCGCACCTCCAGGAGCTGCTCGCCGACCGCATCGAGACCCTCGGCGACGGCTACTCCCTGATCCGCCGCGAGTACCCGACCGCGATCGGCCCCGTGGACATCCTGTGCCGGGACGCGGACGGCGCGACGGTCGCGGTGGAGATCAAGCGGCGCGGCGAGATCGACGGCGTCGAGCAGCTGACCCGCTACCTGGAGCTGCTCAACCGCGACCCGCACCTGGCGCCGGTGCGGGGCGTCTTCGCGGCCCAGGAGATCAAGCCGCAGGCGCGGGTGCTCGCGACGGACCGCGGGATCGGCTGCGTGGTCCTCGACTACAACGCCCTGCGCGGCATCGAGGACGACAAACTGCGCCTGTTCTAGGGGCGGTACGGAGACGGGGCCGGCCCCGGGCGCGGTGAGCGCGCCCGGGGCCGGCCCCTTTTCCCGTACGCCGGTACGGGGTCAGGCGGGGGTCTCCGTGGCGGTGGAGTCCGCGGGGGCGGGCGGGCCGCCGAGGGAGGCGGAGGCGGAGTTGCTGGGGCTGCCCTCCGCGGGCGGGGACGTCGTCTCCGTCGGCGTGGTGGTCGGCGGGTCCGTCGGCGGATCCGTCGGAGGGTCGGTCGGGGGCTTCGTCGGCGGCTTCGGCGGTGTGGTGCTCGGCTTCGGGGGCGTCTTCGTCGGCTTCGGGCCGCCCGGTGTGGTCGGCCGCGTCGACGGGCTCGTGGGCCGTGTCGTCTCCGTCGGGGGCGTCGTCGCCGACGGGCCGTCCGAGGACGAGGAGGAGGGCGAGCCGCCGGTGGCGCCGGGGCTCGTGGAGGAGGACGGCGGGGCGCTGCCGGAGACGGAGGGGCTCGGGGTGCCGGAGCCGGTGGGCGCGGCCGTCTCCCCCGGTTCGTCGTCGGCGGGCGTCTCGTCGGTGGTCTCGGACTCCTCGTCGGGGACGCCCTGGGTCGGGGTGCTGTCGGAGGTGACGCGCTGCGGGGCCTGGTCCTCGCCGTTGCCGGAGGTGGCGCCGAGGGTCACGACGGTGCCGAGGACGGCGACGAGAAGCGCGCCCGCGCCGACGGCGACGAGGTTGCGGCGGGCCCCGTCGAGGATGCCGGCCCCGAGGCCGGGGCGGCCGTCGTCCTTGGCGGGGACGGGGTGCGGGGCGGTCGCCGGGCCCTTGTCGGCGAAGCCGGGGAAGGCGGGGAAGGCGGGGGCCGGGGCCCGTACGGGCCCGCCGGGCAGCGGGGCCGTGACCGGTTCCGGGAGCGCGGGGCGGGCGGCCGGAACGCCGCGCGGCGGGGAGACGGGTTCCTCGGCGCGGAGGCCCGGCGGGGCGGCGTGCTCCCCGGAGAGGTCGGCGACGAGGGCGAGCGCCCGGCGGCCGGCGACGGTGCCGCGCTTGTCGGCGAGCACCCCGCGCATGCCGATGGAGGCCTCCAGTTCGGCGCGGGCCCGCTCCAGGTTGCCCGCGCAGATCGCGAGGACGCCGAGCTCGTGGTGGAAGTAGGCCTCCTCCGCGACGTCCCCGGTCAGCCGGGCGGCCTCCTGGCCGGCCCGCAGGGCCCGCTCCCAGGCGCCCCAGTGCAGTCCGGCGGCGAGGGCGGGGGCGGCGGCGCGGGCGAGGAGGACGGCGGTGGCCCGGTGCTCGGCGGCGGCTTCGGCGTCGGTGCCGTGGGCGGGGAGGAGGGCGGTGAGCGCGGCGAGCAGGGCGTCGGACTCGGCGGCGGCCCGCTCGGGGGTGACGGAGGGGTGGGCGGCCCACCAGGCGTAGTGCTGGGCGGCGGTGTGGGCGCGGCCGGCGGCCCCGGGCTCGTACCCCTGGGCGAGGAGCTGGGTGAGGACCCCGGCGGCGAGCCGGTAGCGGGGGCCGGCCGGGGAGAGCAGGCCGCAGGCCACGAGTTCGCCGAGGGCGGCGTCGGCGTGGGTGTCGCCGACCAGGGCCGGCAGGTGGGCCTGGTGCGGGACCTCGCCGCCGAGGGCGACGGCGAAGCGCAGGGCGCTCTGGGCGGAGCGGCTGAGCCGGGAGGCGAGGAGGGCGGCGGGGGCGGCGCCC
This sequence comes from Streptomyces sp. NRRL F-6492, assembly GCF_001280125.1. Classification (GTDB taxonomy): domain Bacteria; phylum Actinomycetota; class Actinomycetes; order Streptomycetales; family Streptomycetaceae; genus Streptomyces. The sequence continues at coordinate 38,950 of NZ_LGEG01000249.1, forward strand.
TCGCCGAGGCTGGGCAGGGGTATCTCGCGCAGTTCGACGTCGGGGTCGTCGACGCCGTCGAAGGCGGCGGCCGCGGCCTTCGCCGCCGCGTCGGGGTCGGTGGGTCCGAAGGCCTCTTCGAGGGCGCCGAAGGCGTCGAACTCGGCGGGGGTGACGCGCAGCCGGTCGCGCTGGCGGAGCAGGGCGCCGGCCTGGACGAAGCGGAGGGGCAGGCCCTCGGACTCGAACCACAGGTCGCCGGCCCAGTTGGCCTCCTCGTCGGTGAGGGTGCGGCCGACGGCGCTCTCCAGGAGCTTCAGGGCGGCGCCGCGGCCGAGCCCGGCGAGCAGGACCTCTTCCAGGAGGGCGGCGGCCGAGGGGGCGGGCGTCTCGGGGGACGCGGCGAGGAGGAAGGCGCACTCGGGGGCGGCGGCGAGGAGTTCGTCGAGGGCGGCGCCGCCGAACTCCAGGTCGTCGACGACGACCACGGCGCCGACGTCGCGGAGCCGGTCGAGGAGCGCGGGCCGGTCGGGGCGCAGGCCGGGGGCGTGCCGGACGGCGGCGAAGAGCTCGTGGAGGAGTTCGCCGGCGGTGCGGTGGTGGCCGGAGAGGCGGACGACGCCGTCGGGGGCGAGGCCGGCGCAGTCGGCGACGACCGCGTCGAGGAGGGCGGTGCGGCCGGAGCCGGGGACGCCGAGCAGCCGGGCGGAGCGGCCCCGGCCGAGGACGGCGGTGAGCCGCTCGCGCTCCTCCTGGCGTTCGAGGAGCGGCAGGACGGGGGCGGCCGGGCCGGGCGGTACGGGCGGGGCGGCGGCGCGGGCGGCCTCGGCGCGTTCCTCGGG
>NZ_LGEG01000250.1 GCF_001280125.1 Streptomyces sp. NRRL F-6492
CCCCGAGCCCCGGCCCCGACCCCGCTCCCGGCTCCAGCCTCGCTCCCGCCCCTGGGCCCGCACCCGGTCCCGTTCTCGTCCTCGTCCTCTGTCCCGGAAGTCTCTTCCCGCCCCCGGTCCGCCGGGCCCCCAGCAGGGACACGTCCTCCGTCAGCTCGGCGAACAGCTCCGTGTCCGTGACCCGCACCTCCGTGCCGAACAGCGTCGACAGCGCCGGCCGCGGCCGCCCCGACTGGAGCGCCACCACCTCCCGCAGGACGCCCGTCAGCTGCTCGGCCATCTCCTGCGCGGAGGCGAACCGGCGCGCCGGGTCCGGGTCGGTGGCGCGGACCAGGAAGCGGTAGAACGACTCGTACGTCCGGAAGACCGTGATGTTCTCCGGGTCGGGCAGCGAGTCCACGAAGACGTTCGTGTAGCCCTGGAAGTCGAAGGTCATCACGGCGAGCGTGCGCGCCACCGTGTACAGGTCGCTCGCCACCGACGGGCCGACCTCGGCCACCTCCGGCGCCTGGTAGCCGACGGTGCCGTAGATCGCCGACTCGTCGTCGTCCATCCGCCGGACCGCGCCCATGTCGATGAGCTTCAGCTGGTCCTCGGTCTGTATGGCGTTGTCGACCTTGAAGTCGCAGTACAGCAGGTTCCGGTTGTGCAGGTGACCGAGCGCCTCCAGGGCCTCGATCCCGTACGCGCAGGCCTGCTCCACCGGCAGCGGGTCGCGCCGCCCGTCCGGCGTGCGCCGCCCGTTGGCGATCTCCTTGAGCGACTTGCCGCCGACGTACTCCATGACGATGTAGCCGTCCAGGGAGCCGGTCCGCTGGTCGAGGTGCTCGACGAAGTTGTAGATCCGGACGATGTTGGAGTGCTCGATCTCCGCGAGGAAGCGGCGCTCGGAGATCGCCGCCGCCATGGCGTCCTGGTCGCCGGTGTCGAGCAGGCCCTTGAGGACGACCCAGCGGTCCGAGACGGCCCGGTCGACGGCGAGGTAGACCCAGCCCAGACCGCCGTGCGCGAGACAGCCCGCCACCTCGTACTGGCCGTGGACGATGTCCCCGGAGCGCAGCTTCGGCACGAAGGAGTACGGGTGCCCGCAGCTGGTGCAGAAGCCCTCCGTGCGGCCCGGCCGGTCGCCCCGCGCACGGCCCACCGGGGCGCCGCAGTCGGAGCGCGAGCAGAACCGCTTCCGCTCGGGGACCTCGGGGTTCTCCATCACCGCGCCCCGCGGGTCGGGGCGCGGCACCTCCGGGATCGTGACCAGGCCCGCGCCCAGCCGGTTCCGGGCGGACTGCCCGGTCGACGAGCCCGAGCTGCGCACCGACACCGAACGGCCCGTGGACCGACCGGAGAGCGAGCGCGACAGGCGCCCCGAGACCGACCGGCGCGAGGTCGAGGAGCGGGACGAGGCCCGCGAGGAGGCCCGCGAACCGCTCCGCGAGGAAGCGGAGTCCGGCCCGCCGACGCCCGTCCCCGTGCGGGAGGACCGGCCGGGCACGGCCACCCCGGTCGGCGACGAGCCGATCATCCCGCCGGGCGCGACGACCGGCGCGAGCCCGCAGGTGTCGCAGTACAGCTCGCCGCCGCCCATGTCCTCGTACGAGCCCCCGCACGAGGGACGCTGGCAGCTCCCCACACCCGTCTCCCCGCTCACCACTGCCGTCCTCCCGCGCCTTCCGCGTTCCCCGCGCCCTCCGCGCCCCCGGGCGCGGACAGCACCTCCGCCGCCGCCCGCTGGTAGCGCAGCACCGCCTCCTCCGCGACCCGCAGGTCGCAGGGCGCGCTCCACAGCATCCGCCGGGCCGTGTCGTACCGCTCGATCAGGAGCGGGTCCTCCGCCGCGCCGAGCCGCGCCACCTTCGCCTTGTACGCGTCGAGCCGGCCGCGCAGCTCCGCCCGGACCGCGAGCGGCGCGGTGACCGCCGTCAACGACTCGCGGGCCCGCAGCAGTTCCTCCTCCGCCTCCCGCTCCAGGGAGTCCAGGAGCGGGGAGAGCCGGTGCCACTGGGCGTGCCTGCGGTACTCGGCGGCGGCCACGAGCCGCTCCTGGAGCGCCGTCGGGGGACCGCTGACGGCCGGCACCTCGGAGGCGGCGATCTTCGCCAGGACCTCGCCGCGCGCGGACCGCGCCTCGGCGAGCGTCCGGTCCGCCCGCGAGAGCACGTCCCGCAGCCGCAGCAGCCGGTCCTCGGAGTCCTGCCGGACGGCGAGGACGGCCTCGATCTCGCGCCGCACGTCCTCCAGGGCCAGGGCGGCCCGGTCGTACCGCCCGGTGTCGGGGCGGCCCCCGCCGGGCGCCGAACTCCCCGCCGCCGGACGCCAGAAGGCCAGCGGGTCCGTGATCACCTGGGAGCGCAGCAGGCCCAGCTCGGCCGTGATCTCCTCCAGCTCGTCCCCGGCCGGGTGCTCGCCCGGCCGCACGCCCACCGAGTGCGCGAGGGACCGCGTCCGGCCCAGCTCGGCGGCGAGCAGGTCTATCCGGGCGGGCAGCGCCGACCAGACCGCGTCGGCGGTGACGACCAGGTCGAGCGAAGAGGCGTACAGCTCGTTCATCCGCCGGACCAGGCCCTCCAGGGTGAAGCGCTCGGACAGCAGCGCCTCCTCCCCCGCGCCGCCCGGGACGAGGACGCTCTCGCCGCGCAGCCGGTCGGTCAGCTCCACCAGCTCCTCCCGGCCGGGCCAGCGGCGCCGCGCGCGCACCTCGCGGGCGTTCCGCAGGGCGTCGGTGTACACGTCGAAGCAGGTCCAGAGCAGGGTGATGGTCCGCTCGGCCACCGCCCAGCGCTCCCGGGTCGTGCCGGTCAGCGCGGCCCCTTCGAGGAGCCTGCGGCCCGCGTGGTCCTGGAGTGCGAGGAGCGAGTCCTCGACCGCCTTGTGCTCGGCGCCGAGCCGCGCCAGCGCACGGTCCGCCTCGTCCCGGTCCATCACCGGCCCAGGGGGTCCCGTGACGCCCATCGGTCACCTCTTCCGCCGTGTGTGCAGGGGGTCTTGTGTGCGCGAACTGCTCGTGGCGGCTACTTGTACAGGGGAGCGGGCGGCCCGGATATCCCGGGCAGGTCCTTCTCCAGCCACTGCCTGTACGCCGCCTGCCAGGGGCCCTGCCGGTATCCCACCAGGACGTGGTTGACCCGGCGCACCAGGTCGTCGTTGCCCAGCTTGGCCGCCACCCCGTAGTACTCCTTCGTGAACGGCTTCCCCTTCAGCTCCACCGCCGGGTCCTGGGCGGCCTGGCCGGCCGCGAGGGCGTTGTCGGTGACGACGGCGTCCACCTCGCCGAGCTGGAGCCGGGCCAGGCAGTCCAGCTGGTTGGGGACGGTCAGCAGGTCCCTGTCGTCCTTGGTGCCGTCGCCCTCGTCCTTGAAGACGGCGCCGAAGGAGTTCTCCTCCAGGGCCTCGTGGGCCGTGGACCCCTCGGCGGTGCAGACCCGCTTGCCGCGCAGCGAGGAGTCGTAGCCGGTGATGCCGGAGCTCTTGGGCGCCAGGACCTGCTGCCCGGCCTGGAAGTAGGCGGTGGAGAAGGCGACCTGCTCGATCCGCTTGCAGTTGATCGTCATGGTGCGCACGACGAGGTCGACCTTGCCGCTGTCCAGGGCGGCGATCCGCTGGTTGGTGGGGATCGCCCGGAAGATGACGGCGTTCTCGTCGCCGAGGACGCCCTTGGCGACGGCCCGGGCGAGGGCGATGTCGAAGCCCTCCAGGACGCCCTTCTCCGGGTTCCGGTAGCCCCAGCGGTAGCTGGACTGGTCGACGCCGACGACCAGCTTCCCGCGCTCCTTGATCGCCCGGATCGACGGGCCGTCCTGCGTGGAGGGCGTGAGGGAGGCCTCCGGGTTCCGGCAGGTGTCCGCCCGCACCTGGATGCCGGTGCCGGTGCCGGTGCCGGATCCGGCCGTCCGGTCCGTCCCGGGCGCGGCCGCCGCGTCACCGCCGTGCCGCGCCAGCGGGAGCAGGGTGAGCGAGGCGGTGAGCCCGCAGGCCACGGCCATGGCCGCCACTCCGCCCCAGCCGCGCAGCCGCCGCGCCGCCCGCCGCCCCGGCGGCTCCGAGCCCTCGGACATCCCTCCCCCTCTCACCGGTACTCCGACAGTCTGCGGTTGATGCCGAGGACGGCGCCCGCCGCCCCCAGGATCCCGAGGGCCGCCGCGCCCGCGGGCAGCCCCGTCAGCGCGCCCCGGGCGTCCCCGGCGGAGCGGGTGAACTCGGCCTGCTCGTGCGCGAGGGCCCGCTCCAGGGCCGCGTCGACCTGGTCGAAGGACTCCCCGGTGGACCCCTTCGCGCCGACGATCCGGCCGAGGGCGCCCTCGTAGTCGCCGGCGTCGTCCTTCGCCCGCGCCTCCTTGTGGCGCTGCCGCCACTCGCCCGTGCGGGCGGCGGACTCGTCGACGGGACCCCGGCCGGCGTCGTCGTCGGCGAGCTCCCGCGCCGAGGCGAGCGCCTTCGTCAGGGCGCCCATGCCCGCCGTGTAGTCGGCCTCGTACTTGTCGTTCCTGCCGTCCTCGGTGAGGACGGCGCCCCGGGCGACCAGGGTCAGGTTCTCGTTGGCGCGGGCGGTGAGCGAGCTGATCCGGGCCGTGTTGAGGACCTGGAGGGACTCCTGCCCGTGCGCCCGCGCGTCGTCCAGCCCGGCCCGGGCGACGGTGTGCGCGGCGACGAGCCAGAGCAGGACGACGCCCGTGGCGGCGGTGGCGGCGAGCAGCCCGTGGTTGAAGACCCGGTGGGTGCGGGCGTAGGTGCGGCGCTGGGCCCAGCCGAGGGCGCCGAGGGCGACCAGGCCGAGCGCGAGCGACACGTGGGGCCAGGTCCGGGCCGCGTCGTCGTCCCGGTGCAGCCGCTCCGTCTCCGCCGCGTACAGCCGCTCGGCGGCGGGGAGCAGGACGCCGGTCATCTGCTGGTTGGCGTACCGCAGATAGGCGCCGCCCAGCGGCAGGCCCTGCCGGTTGGCGGCCCGGGCGCGCTCCACGAGGCCCGTGTAGCGCGGGAGCTGTTCGCCGAGCGTGGTGATCTCGCGGGCCGACTCCGGCGAACCGTCCGTGTGCGCCGCGGCCTTGACGAGGAGCCGGGAGGCGGTGGTGATGTCCTTCGCGTACCGCTCGCGCGATCCGGCCGGCTCCAGGGTGCCGGCGAGGAACCCGCTGGCGGCGGTGGTGTCGGCGTCGGCGAGGGAGCGGTAGAGGGCGGCGGCGTCGGCGCTCAGCGGCTGGCTGCGGCCCACGACGTCGTCGGCGGCGGAGGCCCGGCCGGTGACCTCCAGCGCGGTGACGGCCCCGAACGCGACGACGAGCAGCGCCAGTACGGCCCCGAGGATCTGGAGCCGGCCGGGCTCGGTCGTCGTGGCCGTCCGCAGCCGCTCCCGCCCCACGGCCCAGGCCCCGCGCCCCGCGGGCGGCGCGGCGGGAGGCACCGGCGACGGCTGCGCGGGCACGCCGGCCGGGCGCGCGGGCGCCGCGGCCGTGCTCCGCGCCGCCGGTGCGGCGGGCGCGTTCGGCGGGTGTGTCACTTGACCTCCCCCTCGGTCGCTGACAGGCCGGTCCGCCCCGGAGCGCCGGCGGACCGGCTCCGGTGGAGGACCACCCGGCGAGCAGTATGGCCGCACGGGCCCTTCCGCACACCGGGATTGACTGGATCTTGTTCCTGCTGGCTCCTATCGTGCCCCATGCCTCCCACGCGTCCGCAGGAGAATCCCCTCACCTTGAATACGTCCCCGCCCGGCGATCGGTTCCGCGCCGGACATCGCTCGAACAGGTGAACATGGGTACGAGGCCGGAGGAACACGGCTGCGGGGCCGGGGGAGCACGGCTACGGGGCGCCCCCGCCGGACCGGCGAAGACGCCCCGCGGCCGCCTCACACCCCGTAGTGCTCCCGCAGCCGGGCCGCGGCCGACGGCCGCGCCGCCACCTCGTCCAGGGCGAGGAGGCCCGCCCCGAGGACCGGCGGCGCCGTCACGAAGCCGACCGCCGCCTTCGGCGCCCGCTCCGCGAGGAGCGCCCGCAGCCGCTCCTCCAGCTGCGGGTGGCGCGCGGCGAGCACGCTGCCGCCGAGCAGGACCGGCGCCGGCCCGTCCAGCAGCCCCAGCCGCCCGAGCGCCACCGAGGCCATGGCCACGACCTCCTCGGCGAGCCGGTGCACGATCGACAGCGCCACCGGGTCGCCCGCCGCGCTCACCCGGAAGAGCACGGGCGCCAGTTCGTGCCGCCGCTCCATCGGCACCCGGCCCAGGTGCAGCGCCTCGATCAGCGCGTACATCGTCTCCAGGCCGAAGTGCGCGGGCAGCGCCCGCGACAGCTCGGTCGGCTCGCCGCGCCCGTCCTCGCCGCGCGCCGCGAACCACAGCGCCTCCTCGGCCATGCCGCTGCCGCCGCCCCAGTCCCCGGACAGCCTCCCGATCGCGGGGAAGCGCGCGGTCCGCCCGTCCGGGACCATCCCGACGCAGTTGATCCCGGCCCCGCACACCACCGCCACGCCCCGGGGCTCGTCGATCCCGGCCCGCAGGACGGCGAAGGTGTCGTTGTGCACCCGCACGGACCGGCTCCAGCCGCGGGAGAGCACCTCGTCCCGGAGCGCGGTCTCCTCCACGGGCAGGTCGGCGTTGGCGAGACAGGCCGTGACGTGCGCGAACTCCGCCGGCACCCCGGCGTCGGCACACGCCCGCGCCACGATCTCCGCGAGCCCGTCCACCGCCGTCGCCACCCCCACCAGCGGGGGCTGGAACCCGCCGCCGCGGGCCGCCCCGAGGACGGTGCCGCCCCCGGAGAGGACCGCGACGTCGGTCTTGCTGTTCCCCGCGTCGATCGCGAGGAGGGTCCCGTTCACGCCCACGCGAGGTGCTCCCGGTTGTGCGCGATCAGCCGGTCGGTGAGGCCGTCGGCGTACGCGTACTGCCCGATCAGGGGGTGCGCGAGCAGCGCCTTGAAGACCCGGTCCCGGCCGCCGCGCAGCGCCGCCTCCAGGGCCAGGTCCTCGTAGGCCGTCACGTTCGCGACCAGTCCGGCGTACAGCGGGTCCACCGGCGCGACCGCCAGCGGCACCGCGCCCTCCGGGCCGACCGCCGCCTGCGTCTCGATCACGGCGTCGTCCGGCAGGAACGGCAGCGTGCCGCGGTTGTACGTGTTCACCACCTGGTGCGGCGAACCCCCGCCGCCCAGGAGGGCCGCCGCCAGGTCCACGGCCGCCTCCGAGTAGAAGGCGCCGCCGCGCTTGGCGAGCAGGGCCGGCTTCTCGTCGAGCGCCGGGTCCCCGTACATCTCCAGGAGTTCCTTCTCCATCGCGGCGACCTCGGCGGCCCGCGAGGGCTTGGTGCCGAGCTCGCGCACCACCTCGTCGTGCGCGTAGAAGTAGCGCAGGTAGTACGAGGGGACGACGCCGAGCCGGTCCAGGACCGGGCGCGGCAGCCGCAGGTCGTCCGCGATCGCGTCGCCGTGCTCGGCGAGCAGCCGGGGCAGCACGTTCTCGCCGCCGGGGCCCCCGATCCGTACCGCCCGCTCCCACGTCAGGTGGTTGAGCCCGACGTGGTCCAGGTGCACGTCCGACGGGGCCACGTCCAGGAGCGCGGCGAACTTGCGCTGGAAGCCGATGGCCACGTTGCACAGGCCGACGGCCTTGTGCCCGGCCTGGAGCAGCGCCCGCGTCACGATGCCGACGGGGTTGGTGAAGTCGATGATCCAGGCGTCCGGGTTGGCGCGCCGGACCCGCTCCGCGATGTCCAGGACCACCGGGACCGTGCGCAGCGCCTTGGCGAGGCCGCCGGCGCCGGTGGTCTCCTGGCCGACGCAGCCGCACTCCAGGGGCCAGGTCTCGTCCTTCTCGCGGGCGGCCTGCCCGCCGACCCGCAGCTGGAGCAGGACGGCGTCGGCGCCCTCGACCCCGGCGTCCAGGTCGGAGGTGGTGACGATCCTCCCGTCGTGCCCCTGCCTGGCGAAGATCCGCCGGGCGAGCCCGCCGACCAGGTCGAGCCGGTCGGCCGCCGGGTCGACGAGGACGAGTTCGGTGATCGGCAGGGTGTCGCGCAGCCGCGCGAACCCGTCGATCAGTTCGGGGGTGTAGGTGGAACCGCCCCCCACGACAGTGAGCTTCATGTGTGGCTCAGCCCTTCACTCCGGTCAGTGTGACTCCCTCGACGAACGCCTTCTGGGCGAAGAAGAAGACGAGGATCACGGGGGCCATGACCAGGACGGTCGCGGCCATGGTCAGATTCCAGTCGGTGTGGTGCGCGCCCTTGAAGGACTCCAGGCCGTAGCTCAGGGTCCAGGCGCCTGGGTTCTCGGAGGCGTAGATCTGCGGTCCGAAGTAGTCGTTCCAGCAGGAGAAGAACTGGAAGAGGGCCACGGCGGCGATGCCGGGCTTCGCCATCGGGACCACGACCCTGAGCAGGATGCGCAGTTCGCCGCAGCCGTCGATCCGCGCGGCCTCCACGTACTCGTCGGGGATCGTGAGGAGGAACTGGCGCAGCAGGAAGACGGCGAAGGCGTCCCCGAACGCCATCGGGACGATCAGCGGCCACAGGGTGCCGGAGAGGTCCAGCTGCTTCGCCCAGAACAGGTACATGGGGATGATCACGACCTGCGGCGGCAGCATCATCATCGAGATGACGAGCAGCAGCGACAGGCGCCGTCCCCGGAAGCGGAACTTGGCGAGCGCGTACGCGACGGGGACCGAGGACACCACGACGAGGACGGTGCCGAGCCCGGCGTACAGCAGGGAGTTGCGCCACCAGACGAGGAAGCCCTCGGTCTCGAGGACCCGGACGTAGTTGTCCCAGTGCCAGGAGTCGGGCGTCAGGTCCCGGGTGAGCGCCTGCTGGTCGCTCATCAGGGACGTCAGGAACACGAAGACGAACGGCAGGACGAAGAACAGGGCGGCGGCGACGCCGAGCGCGTGCACGGCGATCCAGTGCAGCAGCGCCTTGCGGCGGGCCCGCTTCGCCACGGGGGTCGGGGCGGTGGCCGTGAGGGTCATGGTTCAGTCACCCGAGCCGATCAGGCCGCCGCGCCGGCGCATCAGGAGCGCGGTGAAGGCCATGGAGAAGACGAAGAGCACCAGCGCGACCACGCAGGAGACGCCGTAGTTGAACTGGCTGAAGCCGAGGCTGTAGACGAGCTGCGGCAGGGTGAGCGTGGAGTCGTCCGGGTAGCCGGGGACGAAGGTGACGCCGGAGCCGCCCATCGCCCCCGAGGCGACCTTGGAGGCCACGATCGGCTGCGTGTAGTACTGCATCGCGCCGATGATCCCGGTGACCACCGCGAAGAGGACGATCGGCGCGATGTTGGGCAGCGTGATGTGGCGGAACCGCTGCCGGGGGGAGGCGCCGTCCAGTTCGGCGGCCTCGTACTGCTCCTTCGGCACGTCGAGCAGCGCGGCCATGAAGATCACCATGAGGTCGCCGACGCCCCACACGGCGAGGACCGTGAGGGCCGGTTTGGACCAGGCGGCGTCGGTGAACCAGGCGGGGGCCGGCAGGCCGGCCGCCTCCAGGAGCGAGTTGACCGGTCCGGTGCCGGGGTTGAGCAGGAAGACGAAGGCGAGCGTGGCGGCCACCGGCGGGGCCAGGTACGGCAGGTAGAAGAGGGTCCGGAAGATCCCGGCGCCCGTCTTGATCTTCGTGATCAGCAGGCCGACGCCGAGGCCGAAGACGACCCGGCAGGTGACCATGACGACGCAGAGCCAGAGGGTGTTGCGCAGGGCCGGCCAGAACTGCGGGAAGCCGGTGAAGACGTACGACCAGTTGTCGAGGCCCCGCCACTCGGGCGGGTTGAGGCCGTCGTACCGCATGAAGGAGAAGTAGACGGTGGAGACGAGCGGATAGACGAAGAAGACGCCGAATCCGATCAGCCAGGGCGACAGGAACGCCAGGGTGCGCAGTGCGTCGCGCCGGCGCCTGGACCGCAGCGTGTTCCGTCCTCCGGGGGAGGGGGCGGCCGGGGCGGCCGTCTCCCGCGCGGGCAGGGTGTCCGTGCTCATGGGCGGTGTCCGCCCGTCACTTCGCCGCGGCGATGTCGCGGTCGATCTGGGCGGCGGTGTCGGCGAGGCCCTTCTTCAGGTCGGTGACCTGCCCCTTCTCGTACCGCTGGGAGAACTTCTGGAGGGTGTCCTGGTAGGCGGAGCCGTTGACCGCGCCGTCCGAGGTGGTGGAGGCGGGGTGCCGGGCGATGTCCAGGAAGGTCTTGAAGCGCGGGTCGAAGTTCAGCTTCGGGGACTTCAGCGCCTCCAGGGTGGAGGGCACGTTGCCGATGTCGTTGGCGAAGGCGACCACGGCGTCGGTGTCCGTGGTCATGTACTCGACCAGCTCCCAGGCCGCGTTCTGCTTCCTGCTCCGCGGCGCGATGCCCATGATGGTGCCGGAGAGGTAGCCCTTGCCGTACTCGGCCACCTCGTCGTCCGCGACCGGCAGCGGCGCGACCCCGATCTCGAAGCCGGGCTTCGCCTCCTCGGCGAACCTCAGCCGCCACTCGCCGTCGAGCTGCATGGCGACCTGCCCGGTGTGGAAGGGGTGCTTGGCGCCCCACTCGTCACCGAAGGTGGTGCGGTACCTGTCGAGTCTCCGGAACCCGCCGAGGGCGTCCACCAGGGACTTCTGGTACGTCATCATCTCGGCGAACGCCGGGTCCTTCGCGACGGCCGACTTCCCGTCCTGGTCGAAGTACCCGCCGTGCTTCCACTGCGACATGTAGTGCGAGACGACCGTCTCGTAGCCGAGGTAGGTCGGCATGAAGCCGAGCCGCTCGTACGAGTCGCCCTTCGTCCTCGTCAGCTTCTCGGCGACCTCGGTGAACTCGGACCAGGTCTTCGGCGGGGCCTCGGGGTCGAGGCCGGCCCGCCGGAAGGCGTCCTTGTTGTAGTAGAGCCCGTACGCGTCGGAGAGCAGCGGCAGGCTGCACCGCCGGCCCTCGAACCGCGTGTACTCCTGGAGGACCTTCGGGAAGGTCCTGTCCAGGTCCAGCTTCGACTTCTCTATGAAGGGCTTCAGGTCCGCGAGGGCGCCCGAGGCGCAGAACTTGCCGACGTTGGACGTGGTGAACGAGGAGACGACGTCCGGTCCGTTCGAGCCGCCCGCGCGCAGGGCCTGGCCGAGCTTGTCGTCGTTGATGTTGCCGACGACCTTCACCTCGATGTTCGGGTGGGCCTTCTCGAAGCGGGCGACGTTGGCCTCGATCGCCTTGACCTCGGCGGGCGCCGACCAGCCGTGCCAGAAGGTGATCGTGGTCCTCGCGTCCGGGTCGTCGGCGGCCGCGCTGCCCGTGGAGCCGGTACAGGCGGAGGCGAGGAGGGCGGCCGAGGCGGTGGCGGCGAGCGCGACGGCGGCTCGGCGCGGGCGTGCGGGCATGGCGGGTTCTCCCTGGGGCGGGGGCGGAGGGGAAGCGGGGTCAGCGGGACGTGTCGAAGACCTCGTCGCGCGTGGCGGCGAGGGCGCTTTCGAGGGCTCCGCGCAGGACGGGGCGCCGGGGTACGGCGGCGAGGACCAGGCGCGGCCGGGAGGCGGCGAGGTCGGCGAGCGCGGACTGCACGCGGGCGCGCAGCGGCTCGCCGCCGGCGACGAGGACCTCGCCGGAGAGCACGATCAGCTCGGGGTCGAGGACGGCGACGACGGAGGAGAGCCCGATGGCGATCCGCTCGGCGTACTGGTCGAGCAGGGCCGCGTACCGGGGGTCCCCGCCCTCCGTCCCGGCGGCGTGCGCGAGCAGCCCGGACGCCACCGGCACGTACGGCTGCTCGGGGGTGTCGATGCCGAGGGCGCGGGCGATCCGGGGCACGGACTGGACGCCGGCGAGCTCCTGGTAGCCGCCGGAGTTGGCCTTGGTGACCTGGCGCACGAGCGGGGTGCCGGGCACGGGCAGGAAGCCGAGCTCGCCCGCGCCGCCGGTGAAGCCCCGGTGCAGCCGCCCGCCGAGGACGAGGGCGGCGCCGATGCCCTCCTCGTTCCAGAGCAGGGCGAAGTCGGAGTGGCCCCGGGCGGCGCCCAGGCGCTGCTCGGCGAGGGCGACGAGGTTGACGTCGTTCTCGTACTCGAACGGCATCGGCAGGGCGGCGGCCAGCTCCTCCAGGAGCGTGGGGGAGTGCCAGCCGGGCAGGTGGGAGGCGTAGCGCAGGCGCCCGGTGGCCGGGTCGAAGGCGCCGGGGGTGCCGATGACCAGGCGCCGCACGTCCTCGCGGGCGATCCCGGCCGCCTTCACGGCCCCGTCGAGGACCTCGGTGACCTGGCCGACGACCCCGGCGGCGGAACGGCCGGGGGTGGGCAGCTCGGACTCGCCGACGATCTCGCCGGTGAGGTCGGCGACGGCGGCGCGGATGCGGCGGCTGGTGACGTCGAGTCCGGCGGCGTACGCGGCGCGCGCGTTCACCGAGTAGAGCTGGGCGTTCGGCCCGGGGCGGCCCTCGGTGGTGCCGGTCGCGACGACGAGGCCGGCCGCTTCGAGACGGGCGAGCAGCTGGGAGGCGGTCGGCTTGGAGAGCCCGGTGAGCTTGCCGATCCGGGTCCGCGAGAGGGGGCCGTGCTCCAGGAGCAGGTCCAGGGCGGCCCGGTCGTTCATGGCCCGCAGCACGCGTGGCGTGCCGGGGGTCCCCGGAGTCGTACCGGCCATCGGGTGCGCACCTGCCCTTGCACTGTTAGGAAGGTTTCCTATTGAGTGGAAGGAAAATAATTCGCCCGTCACCGGCCCGTCAATACCCGGGAACGCGCGAAACCCCCGAAGGCAACGGAATCGTTGCCCGCGGGGGCGCGTGAGGAACTCGAACGGACAGTGCCGGGACCTGTGCGGAGCCGGGGTTCGGACAGGGAGTGCCGGGACCTGCACGGAGCCGGGTGCGGACAGGTAGTACCGGGACCTGCACGGAGCCGGGGCTCGGACAGGTAGTGCCGGGACCTACTTGGAGAGGTCCTTCGGCAGCGGGGTCGCCGCCGCCGACTGCGGCGAGGTCGCGTTGCCGAAGACCGAGGGGGCCGCCATGCCCGCCGTCGGGTCGGCCGCAGCCTCCTCGGCCGGGGCCGGGAGCCCGCCCACGATCCGGATGCCGGCCTCGTCCAGGCCCCGCTTGATCCGCCAGCGCAGCTCGCGCTCCACGCCGAGGGCCTTGCCCGGCATCGTCTTCGCCGCGACCCGGACCGTCATCGAGTCGAGCAGCACCTCGTTCAGGCCGAGCACCTCGACCGGGCCCCACAGGCGCTCGTTCCACGGCTCCTCCTTCGCCATGGCCTCGGCCGCCTCGACGATCACCGACCGCACCCGGTCCAGGTCCTCGGTCGGCCGGACCGTCACGTCCACGGCCGCCGTCGCCCAGCCCTGGCTGAGGTTGCCTATCCGCTTGATCTCGCCGTTGCGCACGTACCAGATCTCGCCGTCCACCCCGCGCAGCTTGGTCACCCGCAGGCCCACCTCGACGACCTCGCCGGAGGCCACGCCCGCGTCGACCGAGTCGCCGACGCCGTACTGGTCCTCCAGGATCATGAAGACGCCGGACAGGAAGTCGGTCACCAGGTTCCGGGCGCCGAAACCGATCGCCACACCGGCCACACCGGCCGACGCGAGCAGCGGCGCCAGGTCGATCTTGAAGGCGCCGAGGATCATCAGCCCGGCCGTGCCCAGGATCAGGAAGGACGCGACCGAGCGCAGCACCGACCCGATCGCCTCCGAGCGCTGCCGCCGCCGCTCGGTGTTGACGAGGAGACCGCCCAGGGCCGTCCCCTCCACCGCCTGCGCCGAGCGGTTCATCCGCTCGATCAGCTTCGTCAGGGCCCGGCGGACGGCCATCCGCAGGAGCAGCGCGACGACCAGGATGAGGAGGATGCGCAGGCCGGTGTTCAGCCAGGTGGACCAGTTCTCCTCCACCCAGGTGGCGGCGTTCGTGGCCCGCTCGGCAGCCTCGTCCAGGGTCACCGGCATGGGTTCGGGTTCGGTGGCAGCCGCCAGGGCGGACCAGGACACGGGACAACCTCCAGGCATCGCGTACGCAGGCCATCCACAGTAACGGGGTGCCGGACGCGGTCCCGTCGTCCCGCTCGGGGGAGAGACGGACCTCACCAGGGGCGGGAGGGGGGAGGCCGGCGGGGCCGGTGTGGTCGAGAACACTCCGGGCCCGCGACCCCGGTCGTGATACGTGGTGGCGCTCCGACCAGGCCTGAGGAGAGACTGAGAGCAGTTCGTCCCGGCGCGAGCCACGCGCCGCCGGCGTCATAGGAGGCATCCGTGCCGCATGTCCTGGTCCTCAACGCGTCGTACGAGCCGCTCGGCGTCGTACCGCTCCGCCGCGCACTCGTCCTCGTCCTGGAGAACAAGGCACTCTGCCTCGAAGAGTCCGGCGCCTTCCTGCACAGCGAGACCCAAGTCGTGCCCGCGCCCAGCGTGGTGCGGCTGAAGCGCTTCGTGCGGGTCCCCTACCGGGGGCCCGTTCCCCTGACCCGCCGGGCCCTCTTCGCCCGTGACGGCGGGCGCTGCGCGTACTGCGGGGGCGTCGCGACCAGCGTCGACCACGTCGTCCCGCGCAGCCGCGGGGGCACGCACGCCTGGGAGAACGTGGTGGCGGCCTGCCGCCGCTGCAACCACGTCAAGGCCGACCGGCACCTGCGCGAGCTCGGCTGGCGGCTGCGCCACCCACCGGCCCCGCCGACCGGCCTGGCCTGGCGGATCATCGGAACCGGCCACCGGGACCCCCGCTGGCTGCCGTACTTGCAGCCGTACGGCGCCGAGGACGTGATGGCCCGGATCGACTCCGTCGCGGAGACCCCCGTAGGGGCGCTCACGACGGGTTGAGCCGGGCCTTTCGCGCGAGCGGGAGCCCGCGGCGGGCCCGCGGCACGGAGCGGTGCGCCCCTCAGGGGGCGGGCCGCTCCTGCGGCGCGCCCGGGGGCGCGGTCCCGGGACCCCCGGCCGGGGGCTCCGTCGCGGACGGCACGGCACCGGTCCGCGGCGGCACCGACGGCTTCGACGGGGCCTGCGGCGCCACCGCGTACGTCTCCACCGACCAGAGCGAGTAGCCGAAGCGGGTCGCCCGTTTCTCCCCCTGCACCCGCAGGAAGCGCGTGTCCGCCGCGTCCATCCGGACCGACTCCCGGCCGCCCCTGCCCTCCGCGACCGTCGCCGCCGTGCGCCACACCCGGCCGTCCGCCGAGACCTGGACGCGGTAGCGGGAGGCGTACGCGTCCTGCCAGTGCAGCACCACCTGCCCTATCCGGGCCGGTGCGGGCAGCTCCAGCTGCCACCAGGCGCCGTCCTCCGCCGGGGAGGACCAGCGGGTGGCCGGATCCCCGTCCGCCGCCGAGGCGGCCGGGAAGTCGGGCGTCTCGTCGCCCGACGAGGAGGCCGTCGCCGTCCGCGCCAGGTCCGGGCCCGCCGTACGGGGGAAGGCCCGGACCGTCAGGACCCGCTCCTCGCCCGCGAAGGACACCGGCACCCGGTAGGCACCGGCCGGCGCGTCCGCCGCCACCGACACCTCCAGGGGGACGCGCGTCCGGCCGCCGCGCTCCACCGAGGCCCGTCCGGGCAGCCGGACCGTGATCCCCTTCGGGGCCCTCGCCGTCAGCGGCCCGCGCACCCCGCCCGCGCGCCGGCCCGTCAGCTCCACGTCCACCCGCTGCGCCGGGCCGCCGATCTCCGCGTCCGTCTCCGCGCGGGCGAGGGCGACGTCGGCGCGCGGCCCGTCCGCGAACCACGGCACCAGGGACCGCACCTCGGGGGCCGGTCCCCCCTCGCTCCACGCGACCCGCAGCGCCTCGGCCCGCAGCCCCTTCAGATCGGTCTGCGTCCACCCCGAGGGCGACAGCGGGCCGAGCGGCCGCCAGCCCTCGCCCGGGACGTACGCCTCCACGCGCGCGTCGGTGCCCGCGCGGCCGCCCTCCGGACCCGGCTCGGCCAGCACCGTCAGGCTCTCCACGGACCGCGTCCGGTCGAGCCGCACGGTGTACGAGCCGGTGGCCCGCTCGGCCCGCGCCGCCGGGGTCCGGCCGGCGCCGGTCCAGGCCGCCGCCTCGGTCACCGCGCGCGTGAGGAACGGGTCGAGGACCCCCGCGCCGACCGTCACCCGGCTCGTGCCCAGGGTCTTCCGCAGTCCTTCGAGCTCCCGCTGCGCCCGCCAGGCCGCCGCGCCGTCACCGCGCCCCTGGGCGAGCAGCATGTCGACCGCCCGCTCGCCCGCCAGGCCGTACCGGGAGAGCTGCTCCAGCCACGGTCCCGTCTCGTTCCCGTCGTCGAGGGCGCCGCCCGCGGTGGCCGTGAGCCGCTCGGGGGCCCGCCGCATCACGGTGAACGCGTCCCGCAGCCCGCGCGCCGCCGCCTCACGCGCGCGCGTGTCCGTACCGCCGCGCGCCCGCCAGAAGGCGTCCAGGAGCGGCTTCAGATAGGCCGACTCGCCCGCCGGGGCGAGGATCGAGGAGGCGCCGTTCCCGGCGAGCGCCCGCAGCGCCTCGCGGGCGGCCGGGTCCGGGCCCGCGAGGTCGTCCACGGCGGCCCGCCAGGAGTCCCCGGGCCGGTAGCCCTTCGGGTTCCAGGCGTAGTCGGCGGTGGTGAACAGCGGGACGCGGGAGGCCGCGGCCTGCTCCATGGCGTGGGCGAGGAAGGCGGCGGAACCGGCGGCCACGGCCGGCTCCCGGCCCGTCGCGGGGCCGAGGAACAGCCGGTCCTGCGCGTAGTCGTTGACCGGGTAGTTGTCCATGGTGACCAGCGGGTGGCCCAGCGCCTCGCGGGCGCCGGCCAGTTCGCCGCCGGTGATCGTGCGCGGCACCACGCCGACGCCGGTCCACGCCACCCGCACGTCCGCGTCGAGCTCCCCGGCGAACTTCGCCCGGTACGCGGTCGACCCGTCCTGGTAGTACTCCGTCGGCATCACCGTGAGCGGCTCGCCGTCCGGGTGCCGCTCGGCCAGGTGCCGGGCGACCGTGTTCGCCACGCGCGCGTGGGCGGCGGCCGCCGCCTCGGGACCGCGTCCGAAGACGTCGGCGTCCCGGGAGCAGTGCCACTCGTCGTACGAGGCGTCCTGGAACTGGAGCTGGAAGAAGCGCACCCCGAGCGCCCACATGTCGTCGAGCTTCCGGGTCAGCGCCGCCACGTCGGCGGGCGAGGCCAGGCACATGGACTGCGCGGGCGACACGGCCCAGCCGAGCGTCACGTGGCGGGCGCGGGCCCGCTCGGCGAGCGCGCGGAACTCCGCCCGCTGCGCGGCCGGGTAGGGGTCCCGCCACTGGATCTGGCGGTACGGGTCGTCCCCGGGCGCGTACAGATAGCGGTTCTGCTTGGTCCGGCCCAGGAAGTCGAGCTGCGCGAGGCGCTGTTCCGGGGTCCACGGGCGCCCGTAGAAGCCCTCGGTGATGCCGCGCTCGGCCGTGCCGGGCCAGTCCCGGACGACGACCCCGGGCACCTCCCGGCCGGAGCCGAGGAGCTGACGCAGCGTCTGCACGGCGTGGAACAGGCCGTCCCCGCCGACCCCGTCCAGGACGACCGTCTCCCGCCCCCGGAACCGGCCCGTGGCGAGCCGGTAGCCGCCGCGCGGCAGGTCCAGGCGCTCGGGCACGCCCAGGGCGGTCAGCGCCTCCGCCGCGCCCTCCCCGGCCGGTCCGGCGGCCCGGAGCACCGGGCCCCGGCCCGGGAGCCCGGTGTGGACGGTCCGCACCCCGGCCGCCCGCAGCAGCTCGCGCAGGGCGTCCAGGGCGTACGGATCGGCGTCGGCGTCCGCGAGCAGCGTCACCTCGTCCCCGAGCCGCACGGCGGGCCCGGCGGCCGCCAGGGACTGCGGCCGGGGCCAGACGGCGGGCACGCGCGCGGGGGCCCGGACGGGGGTCCGGGCGGCGTCCGCCGGGGGAGGTGCGGGGGCCGCGGGGGTCCGCGCGGGCGTCGGGGCCGTCGGGGCCGCGGGCACCCTCGGGAACGCCTGCGCCGCGCCCGGGGCGGCCCCGCCGAGGAGGCCGCCGATGACCGCTGCGGCGACGGCCGTCGCGGTGCGCTTCCTGCGCCCGAGGTGCACGGGGGTCTCCCTTCGGCGGGGCCGGCCGCTCCGCCGGTTGGTCACGAGTCGGTCACGAGCCCACCACCCGTCGCACGCAAGTGTCAATGCGCATGGCCGATGTGTCGGCTTTGCCCGGTGAGCCGTCGGCGAGGTGACGCCACTTCCTCACTTCCCGCCGGTAAAACGAGGTGCGGTGGGTAGGTCTCTGTAGTTGTCCAGGTCCCACCTGCCGAGACGAACCGGGAGACCCCCGTGACCACGACCGCCCGCCACGGACGGATACGGATTCCGCAGCAGTCGGCACCCGCCGGCGCGCCGCTGACCAGCGAGCCGCTCACCAGCGAGCCGCCCCTGCCCGACGCGTCCCCCCTCACCAGCGAGCCTCCGCTGACCGCGGAGGCCCCTCTGACCAGCGAACCCACCGCCCCCGTCCACGCGGGCGGCCCGGAGTCCCCCGGAGTGTGAAGTGACCCTGGCCCGTCTCGCCGCCCGTCACGGCGTCGCCACCGTCCACAGCCCCGCCGACGGCGCCGTCGTGCCCGTGCCCGAGACCACCGTGGTGGCCGTCCTGGCCGCCCTGGGCGTGGACGCGTCCACGCCGGAGGCGGTCGCGGCCGCCCTCGGAGCGGTGGAACGCGCCGACCGGGAGAGCCTGTTGCCCCCGACCCTGGTCCACTGGCGGACCGGGGACGGGAGCGAGGGGCCCGGCACCGGCCCGCGCGAGGAGACGGGCCCGCCCGGCGAGCCCCCGCTCCGCCCCCCGGCCGCCCACCCGCCCGGCACCCGCCTCCAGGTCACCACCGAGGACGGCGCCGTCGTCATCGGCGAGGACTGGTCGGAACTGCCCCTCGGCGTCCACGCGGTCCAGGCCGAGGCCCCCGACGGACGCACGGCCACCGGCACCCTGATCGTGAGCCCCGCGCGCGTCCCCGGACCGGACCGGCGCGCCTACGGACTCCTCGTCCAGCTCTACTCGCTGCTCTCCACCCGCTCCTGGGGCATGGGCGACCTCGGCGACCTGCGCGAGCTCGTCACCTGGGCGGGCCGGCGGCACGGCGCCGGGTTCGTCCAGGTCAACCCGCTCCACGCGGGCGTGCCCGGCGCGCCCACCGACCCCTCCCCGTACCGCCCCTCCTCGCGCCGCTTCCCGGACCCCGTCCACCTGCGGATCGAGGAGATCCCCGAGTACGCCCTGATCGGCCCCGAGCGCCGCGAGGAGCTGGACCGGATCCTCGCCGACGCGGCCGAGCTGCGCGAACGGGTCCTCGGCAAGGGCGCCCTGATCGACCGGGACGCGGTCTGGGAGGTCAAGCGGCGGGCCCTGGAGCTGCTCCTCGCGAGCGTGGAGCCCGGCCCCGGGAGGCGCGCCGACTTCCACGACTTCCTGGCCGGGCGGGGCCGCGCCCTGGAGGACCACGCCACCTACCAGGCCCTCGCCGAGCGGCACGGCCACCACTGGCGCGCCTGGCCCGACGCCCTGCGCACCCCGCGCGCGGCGGAGGCGGCCGTGCGCGCCGATCCCGCCCTGGCCGCCCGGGTCGACTTCCACTGCCGGCTCGCCTGGCTGACGGACCGGCAGCTCGCCGACGCCGCCGGGGCCGCCCGCGAGGCCGGGATGGAGATCGGGATCGTCCACGACCTGGCGGTCGGCGTCCACCCGGAGGGCTCGGACGCCTGGGCCGGCCAGGAGGCCTTCGCCGCCGGCATGTCGGTCGGCGCCCCGCCCGACGCCTTCAACTCCCGGGGCCAGGACTGGGGCCTGCCGCCCTGGCGGCCCGACGCCCTCGCCGCCGCGGGCTACGCCCCGTACCGGGGACTCCTGCGCGAACTCCTGCGCCACGCGGGCGCGCTGCGCATCGACCACGTGATGGGCCTCTTCCGGCTCTGGTGGGTGCCGGAGGGCCGCGAGCCCACCGAGGGCACGTACGTCCGGTACGACGCCGAGGCGATGCTCGCCGTCCTGGTCCTGGAGGCGCACCGCGCCGGGGCCCTGGTCATCGGCGAGGACCTCGGCACGGTCGAGCCGGGCGTGCGGGAGGAGCTGGCCCGGCGCGGGGTCTTCGGGACCTCCGTGCTCTGGTTCGAGCGGGACTGGGCGGGCACCGGCCACCCGCTGCCCCCGGAGGAGTGGCGCGCCGAGTGCGTCGCCACCGCCACCACCCACGACCTGCCCTCCACCGCCGCCCGGCTCTCCGGCGACCACGTCGTGCTGCGGCACCGGCTCGGGCTGCTCCCCGGCGACCTGGAGCGCGAGCGGGTGGCGGACCGGGCCGAGACCGCCGAGTGGCGCGGCCTGTTCGAGCGGCTCGGGCTGCTTCCGGAGGGGCCGGGGGAGGAGGCCGAGATCCGGGCCGTCCACCGGTACCTGCTCGCCACCCCGGCCCGGATGGTCGGCGTGTGGCTGCCGGACGCCGTGGGCGACCGCAGACCGCAGAACCTGCCGGGCACCTGGGACGAGTACCCCAACTGGCGGCTGCCGGTCGCGGGCCCCGACGGGCAGCCGCTCACCCTGGAGGCGCTGGCCGCCTCGCCCCGGGCGCACGCCCTCCTGAGCGAGCTGCACGCCCGTACGGCACCCCCGGGCGCGCGGCGCGCATAGGCGTTCGCTACGTTTGCACCGTGGACAAGAAGAACGCCCTGCGCGCCGGCGCCGTCGCGGCCGGTACGACGCTGATGATGCTGCTCATGTCGTCCCCCGCGCTCGCGCTCACCCGCGACGACGGTGACGACCCGGCCCCCAAGCTGGAGGTCGTCGAGACCCTCGGCCTGTTCGTGGCCGCCCCGCTGGTGCTGTTCCTGATCATCGCCGGCCTGGTGATGGTGCTCGACAAGTCGAAGAAGGCGTAACTCCGAGAAGGAGCGACTCCGAGAAGGAGCGACTCCTTCCTCCGTCTCCGTCGAGGGCGCCGCACGGTACCGACGTACCGTGCGGCGCCTTCGCGCGCCCGCGCCCACGCCCCCCGCGCGCTCCCGCCTTCGTCAGACCGTGGCCGCGAGCAGCTTGCGCAGCAGCCCGGCCAGCTGCTCCGCCTCCTCCGCGTCGAGCGCCGCCTCCAGGGCCGCCCGCTGCTCCGCGAGGCCGTCCGCGACCGCCCGGTCCACCAGTTCCCTGCCGCGCCCGCTGAGGGTGACCCGCAGCCCGCGCCGGTCGTTCGGGTCGGGGCTGCGGCTGAGCAGCCCGGCCTTCTCCAGTCGGTCGAGCCGGCCCGTCATGCCCCCCGTGGTGATCATCAGGGTGGCGGACAGCTCGCGCGGCGAGAGCGTGTACGGCTCCCCGGACCTGCGCAGGGTCGCGAGCACGTCGAACTCCCCGCGCGCCACGCCGTGCGGCGCGTACGCCCTGGTCACCCTGTCGCCCATGGCGCCGGCCAGCCGGTAGATCCGGCCGAAGACGGCCATCGGCACCGTGTCCAGGTCGGGCCGGACGACCGCCCACTGGTCGGTGATGGCGTCGACGGCGTCGTGGGCGGGGCCCGGGCCGGGGGTCTTCGTGTCCATGGGTTCCAGTCTCCCCTTCCGTACGACTCGACGGCAAGAAAGCCACTTGTGCGTAAGTAGCTTAGTGCTAAGTTAATTAGCGCCAAGCGGAAACGGGGTCTCCGCGCCCCGCGCACCGGCACTCGCCTCCAGGGGGAACCCGCATGTCCCGCCAGACCACTCCGTCCCGTCCGACCGCCACGTCCCGCAGGGCCGCCTTCGTCGCGCTGACCGCCCTCGCCCCGATCTCCTGGGGCTCCACCTACTACGTCACCACCGAGTTCCTGCCGCCCGACCGGCCCCTCTTCACCGGCCTGATGCGCGCCCTGCCCGCCGGACTCCTGCTCCTGGCGCTCACCCGCACGCTCCCGAAGGGCGCCTGGTGGGGGAAGGCCGCCGTCCTCGGCGTCCTCAACATCGGCGCCTTCTTCCCGCTGCTCTTCCTCGCCGCCTACCGGCTCCCCGGCGGGGTCGCCGCCGTCGTCGGCTCCGTCGGACCGCTCTTCGTCGTCGGCCTCGCCGCCCTCCTCCTGGGCGACCGGCCCACCGTCAGGTCCCTGGTCACCGCCGTCGCCGCCGCCTTCGGCGTCAGCCTCGTGGTCCTCAAGGCCGGGGCGGCGCTCGACCTCGTCGGCGTGGTCGCCGGACTGCTCTCCGCCCTCTCCATGTCGGCGGGCGTCGTCCTCACCAAGCGCTGGGGCCGTCCCGAGGGCGTCAACGCCCTCGCCGCCACCGGCTGGCAGCTCACCGCGGGCGGCCTCGTCATCCTGCCGATCGCCCTCCTGGTCGAGGGCGCCCCGCCGGCCCTGACCGGCACGAACCTGGCCGGCTACGCCTATCTGGCCTTCGGCAACACCGCGATCTCGTACGTCCTCTGGTTCCGCGGCATCGAGCGGCTGAGCGCCTCCTCGCTCACCCTCCTCGGCCCCCTCTCGCCGGTCACCGCCGCGATCATCGGCTGGGCGGCGCTCGGCCAGGCGCTCGGCCCGGTCCAGCTGCTCGGCATGGCGATCGCCCTCGGCGCCACCCTGGCGGGCCAGCTCGCCCCCCGCACGCCCGACGCCCCGGCGGAGCCCGGAACCTTCGGCGAGGACGAACGGACCGGCCCGGAAGCTTCGGCCCGGCCGGAGGCTTCCGAGGCGCCCCGATAGGTTGCGCCCATGACCGAGTGGGACATCAAGAAGCTCCGGATCCTCCGCACCCTCCGCGACCGCGGCACCGTCACCGCGACCGCGGAGGCCCTGCTCATGACCCCCTCGGCCGTCTCGCAGCAGCTCACCAACCTCGCCAGGCAGCTCGGGGTGACGCTCCTGGAGGCCCAGGGCCGCCGGGTCCGGCTCACCGACGCCGCCCATCTGGTGCTGCGGCACGCGGAGGCGGTCTTCGTCCAGCTGGAGCGCGCCGACGCCGAACTCGACGGCTATCTGCGGGGCGAGGCCGGGCAGGTGCGGGTGGCGGCCTTCTCCACCTCCGTGCCCGCGCTCGTCGTCCCCGCCGTGCGGCGGCTGCGGACCGCGCACCCCCGGCTCGACGTCCGCGTCCGGGAGGCCGAGGCGGCGGAGGCGTACGAGCTGCTCACGGCCGGCGAGGTCGACCTCGCCCTCTCGCTCGCCGCCCACGCGCCCTCCGCCCGCGACCCCAAGTTCAGCCGGGTTCCGCTGCTCGCCGACCCGCTCGACGTGGCCCTGCCCGCCGGGCACCCGCTCGCCGGCGCGCCCGGTCTGCGGCTCGCGGACCTCGCCGCCGAACCCTGGATCTACGGCGGCTCCGGGCCCTGGTCCGAGATCACCACCGCCGCCTGCGAGGCCGCCGGCTTCGTCCCCGGGCAGGCCCACAGCGCCTCGGGCTGGACCGCGATCCTCGCCATGGTCGAGGCCGGGATGGGGATCGCGCTCGTGCCCCGCATGGCCTCCGCCGAACGCCGGGGCGGCACCGGGGTCGTCATGCGCGTCCTCTCCGCCGACCAGCCGCGCCGCCACGTCGTCGCGGCGGTGCGGAGCGGGGCGGAGGAGGGCCCGGCGGTGGCCCGGGTCCTGGCCGCGCTCCGGCAGGCGGCGGCGGAACGCGAAACCGTTCAGCAGAGCTGAAAGAACCCGTCGAAAACATTCGATGGACCTGGAAGGGGCGGACGCGGGAAGGTCGGTCCATGAGCAGCTTCGACGAGAACCAGGACCCGCACGCCAACGACGCCGCCCCCTACTCCGGCGGAGACCCCTACGCCGACTACCGCACCGGGGACTTCCCCTTCACCGAGCTGGTCGACCTCGCCGACCGCCGTCTCGGCGCCGGGGTCGTCGCCGCCAACGACGAGTTCTTCGCCGAGCGGGAGAACCTCCTCGTCCGCGAGCGCGCCCTCTTCGACCCCGAGCGCTTCGGCCACAAGGGCAAGATCATGGACGGCTGGGAGACCCGCCGCCGCCGGGGCGCCGACGCCGACCACGTCTTCCCCGCCCCCGAGGACCACGACTGGGCGATCGTCCGCCTCGGCGCCCCCGGCGTCGTCCGGGGGATCGTCGTCGACACCGCCCACTTCCGCGGCAACTACCCGCAGAAGGTCTCGGTCCAGGCCACCGCCGTCGAGGGCAGCCCGAGCCCGGCCGAACTCCTCGACGCGAAGTGGGAGGAGCTCGTCCCGCCCACCCCCGTCCGGGGCCACGCCGCCAACGGCTTCGCGATCGACGCCGAGCGCCGCTTCACCCACGTCCGCCTCCGCCAGCACCCCGACGGCGGCGTCGCCCGCCTCCGCGTCCACGGCGAGGTCGTGCCCGACCCCGAGTGGCTGGAGCTCCTCGGCACCCTCGACCTGGTCTCCGTACTGAACGGCGGCACGTACGAGGACGCCTCGGACCGGTTCTACTCCTCGCCCACCCAGATCATCCTGCCCGGCACGTCCCGCAAGATGGACGACGGCTGGGAGAACCGCCGCCGCCGGGTCCGCGACACCCACGACTGGGTCCGCTTCCGGCTCGCCGCCCAGGGCGCCGTCCGCGCCGTCGAGATCGACACCGCCTGCCTCAAGGGCAACTCGGCGGGCTGGATCGCCCTCCAGGGCCGCAACGGCGAGACGGGCGAGTGGTTCGAGATCATCCCCAGGACCCGGCTCCAGCCCGACACCCTCCACCGCTTCAAGCTGCCCGCGCGGGCCGTCGTCACCCATGTGCGCCTGGACGCCTTCCCGGACGGTGGCGTCGCCCGGATGCGGCTCCACGGCACGCTGACGGAGCAGGGCGCGGCCGATCTGCGCGCCCGCTTCACGGCCCTGGGCGGCTGACGCCGGGCCACGGAGAAGGGGCGCCCCGCGGGGGAGGGCGCCCCTTCTCGCGTACTCACGTACTCACGTACGGCCTGCCGGTGGGTCTCAGACCGCCGCCGCCGCGTCCGCCGCCTGCGCCTTCAGGGCGCGCTCGACGCCCGCGCGGCACTCCGTCACCAGACGCCGCAGCGCCGGAGCCGGCTTGTGCTCCTCCAGCCACGCGTCCGTCGCGTCCAGGGTCTCCCGCGAGACCTGGAGCGTCGGGTAGAGGCCGACCACGATCTGCTGGATCATCTCGTGGCTGCGGGTCTCCGAGACGCCCTTGACCGCCGCGAAGTACTTCGCCGTGTACGGGGCGAGCAGCTCGCGCTGGTCGGACCGGACGAAGCCGCCGATGACGGCCTCCTGCACGGCGTTCGCCAGCTTGTCGTCCTCGACGACCGACGCCCAGGCCTCGGCCTTGGCCTCCTCCGTCGGGCGGGCCGCCCGCGCGGTCGCCGCGTGCCGCTCGCCCGCCGCCGTGCGGTCGCGCTCCAGCTCGGCGGCGATCTCCGTCTCGTCGTAGTCGCCGGTCGCCGCGAGCCGCTGCACGAACGCCCAGCGCAGCTCGGTGTCCACCGCCAGGCCCTCGATCGTCTCGCGCCCCTCCAGGAGGGCCGCGAGCAGGTCGAGCTGCTGCGGGGTGCGGGCGGTCGCCGCGAAGGCCCGCGCCCACGCCAGCTGGTGGTCGCTCGCCGGCTCGGCCGCGCGCAGGTGCGCGAGCGTCGCCTCGGTCCAGCGGGACAGCCCGGCCTCGCGCCACTGCGGCGCCGCGTACAGGTCGAGGGCCGCCTTGACCTGGCCCTGGAGCGACTGCACCACGCCGATGTCGGACTCCTTGGCGATGCCCGAGAGCACCAGCTCCAGGTAGTCGCGGGTGGCCAGCTCGCCGTCGCGGGTCATGTCCCAGGCCGAGGCCCAGCACAGCGCGCGCGGCAGCGACTCGGCGAAGTCGCCCAGGTGCTCGGTGACGTTGGCCAGGGACACGTCGTCGAGCCGGACCTTGGCGTACGACAGGTCGTCGTCGTTGAGGAGGACGACCGCCGGGCGGCCCTTGCCGACGAGCTGCGACACCTCGGTCCGCCCGGCCGCCGCGATGTCCAGCTCCAGGCGGTCGGTGCGGACGAGCCGGCCGGTCTCGTCCAGCTCGTAGAAGCCGATCGCGATCCGGTGCGGGCGCAGGACGGCCTCGCCCTTGGCGCCGGCGGGCAGCGCCGGGGCCTCCTGGAGGACCGTGAAGGCGGTGATGACGCCGTCCGCGTCGGTCTCGATCTCCGGACGCAGGACGTTGATGCCGGCCGTCTCCAGCCACGCCTTCGACCAGGACGTCAGATCGCGGCCGGAGGTCTTCTCCAGGGCGCCGAGCAGGTCCGACAGGCGCGTGTTGCCGAAGGCGTGCGCCTTGAAGTACGCCTGCACGCCCTTGAAGAACTCGTCCTGGCCGACGTAGGCGACGAGCTGCTTGAGGACCGAGGCGCCCTTGGCGTACGTGATGCCGTCGAAGTTGACGAGCACGTCCTCCAGGTCGTTGATCTCGGCCATGATCGGGTGCGTGGAGGGCAGCTGGTCCTGGCGGTAGGCCCAGGTCTTCTCCGCGTTGGCGAAGGTGGTCCAGGCGTTCGGCCAGCGGGTGCCGGGCACGGCGGCCTGGCAGGCGACCGAGGTGTAGGTGGCGAACGACTCGTTCAGCCACAGGTCGTTCCACCACTCCATGGTGACGAGGTCGCCGAACCACATGTGGGCGAGCTCGTGCAGGATGGTCTCGGCCCGCCGCTCGTACGCCGCGTCCGTCACCTTCGAGCGGAAGACGTACTGGTCGCGGATGGTGACCGCGCCCGCGTTCTCCATCGCGCCCGCGTTGAACTCCGGCACGAACAGCTGGTCGTACTTGGCGAACGGGTAGTCGTACGCGAACTTCTCCTGGAACCAGTCGAAGCCCTGGCGCGTGACGTCGAAGATGTGGTCCGCGTCGAGGAACTCGGCGAGCGACGGACGGCAGTAGACGCCGAGCGGGACGGTCTGCCCGTCCTTCTCGTACGTCGAGTGCACCGAGTGGTACGGGCCGACGATCAGGGCCGTGATGTACGTGGAGATCCGGGGCGTGGGCGCGAAGACCCACGTGTCGCCCTCGGGCTCCGGGGTCGGCGAGTTCGAGACGACCTTCCAGCCGGCCGGGGCCTTCACGGTGAACTGGAAGGTCGCCTTGAGGTCGGGCTGCTCGAAGGAGGCGAACACGCGCCGCGCGTCCGGCACCTCGAACTGGGTGTAGAGGTAGGCCTGGTCGTCGACCGGGTCGACGAAGCGGTGCAGGCCCTCACCGGTGTTGGTGTACGCGCAGTCGGCGACGACCCTGAGCTCGTTGCGCCCCTCCCGCAGGTGCGGCAGGGCGATCCGCGAGTCGCGGAAGACGGCGGCGACGTCCAGGACGTGCCCGTTCAGGACGGCCTCGTGGACGGCGGGGGCGACGAGGTCGATGAAGGTCTCGGCGCCCGCCTCGGCGGAATCGAAGCGGACGGTGGTGACGGACCGGTAGGTGCCGCCCTCCTGCGCACCGGAGAGGTCGAGTTCGACCTCGTACGCGTCCACGGTCAGCAGCGCCGCCCGCTGCCGAGCCTCTTCACGGGTCAGGTTCGTGCCAGGCACCCGGTCAACTCCTCTGTTTCATGACGATGGGGCCCATCCTTCCACGGGGCGGCTCAGCGACGCACGACACATTTCCACGGCCCGTCGCCGCTGATCCGCAGCAGCCCGGGACCCGCCACGGGAGCGCCCACCCGGACCTCGCCGACCTCGTCGACCAGCCGGGTCCGCTCCTCGTCGTCGTGGAGCGGGTCCTCCGGCGCGGCGTGCCGGTGCACGGCGAAGCGACCCTCCCCGTGGTGCGTGAAGTCGAGGACCCCGGGCGGTCCGTCGTAGACCACGAGGTCGTGCGCGGTCCCCTCGACGTGGCTGTCGAAGCGGCGCGCGTGGGAGAGCGGGAGGACCCGCAGCGTCCAGGGGGCGTCGGCGTCCACCCGCAGCGTCAGCGGGCGGGAGCGCGGGACCAGGGCGACGGTCCGGGCCCGGACGTCGTCCTCGTACGCCGTGAGCAGGAAGTCCTCGGACCGCCCGTACGCGTCGCAGGACCCCACCGTGGTGAGGAGCGAGTGGTACGACTCCACCTCCAGGAGCACCCAGCCGCCCGCCGGCAGGCGCGGGTCGCAGTGCACGGTCTCCTTGCCGCGCCCCCGGTACACGGCGGGCCGGAACTCCGCGCCGGACGGGACGGGGGCGGGGACCCGGACCGGGAGGGCCGGGGCCGGGGCCGGGGCCGGGGGCGCGTACGGCGGGGGCGCCGCCGGAGGCACGTACCCCGGCCCCGGGATCGGCGGCGGCGGGGGCTCCACCACGATGCCGAAGTCCGTCGCGAGCCCGGCGAGCCCGGAGGCGTACCCCCGGACGGCCGTACGGAACCGCCAGCCGCCGTCCCACCGGTGGAACGCGCCGAAGACGAAGGCGGTCTCCGTCGTCGCGCCCCCGATCGGCCGGTACGCGACGGGCGCCCCCGCCGCGTCCGTGACCCGCACGTCGAGGCCGGGCACCCGCCCGAAGCCGCCCCCGTCGGCGGAGGCGGCGACCACGATCCGCGCCACGTCCGGCTCCACGCGCGCGAGGTCCAGCCACAGCCAGTCCGCGGCCCGGTCGCCGGGCGCGCCGGGGGCCGATCGGCCCAGGTGCCGCACGGACCCCGAGGGATGGTCGGCGTGGTTGTAGAAGACCAGGTCGGCGTCGCCCCGCACCCGCCCGGCGGCGTCCAGGAGCAGCGCCGACACGTCCACCTCGGGCACCCCGTGCCCGGTCTGCCAGCCGGCCGCCACGTGGAGCGCCTGCGGGGGCACCGGGACGTCGTCCCCCTCGGGTATCCGGTTCATGGGGGAACTCTGGCACGCGCGGACGCGCCGGAGGGGCGGCTCCCCGCAACGGGAGACCGCCCCTCCGGTACGCGCCCCGCGGCGGCCGTCAGCCCTGGAGCTCGGCCGCGACCAGCTCCGCGATCTGCACGGCGTTCAGCGCCGCGCCCTTGCGCAGGTTGTCGTTGGAGACGAAGAGCGCGAGGCCGTTGTCGACGGTCTCGTCCACGCGGATGCGGCCGACGTACGAGGCGTCCTTGCCGGCGGCCTGGAGCGGGGTGGGGATCTCGGAGAGCTCGACGCCCTCGGCGTCCTTCAGCAGCTCGTAGGCGCGCTCGACGCCGATCGGGCGCTCGAAGCGGGCGTTGACCTGGAGGGAGTGGCCGGAGAAGACCGGGACGCGCACACAGGTGCCGGAGACCTTGAGCTCCGGGATCTCCAGGATCTTGCGGGACTCGTTGCGGAGCTTCTGCTCCTCGTCGGTCTCGAAGGAGCCGTCGTCGACGATCGAGCCGGCCAGCGGCAGCACGTTGAAGGCGATCGGGCGCTTGTAGACGCCGGGCTCCGGGAAGTCGACGGCCCCGCCGTCGTGGGTGAGCGCGGCGGCGTCCTCGGCGACGGCCCTGACCTGGCCGTCCAGCTCGGCCACGCCGGCCACGCCCGAGCCGGAGACGGCCTGGTAGGTGGTGGCGACGAGGGCGACCAGGCCGGCCTCCTCGTGGAGCGGCCTGAGGACCGGCATCGCGGCCATCGTGGTGCAGTTCGGGTTGGCGATGATGCCCTTGGGGCGGTCCTTGACCGCGTGCGGGTTCACCTCGGAGACCACGAGGGGGACCTCGGGGTCGCGGCGCCAGGCGGAGGAGTTGTCGATCACGACGGCGCCCTGGGAGGCGACCTTCTCGGCGAGGGCCTTGGAGGTGGCGCCGCCGGCGGAGAAGAGCACGATGTCCAGGCCGGTGTAGTCGGCGGTGGAGGCGTCCTCGACCGTGATGCCGTCCACGACGGTGCCGGCGGAGCGGGCGGAGGCGAAGAGCCGCAGCTCGTCGAGCGGGAACTTGCGTTCGGCCAGGATGCCGCGCATGACTGTGCCGACCTGACCGGTGGCTCCGACGATTCCGACCTTCACGGGGACTCCTCCGTGCTCATGGGGACGTATGGGCGGGGTGCTGCTCGTCCATCATGCGGGCCACCACGGTCGCCTTGTCCAATCCGTTGTCCAAGGTCCGGGACGGGAAGGGGGGAGAAGGGGGGAGGGGGCGGGCACCGGAACCGGCGCCCGCCCCCTCCGATCACACGGTGTTACGGGGTGACCGCGCCGATCAGGACGCTGCCGGCGCCCGCGACGGTGCCGCGGGCGTTGACCAGCTGGACCTCGCCGAAGAACTGGCGTCCCTCGGGAGCGGCGCCGGCGACGACGACCTCGGCCGTCACCGTGGCGGACCCGCCGTTGGGCAGGGCGGCCGGCTTCGAGCCGTCGACCTTCACGGTGCCGAGCGCGGACGAGTAGTACACGTCCTTGTAGTCGTACGTGGTGCCGCCCGCGGCCTGGACCGAGTAGCCGTCGATGACGACGGTGTACGTGCCCGCGGCCGGCTTCACCAGGGAGACGGCCTCCTCCGAGTCGCCGTCGGCGGCCTGCGCGACCTGCTTGCCGTTGAGCGACACGGTCAGGTCGAGGTCGGCGGCCCTGTCGGAGGTGTTGCCGATCGCGATGTCGAGCCGCTCGACGCCCTCGCCGATGGTGACGGTCCGGGTGTGCTTCTGCTTGTTCAGGATGGTCGGCGTCTCGGTCTTCTGGGAGCCGAGGGAGCCGCCCTTGAGGGTGCCCTCGATGCCCGCGAAGCGGTTGGCGACCTTCCACTGGACGGGGGCCGGGGTGCCGACCTTCGCCTCCGGGACCGTCTGGACGACCGGGTCGAAGTCGACGCCGAGGGCCGAGACGCCCAGGGTGTACGGGTTGTCCAGGTCCGGCGACGTGCGGCGGGCCTCGACCTCGACCTCCCAGACGCCCGGCGTCGGGTTCGGGTAGGAGCGCAGGTCGGGGCGGCAGGTGTTCGCCGGGTTGTAGTGCGGGTAGCAGCCCGTGGTCGCGGTCGGGTCGACGGGGACGCCGACCGGGTGGATCGCGATGAACCGGGTCTGGCTCTTCTCCTTCAGCCCGGACAGCGAGACCTCCAGCGTCTTGGCGCCCTGCGGCACGGTGACGAAGTAGGACGTGGTGCTGTTGCGCTGCACGGAGCCCTGGGCGGTGAGGCCGTAGGCCGGGGCGGCCAGGTCGTGCGCGACGACCGAGGTGGCGAGGATCTGCTTGTCGACGCCCTCGGTGCGCTCGTCGTCGGCCTCCAGGATGACGCTGTGGACGCCGGCGGAGGACGCCTTGGCCTGGAGCTTGACGGTGACCGGCTGGTTCAGCGGCAGGTAGATCCGGTCCTCACCGACGATGCGGAAGGTGCCGTCGTTGTACTTGAGGTCCAGGTCGTGCCGGACCGGACGGTCCGGGCCGCTGGTGCGCGTGAGGGTGACGTCGTAGACCCGCTTCTGGCCGACCTTGAGGTCGCCCTCGCGGTCGTAGACGCCGGTGCCGGTGCGCGGGGCCGGGAAGATCAGGGTGTCGACCGGGGCCTGCACCTTGTAGTCGTGCGCCGTGGCGCCGTCCTTGATGGACTCCCAGGCCTCTTCGATGTCGATGCGGCCGGCGCCCTGCTCGTGCGCGGCGACACCGGGGATCCGGCGGGCGGTGGAGGTCAGCGCGGTGCGCAGGGTGAGCGGGGAGAGCGCGATGCCCTTCTGCTTGGCGGCCGAGAGCAGCAGCGCGCTCGCGCCCGCCGCCTGCGGCGAGGACATCGAGGTGCCGTTGAGCATGCCGTAGCCGGCGGGCAGCGCGTAGCCCGACTCGGCGAGGCCGGCGCCCGGCAGCCAGGTCGGGATGGTGTTCACGGCCGAGCCGGGGGCGGTGATCGTCGGGGTGAAGCCGCCGTCCTCGCGCGGGCCGCGCGAGGAGAAGGGGAACATGGCGTACTTCTTCTCGACGGCCGAGCCGTAGTTGGCGGCCCAGGTGTCCTTGGAGACGGCCGCGCCGACCGAGAGGACCTTGTCGGCCAGGCCGGGGTCGCCGATCGTGTTGATGCCGGGGCCCGAGTTGCCGGCCGAGATGACCAGCTGCACGCCGTACTGGTCGATCAGACGGGTGTAGAGGCGGGCGCGGACGTTGTCGCCGTCGTTCTGCTGCGGCAGGCCGCCGATCGACATGTTGACGATGTCGACGCCGCGGTTGACGACGAGGTCCGTCATGCCCTCGGTGAGGGCGGTGTTGGTGCAGCCGCCGGTCCAGGTGCACGCGCGCGAGGAGACGATCTTCGCGCCGGGGGCCGCGCCGTTCATCCTGCCGCCGAAGAGGCCGTGGGCGGCGGTGATGCCGGCGACGTGGGTGCCGTGCGAGGACCCGACGAGGCCGACGTTGACGAAGTCGGCCTTCTTGCCGACCCAGGTGCCGCCGGCCGGGTCCATCGGGACGTCCTTGCGGATCTCCACGACGAACGGAGTCTTCTCGACGACCTCGGTGGCGGGGTCGTCGGTACCGAAGTAGCCGATCTGGAACCCGTCCTTGTACGGCTTCATCGGCGCGTTGTCCGTGAAGTCGTTGTTCTGGTCGGTGTCCACGCGGACGGTACCGGCGGCCGGGTCGTACAGCAGGCCGAAGACGTCGGTGGTGTCGCCGTCCCGGTTGATGTCGCCGGCCGGGTCGCCGCCCGCGGTGATCGACTCGGTGAAGAGGCTGAACCGGTACGCGCCCTCGGGGGCCTTCCAGCTCTGCGTGGAGGCGGTGAAGACGGGGCCGGCGACCGGGGTGATCTGCGCGCGCCAGGTGGCGTCGCCCTCGGTCAGCGGGTCCGTGGCGGTGACCCAGTCGACGATCTTGCGCTCGCCGGTGGTGGTCTTCTGCAGGGCCGGGTGGCCGAGGTCGACGCCGGAGTCCAGGACGCCGATGGTCACGCCGCGGCCGTCGGCCTTGGGGTGGCTCTCGACGAAGTCGACCGCGCCCGTCTCGTGGGAGGGGTTGTACGGGTTCCTCGCCGGGGTCTTCTTGCCGGGGGCCGGGTACGTCTTCGCGACGGTGGTGCCCTCGACGGCGCCCGCCTCGGGGCGCGGGTCGTCCAGCGGGATCTCGGCCTGGAGGTCGACGGCCTGGACCGAGGAGAGCTTGGTGGCGGCCCGGATGGCGGCCTCGGCCTTGGCGGTCGGCAGGGTGGCGCGGACGTAGCCGAGCGCGTCCTGCTGCTTGCCGACCGAGGCGCCGGCGACGGCGTCCAGCTGGGCGGCGACCTGCTCGGTGGCACCGGGGGCGGTGGCGACGAGGACGGTGACGTTCTTCTCGCCGTTCGCCTGGGCCTCGGTGAGGCGCTGGGCGTCGACGGCGCCGAGCTTGTCGGCGGAGTCCGACGCCTTGACGGGGGGAGTGGTCCCCGGGTCGTCGGAGGCGAACGCGGGCACGGTGCCGGACGCGACGAGCGCGGCGACGAGACCGGTGGCGGCCGCGATGCGGGCCGCGCGTCTCCGTCCGGGCGCCGAGGACCGGGCTATGGGGCCCGGAGTCTGGGGGGTGGCCATGTACATCCCTGTCTGTGAAGGAGAGGGTCCGGATATCGGTTCCGGATGACCGCTCAGCCTTTCGCAAATGACAGGGTTTTGGGGAGAGTTGACAGGGAGATGGTGTGCGTCATGGCGGGAACCCGCCAGTGCGCCCGATGCGCCACCGGGGGCGAAACGGCCCCAACCGGGGCGTCACGCCTCCTTGGAGCGGGCGTAGTGCCGGGAGGCCTTGGCCCGGTTGCCGCAGATCGCCATCGAGCACCAGCGCCGGGTGCCGTTCCGCGACGTGTCGAAGAAGTGCAGGACGCACGCCTCGTGGGCGCAGGCCCGGATCCGGTCGGGCGCGGTCCGCAGCAGGTCGAGGTGGGCGCGGGCGGCGGTCCAGCCCGGCCCCCACGTCGGGTCGGCGAACTCGGCCTCCTCGCCGGGGCCTTCGGCGGTGAGCACGGCCCGGATGCGGCCGTGGCCGAGGACGGCGTCGACGCGGGCGGCGGCGTCGGGGTCGCCGGGGCGGTCGACGAGCGAGGCGAGCGCGTCCCGGGCGGTGAGGGTGTGGCGCAGGGTGGTGGCGTCCGCGGCGAACCGCCCCTCCAGGCCGTGGGCGGCGAGCCAGACGGCGAGCCCCTCGACGCCGGTGAGTAGGTCCCGGCGGACGCCCTCCTCGTTCCAGCGGGTGTTGAGCAGGTCGAGGGAGACGGGCTCGCCGGTGAGCGGCCGGGGGTCGATGGCGGTCATGGGCGGGCATCCTCCTCGATGGACTAACCCCTCAAGAGTACGTGAGCGGTTGACGCCCGCTCCGGCTAACCCCTAAAGTCGAACTAGACGGTTAGCCCGTACGGGGCGGCCCGCTCGGGAGGGAACCGCCATGTCCGCGATCGGCACGCTCACCACCCACCACGTCGGCCTCAACGTCACCGACCTGGAACGTTCCCTCGCCTTCTACGCGGACGTCCTCGGCTTCGAGGTCCTCGCGAGGGGCGCGGAGGAGGGGAGGGAACACGCCTTCCTCGGCCGGGACGGCGCCCTGGTCCTCACCCTCTGGCAGCAGGCCGAGGGTGCCCACGACCCCGGCCGCCCCGGCCTCCACCACCTCGCCTTCGAGGCCGAGTCCCTCGACCGCGTCCGCGCCGCCGAGGCCGCGCTCACCGCGCGCGGCGCCGTCTTCGCGTACGAGGGGGTCGTCGCCCACCGGGAGGGCGCGGCCTCCGGCGGCATCTTCTTCCACGACCCCGACGGCACCCGCCTGGAGATCTCCGTCCCGAAGGGCGCCGAAACGGCCCCGGCCCCCTCGGGCACGGCCCCCGCCTGCGGCTTCTTCTAGCCGGACGACCGCCCCCACCCACCGGAGGACCCCATGGGCGCCTACCACCCCGGATCGCTCGCCGTGCAGGAGCGCGTCGGCGTCCGCCACCTCGCCGAGCACGTGGGCCGCTCCGTCGGCACCGGCATCCGCCCGGTCGCCGCCGCCTTCCTGGAGGCCCGGCCGATGCTGGTGATCGGCGCGGCGGACGAAGCCGGGCGCGTCTGGGCGAGCCTGCTCACCGGCGCGCCCGGCTTCGTCCGCGCCACCGGCCCGGACACCGTCTCCGTCGCCGGCGGCGTCCCCGCCCACGACCCGCTCGCGGGCGCGATCACCCCGGCCGGCACCCCCGTCGGCACCCTCGCCCTCGACCCCGGCACCCGCCGCCGCATGCGCCTCAACGGCACCGCCCGGCCCAGCCGCCGCGGCTTCACCGTCACGGCGGACCGGGTCTTCTCCAACTGCCCCAAGTACCTCCAGAAGAGGGAGCGGTACGACTCCGAGCCCGCGGGCCCCGGACCCGGCACCCCGCACCACGGCGAGACGCTCACCCCCGCCCAGGCGGCCCGCGTCCGGGCAGCGGACACCTTCTTCGTGGCCACCGCCGCCCCCGACGGCGTCGACGCGAGCCACCGGGGCGGCAACCCCGGCTTCGTCCGGGTCGACGGGCCCCGGGAGCTGAGCTGGCGGGACTACCCGGGCAACGCGATGTTCCTGACCCTGGGCAACCTGGAGTCGGACGGCCGCGCCGGCCTGCTCTTCCCGGACTGGGAGACCGGGACCACCCTCCAGCTCACCGGCCTCGCGCACACCGAGTACGGCCCGGAGGAGCGCGTGGTCCGCTTCCGCGCCGACCACGTGGTGGAGACGCCCGGGGCCAGCCCCCTGCGCTGGTCGCCCCCGGAGTACTCCCCGGCCAACCCGGCCACACCCTGACGCCCCGGCCCGGGGCCCCGGTCCCGGGCTGCGCCCACCTCACGGGCCCACGGGCCCACGGGCCCCGCAGGCCCCACCAGCCCCGCAGGCCTCACCGAACCCATCGGTCCTGCCGGGCCCGCAAGCCCCACCGGCCTCGCCCGATCCACCGACCCCCGAGGACCCCGTGCCCACCACCCCGGCCGCAGAGGCCCCCGAAGCA
Source organism: Streptomyces sp. NRRL F-6492 (assembly GCF_001280125.1). Classification (GTDB taxonomy): domain Bacteria; phylum Actinomycetota; class Actinomycetes; order Streptomycetales; family Streptomycetaceae; genus Streptomyces. The sequence goes on from NZ_LGEG01000250.1 coordinate 35,602, forward strand.
CCCGAAGCACCTGAAGCGCCCGAGGCCCCCGAAGCGGCTCGCCGCCCCCGGCCGCCCGCCCGGCCCCGGCCCCGGGTCCTGCTCGGCGGTACCGCCGCCGCGGTCGCCGTGCTGCTGCTCCTGGTCGCGGTGGGCACCCTCCTCCGACAGCCCCTGCTGATCCCGCCGCTCGCCGCGAGCGCGGCGCTCGCGGCGGGCGGCGGGATCAGCAGGGGCTGCCGCTCTCCCAGCCCCGCTCGGTGGTCGGCGGCCAACTCCTCTCCGCCCTCACCGGATTCGCGGTCCTGGCCGTGGTAGGACCCGGGCCGTGGGGCGCCGCCGTCGCGGGCGGCCTGGCCCTCGGCGTGATGGCGCTCGCCCGTGCCCCGCACTCGCCCGCCGCCGCCACGGCCGTCGTCGTCGCCCTCCAGGACCCGCCCTTCTGGTCGTTTCTCGGCCTTCTCGCCCTCGCCTGCCTCCTCCTGGTCGCCGCCGGCCTCGCGGCCGCTCCCGCGACGGGCCGGACGTACCCCGCGTACTGGATCTAACCTCGTTGCATGAAGAGGGAGTTGAGGGTGGCGGCCTACGCCGTCTGTGTCCGGGGCGACGAGATCCTGCTCGCCCGCTGGGTGGCGGGCGACGGCAGCAGGCTGTGGACCCTGCCGGGCGGCGGCATGGACCACGGCGAGGAGCCCGCCCGGACCATGGTCCGCGAGGTCGAGGAGGAGACCGGGTACGCCGCCGAACCCGTCGCCCTCCTCGGCATCGACTCCGTCCGGAGCTCCTGGCCGCGCCGCTTCGCCGGACCCGGCTGCCTCCAGGGCCTGCGGATCGTCTACGAGGCCCGGATCACCGGCGGCGAGCTGCGCCACGAGACCGGCGGCTCCACCGACCTGGCCGCCTGGCACCCGCTCTCCGCCGTGCCCGGCCTGCCCCGCGTCGAACTCGTCGACATCGGCCTCGACCTGTGGCGGGAGCGGCCCCCGACCGGCCGTTCCCGGCTGAGCGTGCCGCGCGACCCCACCCTGCCGCCGAACGGCTGAAAACGGCTCAACCGTCCCGGGCCCGCTCAACCCTCCCGGCGCCCCGGCGAGTCCTGCCCGCCGACCGAGGCACACGCCGCGCAGAGCCCAGGGGAGCCCGCATGCCAGCCGTCCGCACCACCCGCACCACCCGCACCACCCGTACCGTCCGCACCGCCGTCGCCGCCGTCCTCGTGGCGGGCCTCACCGCCACCGCCCTCGCCACCCCCGCCCTCGCGGCCCCCGAATCCCGGCAGCGGGGCCACGAGGCCACCCGGAAGGCGCTCCAGGCGCAGATCGACGCGGGCGTGCCCGGCGCCGTCGCGCAGGCCCGCGACGGGCGGAGGAACTGGACCGGCACCGCCGGCGAGCGCGGGGGCGACGACCGCTACCGGGTCGGCTCCCTCACCAAGACCTTCGTCTCCACCGTCCTCCTCCAGCTCCAGGCCGAGGGGCGGATCGACCTCGACGACCCGGTCGAGAAGTGGCTGCCCGGCGTCGTCCGGGGCAACGGCCACGACGGCCGCCGGATCACCGTCCGCCAGCTGCTCAACCACACCAGCGGCGTCTTCGACGTCACCTCCGACCCCGCCTTCCAGGAGAAGGTCTTCGGCCCCGGCTTCCTGGAGCACCGCTACGACACCTGGACCCCGCGACAGCTCGTCGCCGTCGCCCTGGCCCACCCCGCCGACTTCGAGCCCGGCACGAGCTGGAGCTACTCCAACACCAACTACGTCCTCGCCGGCATGATCATCGAGGAGGTCACCGGCCGCCCCTACGGGAAGGCCGTCGAGAACCGGATCATCAAGCCCCTGAAGCTGCGCGCCACCAGCGTCCCCGGCACCCGCCCGTCGATGCCGAGGCCCAGCAGCCCGGCCTGGTCCAAGCTCTCCGCCGACCCGGACGCGCCCGTCCACGACGTCTCCCGCCTCAACCCGTCCTTGGCCGGATCGGCGGGCGAGATCATCTCCGACTCCAACGACCTCCAGACCTTCTACCGCGCCCTCCTCAAGGGCCGGCTGCTGCCGAAGGCGGAGATGCGGGAGCTGACCACCACCGTCCAGGTCGCCCCGGAGCTCCCGCAGATCCGCTACGGGCTCGGGATCATGTGGCAGAAGCTGAGCTGCGGCAAGGAGATCTGGGGCCACTCCGGCGGCATCCACGGCTCCTCCACCGAGGGCCGCGTCACCCGCGACGGCGAGCACTCCCTCGCCCTGAACCTCAACGCCGACTGGACGGGCGACGGCGGCGCCGTCCTGGAGGCCGAGTTCTGCGGCACCGCCCCCCGGTCCTAGCCCTCACCGGGGCAGGACGACGACGTACGCGGCGGGGTGCCGGTCCGGCGCGGCCATCAGGGCCGTACGGACCACGGTGGCCTGCTGGTCCCTCGTCTCGCGCAGCTTGCGCGGGGTGAGGTGGACGACCGTGATGCCGAGCCGCTCCAGGTGCTCGCGCTTGCGGGTGTACTCGGACCACAGCTCGTCGTCGTCCTGCCGGGGCGCCCGGGTGTCCAGCTCGACGGCCACCGCCTGGTCGGGCCAGTAGGCGTCCACCCCGCCCAGGTGCGGGCCGCCCGGCAGCCGCAGGTCCACGTTCCACAGCGGGTCCGGAAGCCCGAACTCCCGCACCAGCTCGTACAGCCGCTCCTCGGACAGCGAGCGCCCCTCGGCGAGCAGCGCGTCCACCGCGTCCTCCACGTGCGGCCGGGAGAGGAGCCGGGCCCGGCTCAGCTCCCGCACCAGCGCGCCCGGTTCGCAGTGGCCGCCGCGCACCGCCTCGGTGAGCAGCGCGCGGACCTCCTCCGCCTCCGGCAGGCCCGACACCGCGTCGGCGACGGCGCGGGCGACCGGGGCGACGGGGACGCCGGTGAGCCGCACCGGCTCCGGCGCCTCCGGGGCGCGCACCACCCGCACCCAGCCGGTCGAGCGCGGCCGCCGGGTGCGCGGCACCAGGACGTCGATCCGCTCCAGGGCGGTGAGCGGGGGAGCGGAGGAGAAGCGGTGCAGGGTCAGGGCGGCGAGCCCGGTGATCATCGCCTCCCGGCCCTGGCGTGGCAGGGTCCCGGGCCCGCGGGCGTAGAGCAGGGCGGCGTGCAGCCGCTCCTCGCTGGTGGGCGGTCCGGGCTGGAGCAGGAAGACGCCGGGCAGCAGCTGCTGCCACCCGCCGGGCCGGCACCGCGCGGCGACGTCGGCGGCGGAAACGCCCTGCGCCCTCAACTGGTCGGAACTGGCGAGGCGTCGGGGCTGCCCGGTGGGGGAGGAGAGGGGGAG
>NZ_LGEG01000251.1 GCF_001280125.1 Streptomyces sp. NRRL F-6492
CGCACCGTCCTGGTTCACCGCCGAACCCGCCACCACCGCGAGCACCCGATGACCCTCACGCCGCGCCCTCGACAACCGCTCGACCACGAGGATTCCCGCACCCTCCGCCCAACCGGTGCCGTCGGCGTCCGCGCCGAAGGCACGGCACCGGCCGTCGGCGGACAGGCCGCGCTGTCGGGAGAACTCCACGAACATCCCGGGCGACGCCATGACGGCCACGCCTCCGGCGAGGGCCGTCGAGCACTCCCCCGACCGCACCGCCCTGACCGCGAGGTCCAGCGCCACCAGCGACGACGAGCACGCCGTGTCCACCGTCAACGCGGGCCCCCGCAAACCGAGGACGTACGCGATACGCCCCGACGCCACGCTGATGGTGGAGCCGGTGAGGAGGTAGCCGTCGGAGCCCGCGCCGCCCTCGTGGAGCCGGGGCGCGTAGTCGGAGGCGGTCGCCCCGATGAAGACGCCGGTGTCGGAGTCCTTGAGGCTGTGCGGATCGATCCCGGCCCGCTCCAGGGCCTCCCAGGAGGTCTGGAGCAGCAGCCGCTGCTGCGGGTCGAGGGCGAGCGCCTCGCGCGGGCTGATGCCGAAGAACTCGGCGTCGAACTCGGCGACCGCGTCCAGGAATCCGCCGTGCCGGGTGGTGGACGTGCCGGGACGGTCGGGGTCGTCGGCGAAGAGGGAGTCGAGGTTCCAGCCCCGGTCCGTGGGGAACGGGCCGATGGCGTCGACGCCGCCGGCGACGAGGCGCCACAGGTCCTCCGGCGAGGCCACGCCCCCCGGGAACCGGCAGCCCATCCCCACGATGACCACCGGATCCTCCACGTCCCGCTCCCGGACGACGGCCACGGCCTTCTCCGGAGCGTCGGCGCGGAGCAGACCGAGCAGGGCCTCGGTCGTCGGGTGGGCGAACAGGGTCGCGGCGGGCAGATCCGTACCCAGGACGGCACTGAGCCGGTCGCGGAGCTCGACCAGGCCCAGCGAGTCGATGCCGAGGTCCTTGAAGGTGGCGGTGCGGTCGAGGCGCGCCGGGTCGGCGAAGCCGAGCACGGCGGCGACCTCGTCGACGACCCGCTGTTCGCGCAGGGGGTCGACGGCGGAGCCGGACGCGGAGGCCGATGCGGTCCCGGCCCCCGGCTCCGGTGCGGGGAGGGTCCGCCCGGGGTCCGCGACCTCCGGACCCGCGGCCTCCGGGCCGGCGTCGAGCCAGTGGCGCTCCCGCTGGAAGGGGTACGTGGGCAGCTCCGGGAGGGGGCCGCCGGGCGGGGCCACGGCGTCCCAGTCCGGGGTGGCCCCGGCGGTGAAGAGCCGTCCGAGGGCGGCGGCGGGCGCGCCGTCCTTGCCGAGGACGGGTACGTGGGCCGCCGAGCGGCCGGTGATCTCCCGGCCCAGCGCGCTGAGCGTCGTCCCGGGGCCCGCCTCCAGGAGGACGGTCGCGCCGAGGGCGGTCAGCCGGCGGACGGCCGCGTCGAACCGGACCGGTCTGCGCGCGTGCTCCACCCAGTGGTCGGCGTCGGTGGTCGTGACGAGGTCGCCGGTCACCGTCGAGACGAAGGGGATGCGGGCGGGCCGGAAGGCAAACCCGGACAGGGTGCGGCGGAACTCGTCCGCCATCGGGTCCATGAGCGGCGAGTGGAAGGCGTGGCTGACGTCGAGCCGGCGGTGGCGCAGGCCGCGTTCGGCCGCGCGCGCGGCGATCTCGTCGAGTGCGGCGGTCTCGCCCGAGAGGACCACCGACGCCGGTCCGTTGACGGCGGCGATCGCGACGGTGCCGGCGGTGTGCGCGAGCAGCGCGGTGGCGATCTCCTCGGCGGCACCGAGCGCGAGCATGCCGCCCCCCTCGGGGAGCGCGTCCATCAGCCTGCCGCGTACGGCGATGAGTTCGGCGGCCCGGTCGAGGTCCAGGACGTCCGCGACGTGCGCGGCGGCGACCTCGCCGATCGAGTGGCCGGCGACGAAGGCGGGTTCGAGGCCCACCGAGGCCAGCCAGCGGAGGGTCGCGACCTCGACGGCGAAGAGGGCGGGCTGCGTGAAGGCGGTGCGGCCGAGCAGGGCCGCCTCCTCCGTGCCCGGCTCCGCCCACAGCACGTCCTCGACGCGGCGCGGGAGGTGCGGGGCGAGCGCCTCGGCGGCCTCGTCGAACGCGGCCCGCCAGACCGGGGACTCGGCGTGGGCGCGGCGGCCCATGCCGAGCCGCTGGCTGCCCTGGCCGGGGAAGAGCACGGCCGGGCCCGGCCCGGCGTCCGGCCCCGGGCCCGCCGCGGCGACGGTGCCGGTGACGACGCCCGCGGAGGCGCGGCCCGCGGCGAGCGCGGCGAGTCCGGTACGGGCGTCGCCGGTGACGGCGGCACGGTGTTCGAAGGCGGTACGGGTGGTGGCGAGGGCGCGGGCCAGGCCGGGCGGCACGCCACCCTCGCGCTCGATCAGCGCGGCGGTCCGGGCGGCCTGTTCGCGCAGCGCGGCCGGGGTGCGGGCGCTGAGCACCAGCGGCAGGCCGGGCTCCGCGACGGCCGCCTCCGAGGCGGCGGACGCCCGGGCCCCCGTGCCGGCGGAGGCGGGTGCCCCCGCCGGGACGGCGGTCCCCCCGGCCGGTGCCGGGGGTTCGGCGACCACGACGTGGCAGTTGGTGCCGCCCATGCCGAAGGAGCTGACGCCCGCGAGGAGCCGCTCGTCGGCGCGCGGCCAGGCGCCGGGCTCGGTGCGGACGGCGAGGCGCAGCCCGGCCAGGTCGATGTCGGGGTGGGGTTCGGCGTGGTTGAGGGTCGCCGGCAGTTCGCGGCGCGCGACCCCGAGGACGGTCTTGAGCAGTCCGGCGATGCCGGCCGCGCCCTCCAGATGGCCGATGTTGGTCTTGACCGAGCCGACCTCCAGGACCGGCCGGTCCTCGGCGCCGTCCCGTGCGAGGCCGAGGCCGCGGGCCTCCAGCGGGTCGCCCACCGGGGTTCCGGTGCCGTGGAGTTCGACGTACTGGAGTGCCTCGGGCGACACCCCGGCCGCGGCGCAGGCGCGCCGGACCACGTCGGCCTGCGCCTCGGGGCTGGGCACGGTGAGCCCGTCGGTCGTGCCGTCGTTGTTGACGGCGCTCCCGAGGAGGACGGCGTGGACGCGGTCGCCGTCCGCGAGGGCGGCGTCGAGCGGCTTGAGCAGGACGAGGCCGGCGCCCTCGCCGCGCACGTAGCCGTTGGCGCGGCGGTCGAAGGTGTAGCAGTGCCCGTCCGGTGAGAGCCCGCCGAACCGGGCGACGGCCGCGGTGGAGGCGGGGTCCACGATCAGGTTGACGCCGCCGGCGAGGGCGAGCCCGGACTCGCCCCGCCGCAGGCTCTCGCAGGCGAGGTGGACGGCGACGAGGGAGGAGGACTGCGCGGTGTCGACGGCGATGCTGGGTCCGCGCAGCCCGAGCACGTAGGAGACGCGGTTGGCGAGGATGCCCCGGGTGGTGCCGGTCAGGGTGTGGCGGCCGGGCCCGGTGCGGCGGGCGAGGGCGGCGTACTCGTCGGCGAGCGAGCCGACGAAGACGCCGGTGGCGGTGGAGCGCAGCGCGGCGGGCAGGACGCCGGCGTGTTCCAGCGCCTCCCAGGCCAGTTCGAGGACGAGGCGCTGCTGCGGGTCCATGGCGGTCGCCTCGCGCGGCGAGATGCCGAAGAAGGCCGGGTCGAACCCGTCGACGGCCTCCAGGTATCCGCCGTACCGGACGCCGGGGTGCCCGCCGGCCAGCGCGGTGACGGAGCCCGGTCCGGACGCCGGTCCGGCGCGGTCCTCGGGCACGTCCCGGACGGCGCTGCGTCCTTCGCGCAGGAGCCGCCAGAAGGCCTCGGGGTCGGGGGCCCCGGGCATCCGGCAGGCCAGGCCGATCACCGCGATCGGGGCGACCGGCCCGGCCGTGGCGGTCGTGGTGGTCGGGGCTTCCCGCGTGTCGTTGCCCTTGCCGCTCAACTACAGCCTCACTCTCGGTCAGGACAGTTCCGCGAGCACCGTGCGTACGGTGTCCGCCACGTCCGTCAGCCGCGGATTCAGATAGAAGTGGTCGCCCGGGAGCACCCGGAGCTGGAAGGGGCCCGTGGTGTGGTCCCGCCAGCGCCGCGCGTCGGCGACCGGCACCAGCGGGTCGCCGTCGCCGACGAGCGCCCGGACGGGGCAGCGCACGCGGGCGGCGGGCTCGGGGACGTAGGACTGGAGCGCCCGGTAGTCGGCGCGCAGCGCGGGCAGGAACAGCTCGCGCAGGTCGGGGTCGTCCAGGACGGTCCGGTCGGTGCCGCCGAGCAGCAGGACCTCCTCGACGAGGGAGTCGTCGCTGCGCAGGATCGCCGGGTCCACCCGGGTCAGGGCCGGGGCGCGGCCGCCGGACGCGAGGAGCGCGGCGGGGGCGGGCCCGGGTCCGCGTTCTCCGAGCAGGGCGGTCTCGAAGGCGACGAGCGAGCCCATGCTGTGTCCGAAGAGGACGAGCGGGGCGGTCCCGTCGCCCACCGGGGTCCCCGCGACGGCCTCGGCGACGGCCGCGAGCGCGTGTTCGGCGAGGTCCCGGATGCTCTCGGCGGGCGGTTCGGCGCGGCGTTCGACCCGTCCGGGGTACTGGACGGCCAGGACCCGGACGGCGGGGGCGAGGGCGCGGGCGAGCGGGGCGAAGAAGCCGGCCGACCCTCCGGCGTGCGGGAAGGCCACCAGGCAGGGGGCCCCGGCGTCGGCGGGGGCGTACTGGCGGAGCCAGTCGGCCGCGACGCCGGTCCGTGCGGTGGCCGCCGCGGTCGCCGTGGTCGTGGTGGTCCCGGCCTGGCTCATCGGGCGGCTCCCGCGTCGCGTGCCGCGGCGAGGGCGGCGGTGAGGCGTTCCGTGACCGCCGGGTCGGCGTCCGGCCGCATCTCCTGGACGGCGAGCAGGCTCCACGCCTTCGTCTCGGCGAGGTGGGCGGGGGCGCCGTGCACGTCGTCGTGTTCCAGGAGGCGCAGGTCGGCGATGTTCCGGCGCAGCCGTTCGGCGTCGGCGGGCGGCACGATCTCGTCCCGACGGGCCGCCACCGCGGCGAACGGGACGTCGAGGGAACGGAGTTCGTCGTCGGTGAGGGCCCAGTCCCGCAGGTGCGCGTAGACGGTGTCGGAGGGGACGCCGGCGAGGTGGGCGAGCGTGTCGCGGGTGATCCGGGGGACGGTCCGCTGCCAGTCGGGGTCGGTGAAGAAGTCGTGGACGGGGGTGCCGTTCCCGACGATGCCGCGGATCCGGGGGTCGGCCAGGGCGGCGCGGACGGCGAGGTGGCCGCTGAAGCTGAGGGCGAGCAGATAGGTGCGGGAGACGTCGGCGCGGTCCGCGAGCCCGTCGAGGATCGCACCGAACAGGCGGGCGCCGTCGCGCTCGTAGCGCAGGGGGTTCTCGCCGACGCCGGGCAGTTCGGCGACGGCGGCGGCCAGGCCGAGGGAGGCGAGCTGGGGCAGCAGCGGCCCCCACTGCTCCTTGGTGCTGACGATCCCGCCGGTCACGACGAGCAGCGGGCGGGCCGGGTCGAGGCCCGCGGTCCAGATCCGGACGGGGACGCCGTCGACGTCGACCGTCCCGGTCTCGATGCCGGTCGCCCCGGTCTTGCGCCAGCGGTCGAAGGCGTCGACGGAGCGCGCCAGGGCCCGGGCCCGGCCGGGCCCGTCCACGAACGGGAAGCGGCCCAGGACGTAGTACTGGCCGGCGGCCAGGGTCTGCCCGGCCGCGTCCAGTTCGTCGCCGGCGCGGATCCACTCGTACGCCCAGGAGCCGGGTGCGTCGCCGGCGTCGGCGGTGATCCGGTCCAGGAGCGGGGCGTAGTGGTCGGCGGGGAGGTTCTGCGAGACGGCGTGGGCGACGACGAAGCGTTTGAGCTCGTCCAGGTCGTTGCCGCGGCCGGGTCCTCCGGTGGTGTCGGTCATGCGGGGTACGCCTCCAGCGCGTCCTTGATCTCGGTGAGGACGTCGGCGGCCTCGGCGCCGTCGATGACCCGGTGGTCGAAGGTGAGGGAGAGCCGCAGGACCGGTGCGACGACGACCGCTCCGTCGCGGACGACCGGCCGGTCGGCGATGCGGCCGACGCCGAGGGTGACGGTGGTGCCGCCGACGGAGTGGAATCCGTCGACGGCCCGGTGGCCGAGCGAGGTGACGCTGAACGTGCCGGTGATCTCCGGGCGGCGTTCCAGCAGTCCGGCGGCGGTCCGGAACCGGTCGAGGGCCTCCTTCCAGGGCAGTGCGCCCAGGGCCCGGACGGGGGCGAACCGCTCGGCGGTGTCGGGGTCGTCGGCGAGCGCGCGGTCGAGGTGCTCCTGGATCGCGTCGAGGCCGGCGTCCTCCAGGCGGGGGATCACCGTGGCGAGGACGACGCGGCGGCCGTCCAGGGTCCGGTCGAGGGTGACCTTGGCGCTGACGGTGTCGTAGGTGGCGACGGTCGGGTCGAGCCGTCCGTGGATCGCGGCATTGGCCTCGGGGTGCTCGCGGAGCACTCCGGCGGCGGCGTGCACGACGTGGGCGACGACCGAGCGGCGCACGCCGGCCTCGTGGGCGCGGCGGCGGGCGGCGACGATCGCGGTGGCGTCCACCTCGGTGTCGAGGTGGACCGGGGAGAAGTCCCTGATCTGGTCGAGGAAGAAGAGGGTGTGCCGGCGCTGGACGGGGAAGGGGCGGCCGGTCACCGGGTCGCCGTCTCGTGGACGGCGGCCAGGCTGCCCGCGTCGAGGAAGTCCGGCAGGGACAGCGGCCTGCCGGTCTCCTTCTCCAGGAGGACGAGCAGGGACAGCAGGTGTACGGAGTCCCAGCCGGTCAGCGCGTCGAAGGGGAGGTCGAGTTCGGCCTCGGTGACGTCGATCCCGATCTCGTCGCGGACCAGGTCGGCGAACTCCCGGCGGTCCAGGGGGCGGCCGGATGCGGCGCTCATGTCAGATGTTCCCGTTCAGTTCCAGGGCGAGGCCCGAGCGGATCCACTTGCTGGACTCGATGGCCACGGCGACGGCCCGCGACGGGGTGTCCATCGCGTCGAGCAGCCGCTCCAGCTGGAAGAAGAGCAGGGCGTTGCCGTTGTTGCCGGTCTCGCCGACGCAGCTGATCTCCTCGGCGAGCGGGAAGTCGAGCCGTTTGACGATCCGGTCGGTCATGGTGACGGACAGTTGCGGGGGCAGCAGGTAGTCGACGTCCTCCCGCTCCCAGCCGAGGTCGTCGAGGATCTCGTCGGCCGCTTCGGCGGCGAGCTCGGGGACCAGTTCCTCGATGGCCTTGTAGTCCTCGCCCGCGGGCGCCTGGGGGCTGTCGCGGTCGGCGAGTCCGTACCAGCGGAGCACCTGGCCCGGTTCCCGGTCGAGGCCGGACAGCCGGGTCAGGACGGTGCGGACGGCCGGGGAGTCGTCGTGGCCGGGTTCGGTGGTGAGGACGGCCGCGCCGGCGCCGTCGCCGAAGAGGACGTAGTTGACGAGTTCCTCCGGCGGCAGGGCGCCGAGGTCCGCGGTCACGTCGTAGTGCTTGGCGATGACGTCGCCGCCGATGACGAGGGCCGTGCGGTGGCGGCCGGCGGCGAGCAGCGAGGTCGCCACGTCGAAGGTCTGCACGGCGCCCGAGCAGCCGGACTGGAGCTGGAAGGTCGGGATGCCGTCGATGCGGAGCCGGTCGGCGACGACGTTGACGGTCGCGGGCATCAGGGTGTCGGGGGTCGCGGAGCCGAGGATCACGAGGTCGATGTCGTCCGGGGACACCCCGGCGCGGTCGAGCGCGGTCCCGGCGGCGGTCGTGGCGAGGTCGGCGAGCGATTCCCGGGGTTCCCCCGTCGCGAGGTCGAGGGCGAGATGGCGGGTGCGGGTGCCGATGAACGTGTCGACCCACTGCTGCCAGAGCCGGTCCATTCCGAAGCGTCCGGCCAGCGCCCCGGTGTCGATGGGGGAGCCCGGCAGGGCGGTCCCCGCGGACAGAACACGCACCGTACGGTCCAGGTCCACCACGTGAGGTCCTCCTCTCTCGTTGCGTCCGGCCTGCTGTCCGGCTTGCGTGGGGACGCTAGGCGCGCGTTCTAAAGCAGCCCTGAACCACCTCCGGGGCCTGCCTTCAGCGGCGCTTCAGCGGGCCCGCCGAGCCTGGGCGGATGACGGACACCGGATCCACGGCCGCGCCCGGGCGGCCGGACGCGCACGCGTCCCGCTCCTGCGGTACGACGGGGTGATCGAGCGGCTGCTGCCGCCGGGGGTGGCGTCGGCGGAGGCGTACGGCGACCCGCCGGACGCGCTGCTGTTCCCCGCCGAGGAGGCGCTGGTCCGCCGGGCCTCGGAGGGCCGCAGGCGCGAGTTCGCCACGGTACGGCTGTGCGCCCGGCGCGCCCTCGCCGAACTGGGCGTCGCGCCCGTGCCCCTGCTGCCGGGCGAGCGGGGCGCGCCGCGCTGGCCGGAGCGGGTGGTGGGCAGCATGACCCACTGCGACGGCTACCGTGCGGCGGCCGTCGCACGGCGGGCCCCGGAGGTGCTGTCGGTCGGCATCGACGCGGAGCCGCACCGGCGCCTGCCGCCGGACGTGCTGGAGGCGATCGCGCTGCCCGCCGAACTCCGCCGCGTCGACGGGCTCCTGCGCACGGCCCCGCACGTCCACTGGGACCGGCTGCTGTTCAGCGCGAAGGAGAGCGTCTACAAGGCGTGGTTCCCGCTGACGCGGACCCGGCTCGGCTTCGACGAGGCGGACATCGCCTTCGATCCGGCGGGTTCGTTCCGGGCGGTACTGCTCCGGGGCCCCGGGCCGTCGGAGTTCGCCGGCCGGTGGCTGGTGGCCGGCGGACTGCTGGCCACGGCGGTCACGTACCGGGGCTGACGTCCCGGAGGGCCTTCACGGCGACCGGCGGCCGCCGATACCGACCGGCGAGCCCGACCACCGACACCGACAGGCGACCGCCGGTCGCCGGTCGCCGACCGCCGCTCAAGGCCTCGGCGTTCCCGCCCCGGACGCCGGCACGTCCGCCTCGCCCGGCTTCTTCCCGTGGTCGGCGGTCTCACCGCCGCGCCCCACGTTCCGGAGCAGCGCCGTGGCCGTGACGGCGAGCGCGAGCATGACCGGGACGGCTCCCGTCGCGATCCAGGCGAGGCCCTGCGCGAAGGAGTCCCTCGCCACGCCGACGAGCCCGCCCGCTCCGGCGGCGCGGCGTCGACGATCATCGCGATGCCGAGGGACGACACCGGCATCAGACCGGCGAACAGCAGGGACGCCGCCGTGACGACGAGGCCGATCCCGGAGCCCCCGTCCACCCGGGAGAGCACGGCGAAGCCGACGGCGGCGACCGTGAGACCGGCGCCGAAGACGTACGCCTTGCCCACCCGGGCCGCCACGCCCTGGGCGACGAACATCGCGAGGGTTCCGCAGAGGACCATCGGCAGGCTCCACACCGCCGATTCCAGCGGCTCCATGCCCACCACCATCTGGATGTACTGGGCGATGAGGAACTGACCGCCCAGCGTGAACGCCACGGTCAGGGTCAGTCGTCACGAGGGAGACGCTGAAGCCGCGGTCCGCGAAGAGCTCCGTGTCGAGCAGCGGGTCGGCGAGCCGGCGCTGCCGTGCCACGAAGAGGCCACCGAACTCGCCTCCGAGGCGGGGCTGGAGTACCGGCTGGAGAACGCCGTACCGGTCAACACCTTCGACGTGCACCGTCTCATCCACTTCGGCGAGCACCGCTCGCTGGGCGAGCCGGTGCGCGAGCGGCTGCTGCGCGGATACACCGCCGAGGGGGCGCACCTGGGCGACCGGCGCACCCTCGTCCGGCTCGGCGGCGAGGCCGGACTCGACGCCGCGGAGGTGGAGGCGCTGCTGGACGGCGACGAGTTCGGGGACGCCGTCCGCGCCGACGAGCGGCGGGCCGTCCGGCTCGGGATCACCGGTGTGCCCGGCTTCTCCTTCGACGGGCGGCCGGGCGTCTCGGGTGCGCTCTCCGTGGCCGACATCGCCGGACGGCTGCGGCGGGCGGCGGCGTCGGCCGGGACCTGACGGCCGGTCCGGATCCGGGTGCGACCGGAGACCGGGTCAGGCGCGGCCGCGCAGGGCGGCCTCGTAGGCCTCGTCGGGGTCGAGCCGGCGCAGTTCCTCGGCGATGAGCTCCGCGGTGGAGCGGACCTTGAGGGCGAGCACCCGGTGGGGCTGGCCGGGGATGGAGAGGCGGGCCACCGGACCCTCGGGCCGGTCGATGAGGATCTCGCCGTCCGGGGTGCCCATGCGGACGGCGGTGACCACGGGGCCGTCGGTGACGACCCGGTCGACGGGGACGCCGAGCCTGACCTCGAACCAGCGGGCGAGGAGTTCGGCGCTGGGGTTCTCCGCCTCGCTCTCGACGGCGGCGGAGGTGATGTCGAGCGGCGCCTGGTCGAGCGCGGCGGCCAGCATCGAGCGCCAGGGGGTGAGCCGCGTCCAGGCGAGGTCCGTGTCACCGGGGGCGTACGAGGCGGCGCGGGTCTCCAGGACGGTGAGGGGGTCCTCCACGGCGTACGCGTCGGTGATGCGGCGCTGGGCGAGCGAGCCGAGCGGGTCCTTGGAGGGGACCTCGGGGGCGTCGACGGGCCACCAGACCACGACGGGCGCGTCCGGCAGGAGCAGGGGTAGGACCACGGACTCGGCGCGGGCGCAGAGTTCGCCGTGGAGCCGGAGCACGACCGTCTCGCCCGAACCGGCGTCGCTGCCGAGCCGGACCTCGGCGTCGAGCCGGGTCTCGTGCCGCTCGCGGGGGGAGCGCGCGTGGCGCTTGATGACCACGAGGATGCGGGAGGGGTGCTCCCGGGAGGCCTCGCCGGCCGCCTTGACGGCGTCGTAGGCGTTCTCCTCGTCGGTGACGACGACGAGGGTGAGCACGGCGCCGACGGCGGGGGTGCCGACGTCCCTGCGGCCCTTCAGGATCGCCTTGTTGATCCTGCTGGAATTGGTGTCCGTCAGATCGATCTTCATGCGCGGCGCCCGTCCCTTCCTCTCCCGCGAGCCTAACCCTCCCGCGCGGCGAACGCGTGCGGGTGCCCGCCGGCCCCCTCTAGGACTGTTCGGGGTCCGGCTCGGGAGCCGCCTGGCCCTGGGCGCGGCGGCCCACGACGGCGGCGGCGGCGAGCGCGGTGCCGAGGAAGGCGACGGCCACGACCCAGCGCCGGTCGAGGACGTGGCCGGTGAGGTGGTCCAGGGAGTACCGTCCGGCGCCCGTGACGCCGATCGCGGCGGCGGTGAAGCCGAGGAAGGCGGGGTACTCGTAGCCGCCGCCCTGGGCGAAGAAGCCGGCCGGCGCGTGCACCGAGACGGCCCCCGCCATGGCGCCGGCCGCGGCGGCGCCGGCGGCCGGGGTGGCGAGGCCGAGGGCGAGGAGGGCGCCGCCGCCGGCCTCGCCGAGACCGGCGGCGATCGCGCTCTGCCGGCCCGGCGAGAAGCCCATCGCCTCCATCGCCTTGCCGGTGCCCTCGACTCCCCCGCCGCCGAACCAGCCGAAGAGCTTCTGCGTGCCGTGCGCGGCGAGCACGGCGCCGGTGCCGACCCTCAGTACGAGCAGCCCGAGGTCGCGTCGGTTGGGGTGGGCCATGGGTTCTCCAGGTGCGGGAGGGGACGCGTACGCCGTCCACTGTCGTCGTCCTCCGCGGTCCGCGCCGCCCGTGCGCCGGCTCCGTACTCCGTACGAGTCACCTTTTGCGGCGTTTGTCCGCCGTTGCTTTAGTGGGAGGGCTGTCGCCGTCCCGGGACCGTCGCGCGTCGCGCCCCCGGAGGCGACCCGAGGGAAGTGGGTGCGCATGACCGCCGAGTCCACCGAGACCGCAGCCCTGCGGAAGAGGGTCCGGGACCTGATGCCCCGGGCGAAGGAGGACCTGACCGAGCTGGTGGCGATGCGTTCCGTCGCCGATCCCCGCCAGTTCCCGCCCGAGGAGTGCGCGAAGACCGCCGACTTCCTCGTCCGGGCCTTCACCGAGGCCGGGCTCGGGGACATGCGGCGGGTGACCACCCCGGACGGCACGGACGCGGTGGTGGGGCACGCGCCGGGGCCCGAGGGGGCGCCCACCGTCCTGCTGTACTGCCACTACGACGTGCAGCCGCCGCTCGACGACGCCGCCTGGCGCACCCCGCCCTTCGAGCTCACCGAGCGCGACGGACGCTGGTACGGCCGCGGCGCCGCCGACTGCAAGGGCAACATCGCCATGCACCTGACGGCGCTGCGCGCGCTCGGCGGTCCGGAGGGGCGGGGCTTCCCCGTACACCTCAAGTTCGTGGCGGAGGGCTCGGAGGAGCAGGGAACGGCCGGTCTGGAGAAGCTCGTTCCGCTCCAGCCGGACCTGTTCGCCGCCGACGCGCTGCTGATCTGCGACACCGGCAACTTCGCGCTCGGCCTGCCCACCGCGACCACCTCGCTGCGCGGGCTCACCAACGTCGTGGTGACCGTCTCCACCCTGAAGGGGGAGATGCACTCCGGCATGTTCGGCGGCCCGGCGCCCGACGCGCTGGCCGCGCTCGTCCGGATGCTCGACAGCCTCCGCGACGAGCACGGCAACACGGCGGTCGAGGGCCTCGCGGGCGACGGCACCTGGCGGGGCGTCGACTACCCGGCCGAGCAGTTCCGCGCCGACGCCGGCGTCCTGGACGGGGTGTCCCTCGTCGGTACGGGATCGGTCGCCGACGAGCTGTGGGCCCGGCCCGCCGTCACCGTCCTCGGCATCGACTGCCCGCCGGTCGTGGGCTCCTCGGCGGCGGTGCAGGCGAGGGTGCGGGCCAGGGTCAGCCTGCGGGTCCCGCCGGGGATCGACGCGGACGACGCCCGGCGCGCCCTGACCGACCACCTGACCTCGGCCGCCCCGTGGGGCGCCCGGGTGGAGGTGGAGCCGGAGAGCGCGGGCCAGCCCTTCCTCGCGCGCACCGACGGTCCCGCCTACCGGGCCCTGGCGACGGCGTTCCGCGAGGCGTACGGGAAGGACATGGTGCGGGCCGGGCAGGGCGGGTCGATCCCGCTGTGCAACGTGCTCGCCGCGCACTTCCCGGACGCCGAGATCGCGCTCGTCGGCGTCGAGGAGCCGGGCTGCCTCATCCACGCGCCCAACGAGAGCGTGGACCCCTCGGAGATCGAGCACATGGCGCTGACCGAGGCGCTCTTCCTGAGCCGTTACGCCACCCCTCTCTGAACCGCGCCCCCACGACCCGCTCCGAACCCCGCCCCACGAAAGGACGGAACCCGTCCCATGACAGAGACCCATGACCGATCCCGTGAACACCCCCGGGACCGGGAGACCCCGGCCGGACCCCTCGGCGCGCTGGCGGGCGCCGCCTGGCAGGCCCTGCTCCTCGCCGGCCTCGCGGCCCTGGTCCTCGGCGTCCTCGTCCTGGTCTGGCCGGGCGCCTCGCTGCTGGTGGCCGGGGTGCTCTTCGGCCTGTACCTGCTGTTCAGCGGCGTGATGCAGCTGGTCGCCGCCTTCGGCACCCATGTGAGCACCGCGCTGCGGGTCATGGCCTTCATCAGCGGCGCCCTCTCGATCCTGCTCGGTCTGCTCTGCTTCCGGGGCGCGACGCAGTCGATCCTGCTGCTCGCGCTCTGGATCGGCATCGGCTGGCTCTTCCGGGGCATCACCCAGACCGTGGCGGCGGCCTCCGACCCGGCGATGCCGGCCCGCGGCTGGCAGGTCTTCCTCGGCGTCGTCAGCGCGCTGGCCGGGGTGGTGCTGATCGTGTCCCCGCTGGAGTCGGCGGCGGTGCTCACGCTCCTCGGCGGCATCTGGCTCGTCGCCGTCGGCGCCGTCGAGATCGTCACGGCCCTCCAGGTGCGCTCGCGCGCCAAGAGCCTGCCGCCGGGGGTCTGACCGGGCGTCACGCACCCGAGCGCCGCCGTCCGCCGTCCGTCCGGTCTCCGGGCGGACGGCGGTCGCCTTTGACGCGTGCGCTACATTTTGCCGGTCCTTGACCACCGATCCCCGCGATCGTGAACCCCTCGGAGCCGGCATCCCATGAGCGACATCGTCAACGGCCTCGGCCGGACCAGTGCCTACGGCGCCCTCGGCGTGGTCCTGCTGATCCTCGGCATCGTGCTCGTGGACCTGCTGACCCCCGGCAGGCTCGGGCGGCAGATCTGGGAGGACCGCAACCGCAACGCCGCGATCCTGCTGAGCTCGGCGCTCCTCGGCATCGGCGGCATCGTCTTCACCTCGATCTGGACGACGTACGACGACTTCGGCAAGGGCCTCGTCTCGACCGCCGCGTTCGGCCTCCTCGGCCTGGCGATGATGGCGGTGGCCTTCCTCGTGGTCGACCTGATCACGCCGGGCAGGCTGGGCGCCACCCTCGTCGACCCCGAGCCCCACCCGGCGGTCTGGGTGACCGCCTCCTGCAACATCGCGGTCTCGGCGATCGTCTCCGCCTCGATCGCCTGAGCCCCGGCCGGGCTCAGACCTCCCTCGGCTCCACCTCCAGGAAGCGGCGTCCGCGCGGCCCCTTGTAGAGCAGGGCGTCCCAGCCGAGCCGGGCCAGGACGGGGACGCACGCGCCGAGGGTCTCCGTCTCCTCCCGGGCGGCGCCCGTGCCCGGCGGCCCCAGCCACTCGACCACGACCGTGCCGGGCCGCTCCCCCGGCCGGACCCGGTAGCCGGTGGAGCTCCGCGTCCCGGCGGCGTCCACGGACGAGGGCGTGATCCCGCCGGACTCCAGGGCCAGGGCCACCGCCCGGACCGGCTGCCGCAGCTCCCAGTCGGCGGGCGCGGCCTCGGGGTCCCCGCCCCGGCTCCTGGTCAGCCGTCTGATCTGGAGCAGCCCGTCGAGGGCCGCCCGGACCTCACGGGAGCGCTGCTCGGCGTCGGCCGGGGGCAGGGGCGGTCCGTCGCCCGTGGCCGCCTCGAAGACGCCCCCGGCACCTCCGCTTTCGGGTCCCCGTGCCGTCACAGCAGCCGCCGGATGTCGCCGCGGACCCGGTAGAAGCCGCCCGCGGCGGGGTGCAGGGCGTCGACCACGTAGCGCGCGCCGGGCTCACGGATCGCCCGCGGGAACTGCACGTTCCACGAGGAGTCGTAGCCCCCCGAGACGACCCGCACCCGGGTCCGGCCCGACTCGTTCACGCACTCCACGACCACCGCGCCGGCCGGGGCGTCGCTGACGACGGTCACGGCGGTGGCGGTCGTGGCCGGCTCGTACACCGGCATCGCGGCGGCGAGCTTGACGTCCCGGGCGACCGGGACCGTGCCCCGCTGGGCGGCCGCGATCGCCGCCTCGCTCGCGTCCACGCAGACCAGCGAGCCGTCGGTGGTCACCAGGTAGAGCCGCTCGTCCCGGTACTGCATGGAGAGCGCCGAGCCGCCTCCCGTGCCGAGCTTCCACAGCCGGGTGCCGTCCTCCGCGAAGCAGTAGACGGAGGAGGACGAGTCGCCCGCGAAGACGAACCGGCCGCCGGACGAGGTGGCGCAGGAGTACACCGGGCTGTCGCAGGAGTACACCGCCTCCACCCGTCCGTCCTTCTTCGCGAGCCGCTGCACCTTCCTGCGGCCCGTGCCCGCGTAGACCGCGGTGTCCTCCTGCCAGCCGAAGAGGACCGCGCCGTCGGTGGCCGTGTGCCACAGCTCGCCGCCGCCGTCCGGCGCGTGGGCCGCGACGCCGCCCGTGTCCCCGTAGTAGACGGCGTCGCCGTCGGCGCGGACCATCCAGGCGTGCTCGCCCCGGCCGCCGCGCGCCCACTGGTGCTCGTCCTCGTGGTCGATGACGGTGAGCCGGCCGGAGCGGTCGGCGACGTTCAGGACCCCCTCGTGGATGTCGAGCCAGAAGATGTCGACGTCGGTGGCGATGTCGTACGCGGCGAAGGGCAGCTTGGACGACAGGTCGTACACCTTGCCGTCGTCGCAGCCCGCGTAGATCCAGAAGTCGTCGGCGACCAGGCACTTGACGCCGTCGGGCAGGCTGAAGCGGGCCTGCACCTCGCCGGTGCGGTCGAGCGTGAAGACGTCCCCCGCCTGGTTGCCGACCCAGCAGCGCTCCTCGTCGACGTGGATGCCGAAGGCGGCCGAGCCGGTCCGGAAGCGCCAGAGCACCGGGGCGACGGCCCGCGCGGTGGAGGGTGCCGAGGTCACGGCGCGGCGCGTCACCGCGCGGGCGGCGCGCTGCCCCCGCACCGCGGGCGCGTATCCCTTGCGGACCTTCTCCCCTATCTTCTTCGCGGCGGCGGCCTGGGCCTTCTGCACGGTCGGGAACGTGGAACGCTGCGTCTGTCCGTCCGTGCCGATCCGGCCGTAGCGGACCGACACCGCGAGGTCCTCGACGGTCACTTCGTAGAACTTGTGGGCACCGTCGCCGTCCTGCGACAGCTCCAGGTAAGTCGTCGTCATGGGAAGAACGTTAGGGGTGACCACTGACAACGCCCCTCGGACGGGGAGCCGGCGCCGTCAGTCCGCCCGGCCGGCCGCCGTCACGGCGTGGGCCAGCGGGTCGGCCAGGACGTCGTGGAGGACGAGGGCCGCCGCGCCCCGGGCCGCGTCGGTGGCGGTGGAGGCCGGGCGCAGACGGCCCGCGTCCGGGGACCAGAGGCCGGAGACGACGCGGTCGGCGAGCTCCTCCGTCAGGGCGGGCGTCAGCCAGGGCATCAGGCGCGGATAGACGCCGCCCAGGACGACGGCCTCGGGGTCCAGGAGGTTCACGGCCCCCGACAGGGCGCGCCCGAGCATGCGGCCCGCCTCCGCGAGGGCGGCGAGGGCGCGCGGCTCCCCCGCTCCGGCGCGGCGCGCCAGGTCGGGGACGCCGGACGCCCCGGCCGAGGCGAGGAGGGCCGCCTGCCCCGCGTACTGCTCCAGGCAGCCGCGCGAGCCGCAGCGGCAGCGGGGCCCTTCGGCGTCGACGACCATGTGGCCGATCTCGCCCGCGAACCCGTGCGCGCCGCGCAGGAGTTCGCCGTGGACGACGATCGCGCCGCCGACGCCGATCTCCCCCGTCAGGTGCAGGAAGGTGCGCACCTCGCCGAGGGAGCCGAACCACAGCTCGGCGAGGGCCGCCGAGTTGGCCTCGTTGTCGGAGGCGACGGGAAGGCCGGCGGTGGCGGGGCGCAGGGCGGCGAGGGCCTCGGCGAAGAGGCGTTCGGCAGGGACCTCGTTCCAGCCGAGGTTGGGGGCCTGCCGGACGGTTCCGCCGGAGACGAGTCCGGGCAGGGCGAGTCCGGCCCCCGCCGGGACCAGGCCGAGGCCGGCCGCCTCGCCCAGGGCTCCGGCGGCGATGCGGGCGGCCCGGGCCAGCACCTCGCCGGCGCCGGCCGCGCGGTTGTCGAGGTGTTCGGTGCGGCGGACGCGGTCGGCGCCGGTCAGGTCGACGACGCAGGCGGTGACGTAGGCGACGTTGATCTCGACGCCGAGCCCGGCGGGGCCGGTGTCGGCCGGTTTCAGGACGGTGCCCGGCCGTCCCGCCTGCCCGCTGAAGGTCTTGCCCGACTCCCTGAGGAGCCCGAGGTCGAGGAGCTGCTCGACGAGGGAGGAGACGGCGGGCCGGGTGAGTCCGACGCGGGCCGCGACGGCGGCGCGGGTGGTCTCGCCGGCCTCGTGGACGGTCCGCAGGACGAGGCTCAGGTTGTGCCGGCGCACTCCCGACTTGTCGGCCTTGGGTTCCGTGGGCTGGTTCATGGTGAGCGAGAGCCTAGTCGTCCCTTTCGTTCGCAGGACAACGGCGTCCGGCGAGGGCGCCCGAAGCCCGGGGCCGGGTCCCGGTCCGGGTCCGGTCCGGTCCGGGTCCCAGTCCGGGTCCGGGTCCCAGTCCGGGTCCGGGTCCCAGTCCGGTCCGGTCCGGTCCGGGCCGGTCCGGTCCGGTCCGGCAGCGTCGTCCGTCCCCGACGGCCGCACGGCTCCTCCGGGGCTCCCCCAAAACAGTTCGGTCACCGAACTCTTCTCCGCTAGGCTCCACCCATGACGCTTCCGCGCGACTACCGCGGCCAGACCTGTGCCCTCGCCCGCTCGATGGAGACCGTCGGCGAGCGCTGGACGCTGCTGATCCTGCGCGACGCCTTCTACGGGGTCCGCAGGTTCGGCGAGTTCGCCGCGCACCTGGGCGTGCCCCGGGCCGTCCTCACCGACCGGCTCGCCACCCTCACCGGGGCGGGGGTCCTGGAGCGCCGTGCCGAGCCGGGGACGGGCCGCCGCGAGGTGTACGGGCTGACGCCCAAGGGCGTCGCCCTCTGGCCGGCCGTCCGCGCGCTCACCACGTGGGGCGAGGAGTTCCACCCGGCGGAGGGCGGCCCCCGGCGGGTCTTCCGGCACGCCGGGGACGAGTCCCCGATCGATCCGGACGGGCGCTGCACGGGGTGCGGCGCGTCCGTGCCGGCCGCGGACGTCCTGGTGGCCCCGGGCCCGGGGCTCGCCCCCGCGGGCCCCGACGACGACCCGGTGACGGCGGCGCTCGCGAAGCCCCACCGGCTGCTCACCCCCCTGCTCACCGGCGCACCCGCGGGGCGCCCCACGAAAGGTTCGCGATGATGAGGATCCTGGTCGTCGGCGCCGGTGCCACCGGTGGCTGCTTCGGCGCCCTGCTGGCCCGTGCCGGCGAGGACGTCACCTTCCTGGTCCGCCCCGCCCGGGCCGCCGCGCTGCGCGAGCGCGGGCTGCGGGTCGTCGGGCCGGACGAGGAGTGGACCCTGGAGCCCCGTCTGGTCACGGCGGACGGGCTGGACCGGACGTACGACCTCGTCCTGCTGTCGGTGAAGTCCACCGGTCTCGACGGGGCGGTGGCGGACGTGACGCCGGCCGTCGGGCCGGGCACCGCGATCGTGCCGCTCCTCAACGGCCTCGCCCACCTGGACGTCCTCAACGCCCGCTTCGGCCCGTCGGCCGTCCTCGGCGGCGTGGCGAAGGTGGTCACCACCCTCGACGGCGCGGGGGACATCCACCGGCTCGCCCCCCTGGCCCACCTCGCCCTCGGCGAGCAGGACGGCAGGGTCTCCGCGCGCGTGGAGAGGATCCGGGCGGTCCTCGAAGGGGCGGGGATCGACGCGCCGGTGCCGGAGGACGTCCTGACGGCGATGTGGCACAAGTGGGTGTTCATCACCACCTTCGGTGCCGTGACGAGCCTGATGCGCGGCACGGTCGGGGAGGTGTACGACGCGCCGGGCGGCCCCGCCCTGGGCCCGGCGGTGCTCGACGAGGCGGCGGCGGTGGCCGGGGCGGCCGGGCACCCCGTACCGGAGGAGGAGCGGGCGGCGACGCTGGCCGTGGTGTCCGCGCCCGGTTCGCCGTTGGTCCCTTCCCTCTACCGCGACCTGACGGGGGGCCACGCCACGGAGGTCGAGCACCTCTTCGGCGACCTGACCGCCCGGGCCCGCGCCCTCGGCGTGGCGACCCCCCTCCTCGACCTGGCGACCCTGCACCTGCGCGTCCACCAGCGCCGGGTCACGGCCGCGGCGGTGACGGGGGCCTGAAGGCGGGGGTGTTCGAAGGACCGGCGGAGGCCGGCCGGTTGTCAGTGCCCCTCTTGCCTCGGGGTCGTGGAGATCACCGAGCGGGTACTCGCGGAGGCATGGGGGCGGGCGGTCTCGCGGCACGTCCTGTTCGACGGGGTGGGGCTGCCGCCGGCGGCGGTCCCGAGGAGGTCGCGGAAGCGCTGAGGCAGGTCGGTCCGGGGTGGGGCGGACGGTTCCGCGGTGGCGGTCCGGACGACTGTCTGCGGGACGGCCGCCGCGTCGCCGACGGCGACGGCGACGGCATGGAGGAGCTGATCCGGTACGAGCGGGGCCACGCGCCCCATGTGCGCGGCGGTGAGCCGGACTTCGTCGACCGGGCCGTGCGCCGTGCCGAGCTGGACCGTCCCGAGCCGACCGACACGTTCGAGCCGTACTTCCACGCCCTGGAGCGGTCCCCCGGTCCGCGCCCGCCGCGCCGGGATTTCACGGAGGAGGAGGAAGAGGTGCGGGTCGCGTGCCGGGCCGGACAGCGGGAACGGGTACGGCGGGAGGAGCGTGCCGCCCGCCGGTGGGGGCGGGGGCCGTGAGGACGCCGGCTAGTGCCGGTTGTCGCTCCGGCGGTGGTAGGCGTCGCTGCTGGTCGGCAGGTAGTTGTGGACGGACCAGGAGTTGAAGGAGACCCGGTCGGTCCGGGCCCGGCGCAGGGCCTCTTCTTCCTGGAGCAGGCCCTCGACCGGGTCCGCCCGGCCTCCGCCCCGGCGGTGCACGACGGTGAACGCCAGTGCCCCGGCACCGATGATGACCCCGAACAGGACGAGCAGAGCGGTCATGTGTTCCTCCCCCGTGGTTACCGGCAGGGTAACCCGGAGCACATGACCGGGCCAGGGTGCGGCGGTGAAGTGGATCAGGCCCGTTCCGCTCCCGTACTCGTACCCGTCCTCCCGTGGCCGTCCGTCAGCTCAGCAGGGTCGGCGTCGCGGCCGTCAGGACCCCGGCGATCCTGTCCCAGGCCTCCCCGTCGCGCGGCAGCGGGGGCAGGACCCGGCCGTCGCCCGTGCCCCACGCGGCGGCCAGGGCGACGGGGTCGGAGCCTGTGACGGCGCCCGCCGCGAGGGCGGCCGCGCCGAGGGCGACGAGTTCGCCGGCGGCGGGGACGACCAGGGGGCGGCCGGAGAGCCTGCGGACGGTGTCGGTCCAGACCCGGCCGCGCGCGCCGCCCCCGATCAGGCGCAGCGGCCGGTCCCGTACGTCCGGCGCCGCCGGATCGAGGCCGCAGGCGGCGAGGAGCTCGTCGAGGGCGCGGAGCACGGTGTGGACGGCGCCCTCGTAGGCGGCGCCGAGGACCGCCCGGGGGTCCGTGCCGTGCCGGAGGCCGGTGACGAGTCCGGCGGCGTGCGGGAGGTCCGGGGTGCGTTCGCCGTCGAGGTACGGCAGGACGACGACCCCGCCCTCACCGCCGGGCACGGCGTCCTCCCGGTCCAGGCCGAGGAGGGCGGCGAACCGGTCGACGGCGAGGGTGCAGTTGAGCGTGCAGCCGAGCGGGAGGTACGTGCCGTCGGTGGCGGCGAAGCCGGCGAGCCCCGGAGCGGCGGGGCGGGCGCGGGTCGCGGCGAAGACCGTGCCGGAGGTGCCGAGACTGACGACGGGGTGGTCCAGCAGGCCCGCGCCGCCGAGGCCGAGCCCGACGGCGGCGGCCATGTTGTCGCCGGTCCCGGCGGCGACGGCGACCGTGCGGGGCAGGCCGAGGGCCTCGGCGGCGGCCGGGGCGAGGGTGCCCACGCGGGTGGCGCCGGTGGGGGCGAGGGCGGGCAGCAGGGCCGGGTCGAGGCCGATGAGGTCGAGGACCTCCGGGTCGTACGCGCCGGTGGCGGTCCCGTACCAGCAGGTGCCGGAGGCGTCCCCGGGGTCGGTCACGGCGGCGCCCGAGAGGCGCTCGGTGAGGTGGTCGTGCGGGAGGCGGACGCCGGTGACGGCGTCGGCCCGCTCGGGCTCGTGCTCGCGCAGCCACTGCCACTTGGCCGCGGTCATGGAGGCGACGGGGACGGACCCGGTCCGGGCCGGCCAGGCCTCCGGGCCGCCGAGGCGCGCGGCGAGGGCCGCGGCCTGGGGCGCGGAGCGGGTGTCGTTCCAGAGCAGTGCGGGGCGCAGGGGCCGCCCGCCGGCGCCGAGGGTGACGAGGCCGTGCTGCTGGCCCGCGACCGCGATGCCGGTGACGGACGCGGCGGGGACGCCCGCGTCGCGTACGGCCGAACGGACGGCGGTGACGAGCGCCGTCCACCACTCCCCGGGGTCGCTCTCGCGCGCCCCGGCGGCCCCGGTGACGGTGTGCGGGGCACGGCCGACGGCGAGGAGCGCGCCGGTGTCGGCGTCGACGGCGACGGCCTTGGTGGACTGCGTGGAGCTGTCCACGCCGATCACGACGGAGCGGCTCGCGGGCACGCCCTCACCTCGTCTCGGTCTCGTGTCTCGATGGTCGCCCAGGCGGTCGGCCGGTGGTTCTTTCGGGAGCGGGTCTGGCGTGGCAGCGCCCCGTCCCGTATTAGTTATCGCAGAAAACAAATCCGGTGGCCAGTACCCGGCCGGCGGACGATTCCCGCTCATCCCGCACGGACCCGGCCCTCGCACGGCGCGGGCCCGGCGCACGAGAGAAGGACACACCATGCCGGAGCGCTTCTCCCCCACCCCCGCGGACCGCTTCACCTTCGGTCTCTGGACCGTCGGCTGGCAGGGCCGCGACCCCTTCGGCGAGGCCACGCGCCCCGCCCTCGACCCCGTGGAGGCCGTCGAGCGGCTCGCCGCCCTCGGCGCGTACGGCGTCACCTTCCACGACGACGACCTGATCCCCTTCGGCGCGCCGGAGGCCGAGCGCGACGCGACCGTGAAGCGCTTCCGGGCCGCCCTGGACCGCACGGGGCTCGCGGTGCCGATGGCCACCACGAACCTCTTCACCCACCCCGTCTTCAAGGACGGCGCGTTCACCGCCAACGACCGGGACGTGCGCCGCTTCGCCCTGCGCAAGACCCTCCGCAACATCGACCTCGCCGTCGAGCTCGGCGCCGGCGTCTACGTGGCGTGGGGCGGCCGGGAGGGCGCGGAGTCCGGCGCGGCCAAGGACGTGCGGGTCGCGCTCGACCGCATGAAGGAGGCCTTCGACCTGCTCGGCCAGTACGTCACCGAGCAGGGCTACGACCTGCGCTTCGCGATCGAGCCCAAGCCGAACGAGCCGCGCGGCGACATCCTGCTCCCCACGATCGGGCACGCGCTCGCCTTCATCGAGCGCCTGGAGCGCCCCGAGCTGGTCGGCGTGAACCCGGAGACCGGGCACGAGCAGATGGCCGGCCTCAACTTCCCGCACGGCATCGCGCAGGCACTGTGGGCGGGCAAGCTGTTCCACATCGACCTCAACGGCCAGTCGGGCATCAAGTACGACCAGGACTTCCGTTTCGGGGCGGGCGATCTGCGCCAGGCGTTCTGGCTGGTGGACCTGCTGGAGACGGCCGGGTACGAGGGCCCGCGCCACTTCGACTTCAAGCCGGTGCGCACGGACGGCTTCGACGGCGTGTGGGAGTCCGCGAAGAACTGCATGCGCAACTACCTCATCCTGAAGGAGCGTTCGGCCGCCTTCCGCGCCGACCCGGACGTCGTGGCGGCGCTGGACGCCTCCCGGCTGCCCGAGCTCGCCGTCCCCACGGCCGCCGACGGCCTCGCCGGGCTGCTCGCCGACCCCACGGCGTACGAGACGTTCGACGCGGACGCGGCGGCGGCGCGCTCGATGGCCTTCGAGCGCCTCGACCAGCTGGCCCTGGAGCACCTGCTGGGGGTGCGCCGGTAGAAGGGCGGGGGTCGGTAAACGGGCGGGGTATCAGTGGCGGCGCGGGTGTCGGTGGCGGCGCGGGGTTTCGGCCGGGCGTCCGGCGGCGCCTCCTGCCAGACTACGGACCGCGTCAGACCCCGCGCCGAACCGTCCCCGAGGAATCCGTGATGCGTGTCGCCCTCTTCGTCACCTGCGTCAACGACGCCGTCTTCCCCTCGACCGGCGTGGCCACGGTCCGGCTCCTCGAACGGCTGGGCGTGGAGGTCGACTTCCCGGCCGCCCAGACCTGCTGCGGGCAGCCGCAGTTCAACACCGGCTACCGGAGGGAGACCGCGCCCCTCGTACGGCGCACGGTGCGGGCCTTCGAGGGGTACGACCACGTCGTCACCCCGTCCGGCTCGTGCGCGGCGATGGTCCGGCACCACTACGGCTCGTTCGGCGCGGAGGTCCCGGGAGCCGCGGACCTGGCGCCGCGCGTGTACGAGCTGACGGAGTTCCTGGTGGACGTGCTCGGGGTGACGGACGTGGGCGCGTACTTCCCGCACCGGGTGACGTACCACCCCTCCTGCCACGGGCTGCGCCTCCTCGGCCTGGGGGACCGGCCCCGCCGGCTGCTCGACGCCGTCAAGGACCTGGACCTCGTGGAGCTGCCGGGCGCGGAGGAGTGCTGCGGCTTCGGCGGCACCTTCGCGGTGAAGAACCCCGACGTCTCGGCGGCCATGGGCGCCGACAAGATCGCGAACGCCCTGTCCACGGGCGCGGGGGTGTTGTGCGGCGCGGACAACTCCTGTCTGCTGCACCTGGGCGGCATGCTGAGCAGACGGAAGGCGCCGCTGCGCGCGCTGCACCTGGCGGAGATCCTGGCGAGCACGGAAGAGGAGCCCTGGCGGTGAGCGGCGTGAACGGCACGAGTGGCACGCGCGGTACGAGCAGTACGAGCAGTACGAGCGGCGTGAACAGTACGAGCGGCACGAGCGGGCGGAACGAGGAGGGCGGC
Organism: Streptomyces sp. NRRL F-6492; assembly: GCF_001280125.1. GTDB lineage: Bacteria > Actinomycetota > Actinomycetes > Streptomycetales > Streptomycetaceae > Streptomyces. The sequence continues at coordinate 24,120 of NZ_LGEG01000251.1, forward strand.
GGGAGGACGCGTGCGCCGAAGCCCGACCCGGCCTTCGTCGGCATGCCGGCCTTCCCGGAGGCGGCGCGGAAGGCGGTCGGCGACACGACCCTGCGGGCCAACCTCCGGCACGCCACCCGCACGATCCGGGACAAGCGGGCGCGGGCGGTGGCCGAACTCGACGACTGGGCCGCCCTGCGCGAGGCCGGCAAGCGGATCAAGGACGAGACGCTCCGCCACCTCGACACGCACCTCCTCCGGCTGGAGGAGGCGGTGACGGCGGCGGGCGGCACCGTGCACTGGGCGCGGGACGCGGCCGAGGCGAACCGGATCGTCACCGCTCTCGTACGGGCCACCGGCGAGAGGGAGGTCGTCAAGGTCAAGTCGATGGCCACGCAGGAGATCGGCCTCAACGAACACCTGGAGGCCGAGGGGATCGCCGCGTACGAGACGGACCTCGCGGAGCTGATCGTGCAGCTCGGCGAGGACCGCCCCTCGCACATCCTGGTCCCGGCCATCCACCGCAACCGGACCGAGATCCGCGACATCTTCCGCGAACGGATGGGGAGTTGGGGACGCCCGGCGCCGGAGGGGCTGAGCGACGCCCCGGCCGAGCTCGCGGAGGCGGCCCGGCTGCACCTGCGGGAGAAGTTCCTGCGGGCCAAGGTCGGGATCTCGGGGGCGAACTTCATGGTCGCCGAGACCGGCACCCTGGTCGTGGTGGAGTCCGAGGGCAACGGCCGCATGTGCCTGACGCTGCCCGACACCCTGATCTCGGTCGTCGGCATCGAGAAGGTGGTGCCGACCTGGCGGGACCTGGAGGTCTTCCTCCAGACGCTGCCCCGCTCCTCCACCGCCGAGCGGATGAACCCGTACACGTCGATGTGGACCGGCACCACCGACGGCGACGGACCGGACGCCTTCCACCTCGTCCTGCTCGACAACGGCCGCACCGGCGCCCTCGCCGACGAGGTGGGACGCCAGGCCCTGCGCTGCATCCGCTGCTCGGCCTGCCTGAACGTCTGCCCGGTGTACGAGCGGGCCGGCGGGCACGCCTACGGCTCGGTCTACCCCGGCCCCATCGGCGCGATCCTCACCCCCCAACTCCGGGGCACGGCGAGCGGTATCGACGCCTCCCTGCCGTACGCCTCCTCGCTCTGCGGCGCCTGCTACGAGGTGTGCCCGGTCGCCATCGACATCCCGGAGGTCCTGGTCCACCTGCGGGAGAGGGTCGCCGACCGGGGCGGCAGGGGACACCGCCTGGAGAAGGCCGCCATGAAGGCCTCCGCCTGGGTACTGGACCGCCCCGACGCCCTCGCCGCCGGCGAACGCCTCGCCGCGAAGACCCGCCGGCTCCACCCGAAGGGACTGCCGGGGCCGGGCGCCCGCCCGTGGACCGGGAGCCGGGACCTGCCGGAGATGCCCGCCGAACCGTTCCGCGACTGGTGGAGGAAGAACCGCACATGACCGACTCACGCGCGCACGTGCTCGCCCGGATCCGGGCCGCCGTCGCGGACGCGCCCGAGCCGCCCGCCGTCGCCCGCGACTACCGGACGAGCCACACCGCCGAGGACCCGGCGGGCCTCCTGGACCTGCTCCACGAGAACCTCGCCGACTACCGGGCCCACGTCCACCGCACCGCCCCGGACGGCCTGGCGGAGCTGATCGCCCGGATCCTGGCGGAGCGCGGCGCCGGCAGCGTCGCCGTTCCGCCCGGACTGCCCGCCGGCTGGCTCGCCGCCACAGAGGCCGTCCGGCGGACCGACGAGCCCCGGCTGACCCCGTACGAACTCGACGGCGTCGACGCCGTGGTGACGGGGTGCGCGGTGGCGGTCGCCGAGACCGGCACGATCGTCCTCGACGGCGGCCCCGGGCAGGGCCGCCGCGCCCTCACCCTCGTCCCCGACCTGCACCTGTGCGTGGTCCGGGCCCCGGAACAGGTCGTCGCCTCGGTCCCGCGGGCCCTCCCCCGGCTCGACCCGGCGCGCCCGCTGACCTGGATCTCGGGCCCGTCCGCGACGAGCGACATCGAACTCGACCGCGTCGAGGGCGTCCACGGCCCCCGGACCCTGGAGGTGATCCTGGTGACGGACCGCTGACGGGGATTCGGTGGGTCCGCAGCCTGTCGTTCCCAGGGCCGGGAAATCTCCCGCGTCCCTCCAGAACGATCACTTTCCACGAATTCTTCACAACGCCGCTCACGATGTGCCAGAGTCCGCGCATGACCGATCAAGGAAGACGCAAGCTCGGGGCCCTCGTCGGCGTGTGCCTCGCCGGAGGGCTGCTGCCCGGCATCGCCCTGGGCGCGTCCGGCGCCGACGTCGCCTTCTCCCTCGCCGTCGCCTTCGGCGCGGTCGCGCTGATCACACAGATCGTCTACATAGGCCCGTCGGCGCGCGTCGGCGCCGCCCCCCTGGCGGCCTTCGCGGCCGCCGGCGTCCTGCAGGACTCCCTCATCTGGTGGCTGCTCTCGTGGCTCGGCGGGACGCTCGGCGCGGAGCTGCGGGTCGAGGGGTTCGGCACGATCGTCCTCGCCGGCCTGATCACGCGCGTCTCGATCCTCGCCGCCTCGCTGCTCACCCCCTCCGGAAGCCGCCAGGAGCGACCGGTCGACTGACAGGACGGGCGGCCGGGCGGGCCTTCCGATCCACGCTTCTTCAAGTCACCGTGTCAGCAAGGAACTTCGGGGTACCCGGGTGGTGGGCGGGTCCACCTCCGGATCAGCTCTCAAGGTGATCGTCCCGAAGGAGTGGAACATGACGACGCAGTACAGCAACCCTTCCACCGGTCAGCAGTCCCGCGGGGCGACCGGCAACGTGCTGAGCATCATCGCGATCGTGCTGGGTGTGATCTCGCTCCTCTTCTTCCCGATCGTGTTCGGCGTGGTCGCCCTGGTGCTGGCCGTCATCGCCAAGTTCGTCCGGCACGAGCGGCTCGCCACCGTCGCCCTCGTGGTCAGCGCCGCCGGCCTGGTGGGCGGCATGATCCTGGGCGCCGTCGTCGCGAGCGCGTGACCTCGTCGACCCGATGACCCGATGACCTGAGGAGCCGTACCGACGCCGTCTCGGCCAGTGGTTGTGCCCCGCCCCACACGGGGGGAGTACAACCACCGGCCGAGACGGTTTCGCGTCCGCGTGCCCGCCCCGCCCGGTCGGGCTGGGCAAGGCGGGGCGGGGCGGGGCGGGATCAGCCGACCAGATCCGGTGCGCGCAGCATCTCCGGCGGGACGCCCCAGGCGTCGACGAGGTCGACCGCGAGGGGCCGGACCTTGCGGCAGAGGTCGTTGACCTCGCGGGTGATGGCCTTGGAGCGCTGGACGGTGAGCCGGCCGTGCTCCATGAACCAGGCCCGGTCCGCCTCGATCGTCGAGAGGGCGAACAGGTCGCACAGCAGGGCGAGCGCCTCCTTGTTGCCGCCCTCCGGCATCGCCCGCACCCTGTCGACGAACGATTCGAGGACCAGCCGTTCGACGTGTGCGTGGGCGAGCGCGATGACGTGGTCCTGCACGTGCGAGAAGACGGCGCCGGGGTCGCGCTTCTGGTCGATGCCGCGCTTGAGCCGCCGGGCCACGCCGGCGAGCATGTGCTCCTCGCGGTAGCGGACCATGGCGAGCTGGTACTCCGGGTCGAGCAGCCCGGCCTCCCGGTCCCACTCGTCCCCGCCGGGCAGCAGGTCGCGCACCCGTTCGAGCAGCTTGTGGGCCGAGGTCCGCTCCATGACCGTCTCGACGGCGAGGCCGGTGACGTAGCGGACCATGCCGAGCTGGTCGAGGTCCTCGAACTCGCTCGCGTGGTCGGTGAGCAGGCCCTTGGCCACGAGCTGGAGCAGGACGTGGTTGTCGCCCTCGAACGTGGTGAAGACGTCGCTGTCGCTCTTGAGGGCGGCGAACCGGTTGACGGCGAGGTAGCCGGCGCCGCCGCACGCCTCGCGGCACTCCTGGACGGTCCGGGTGGCGTGCCAGGTGCCGAGCGCCTTGGTGCCGGCGGCCCGCGACTCCAGGCGCCGCCGCGCCGGCGGGTCGTCCTCGGTGCCGGAGAAGACCTCGTGCAGCTGGGTCCGTACGACGTCCTGCGCGAAGTGCAGCGCGTACGTGCGCGCGACGAGCGGCAGCAGCCGGCGCTGGTGGAGGCCGTAGTCGAGGAGGAGCTGCTCCTCCGTGCCCGGGGACGCCTCGAACTGCCTTCGCCGTACGGAGTACTTCACGGCGATGGCCAGGGCGACCTTGGCGACGTTGACCCCGGCGCCGCCGACGCTGACCCGGCCCTGCACCAGGGTGCCGAGCATGGTGAAGAAGCGCCGGTTCGGGTTCTCGATCGGGCTCGTGTAGACGCCTTCGGGGCTGACGGCGGCGAACCGGTCGAGCAGCGCCTCGCGCGGCACCCGCACGCCGTCGAACCAGATGCGGCCGTTGTCGACGCCGTTGAGGCCCATCTTGCGCCCGTCGTCCTCGATCCGGACGCCGGGCGCGGTCTCGCCGCCCACCCGGACGGGCACGACGAACGCGTGCACGCCCTCGGAGGTGCCGTCCACCTCCAACTGGGCGAAGACAACCGCGAGTTCGGCGTGGCGGGCGGCGTTGCCGATGTAGTCCTTGCGCTCCCGGTCACCGGGGGTGGTGATGACGAACTCCCGGCTCCCGGCGTCGTACCTGGCGACGGTGCCGAGCGCCTGGACGTTGGAGCCGTGTCCGCTCTCCGTCATCGCGAAGGACCCCATGAGCCGTCCGGCGATCAGGTCCGGCAGGTAGGCCTCGTGGTGGCGCTCGGTGCCCAGGTGCAGGATCGCGCCGCCGAAGAGCCCGAACTGCACGCCGGTCTTCACCAGTACCGACAGATCGCCGAAGGCCAGCGTCTCGAACGCGGCGATGGAGGCCCCGACGTCACCGCCGCCGCCGTACTCGGCCGGGAAGCCCATGCCGGTCTGCCCCGTCGCGGCCATCCCGACCACGATCTCGCGCACCCGCTCGCGAAAGGCGTCGATGTCGAGCTCGTCGGCCTCTTCGAGGACGGAGGCGTACGTCGCCAGGTTGGTCCGGACGAGGTCGCGGATTCCGGCGTACTCGCCGTCGAGCACCCCGGCCAGCGCCCGGACGTCGATCTCGGGCTGCGCGTAGCCGCTCCCGGTGGTGAATGCGTTGTCGGTGGCCATGCCCCTTCGCTACCCCGACCCGGGACGATCAAGCGGGGGCGACCGTCTGGCCGACCGGCTCCGCGGGACCGGTCGGCGGAGCGCCGCCGTCCCGTCCGCCGCCGCGCGGTCCGCGTGGCGTCGGGATGGCGCCGGGCGGGCTCAGGCCTCTTCGGTCGCGGCGTCGCGGGGGGTCCTCGCGGTGCCGCGTCTGCGGTACACCACCGCACCGCACACCGCGAGGAGGAGGGCGGCGACCGCGGCGAGCCCGAGTGCCGTGTGTTCGGCGAACAGCCTCCGCAGTACTTCGAGCACCCCGATCCCGACGGTCGCGTAGATCAGCGCCCAGGCCGCTCCGCCCACGAACAGCGCGGGGAGGTAGCGCGGCAGGGGCATGCGCATGCTGCCCGCGAGGAAGTTGGCGGCGGTCTGGAAACCGACGGTCAGGAAGGAGACGGCCACCACCGGTGCGCCCCATCGCTGAATCGCCCGTTCCGCGCGCAGGAACCTGGCCGAGGAGATCCGTCCGGCGAACCTGCTGCGCCGGGCGCCGGCGCCGGCCAGCCATCCGAGGGCGAACGTCCCTCCGGCCCGTAGGAGAACGATGACGTAGAGGGTGGCGGCCGTGAGCGCGATCTCATCCACGGCGCCTCGTCCCGGACGCCGGGCCGGGGCGAGCCGCCTCCGTCACCCGTGCCGGAAGACCCGCCCCAGCGGGTCCGCGACGGGCGCATGCCCGGTCTCCGTCTCTCACCTGAGATCCGCCTAAGCCCGTTCCGTCCTCTGCGTTCCCGCCACGGCGGCCCGGAATCCGGGTCTGGCGCGAGCCGGGCCCGCCCGGCACAGCCAGGTTAACCGAACGCTCGTGCGCCGGGTACACGGCCCGGGCGCCGGCCTCCGGACGGCCTTCCGTCGGCGTCGGCCCGGTCGCCCGACCCGGGCCTTTCCGACCTCCGCGAGAACGGACCGGGCGAGGGGCATGGTTCCCGTCCGGCCGGGCAGCCGCACGGACACACGGGGCCGCCGCGCGGGGGAAGGTCCGCGGAGGACCGTGCGGAGGATGACCAGCCGACCACAAGGAGTCGCCGTGACCGTTCGGATCGGGGTCGAGGAAGAGTTCCACGTGATCGACGCCGAAAGCGGAGAGCTCGTGCCGCGGGCGGACTCCGTACTTCGCCGGCTGGCCCGGCACGGTGACGTCTTCACCGAGGAGCTGTCACAGTCCGTCGTGGAGTCCAACAGCGAGGTGCACGCCTCCCTCGACGCCCTCTTCGCGGACCTGTCCGCGTCCCGCCGGCTGCTCGACCGGGCCGCCGCCTCCCAGGGCCTGGCGATCGCCGCGGCGGGCACCGCGCCGCTGGCCCGGCTCGGCGCCGTTCCGCCGGCGTCCGACCCGCGCTACCTGCGCATGACCGGGGAGTACCGCCGGCTCGCGGACGAGCAGCTGATCTGCGGTACGCACGTGCACGCGGACGTGCCCGACCGGGACACCGCCGTACGCGCGATGTGCGCCGTCGCCCCCTGGCTGCCGACCCTGCTGGCGCTCTCGGCGAGTTCGCCCTACTGGCTCGGCGCCGACACCGGCTACGCCAGCTGGCGCACCATGGTCTGGCAGCGCTGGCCCACCTCCGGCCCGCCCGGGTGCTTCTCCGGCGCCGCGGAGTACGACCGGGCGGTGGACGGGCTCGTCGGCTCGGGAGTCATCAGCGACCCCGGGATGATCTACTACGACGTCCGTCCCTCGGCGCACCTGCGGACGCTGGAGCTGCGCGTCTGCGACGCGTCCCCGCGCGTCGAGACGGTGGTGCTGGTCGCGGCCCTCTTCCGCGCCCTCGTGGTGGACGCGTGCGAACGGATCCGCCTCACCGGTGACGCCGGGTGCGACGGCCGGCACGAATGGCTGCGGGCCGCGACCTGGCGCGCGGCCAGGTCGGGCCTGGAGGGCGACCTGGTCGACCCCTCCACCCGTCTCGCCGCACCGGCCTCCGCGGTCGTGCGCGGCATGCTGCGGCGGCTGCGTCCGACGCTGGAGGAGTACGGGGACTGGGACACCGTGCGGACCCTCGCGGAGGAGACCCTGGCGCGCGGCAGCGCCGCGCACCGCCTGCGCGAGAGGGTGGCCGAGGAGGACCTCCTCGCCGGAGTGGACCGCGTCCTGGCGGAGACCCGGGGCGAATACCGGGCGGTGCCGGACGGCCGCGCCGGCCGGCACCCCGCCGTACACCCGGGCCCGAGAGCGGGCCGTACGGCGGCGGGCGCTCCGTGATCCGACCGTCCCGGTGACGTGCGGGGACGCACGTCACCGGGACGGGCGCGGGCGCGCCCGGTCGGAGCCGGTGTCACGTCAGGGCAGGGTCCACTTCTGGTTGGAGCCGGTGTGGCAGGTCCACAGGTGGACCGCCGTCCCGTCGTTCCACACGCCTCCCGAGGCGTCCAGGCACTTGCCCCCGTCGGACTGCGGCGCCCACTTCTGGGCGCCCGATCCGTTGCAGGTCCACAGCTGGACCTTCGTGCCGTCCGCGCTGCCGCCGCCCGACACGTCCAGGCACTTGCCGAGGGCCTTCACCGTGCCGTCGCCCGCGACCGTCCACTTCTGGGCGGCCGTGCCGTTGCAGGTCCACAGCTGGATCTTCGTACCGTCCGCGGTCTGGGAGTTGTCGACGTCCAGGCACTTGCCGTTGACGCCCTTGACCTCGCCCGTGCGCGGTCCGGGCTGGCTTCCGCTCTGCTTGATCCGGATGTTGCGGAAGGACACGTCGTCCCCGGCCCCGTGGTTCTGGAGGCCGATGTGTCCCTGGCGCAGGCTGCGGACCGGGTCGGTGTTGGTGAAGTCGTTGATCTTGCGGCCGTTGAGGAAGATCTCCAGGCGCTCTCCGGTGACGCGGAGTTCGTACGTGTTCCACTCGCCGGGCGGGTTCAGCGCCGCGTCGCGCGCGGCGATGTCGGCGGACCGGTAGCCGTAGACGGCGCCGGTGGTGCGGTCGGCCGCGTCGGTGGCGTCGATCTGGATCTCGTAGCCGTTGTTCACCGCGGTCCACGGGTCGTCGGAGGCCGGGAAGCCGATGAAGACGCCGGAGTTGTCGTCCCCGGCCGCCCTCCAGTCGAGCTTCAGGGAGTAGTCGCCGGTGAACTCCTTGCCGGCGTACCACAGCAGGCCCATGCCGCCCTGGGAGGTGAGCGTGCCGTCCGCGAGGGTGAACCCGCCCGGCCCGGCCTGGCGCCAGCCGGTGGTGGACGAGCCGTCGAACAGGGAGGTGTAGCCGGTCTCCGGGCGGCAGTCGGCCTCGGTCATGCCGGCGGCCCAGCGGATTCCGCCCAGGAGGTGCCGGCGGAAGGCGGGTTCGGCGTACGACTCGTCGGTGTGGCCGCCTCCGGTGTAGAAGGCCCGGCCGCCTTCGTAGCCCTTGCACCAGGCGATCGGGTGGTCGCCGGCCATGTTCCCGCCGGAGTAGCTGGACTCGTCCAGTGAGGCCAGGACGCGGGCGGTGGCGCGCGGGTTGGTGCGGTAGTTGTACCACTCGTCGGTGCGCTGCCAGCTGCCGCCCAGGTGGGCGGTGGCGTCGTGCGCCCGGTCCTCCACCTTGACGGTGGCGGACTGGACGGCCGGGTGCGAGTGGAAGAGGGCCCCGGCCAGTCCTTCGTAGAAGGGCCAGTCGTACTCGGTGTCGGCGGCGGCGTGGACGCCGACGTATCCGCCGCCGCCCCGGACGTACTGCTCGAACGCGGTCTGCTGGCCGGCGTTCAGCACGTCGCCGGTGGTCGACAGGAAGACGACGGCCTTGTACTGGCCGAGGTTGCCGGCCGTGAAGGCCTGGGCGTCCTCGGTGGCGTCGACGGTGAAGTTGTTCGCCGTGCCGAGGCCGCGCAGGGCCTCGATGCCGTCGTCGATCGAGGAGTGCCGGAAGCCGGCCGTCCTGGAGAAGACGAGGACCTTGTAGGCCGGGTCCGCCGCGGCGCGCGCTTCGGCGGCCGGGGCGGTGGAGTGCCCCGGGGGCGCGGCCTGGGCCGCCGCCTGGGGGGTCAGGCAGAGCGCGGCGCCGGCCAGCAGGCCGAGAACCGCTTTCAGAGGGGTGCGCATGGAACGGTCGCCTCCTTGTCTGTGGGGCTGCGGAGCTGCGGAATCGCGAAGCTGTGGAGCCATGGAGCCATGGAGCTGCGGGTCGAGGGGCTACGGCAGGGTCCACTTCTGGTTGGAGCCGGTGTGGCAGGTCCACAGGTGGACCGCCGTCCCGTCGTTCCACACGCCTCCCGAGGCGTCCAGGCACTTGCCCTGGGCCGTCCAGTTCTGGGCGCCCGATCCGTTGCAGGTCCACAGCTGGACCTTCGTGCCGTCCGCACTGCCGCCGCCCGACACGTCCAGACACTTGCCGAGGGCCCTCAGCGTGCCGTCGCCGGGGACCGTCCAGTTCTGGGCGGCGCTGCCGTTGCAGGTCCAGATCTGGGTCTTCGTACCGTCGGCGGTACCGGCGTTGTCGACGTCCAGGCACTTGGCGTTCACGCCCTTCACCGGGCCCGAGCGGGACCCGCCGGAGGTCGTGAAGGAGAACTCGTCCACGTCGAACAGCGAACCGGCGCCGCCCTTGAAGACGAGGTACAGGGTCGTGGAGCCGGCCGGCCGGTTGCCGAGGGTGGTGGTCACGTCCCGGAAGGTCTCCCAGCCGCCGGTGACGGGCACGGCGACCGTGCCGAGCACGGTGCCGGTCGCGGAGCCCGCGCGCACCTCGATCGTGCCGCCCGTCCCGCCCGAGGAGATCCGGGCCGTGAACCGGTCCGCGTTCGCCAGGGCGTACGGCCGGAAGGCGATCCAGTCGCCGTTCTCGATGTAGCCGACGGTCTTGCCGCCGTGCGCGGGCGCGTGGCTGGTGACCTGGACCCCCGAGGCCTCGCTGTAGTGCTCGGCCTGGCGGTGGCTGGGCTGGGTGACGTGCTGGTCGTGCGCGGTCAGCGCGGGCTGGCCGTTCGCGCCCTTGTCGGTGTACTCGGCGTCGACGACGCCGAAGATGTTGGCGTTGGGGTCGTGCTCCCCGTCGGCCAGGGTGCGCAGGGTGCCCGTGCAGCCGGTGGCCGAGGTCTGCGGGTGTCCGTGGCTGTCGTGCCCGACGACGAAGGTGACCTTCACCCTGGAGCAGTCGATCGTGCCGTCCTCGGGGTCGGTGACCGTCACCTTGAACGGGATCGCCGCGCCGAAGTCGTAGACGCTCCCGTCGGCGGGCAGGTCGAGCCGGACCGTGGGCGCCGTGTTCCCGACCGTGATCCGCACCGAGGCCGTCGCTGACTTCCCGGTGCTGTCGGTGACCTTGAGCGTGGCCGTGTACTGGCCGTTGGCGGTGTACGTGTGGGAGGGGGCGGCAGCGGTGGAGGTGGAGCCGTCGCCGAAGGTCCAGGCGTACGCCAGGGCGTCGCCGTCGGGGTCGGAGCTGCCCGCCGAGGAGAACGAGACGGCCAGCGGCGCCTTGCCCGAGGTGACGTTCGCGCGGGCCTGGGCGACCGGGGCGCGGCCGCCCGTGACGTGCTCGATCCGGTACAGGGCGGAGTTCTCGTCGCCGTTGAAGTACCCGGTGCCGTAGTCGAGGACGTACAGGGCGCCGTCCGGTCCGAAGGCCGTGTCCATCACCTGGGTGCCGCTCCAGGGGAAGGGGTTGACCGACTGCACGGTGCCGTCGGCGGCGGACTCGATCCGCTTGATCCACCGGCGGCCGAACTCGCCGGCGAAGAAGTCGCCGTCGTACTCCTGGGGGAACTTCACCTCGGAGGTCGAGGCGGCGTCGTAGCGGTAGACGGGGCCGCCCATGGGCGACTCGGAGCCGCCGCCGAACTCGGGGACGGAGGAGCCGTTGTACGGGATCCAGGCGGGCTGGGCGGGCGGCAGGTCGGTGAGGCCGGTGTTGCGCGGGGAGGTGTTCTTCGGGGCGGCGCAGTTGAACGCGGCTCCCGAGGTGCCGGTGGCGAAGTCGTAGTCCGTGTAGGCGTCGTTCCTGCCGGTGCAGTAGGGCCAGCCGAAGTTGCCCGCCTTGGTGATGCGGTTGAACTCGACCTGGCCCTCCGGTCCGCGGGCGGGGGACGCGGTGCCCGAGTCGGGTCCGTAGTCGCCGAGGTAGACGGTGCCGGTGGCCTTGTCGACGCTCATCCGGAAGGGGTTGCGGAAGCCCATCGCGTAGATCTCGGGACGGGTCTTCGCCGTGCCGGGCGCGAAGAGGTTGCCGCTGGGGATCGCGTAGGAGCCGTCGGCGTTGACCTTGATCCGCAGGACCTTGCCGCGCAGGTCGTTGGTGTTGCCGGACGAACGCTGGGCGTCGTAGGCGGGGTTGCGGTTCGCCCGCTCGTCGATCGGGGTGAAGCCGTCCGAGGCGAAGGGGTTGCTGTCGTCGCCGGTGGAGAGGTAGAGGTTTCCGGCCGCGTCGAAGTCGATGTCGCCGCCGACGTGGCAGCACAGGCCCCGGGAGGCGGGCACGTCCAGGATCTTCTTCTCGCTGCCGAGGTCCAGGGTGCCGTCGGTCCTCAGGACGAACCGGGACAGCCGGTTGACCCCGTCGTACGGGGTGAAGTCGGCGGCCGTGCCGTCCGCGGGGGCGTCCCCGCCCGGAGTGGTGAGCTTGGGCGCGTAGTAGAGGTAGACGTGCCGGTTGGAGGCGAAGCCGGGGTCCGCCGCGACCCCTTGCAGGCCCTCCTCGTCGTGGCTGTACACCTCCACCTTGCCCGCCACCGTGGTGGTGCCCGCGGCGTCGGTCAGCCGGAGCGTGCCGTCGCGCGAGGTGTGCAGGACCGAGCGGTCCGGGAGCACGGCCAGGGTCATGGGCTCGCCCGTCTCGGCCACGCCCTTGGCGAGCGTGACCTGCTGGAACTCGGGGGCGGCCGCGGCCGAGGCCGTAGCCGTGGTGCCGGCCGCGGTCCCGGTCTTGGTCCCGGTTCCGGCCGCGGTCGCGGTGGTGTGGTCCCGGTGCGCGGGCGCGGAGTTGGCCGTGGGCACCGGCAGGAGACAGCCGAGGGTGCATGCCACGGCGGTCAGCAAGAAGCGGGCGCGTCCGCGCCCGGGCGTTCTCATGCGCACAGAGGTCTCCCGACAGGGGTGGGGTGGGGGCAGCCTCGGCGTGCCGCCGAGGGGCTACGGACGTGCGCCGTCACGCCGTAGGGACCGGCCCGCAGCTCATGACCGGTTCATTTCAAGGAAGTTAGCGGGCTTTGTCGAAGTCCGTAACCCGGTGCGCGCGAGTTTCCGGCACTTTCTCCCCGCGCGGGACAAAGTACCGGGTGCCGGAGAGCATGATCCGTCAACTCCCTTCGCCCGTAAGGGCAAAGGAGAGGTGATCATCGCGGCACGGTCGCTTTGCGTGCGTCGAGGACAAAGTATGGACGGTGTCGGGAGAAGTCCCTACTGTGTCCGACGCGACGGTGCGGACCCGTTCGAATCCCGCCCGCAGCGCCTCCGAGTCCGGGGCGACGGCGCGTCCCGGCAGCGATGGATCCCCCACTTGCCCGATCGAGCCCTTCACGACCCGAAGGGCCGTCAGGAGGTCACGTGCATCCACGGCTGTACTCCCCACGATCGGCCGGCCGCCTGGCCGGAACGCTCCTCGCCTCGTTACTGACCGCCGCCCTGTCGGTCTCCCCGGCCTCTCCGGCCTCCCCGACCGCTCCCCCCTCCCCCACCTCGCCCGCCGCACCGGACTCCCGGGGCCCCGCGAGCGATCCCGACGACGCGAACAGGCCCGTCCGCGTGAAGGGCTCGGCCGTCCCGGCCGGTTCCACGCTCAAGGGCCGGTCCGCCGCCGCACTGCCCCCGCAGACGCCCGGGGTGACGCTCCGCGTCTTCGACGTGCAGGTCCCGCTGAACAACCTCTGCGTGCTGAAGCCGGGACAGACCCCCAACATCGACAAGCTGATGCCGGTGATCGACTGGTCCACGTCCACCGACTTCGGCCTGGAGAGCAACTTCGTCACCCACGCCATCGGCAACCTGAACGTCCCGCAGACGGGCGGTTACACCCTCCGCCTCGCCAGCGACGACGGCTCCCGCCTCCTGATCGACGACCAGGTGGTGATCAACCACGACGGCCTGCACGGTCCCGATCCCAAGGACGCGACCGTGAACCTGACGGCGGGCTCCCACGCGCTGCGCATCGAGCACTTCGAGCGCGACGGCGGCCAGCAGATCACGCTGTCCTGGAAGCCGCCGGGCGCCGCCGGCTTCGCCGTCGTACCGAACACGGCCCTGAGCACGGACGCCGACGTCGTCCGCGTGACCGCGCCGGGCCGCAAGGAGTGCGAGGGCATCGCGGACACGCCCGGCGACGGCCTGCCGCTCACCGGCGTGCACCCGAACTACACCCTCACCGACCTGCGCCCCAAGGGCTTCGAGCCGCAGGTCTCCGCGATGGACTGGCTGCCGGACGGCCGCCTGGCCGTGACCACCTGGGGCGGCAGCAACAACACCACGGGCGAGGTCTACCTGCTGGGCAACGTCACGGGGAACACCGGCCCCGACAAGGTGACGGTGAAGAAGGTGGCCTCGGGCCTGAAGGAGCCGATGGGCGTCAAGTACGTCGACGGCAAGCTCTACGTCTCCCAGAAGCACGAGCTGACCGAGCTGAACGACACCAACGGCGACGAGGTCACCGACCAGTACCGGCGGGTCGCGACCTGGCCCTTCGGCGGCAACTTCCACGAGTTCGCCTTCGGCCTCCTCTACAAGGACGGGTTCTTCTACCTGAACCTGTCGGTCTCCATCAACTACGGCGGGGCGACCACGAATCCGCAGCCCGCGCCGAACCGCGGGACCACCGTCAAGGTGAACCGGCAGACCGGCGAGGTCTCGTACGTGGCCGGCGGGCTGCGCACCCCGAACGGCATCGGCTGGGGCCCCGAGGGCGGCATCTTCGTCACCGACAACCAGGGCGGCTGGCTGCCCTCGTCGAAGCTGGTGCACATCAAGCAGGACCGGTTCTTCAACCACTACATGAACCCGGCCGGCCCCTTCGACGCCCGGCCGGTGACCAGGCCGGTGCTCTGGCTGCCGCAGAACGAGATAGGCAACTCCCCCAGCACACCGCTCCAGTTGACCGACGGACCGTTCGCCGGGCAGATGCTGTTCGGCGACGTGACGTACGGCGGTGTGCAGCGCGGCTTCCTGGAGAAGGTCGGCGGCGAGTACCAGGGCGCGGTCTTCCGCCTCACCCAGGGCCTGGAGGCGGGCGTGACCCGGATCAGCGTCGGCCCGGACGGGGCGCTGTACGCGGGCGGGCTCGGCGCGGGCGGCAACTGGGGCCAGGAGGGCAAGCTCGCCTTCGGCCTGCAGAAGCTGTCCCCGAACGGCGCCAACGCCTTCGACATCCGCGCCATGCGCGCCGTACCGGGCGGCTTCGCCCTGGAGTACACCCAGCCGCTGTCGACGCAGACGGCCGCCGACCTGGCCAAGCGCTACAAGATCAAGCAGTGGCGTTACGCGCCGACCGCCGACTACGGCGGTCCGAAGATCGGCGAGGAGACGCTCACCGCGCAGTCGGCCACCCTCTCCGCCGACCGCAAGACGGTCACCCTGGCCATTCCCGGCCTCAAGGCCGACCGGGTGGTGCACGTCCGCTCGGCCCGCCCCTTCAGCTCCGCCACCGGGGAGTCCCTGTGGAGCACCGAGGCCTGGTACACGCTCAACCGGCTGGCCGGCGGGGTGCCCACGGGAGAGATACGCGGGCTCGGCAACAAGTGCCTGGACGTCGACAACTCCCAGACCGCGGACGGTACGAAGATCCAGACGTGGGGCTGCAACGACACCGGCGCCCAGCGGTGGACGGTGCCCGGGGACGGCGCGCTGAAGGTGCTCGGCAAGTGCCTGGACGTCTCGGGCGGCGGTTCGGCGGACGGCACGAAGGTCCAGCTGTGGACCTGCAACGGATCGAGCGCCCAGACCTGGCAGGCCCAGGCCGACGGCAGTCTGCGCAATCCGCAGTCCGCCAAGTGCCTGGACGTCGCGGGCGGCGCCACGGCGGACGGCACGAAGGTCCAGCTGTGGACCTGCAACGGATCCAGCGCCCAGAAGTGGGCCCTTCCCTGAGGTGACGACGGGGCGCGTGCGGGCCGTACGCCGTGGCGTACGGCCCGCACGCGCCCCTCCTTTGTCCTGCGTGTGGGAAAAGTCGAAGTGGAACCGTGCGCAAGTTCTTCCCCTTCGGGTGGAGCACTGCTACGTTCCCCTCGAAAGCGAAGCAAGTACGAGGAGAGGAGGGGGACATGAGGCGCATGACGGCCCGGCCCGCGAACGCGCATCAGGCCCGCCTGCTCCGGCTGCTGCGCGACGGCGGCCCCAACTCGCGTGCCCAGCTCGGCGATCAGGTCGACCTCTCCCGATCCAAGCTCGCGGTCGAGGTGGACCGGCTCCTGGAGACGGGCCTCGTCGTCGCGGACGGACTCGCCGCCTCCCGGGGCGGACGCCGCTCGCACAACATCCGGCTCGCCCCCGAACTCCGCTTCCTCGGCGTCGACATCGGCGCGACGTCGATCGACGTCGCGGTGACCAACGCCGAACTGGAGGTCCTGGGTCACCTCAACCACTCCATGGACGTGCGCGAAGGCCCCGTCGCGGTCTTCGAGCAGGTCCTGTCGATGGTCGGCAAGCTCAAGGCGTCGGGCCTGACGGACGGGCTCGACGGCGCGGGCATCGGCGTGCCGGGCCCCGTCCGCTTCCCCGAGGGCGTCCCGGTGGCCCCGCCGATCATGCCCGGATGGGACGGCTTCCCCGTCCGGGAGGCGCTCAGCCAGGACCTGGGATGCCCCGTGATGGTCGACAACGACGCCAACCTGATGGCCATGGGAGAGCAGCACGCGGGCGTCGCCCGGTCCGTGGGCGACTTCCTGTACGTCAAGATCGGCACCGGCATCGGCTGCGGGATCGTCGTCGGCGGAGAGGTCCACCGCGGTACGACGGGAAGCGCCGGCGACATCGGGCACATCCAGGTCGACCCGGAGGGCCGGGCCTGCGGCTGTGGCAACCGGGGATGCCTGGAGGCCCACTTCGGCGGCGCGGCGCTCGCCCGTGACGCCGAGGACGCGGCGCGCGAGGGACGCTCGGTCGCCCTCGCCGCCCGGCTGGAGGCCGCCGGCGCGCTGACCGCGGCGGACGTCTCCGCGGCCGCCGCGGCGGGGGACGCCGCGGCCCTGGACCTGATCCGGGCGGGCGGTGACCGGGTCGGCCAGGTCATCGCGGGTCTGGTGAGCTTCTTCAACCCGGGGATGGTCGTGATCGGAGGCGGGGTGACGGGACTCGGGCACACGCTCCTCGCGAGCGTGCGGACCCAGGTGTACCGGCGCTCCCTCCCCCTCGCGACCAGGAACCTGCCCATCGTCCTGGGCGAGCTCGGCTCGACCGCCGGCGTGACCGGCGCGGCCCGGCTCATCAGCGACCACCTGTTCTCGCCGGCCTGATCCGGGACCGGCGGGCACCGCGAGGTGCCGAGCACGACGGCACCGCGAGGTGCCCGGTACACCGGCACCGCGAGGCGCCGGGCACATCGACACCGACAGGTGTCCCGTACGTCGGCACCGCCAAGTGCCGAGCACACCGGCACCGCGAGGTGTCCCGTACACCGGCTCCGTGAGGTGTCCGGCGCGTGAGCACCGCCGGGTGCCGAGCACCGGGCTCCCCCGTACGACCCGCCGCACGCGCGCCCCGTACCGCTCTGCACCACCCGTACCGCTCCGTACGCCCCGCACCGTCCGTACCGCTCGTACCGCCCCGCACGACCCACATCGCCGCGGCCCGTACCGCCGTCGGAACATCCGGCCACGCCCCCGCCCTCGCTCCGCCCTGCCCGCTCACGGCCCGCAACAGCCGAGGAATCGTCATGGCACCAGAACCACCCCTGCTCACCATGTCCGGCATCACCAAGTCGTTTCCCGGAGTCCGCGCCCTCGACGGCGTCGACCTGGAGGTCCGGGCCGGAGAGGTCCACTGCGTCCTCGGCCAGAACGGCGCCGGCAAGTCCACCCTGATCAAGGTCCTCGCCGGCGCCCACCAGCCGGACGGGGGCACGATCACCTGGTGCGGACGCGACGTGACGCCGGGCTCCCCGATCGCGGCCATGCGCCTCGGCATCGCCACCATCTACCAGGAGCTCGACCTGGTCGAAGGGCTGTCCGTCGCCGAGAACGTCTTCCTCGGCCACGAGCCCACCTCGGCGGGCTTCGTCGTCCGCGCCCGGACCGCCCGCACCGCCGCCGCACGCCTGCTGACACGCCTCGGCCACGGCGAGATCGACCCCGCGCGCCGGGCCGGCGAACTCTCCGCCGCCCAGCGGCAGATCGTCTCCATGGCCCGCGCCCTCTCGCACGACGTGCGCCTCATCGTCATGGACGAGCCGTCCGCCGCCCTCGACCCGGAGGAGGTCGACAACCTGTTCCGGACCGTCGGCGACCTGACCGCCGACGGGGTCGCCGTCGTCTACATCTCCCACCGGCTGGAGGAGATCCGCCGGATCGGCGACCGGGTCACCGTCATCAAGGACGGCCGGACCGTCGCGGGCGGACTGCCCGCGAAGACCACCTCGACCGACGAGGTCGTCACGCTGATGACCGGCCGCAGCGTCGAGTACGTCTTCCCGGAGCGCCCCCGGCGGACGGCACCCGCCACGGCCGCACCCGTCCTGCGCGTCGAAGGGCTCGCCCGCGAGGGGGAGTTCGCCCCCCTCGACCTGGAGCTGCGCCCCGGCGAGATCGTCGGGCTCGCCGGGCTCGTCGGATCGGGGCGATCCGAGATCCTGGAGACGGTCTACGGCGCGCGCAGGCCGACCGGCGGGCGCGTCCTCGTCGACGGGGTCCCCCTGCGGCCGGGCAGCGTCCGCGCGGCCGTCCGCGCCGGCGTCGGCCTCGCTCCCGAGGAACGCAAGGCGCAGGCCCTGCTGCCGATGGAGTCCGTCACCCGCAACGTCTCCGTCTCCTCCCTCGGCCGCTTCTCGCGCGGCGGCTGGCTCGACCGGCGGCGGGAGCGGGAGGACGCCCGGCGGGCGACCCGCGAACTGTCCCTGCGGCCCGACGACCCCGACGCCCGGATCCGGACCCTGTCCGGCGGCAACCAGCAGAAGGCGGTGCTCGCCCGCTGGCTCCTGCGCGGCTGCCGGGTCCTGCTCCTCGACGAACCGACCCGCGGGGTCGACGTCGGCGCCCGCGCCGAGCTGTACGCAGTCGTCCGGCGCCTCGCCGACGAGGGCCTCGCCGTCCTCCTCGTGTCCAGCGAGGTGCCCGAGGTCCTGGGCCTCGCCGACCGGGTGCTCGTCCTGCGCGAGGGGACCGTCGTCCACACCGCCGACGCCCGGGAACTCGACGAGCACCGCGTGCTCGACCTCGTGATGGAAGGAAGCCCGACGGCATGACACAGTCGACCACTCCGGCGGGGCACGACGCGCCGGTCACCCCCCTGCCCGCCCCGCCGGGCGGGAGGACCGCGGCGCGCCGGCCCCTGGGCCTCCGGCCTGACGTGCGCAACCTGTCCCTGCTCGGCGTCCTCGCCGCCCTGCTGGTCGTCGGCGGCCTCACCAGGCCCGACGAGTTCCTGGCCGCGAGCAACCTTCAACTCGTCCTGACACAGGCCTCGGTGATCGGCGTCGTCACCGTCGGCATGACCTTCGTCATCACCAGCGGCGGCATCGACCTGTCGGTCGGGGCCATCGTGGCGCTGGCGTCCGTCTGGGCCACCACGGTGGCGACCCAGGAGTACGGTTTCGCCGGCATCCTCTTCACCGCGGTGGTCGTCGGCCTGGGCTGCGGCCTCGTGAACGGCCTCCTCGTCGCGTACGGCCGGATGGTCCCCTTCATCGCGACCCTCGCGATGTTCGCCTCCGCGCGCGGCCTCGCCCTCCAGATCACCGACGGCAGGACCCAGATCGTCACCGTCGAATCGGTCCTCGACCTGGGCCTCCCCGACTCCTACGTCCTCGGGATCCCGCCGCTCGTCCTCGTCTTCGCCGCCGTCACCGTCGTGGGCTGGCTCCTCTTCAACCGCACCACCTTCGGCCGCCGGACGGTGGCCGTGGGCGGCAACGCGGAGGCCGCCCGGCTCGCCGGCATCGACGTGCGCCGCCAGCGCCTCTACCTCTACCTGCTCTCCGGGCTGTGCTGCGGCATCGCCGCCTTCCTGCTGATCGTCCTCGCCGGCTCCGGCCAGAACACCAACGGCAACCTGTACGAGCTCGACGCCATCGCCGCCGCCATCATCGGCGGCACCCTCCTCAGCGGCGGCCGGGGCACCATCGTCGGCTCCGTCCTCGGCGTCCTCGTCTTCACCACGATCACCAACATCTTCGCCCTGAACAACCTGGAGAGCGCCGTCCAGCAGATCGCCAAGGGCGCGATCATCGTCGCCGCCGTCCTCGTCCAGCACCGCGCCGCCCGCGACACCTGACGTTCCGTCACCTCCCCGCCCCCGACACCCGCTCGAAGGGATCCACCGCCATGCCGGAAACCAGCCGCAGACACCTCCTCCTCGGCGGCGCCGCCGTCTCCGCAGGAGCCCTGCTCACCGCCTGCACCAGCAACGAGCCCAAGGCCGCCAAGGACGCGGCGCCCGCCGGGAGCGCCGCGCCCGCCGCCGACGACAGGCCCGGCACTCCCGTCACCATCGGCTTCGCCGGCCCGCAGGCCGACCACGGCTGGCTCAACGCCATCAACGAGAACGCCAAGCGGCGGGCCGCGAAGTACTCCGACGTCACCCTGGAGATCACCGAGGGCTCCAACGACACCGCCGCCCAGATCGGCCAGGTCCAGACCCTCATCAACAAGAAGGTCGACGTCCTGGTCGTCCTGCCCGCCGACGGCAAGGCCCTCACCCAGGTCGGTCTCCAGGCCATGAAGGCGGGCATCCCCGTCGTCAACCTCGACCGGATCTTCGCCTCCCCGCAGGCCTACCGCTGCTGGATCGGCGGCGACAACTACGGCATGGGCCTCAACGCCGGCCGCTTCATCGGCGAGAGGCTCAAGGACAAGCCGAACGCCACCGTCGTCGAACTCGCCGGCATGGACAGCCTGGAGCTCACCAAGCAGCGCACCCAGGGCTTCGACGACGCCCTGAAGAACTATCCCAACATCCGCAAGGTCGCCCGCCAGGCCGCCGACTTCACCGTCGAGTCCGGCCAGGCCAAGATGGCGCAACTCCTCCAGGCCCAGCAGAAGTTCGACGCCCTGTGGAACCACGACGACGACCAGGGCGTGGGCGCGCTGCGCGCCATCGCCCAGGCCGGCCGCAAGGACTTCCTCATGGTCGGCGGCGCCGGGGCCAAGTCCGCCATGGACGCCATCAAGGCCGACTCCGGCGTCCTCAAGGCCACCGTCCTCTACCCGCCGACCATGGCCGCCTCCGCGATCGACCTCGCCCGCGCCCTCGGCCAGAAGAAGGGGATCGGCGGCATGTCCGAGCTGGAGATCCCCGCCTCGATCACCCTCTACTCCGCCGTCGTCACCAAGGAAAACGTCGACGCCTACCTGCCCACCGGCTTCAACTGACCGGCACGGGCGCCGCCGCCCGGACGGACCCCCGGCGGTCCGCCGGCCCTTCGCCCCCGTCCGGGCGGGGCCCCGCTTCCGGCGCGCCACGGAACCGACGTCTCCACCGGCCGTGGCCGGTGCCTGCGAGAGGACACCAATTGGAACAGAGCGACAGCGAGAGGGTCCCGCCGACGCTCGGCATCGGCCTGATCGGTTACGCGTTCATGGGCGCCGCCCACTCCCAGGGCTGGCGCACGGTCGGCCGCGCCTTCGACCTGCCGCTGCGGCCGGTGCTCGCGGCGGTGGCCGGCCGTGACGCCGGCGCCGTCCGGGCCGCCGCCCGCCGGCACGGCTGGGCCGCCGCCGAGACCGACTGGCGCGCCCTGATCGCCCGCGACGACGTCCACCTCGTCGACGTCTGCACCCCGGGCGACAGCCACGCGGAGATCGCCGTCGCCGCCCTGGAGGCGGGCAAGCACGTGCTGTGCGAGAAGCCGCTCGCCAACTCGGTGGCCGAGGCCGAGGCGATGGCGGCGGCCGCCGCACGGGCCGGGGAACGCGGCCAGGTGGCCATGGTCGGCTTCAACTACCGCCGGGTGCCGGCCCTCGCGCACGCCCGCCGGCTCGTCGCGGAGGGCCGGCTCGGCGCGCTGCGGCACGTCCGCCTCACCTACCTCCAGGACTGGCTCGTCGACCCCGGCTTCCCGCTGACCTGGCGCCTGGAGCGCGAGCACGCCGGGTCCGGGGCCCTCGGCGACCTGGGGGCGCACATCGTGGACCTCGCCCAGTACCTGGCGGGAGAACCGCTGGTCGGGGTGTCGGCGCAGCTGGAGACCTTCGTCCGGGAGCGGCCACTCCTGGCCGGGGTGTCGGCCGGGCTGCGCGCGTCCGGCGGCCCGGGGCACGGCCCCGTCACGGTCGACGACGCGGCCGTCTTCACCGGGCGGCTCGCCTCCGGGGCGCTCGCGACGTTCGAGGCGAGCAGGATGGCGCCCGGCCGCAAGAACGCGCTGCGCCTGGAGATCAACGGCGAGCGGGGCTCCCTCGGCTTCGACCTGGAGCGGCTCAACGAACTGTCCTTCCACGACCACACCGAGCCCGCCGTCACGGCCGGCTTCCGCCGCATCCTCGTCACCGAGCCGGGCCACCCCTATCTGGAGGGCTGGTGGCCGCCCGGCCACACGCTCGGCTACGAGCACACCTTCGCCCACCAGGCCCGCGACCTGGTGACGGCGATCGCCGCGGGGACGGCCCCCGCGCCGTCGTTCGCGGACGGCCTCCAGGTCCAGCGGGTGCTGGCCGCCGTGGAGGAGAGCGCGGCGAAGAACGCCGTCTACACCCCCGTATCCCCCTAGGAGGGCCGGACCCGTGCCACGACCTTTCACGCTCTTCACCGGCCAGTGGGCCGACCTGCCCCTGGAGGAGGTCTGCCGGCTCGCCCGCGAATTCGGTTACGACGGCCTCGAACTGGCCTGCTGGGGCGACCACTTCGAGGTGGACCGGGCCCTCGCCGACCCGGCGTACGTCAAGGGCAGGCGGGAACTGCTCGACGCGTACGGCCTGAAGTGCTGGGCGGTCTCCAACCACCTGGTGGGGCAGGCCGTCTGCGACGACCCGATCGACGAGCGCCACCGGGCGATCGTGCCCGACCGGATCTGGGGCGACGGCGACGCCGAGGGGGTGCGGCGGCGGGCGGCCCGCGAGCTCGCGGACACCGCGCGGGCCGCGGCGGCGCTCGGCGTCGACACCGTCGTCGGTTTCACCGGCTCCTCCATCTGGCACCTGGTGGCGATGTTCCCGCCGGTCCCCGAGCGCATGGTGGAGCGCGGCTTCGAGGACTTCGCGGAGCGCTGGAACCCGATCCTCGACGTCTTCGACGCCGAGGGCGTGCGCTTCGCCCACGAGGTGCACCCCAGCGAGATCGCCTACGACTACTGGACCACCCAGCGCGCCCTGGAGGCGGTCGGCCGGCGCCCCGCCTTCGGCCTGAACTTCGACCCGAGTCACTTCGTGTGGCAGGACCTCGACCCGGTCGGCTTCCTCTGGGACTTCCGCGACCGGATCTACCACGTGGACTGCAAGGAGGCCCGCAAGCGGCTCGACGGCCGCAACGGGCGCCTCGGCTCCCACCTGCCGTGGGGCGATCCCCGGCGCGGCTGGGACTTCGTCTCCGCCGGTCACGGCGACGTGCCCTGGGAGGACGTCTTCCGCATGCTCCGCTCGATCGGCTACGCCGGACCCGTCTCCGTGGAGTGGGAGGACGCGGGCATGGACCGGCTCACGGGCGCCCCCGAGGCCCTCTCCTTCCTCAAGCGGTACGACTTCGACCCCCCGGCCGCCTCCTTCGACGCCGCCTTCTCCGGCCCGTGAACCGCGGGCGCCGTCCGGAGCCCGGGGGCACGGCCGCACGGAGGGGCCGTCCATGAGCCGGCGGCGGGCGGGGAGGCGTCGTACCCCCCGCCCGCCGTCTTCACCGGCCGGGGCCGTACCGACGGCGGCACCCGTACAGAGACCTGGACCGGGACCCGTACCGGGCCCCGGACCGACACCTACACCGACACGGCAGGGAGGCGGCCAGTGCAGCACGGGAACACGACGGGGAGAACGGTCCGCGACCGGCGGGCACGCACCGGGGTCTGGTTCGTGGGGGCGCGCGGATCGGTGGCGACCACCGCCGTCGCCGGATGCGCGGCCGTCACCGCGGGACTGTACCCACCGACCGGCATGGTCACCGAGACGCCGCCGTTCGCGGAGGCGGGGCTGCCTCCGCTGGCCTCGCTCGTCTTCGGCGGTCACGACACCGCCGACTGCCCCCTGCCGAAACGCGCCGAGGACCTCACCGGGGCGGGCGTGCTGCCCGCCGGTCTCGCCCGGGCCGTCCACGCCGAACTGGCCGCGGCCGACCGGGAGATACGACCGGGCGGGCCGCTCCCCGGGGACACCCGCACCGACGAGGAACTGATCACCGGCTTCGCCGGCGACCTGGCCGCCTTCCGCGCGCGTCACGCGCTGGCGCGGGTCGTCGTCGTCAACGTCTCCTCCACCGAGCCGCTGCCGGGGCCGGACGCCACGCGTCTGCCGCCCAGCTCCCTCTACGCCGCCGCCGCGCTGCGCGCCGGCTGCCCCCACGTCAACTTCACGCCCTCGACCGGGCTGCGGACCCCCGCGCTCACGGCCGCCGCCGAGGCGAGCGGCCTCCCCCACGCGGGCCGCGACGGCAAGACGGGCCAGACGCTCCTGCGGTCCGTCCTCGCCCCGATGTTCGTCCAGCGGGCCCTGGCCGTCCGGGCGTGGTCCGGCACCAACCTGCTGGGCGGCGGGGACGGGGCGGCGCTGGCCGATCCGGCGGCGGCCGCGGCCAAGAACGCCGGGAAGGAACGCGTCCTCGCCGAGACGCTCGGCGCCGGAGTCGAGGGCGGCGTCCACATCGACGACGTCCCCGCCCTCGGCGAGTGGAAGACCGCCTGGGACCACATCGCCTTCGACGGCTTCCTCGGCTCCCGGACGATCCTCCAGACGATCTGGCAGGGGTGCGACTCGGCCCTCGCCGCCCCGCTGGTCCTGGACCTGGCGCGGCTCGTCGCCCGTGCCCACGAGGCGGGCCTCACCGGGCCCCGGCCCGAACTCGGCTTCTACTTCAAGGACCCGGACGGCGGTCCGGCCGGTCTGTCCGAGCAGTTCGGCGCGCTCCTCTCCTTCGCCGACCGTCTCCGGGAGGCCGGATGATCCGCTCCCTGTTCCTCCGGCTCGCCCCCTCCCGTACGGACGCCCCGCCGACGACGGGGGCCGGCGGGGCCGGGGCGGAGAGGCCGCCCGCGCGCGGGGGCGCGTCCGCCCGGGAGAGGCTGGGGGCGTGGGGCGAGCTCCTGCGCGTCTCGGCCCTGCTCAGCGTCCCCGGCGACGCCCTCGCCGGGGCCGCGGCGGCGGGCGCGCGGCCCGGCAGGGGCACCGCCTGGGCCGTCGGCGCCTCGCTGTGCCTGTACGAGGCGGGCATGGCGCTCAACGACTGGGCGGACCGGCACGAGGACGCCGCCGAACGTCCCCACCGTCCCGTCCCCTCCGGCCGCGTGAGCCCCGGGGCGGCCCTGGGCGCGGCCGGTGTGCTCACCGCCGCCGGACTCGCCCTCGCGGCCCGCGCCGGACGGCCCCCTCTGGCGGTCGCCACGGCCCTGGCCGCGACGGTCTGGGCGTACGACCTGCGCCTCAAGCACACGGCCGCCGGTCCGGCCGCCATGGCCGCGGCGCGCGGTCTGGACCTCCTCCTCGGCGCCACGGCGACGGTGGCCGGCGTTCGGAGGGGGGTGACGGGCGCGGCCCGTCCGGGGCCGCTCGCCACCGGCGGGGCGGGGGGTGCCTCCCACCGTACGACCGCCCGACCGCCCGCCGCCTCACCGCTCACCGCCCGACCGCCCGCCACCCTCCCGCTCATCACCTCACGGCTCACCGCCCTCCCCCTCACCGCCCTCCCCTCGGCGGCGGTGCTCGCGGCGCACACCTACGCCGTCACCGCGGTCTCCCGGCACGAGGTCCAGGGCGGCTCCACGACGGCGCCCCTGGGCGCGCTCGCCGCCGTCGCGGTCCTCGGCGCCCTCACCGCCTCGCCCCGCCCGGGCCCGCACTCCTCCGACCCGCACGGCGCGGCTCCGCACTCCTCCGACCCGCACCGCCCGGCCCCGTACCGTCCCGGCGAGCGGAGGAGACCGCCGTTCGCACCGCACCGGGCCCCCTGCCGTTCCACGGCGGAGCTCGTCGCCCCGCTCCTGGCCGCCGTCTACCTCCGCACCGCCGCCCGCCCCCTCCTCGACGCGGCCCTGAACCCGTCCCCGCTGCTCACCGGGCGCGCCGTCGGCGGCGGCATCCGGGCGATGATCCCCCTGCAGGCCGCCCTCATGTCCCGCTCCGGGGCGACCGCCGGCGGACTCGCCCTGCTGGCCCTCGCCCCCTCGGCCCGCCGTCTCGCACGAAAGGTCAGCCCCACGTGAACGGACTTCCCACGGCCCCGGCCCCGGCTTCCCTCCGCTACGGCTACGGGACCAACGGGCTGACGGACCTCCGGCTCGACGACGCCCTCGCGCTCCTCGCCGACCTCGGCTACGACGGCGTCGGCCTCACCCTCGACCACATGCACCTCGACCCCCTCGCCCCCGACCTGGCCGCCCGCACCGCGCGCGTGGCGCGCCGGCTCGGCGCGCTCGGCCTCGGCGTCACCGTCGAGACCGGCGCCCGCTACGTCCTCGACCCCCGCCGCAAACACGGTCCCTCCCTCCTCGACCCCGACCCGGACGACCGGGCCGTCCGGGTCCGGCTGCTCGTCACCGCGGTGCGCGCCGCGGCGGATCTCGGTGCCCACGCCGTGCACTGCTTCAGCGGCACCGCCCCGCCCGGCACCGACCCGGACACCGCCTGGAAACGCCTCGCGGAAGCGCTCGGGCCGGTCGTCGAGGCCGCCGGGGCCGCGGGCGTCCCGCTCGCGATCGAGCCCGAGCCGGGCCATCTCCTCGCCACGCTCGACGACTTCCACCGTCTGCGCGCCGCCCTGGGGGACCCCGCGCCCCTCGGCCTCACCCTGGACATCGGCCACTGCCAGTGCCTGGAACCGCTGTCGCCCGCCGCCTGCGTCCGCGCCGCCGCGCCCTGGCTGCGCCACGTCCAGATCGAGGACATGCGGCGCGGCGTCCACGAGCACCTGCCGTTCGGCGACGGCGAGATCGACTTCCCCCCGGTGCTCGACGCCCTCGCCTCCACCGGATACCGGGGGCTCACCGTGGTCGAACTGCCGCGCCACTCCCACGCGGGCCCCGAACTCGCCCGCAGCTCCCTCGCCTTCCTCCGCTCCCGGACCCCGGAAGGAGACCCGGCCGCGTGACCGCCGCCCCCTCCCCCGACGCGCCCTCCCCCGACGCCCCGGCCGTCTCGCGCGCCGCCCTCGACGCGCGGCTCACCGACACCGCCCGCGCGTGGCTGGCCGACGCACTGGCGGAAGCCGCCGGTACGGGTCCGGGCCCCGTTCCCGCCGGTACGAGTCCCGACTCCGCCTGGGAGTTGCGCTTCGCCGCCGCCGGCCGCCACTGCGGACACGAGCACGCCGACGCCGTCCGCGTCCTCCTCCTCGCCGAGGCCCGCCCCGACCCGGAGACCCTCGACCGCCTCTACCACCGGGGGAGCGCCGCCGAACGCCGCGCCGTGCTCCACGCCCTGCCGCACCTCGTGAGCGGCCCCGGGGCGCTGCCCCTCGTCGCCGACGCGCTGCGCACCCACGACGCCCGGCTCGTCGCCGCGGCCGTCGGCCCCTACGCGGCGGCCCACCTCGACCAGCACTCCTGGCGGCACGCCGTCCTCAAGTGCCTCTTCGTCCACGTCCCCGTCGACGCCGTCGCGGGGCTGCGGCGCCGCGCCCACGGCGACGCCACGCTCGCCCGCATGCTCGCCGACCACGCCGCCGAGCGCACCGCCGCCGGCCGCGACGTCCCCCACGACCTGGAGCGCGTGCTCGCCCTGACGGCCCAGGCGCGTCCGTAGCCCGAGGAGTCCCGATGCGCATCTTCGACCCCCACGTCCACATGACCTCCCGCACCACCGACGACTACGAGGCCATGTACGCCGCCGGTGTCCGCGCCCTGGTCGAACCGTCCTTCTGGCTCGGCCAGCCGCGCACCTCCCCGGCCAGTTTCCTCGACTACTTCGACGCCCTCCTGGGCTGGGAGCCCTACCGGGCCGCCCAGTACGGCATCGCCCACCACTGCGCCCTGGCGCTCAACCCCAAGGAGGCCAACGACCCGCGCTGCGCGCCCGTCCTGGACGTCCTGCCCCGCTACCTCGTCAAGGACTCCGTGGTCGCCGTCGGCGAGATCGGCTACGACTCCATGACGCCCGCCGAGGACACCGCCCTGGCCGCACAGCTCCAGCTCGCCGCCGACCACGGTCTGCCGGCGCTGGTCCACACGCCCCACCGGGACAAGCTCGCCGGACTGCGCCGCACGGTCGACGTGGTCCGCGAGTCCGCCCTCCCTCCCGAGCGCGTCCTCCTGGACCACCTCAACGAGACGACGGTCCGGGAGGCCGCGGAGAGCGGCTGCTGGCTCGGTTTCTCCGTCTATCCGGACACCAAGATGGACGAGGACCGGACGGTCGCGGTCCTGCGGGCCCACGGCACCGAGAGGGTCCTGGTCAACTCGGCGGCGGACTGGGGGAAGAGCGATCCGCTGAAGACCCGCCGGGTCGGCGAGGCGATGCTCGCCGCCGGGTTCGACGAGGACGACGTCGACCGGGTGCTGTGGCGCAACCCGGTGGCCTTCTACGGGCTCAGCGGCCGCCTCCGGCTCGACGTCCCGCCGCCGCACGGGCTGCACGAGGGCAACTCCGTGCTCCGCGGCGGGGAATGAGGGGGCGGCGATGCGCTTCCGGCATCCCGACGGGTCCGTCGTCCACCTGTCCTACTGCACCAACGTCCACCCGGCCGAGACCCTCGACGGCGTCCTCGCCCAGCTCCGCGACCACTGCGAGCCCGTCCGCCGACGGCTGGGGCGCGACCGGCTCGGCATCGGCCTGTGGCTGGCGAGGGCGGCGTCCCGCACCCTGACGGACGACCCGGCGGCGCTGCGCGGCCTGCGGGCCGAGCTGGAGCGGCGCGGCCTGGAGGTCGTCACCCTCAACGGCTTCCCGTACGAGGGGTTCGGTCTGGACGAGGTCAAGTACCGGGTGTACCGGCCGGACTGGACCGAGCCCGAGCGCCTCGCGTACACGACCGATCTGGCCCGGCTGCTCGCCGCCCTCCTGCCCGCCGACGTCGCCGAGGGGACGATCTCCACGCTGCCGCTCGCGTGGCGCCGGGGGTTCGGCCCGTCCGGGAGTTCGGCCGCGCGGGACGCCCTCGCCGTCCTCGCCGAACGCCTCGACTTGCTTGAGGAGTTGACGGGCAAGTCGATCCGGGTGGCCCTCGAACCCGAACCCGGCTGCGCCGTGGAGACCACCGCCGACGCCATCGGCCCCCTCACCGCGATCGGCGCGCCGCACCGCGTCGGCGTCTGCGTCGACACCTGCCACCTCGCCACCTCCTTCGAGGACCCGGCCGGCGCGCTGTCCGCCCTGGACGCGGCGGGCGTCACCGTTCCCAAGGCCCAGCTGTCCGCGGCCCTGCACGCCGAGCACCCGCACCTCCCCGCCGTGCGCGAGGCGCTGGCGGCCTTCGCCGAGCCCCGGTTCCTCCACCAGACCCGTACCGTCGCCGCCGGCGGGCTGCGCGGCACCGACGACCTCGGCGAGGCCGTCGCGGGCGGGGCCCTTCCCCGTACGGGTCCGTGGCGCTCCCACTTCCACGTCCCCCTGCACGCGCGGCCCGCGCCGCCGCTGACCTCCACGCTCCGGGTGGTCGAGGACACCCTGGCCCTCCTGGTGGGCGGTCCCGTCCCCCGGACGCGCCACCTGGAGGTCGAGACCTACACCTGGCAGGCGCTCCCGCCCGAGCTGCGGCCCCTCACCCGGGCCCGGCTCGCCGACGGCATCGCCGCCGAACTCTCCCTGGCACGCGACCTCCTGACCGACCTCGGCCTCAAGGAACTGCCATGACCGACACGACCGGCACCACCGACGCGACAGCCGCGACCGGCGCCTCCGCCGTCCCCGGGTCCGTCCCCCCGCGCCCCACTCCGCTCCTCGTCCTGGACGTCGTCGGCCTCACCCCCCGGCTCCTGGAGCACATGCCGCGGCTGCGGGCGCTCGCCGCCGCCGGTTCCCGGGCGCCGCTGGCCACCGTCCTGCCGGCCGTCACCTGCGCCGCCCAGACCACCTTCCTGACCGGCACCCTGCCGTCGGAGCACGGCGTCGTCGGCAACGGCTGGTACTTCCGGGACCTCGGCGACGTCCTGCTGTGGCGCCAGCACAACGGCCTGGTCTCCGGCGACCGGCTCTGGGACGCCGCCCGCCGCGTCCACCCCGGCTACACCGTCGCCAACATCTGCTGGTGGTACGCCATGGGCGCCGACACCGACGTCACCGTGACCCCCCGCCCGGTCTACTACGCGGACGGCCGCAAGGAGCCCGACTGCTACACCCGCCCGCCGGCCCTCCACGACGAACTCACCGAGAGGTTCGGCACCTTCCCGCTCTTCCACTTCTGGGGCCCGGGGGCCGACATCGTCTCCAGCCGCTGGATCGCCGAGGCCACCCGGCACGTCATGCGCACCCGCGACCCCGACCTCACCCTCTGCTACCTCCCGCACCTCGACTACGACCTCCAGCGCTACGGCCCCGACGACCCGAGGTCCCACCGGGCCGCCGCCGAGCTCGACGCCGTCATCGGCCCGCTCCTCGCGGACGCGCGGGCCGGGGGCCGCACGGTCGTGGCCCTCTCCGAGTACGGCATCACCCGGGTGGAGCGGCCCGTCGACATCAACCGCGCGCTGCGCCGGGCCGGTCTCCTGGAGGTCCACACCCAGGACGGCATGGAGTACCTGGACCCGATGACGTCCCGGGCCTTCGCCGTGGCCGACCACCAGGTCGCCCACGTGTACGTCCGGCGTCCCGCCGACCTCCCGGTGGTCCGGGAGGCGCTCGCGGAGCTGCCCGGACTGGCCCGGCTCCTCGACGACGAGGGCAAGAAGGAGCACGGTCTCGACCACCCGCGCTCGGGGGAGCTGGTCGCCCTCGCCGAACCCGACGCCTGGTTCACGTACTACTACTGGCTCGACGACGCCCGCGCCCCCGACTTCGCGCGGCTGGTGGAGATCCACCGCAAGCCCGGCTACGACCCCGCCGAACTCCTCATGGACCCGGCCGACCCGTACGTGCGGGTCAGGGCGGCCCGGGAGATCGCCCGCAAGAAGCTCGGCATGCGCTACCGGCTCGCGGTCGTCCCCCTCGACCCCTCCCCCCTCCGCGGCAGCCACGGCCTCCTCCCCGCGGACGAGGACGAGGGTCCGCTCCTCGTGTGCTCCCTCCCCGGCGCCGTGGACGGCCGGATCGAAGCCACCGACGTGAAGGCCCTGCTCCTGCGCCTGGCCGGTCTGGGGGCGGACGCGGCGGCTCCGTCCTCACCCTGAGGCGGGGCGGACTCCCGCAGTCGCCGGCCCCGAACCGGCGCGGTCCCCGAAACGGCGGCCCTCCCCCGTCTCGGCCCCGGTCCCTCGAAGCCCCCGGGACGGACGTACCGGAGCCCGGGGAGCGACCCCTTCCGCGACGGCGGACAATGGGCCCTCCAAGAGACTCCGACGGTCGGGACCGACCGGAGCGGAACGGGGCCGCGGAAGGCCGGCCGGTGCGTCGACCGTGCCGCCGCCCGGCTGCGCCACGGGCACGATCCGCCGGACAGAACCTCGGGAGGGGAAGCGTGACCGAGACCAGCGACACCCGATCCGCCACCGGTGGGGCGCGAGGGGCGTCACCGGACCGACTGCGGCGCCTGATGCGCCACGTCCCCCTGATCGCCCCCGTCCTGCTGTGGGCCGTGCCCTGCTGGGTCCTCCTGCACACCGGTCAGCACTGGCCGCTCCCCGTCGCCCCGACCGGCACCGCGCTGTGCGTCCTCGGCCTGATCGGCATGCCGCTGGCGATGGCACGCGGCCACGGGCGGCGCCAGCGGGACCGGGCGGCGATCGTCGGCGACACGCTGCTGGGCGGCGTCTGGGTCCTGTTCACCTGGTCCGTCCTGCTCGGCGTCCTGCTGCGGCCCGCCCTGGCCGTGGCCGGCGTCGGCGACGGCCAGGACCGGGCGCGCATCGTCACCTGGGCCGTCCTGGGAGTGACCGCCGCGCTGCTCGCCTGGGGATACGCCGAGGCCCGACGCGTGCCGCGCGTGCGCCGGCTCGACGTGGAACTCCCTCGTCTGGGGGCCGGGCTGGACGGCACCCGGGTCGTCCTGATCACCGACACCCACTACGGTCCGCTCGACCGCGCCCGCTGGTCGGCACGGGTCTGCGAGACGGTGAACGACCTGGAGGCCGACCTGGTCTGCCACACCGGCGACATCGCGGACGGCACGGCCGAACGCCGTCGCGCCCAGGCCGCTCCCCTGGGCACCGTGCGGGCGACCCGGGCCCTGGTCTACGTCACCGGCAACCACGAGTACTACAGCGAGGCCCAGGGCTGGGTCGACCTGATGGGCGAGCTGGGCTGGGAGCCGCTGCGCAACCGCCACCTGCTGCTCGAACGCGGCGGTGACACCCTCGTGGTCGCCGGCGTCGACGACGTCACCGCCGAGTCCTCCGGCCTGGAGGGCCACCGCGCCCACCTCGCCGGAGCCCTGGACGGCGCCGACCCCGACCTTCCCGTCCTCCTCCTCGCCCACCAGCCCAAGTTCATCGACCGGGCGGCGGCCGCCGGCGTCGACCTCCAGCTCTCCGGCCACACCCACGGCGGCCAGATCTGGCCCTTCCACCACCTGGTCCGCCTCGACCAGCCCGCCGTGGCCGGCCTGAGCCGCCACGGCGCCCGCACCCTCCTCTACACCAGCCGCGGCACCGGCTTCTGGGGCCCGCCCTTCCGCGTCTTCGCCCCCAGCGAGATCACCCTGCTCGTACTGCGCTCCCCGCGGCGACCCGCCCCGTCCCAGGGCCTGCCGACGGTCTGATCCCGGGGCGCGGTGGCGCGTCGTCATGAACCGGCCGACGCGGAGCGGAAGCCCGGACGGCCCTCCCGGCGCTCCTCACCGGGCCCCGGCGGCCGCGCGGGGCGCGTCGGCTCCGGCCCGCGCCATCCACGCGTCCAGTTGCTCGCGGGTGGTGGCGGGGTCGGCGACCAGCGCGCCCAGGTCGTCCCCCTCGACGACGGTGGTCGCCACGGCCGGGCACCGGCGGCAGCCGTCCACGCCGGTCTGCGCCCACCACTTGCAGTGGGCGCGCAGATGGCACCGCGGCACGTTCCGGTCCTCGTCCGCCGGCGTGACCGCCACCCGCTCCACCAGGGTGCAGTCGTTGCCCCTGCGGTGCAGGCACTCGCTGACGCAGTGCGACGCGAAGCGCAGCACCCGGGTCGGCTCGACGTCCTTCGGGACGACCGGGAGGACGTCCCGGGCCGGCACGGGATCGGCGAGGTACACGACCTCTCCGTCCTGCCCGGAGCGGACGCCCAGCACCACCGCCTCCGGCGCGTCGGGTCTGCCGCTCGGGCACCAGGTCCTGCCCTTCCCGGAACGGTCCGCGGTGCTCATCTCGACCTCCTCCTCAGTCCGCCGCGACCGCTACACGATCTGGCCGGCGCAGGCCGGAAGGCAGGCGGCGGCGAGGCGCTCCTGCGCGACGGCCTCGGTGAGGTGCGCCTGGAGCTGCGCCGAGCTGATCTGCTGAGGCCTGGGCGACGACGACGGCTGCGCGGCCGCGCCACCCGCTCCGCCGAGGAGAAGCGCGGCCGCGGCGGCTGCCGCCGCGGCGCCACCGGCGGCGGAACGACCCGAGTACGTCATGACGAAACCTCCTGGATTGACCTGCGGAAATGGGGCGTAGGAGGACGGTAGGACGCTCCCGCGACCACCAGCGGCAGTTCCGGCGGCGGCTCGGCGGCGGCTTCGGGCACGGTCCGGGGCGGGAACGCCTGCGGCGGCGGTCCCGTGCGGCTCGAACCCCGGTGACCCGCCCTGGGGCGTGTGTCGAAGGTCCCGTCTGCCCTTCGGGCAGACGACGCCACTTCCGACACGCGCCCTAGCCGCCCAGGTCCGCGGCGAGGTCGTCGCGCCAGTGCACGGAAAGCCGCTGGTACAGGATCGTGGCCGCCGCGGCCGGCAGGGGCAGCAGGAGGAATTCGCGCAGTGCCCCGGCCGCCGAGTCCCGTGCGGCCCACGCGGCGAGGTCGGCCGCGGTGACGGGCGCCGGGTCCGGTCCGCGCCGGGCCGCGTCCAGCAGTCCCCGTGCGGCCCGGACCTCCGCCGAGAGGGTCCTCATCCGCAGGTCGAGGTCCCCGCCGGCCGGGAGGTCCACCGGCTCGTTCCGGCGGATCCGCTCCAGCGCCCCCGCGATCTCCGGGTAGGCGTCGATGCCGGTCTCGGACGCCAGCCGGCCGAGCTGCGCCGCCATCGCGGAGCGCAACCGCTCCGGCGGCGTCCGCTCGACGATCCCGCCGAGGTCGACGTCGCGCACCGAGGAGACCGGGGTCCGCGCCGGAGGGAGGTCGTCGAGGACCGGCAGCAGCAGCGCGCTCGCCAGCGGCTCGTCGCCGTCCGCCGCCGGGTCCCAGGTGATGCCGTGCTCCGTCGCCAGGGCGGCCAGCAGCCGGGTGTAGGCGGCCGTGGAGCCGGGCCAGGGGTCGACGCCGATCCGCTGCCACTGCTGTCCGTCGCGTCCGAGCGCGGGCTTCCCGTCGGGCCCGGTCACGTAGTCCTCGCGGGGCGAGAGGACCCGGCGGGCCGCCCCGGGCCGCTCCGCACCGTCCTCGACGACGGTGACCCGCACCTCGGGCCCCTCCTTGGCCAGGCGCACGACCCGGGTCCCCCGGGACAGCCGGCGCAGCACCTCCGGGCGGCCGAACTGGGGGTCGCCGCCCTCCTGGGTGGCGTACGACCACCCGTCGCCGCACCGGCCGGCCCGGACCATCGGACGGCACGCCGCCCAGGGCGCGGCGGCGGACGACCGCGCCTGCTCCCGGCTGCGCGGTCCGGCGGTCGCGGGCACCGCGCCCAGTCCGTCCAGCAGTTCCCCGGGCGAGACGCCCGCCACGAACACGACGTCCGGCTGCGCGGGGGGCGGCTCGGCCGGGGTTCCGAAGCCGAGGACGACGTACGACTCGCCGGGCTGCGGGGCGGGCGGCGCCGGCTCGGCCGGCGGGACCTGCGGCTCGGTGGTCCCGGCGGCGAGGCCGAGGGGGGAGGACGGGTCGGGGACGGCCGTCCTGTCGTGGTCCCAGATCAACCGGCCCTCGAAGCCGAGCGGAGTGCTCCCGTGGAAGGGCGTGCCGTTCTCCAGGGCCGTGGCGAGGTCGGCGAGGACGTGCCGCAGGCCCGG
The DNA here is from genome assembly GCF_001280125.1 of Streptomyces sp. NRRL F-6492. Taxonomy (GTDB): domain Bacteria; phylum Actinomycetota; class Actinomycetes; order Streptomycetales; family Streptomycetaceae; genus Streptomyces. Next base: position 58,613 of record NZ_LGEG01000251.1, read on the forward strand.
CCAGTCGGTGAAGGACGGGCAGCCCTCGTCGAAGTACCGGCCTATGCGCCCGTGGTGCGGGCCGGGCCGGGTGACCACGAAGAGCCCGTCGGAGGACTGCCAGCCGATGCCCAGGGTGATCAGCAGGCGCTCGTGCGGCCAGTACGCGTGCTGGTCGCGTTCCTCCTCGTCGAGATCGGCCTCGGCGACTTCCTCGGCGGCCTCCTCGCCGATGTGCCGCAGGAACTCGGTGCTGTTGACGATGTCCTCGACTCCGGACAGCGGTCCGTAGTGGTCGAGCGTCGGCGTTCCGTCCTGGAGCCGTACGCCGTCGTGACGCAGCAGCGACTCCTTCAGGTCGGACGGGAACGTCACGCCCAGACGGAGTTCGGCCGCCGCGACGTCCTCCGGGCGGGCCGGCGGCCGGAGCAGTCCGTGGCTGAGGGGAGCGTGCTCCGCGAGCCAGGTCTCGATGCGGTCCCACGACTGGGCGACGGTGAGCGTGATCATGTCGGCACCCTAGGCGGGGGCACTGACACTCCCCCGCCCGCTACGACGGCCGTCGGGCCCGGCGGCCGGGCGGTTCGCGCGGTCGAAGCCCGGCCGGTCGGCAACTCCTCGGCCCGTGGCGGCGGTTGTCAGCGCGGGGTGGTGTCGTCGGCCTTGAACGGGGCGCCGTGGCCGGGCACGATCAGGTCCGCGGCGGCCAGCACCCGGAGCCGGGAGGCGCGCAGCACCTCGCGGTCGGGGGCCACGGGGTCGTCCGCCGGGCCGTTCGCGTGCCACCACAGGTCGCCGGCGAAGGCGACCACGCCCGCCTCCGTGCCCGCCAGCAGGGTGATGTCCTCGGCGCTGTGGCCCGGAGTGCGGATCAGCCGCAGCGACGGGGTGAGTTCGTAGCCCTCCGCGTCCCGGTTCTTCCACTGGTGGCCGCGGTACTCCACCTTGTGGTCGTGCACCCGGGCCTGCCCGAAGAGGCCCACGTTCATGGTGTTGTCCGGGTGGTGGTGGCTGAGCACCACGTCGGTGATGTCGTCGGGGCCGAGCCCCAGCTTCGCGAGCGGGTCGAGGATCAGGTCGTGGCTCGCCACCATGCCCGGGTCGAAGATCACGTGCCGGCCGGCGTCGGACACGTAGGAGACGGTGGCGGCGACTCCGGGGCCGGTGGAGCCGACGTATCCGGTGGTCAGGACGGTGTATGCGGCGCTGCGGCCGAGCGGTGCGTCTGTCATGGCCTCAATGTTCGTGGAGGGAGGGGCCGTTCACGAGTGGCACGTCTGCCGCTGATCGCAGGATTGCTGCCACACTGTGCGCATGGCTCCCTTCACGACCGTCGCCGCGTACGCCCCGCCCGGTGTCGGCATGCTCGCCGTCGGCATCGTCGCCGAGGTCTTCGGCCCGCACGGCGAGGCGCTGCCCGGCTTCGACTTCGCCCTGTGCGCCGACCGGTCCGGGCCGGTCACCACCGACGTCGGGGTGCCGCTCGACGTCACGCACGGCCTGGACCGGCTCGTCTCGGCCGACCTGGTGATCGCCCTGCCGTGGACCGGCTTCCGCACGCCGCCCGCTCCCCCGGTGCTCGACGCGCTGAAGGCCGCGCACGAGCGCGGCGCGCTGGTGGTGGCCCACTGCGTCGGGACCTTCGCGCTCGCCGCCGCCGGGCTGCTGGACGGCCGGCGGGCCACCACCCACTGGCGGTTCGCCGAGCTGCTCGCCCGCCGCCATCCCGAGGTCACGGTCGACCCCGACGCCCTCTACGTCGACGAAGGACGCGTCGTCACGGGCGCGGGGGCCGCCGCGGGCTTCGACCTCTGCCTGCACCTGCTGAGGCGGGAGCACGGAGCCGCGATGGCCAACGGCGTCGCCCGGGACGTGGTGCTGCCCTCCCACCGCGACGGCGGGCAGGCGCAGTACCTGGCCGCCCCCGTCCCCGAGGGCTGCCGCGACGAGCGCCTCACCGAGGTCCTGGCGTGGGCCCGCGAGAACCTCCACCAGCCGCTTCCCGTGGCGGAGCTGGCCCGGCGCGCCCTGATGAGCAAACGCTCCTTCGCCCGCCGCTTCGCCGCCGCGACCGGCACCACCCCCCACGCCTGGTTGCGGAGCCTGCGGCTGAGCAGTGCCGAGGAGCTGCTGGAGACGACGGACCTGCCGGTCGAGGAGGTCGCCCGCCGCGTCGGGTACGGAAGCGCGACCGTCCTGCGTGAACAGTTCGTACGCCGCCGGGGAGTGCCGCCCCGCTCGTACCGCCGCGCCTTCACGAACGCGCCGTGACGGAGCGGGCCGCTCGCGTGACGGAGCGGACCGATCAAAGAGGGCTTTTCATTACTTTCATCTTGTTTTCCGCTCTTCCTTCCGGGTAGCAGGCCGAAGGTGAGGGAACGCGACGTTCCACATGGGCCGCCGCGTTCCCCGTACCCCGATCCGTCCCGTACTGGAGCTTCCATGCCGGAGCAGCGCAAGAGCCCGTTCGCCACCGTCAGCCCGTACACCGGGGAAACCCTCGCGGAGTTTCCGGTGATCGAGGGCGAGGAGGTCGACTCGGCCCTCGAAACCGCAGGTCACGCCTTCGAGGCGTGGCGCAGGCGGCCGATCGGCGAGCGCGCCGCGGTGGTCGGGCGTGCGGCCGGGCTGATGAGGGAACGCAAGGAGCCGCTGGCCCGGCTCCTCACCGAGGAGATGGGCAAGCTGATCGGGGAGGCGCGCGGCGAGGTGGACCTCGCGGCCTCGATCCTGTCGTACTACGCCGAACACGGACCCGACTTCGCGGCGAACGAGCCGCTGGACGTCGAGGAGGGGGAGGCGTACCTCGTCAACGAGCCGTTGGGCGTCCTCCTCGGCGTGATGCCGTGGAACTTCCCGTACTACCAGGTGGTGCGCTTCGCCGCCCCGAACCTGGTCCTCGGCAACACCGCGCTCGTCAAGCACGCGGGGATCTGCCCGCAGTCGGCGCTGGCCCTGGAGAAGCTGTTCCGCGACGCGGGGGCGCCCGAGGGCGTCTACACCAACCTGTTCGTGAGCCACGACGAGGTCTCGCGCATCATCGACAGCCCGGTCGTCCGGGGAGTGTCGCTGACCGGCAGCGAGCGCGCGGGCGCGCAGGTCGCCGAACGGGCCGGGCGCAACATGAAGCCGAGCCTGCTGGAACTGGGCGGCAGTGACGTCTTCGTCGTGCTGGACGGCGAAGGGCTGGAACGCACGGTCGGTGCCGCGGTGGCCGGCCGGATGGCGAACACCGGGCAGAGCTGCGTGGCGTCGAAGCGGTTCATCGTCCTCGACGAGGTCTACGACGACTTCGTCGCGGGGATGCGCCGCGCGTTCGAGGCGCTGGTCCCCGGCGACCCGGCGGACGAGGCGACCACGCTGGGCCCCCTCTCGTCGGAGCAGGCGGCCGCCGGCCTGGCCGAGCAGATCCGCGAGACGGTGGACCAGGGGGCCGAGCTCGTCACCGGCGGCCACCGGATCGACCGTCCGGGCGCCTTCGTCGAGCCGACGATCCTCACCGGCGTCAAGCCCGGGATGCGCGCCTACGCGGAGGAGCTCTTCGGTCCCGCCGCCGTGGTCTACCGGGTGGCCGACGAGGACGAGGCGGTCGCCCTCGCCAACGACAGCCAGTACGGTCTCGGCGGTTCCGTCTTCTGCGCGGACGTGGAACGCGGCCGCCGGGTCGCCGAGCGGGTGGAGACCGGCATGGTGTGGGTCAACCATCCGACCTCCACGCAGGCCGGCCTGCCCTTCGGCGGCATCAAGCGCTCCGGTTACGGACGTGAGCTCTCCCGGCTCGGCATGCAGGAGTTCGTCAACCGCAAGCTGGTGCGCGTCCTGCCCCCCGACGCGGAACTGGGCGGCGTCGCCGGCTGAACCGGCCCGGCGCGGGAGCGGGCGGTCGCCCCTCCGCCGCGGGGGCGGAGGGGCGACCGGAGGAAGCGCCGCCGTCAGGCGATGGCCCGCTCCCACTGCTGGTTCTGGCCGCCGTTGCAGGTCCACTGGTCGAGCGCGGCGCCGTCCGCGTACGAGTGGTCGGCGACGTCCAGGCACTTGCCGCCGTGCCGGGCGACCAGCCGGCTGTAGCCGGCGTCGTCCGTCGGCTCGACCTTCCAGTGCTGGGACTTCGCGGAGCCGCAGGTCTTCTGGACGACCGGGGCGCCTTTCTCTGTGGGCGTTCCGCTCGCTTCGAGGCACTTGCCGCTGTTGCGGGCCATGATCCGGACGTAGCCGCTGGTGCCCACGTTCTTGAACCAGTACTGCTGGTTGATGTCCCCGCCGCAGCCCCACTGGATGATCCGGGCGCCATCGGCGGAGTCGAAGCCGGAGACGTCGGCGCACTTGCCGCTGCTGCGGACCGACAGCGTCTCCCAGATCACGTTCATGCCGGTCACCTTTCCGGCCGCGGTGTCGATCGTGACCTTGGGCGAGTAGTCCATGGTCATGGTGGTCCTGGTGGGGAACTTCAGCGGGAGCCAGACGTACTGGGAGTCCTGGACCGTGCCGCCCATGGAGTTGCCCCAGCGGTCGCCCATGTAGAGGTACGAGGTGCCGGAGGTGCCCTGGACCGGCAGGACGTAGGCCGTCTGGCTGCGGTAGGCGGTGGAGTTCCCGATGTCCTTCAGGCCGCTCCAGGCGCCGGTGACGCTGGTGGCGGTGGCGTACTTCTGCTGGTTGGGCGCCCAGCCGGTGGCGCCGGAGGTGAGTAGGAAGTAGACGCCGTCGCGCTTGAACATCGCGGGGGCCTCCCGCCACTGCCCGGCCCACAGCTTCTTCACCTGGGCGTCGATGCCGGTGTAGTCGGAAGTGAGGCGGTAGACGTGCAGGTCGGCGTTCTCGTTGGCCGCGGAGATCATGTAACCGGTGCCGTCGGTGTCGACGAACGTCGTGATGTCACGCGACATGTGGCCCAGCGGACGGAAGCTGCCGCGCCAGGAGTAGTCGCCGTCGACGGTGTCCGACACGGCCACCGCGGCGCGGGCCTCGGAGTAGTCGGTGGCGCTGCCCTCCTTGTGCATCCACATCACGAACTGGCCGGTCGAGGCGTTGTAGACGACCTTGGGGCGCTCGATGTTGGCGCCCACGAGCTCCAGCGGCTTCGTGGAAACCGATCGGCGGACGGCCGACGCCCTGAAGCGGGGTCCCTCGTTCGCCGTACGGCCGGACCGCGCTGACCCGGATGCTGCCCGGCCGCCGCACCCCCTGGGCCGCGATCGCCGCCTCCTGCGTACTGCTCGCCCCCCCCGGATCGAGGCGGAGGTGTGGCTGCGCGGCTCGGCGGTCCTCGCCCTGGCGGTGGTGCTCGCCGCGGTCGCGGCGAAGCGGCGCCGCCGCCCGGAGGCGGAGGGGGCGCGGAGGCCTGACGGTGGGGAGGGGCGGGGCGCGGCCCGCTTCCCCACAGGGCCGGCCGGATCAGGGACACGGGTTCACCCGGTGCCACCACGGTCGGGCGTCGGGGGTGTTCACGCGTCCGGACCGGCCGATTCCTCGGAGTCCTCGAAGCTGAAGGCGTCCAGGGAACAGATCCGGACGGACATGTTGTGTTCCATCATCCGCAGCGCGGCGTCGGCGAGGTCGGCGTCGATGTGGGCGACGGCCTCGGGGACGAGACTGACGTCGAAGTGGCGGATGTGGGCGTCCAGCGCGGAGTAGAGGACGCACTGTTCGGTGACCTGCCCGCACAGGACCACGTGCCGGACTCCCAGCTGCCCCAGGAGGTAGGACAGCGGAGTCTCGAAGAACACCGAGTGCCGGGCCTTGACGACGAAGAGCGACTTCTCGTCGGGGGCGATGGTCTTGACCAGGTCGGGGTGCCTTCCTGCGAGTGCCGCTTCGAGGAGTTCTCCGTGGTGGGAGCGCCACCGGCCGAAGTTGTCGTTGACGTAGATCACCGGGGCGTCCGCTTCCCGGGCACGCCCCAGGAGCTCTTCCACCCCCGGCAGCGCCTCGCGGACGGAGGGCAACAGCGCGTCGGCGTCCTCGTGTTCGTAGGTGTTCAGCATGTCGACCACGATGAGCGCCGCCTGCGCCACGGGAACCACCTCTCGCCCTGGTGTTCGCACCCTTCGGTCCCGGTCCCGGACCCGCGACGGGGGCCGGAAGTCCGAACCGTTCCGCTCGCGTGCGGTCGCCGGTCCTCGGCCTTCGACGCGACGTCGTCGGGGTGGGGGCGTACGGCCTCCTGCCGCCCCCCGGATCCCGTGTCCGCTCGCCGTGCGTGGCGGCGACGGGCCGGGCCCCGGGTCTCCGTCCTCTGGTGCGGCTTTCCTCCCCGGGCCTGCTCAAACGGCGGCGATCGTCTTTTCGCCGCGCCGGTGGCGGTGCCGGTCACGAGCCGGTCGGCGAGGCGGAGCGCCCTGCCCCCGTCGTCCGCGCGCCCGTCGCCACGGACCCCGTTACGGGATCCGTCACGCGGGTGGTACGGCGGTGCGCAGCAGGAGCAGGGCGATGTCATCGGTGTGGAGGGCGGTGGGCCGGGCGCGGCGCAGGACGAGGTCCATCAGGTGGTCGAGGGGCTGCCCGTCGTGTTCGGCCAGGAGGTGGGCGAGGTCGTCGGCGGTCCGTTCGGGATCGGTGCGGGGGATTTCCACCAGGCCGTCGGTGTGGAGGGCGAGGGTCGTCCCGGGGCGCAGGGGCAGGACGGTGAGCGGGCGGGCCGCGTCGGGGCCGACGCCGAGCAGGGGACCCGGTTCGAGTCCGACGACACCGGGCGGCGCCCGAGGTCTCGTCGCGTCGGGACATGGGCCGCTCCGTCCGACCGGGCGTACAACCGGGTACGGACGGCCGTGCGGTCGACGACCGTCCGCCGAGGGCGCCCGGCCGGTCGGGGAAACGGAGCGGTGGCCTCCGGCGGTGGACTGCGGACAGTCGGACACCGTGCGGTCCTCGCGGAACGGAGCGGTGGCCTCCGGCCGTGGACTGCGGCCCACCCGGCACCGTACCGGTCCTCGCCCTCGCGGAGCGGAGCAGCGGTCTCCTCGGCCTGTAAGGTGCTCACCCGGGGCGGTGCACCCGTTCGGGCGCACCGGCAGAAGCGGAGGGGGCTCCATGCGTGACGCATCCGCCACCGCGGACGCGCGAACAGCGGGGGACCAGCACTCGAGTGCGGTGTTCTCCAGCGACGCCGAGTGGGCCGAGCTCCTGGTCTCCTTCGTCCGCGCGGGACTGCGGCGCGACGAACAGGTGCGGTACTTCGCGGACACCACCGCGCCCGACCTGGTGCTGCACACCCTCGCCCAGTACGGCGTCGACGCCGTCTCCGCCGTGCGGCGCGGCCAGCTGACGGTGACGACCGCCGCCGAGACCTACCTGGCGGGACCGTGCTTCGACCCCGACGCGATGGTCGGCCTGTGGCACGAAGCCGTCGCGTCGGCCGCGACGCACGGGTACGCGGGGCTGCGGGCCATCGGGGAGATGTCCTGGGGGGCGCGCGACGTGGCCGGCGCCGAGCGGCTGCTCGAATACGAACTGCGCATCCACCACGAGGTCTTCGACCGCCTGCCCCTGACGGCGTGGTGCTTCTACGATCGGCGCCTGATGCCCCGGGACGCCCTCGACGTCCTGCTCGGGGCGCACCTGACGCATCTGGGCGCGCCCGACCCCGCTCCTCGTACGCCTGGTCTGGTGGTCGCTCCCCTGGCCGACCGCCCCGGCCTGCGGCTGGAGGGAACGGCCGGATACGAGACCCGCCGTGTCACCGCCTCCGCCGCGGCCGCCGTGGCCGACTCCCCCGCACCGCGGATGGACCTGGACCTCACGCGTCTCGACCACCTCGACGTCGCGGCGCTGGCCGACATCGCCCGCGCGGCGGTACGACGACCCGCGGGGACGCCCGTCCGGCTCCTCGGAGCGCCGCCCTCGCTGACGCGCCTGCTGGAACTCTTCCCCGAACTCGGCCTCGGTCTGGAGGTGACCGGCCGGTGACGACGTTCACACGGCCGCCGTCCGGCACGGACCCCGTCGCGGCCTTCGACCACCCCGCCCTCTTCTACACCACGGAGGAGGAGTACCTGAGCGGCGTCGGTGGAGCCGTCCGCGCCGCCGCCGCCCAGGACCGCCCGGTGCTGGCCGCCGTGCCCGGTGAACGTCTGCGCCTGCTCCGGGACTCCCTCGGGGCCGACCACCCGGACGTCGTCTGGACCGACATGCGGCAGGCCGGCCGCAATCCCGGGCGGATCCTGTCGATGCTCCAGGACTTCGCCGCCCGCAACGCCACCGGGCGTCCGTTCATCGTGGGCGAACCGATCTGGGTGGGGCGCACCCCCGCGGAGGCCGGGGAGGCCACCCGCCACGAGGCGCTGATCAACCTCGCCTTCGCCGGTCGCGACGCCACCGTCCTGTGCCCCTACGAGAGCGCGCTGCCCGAGCGGGTGCTGGCCCAGGCGCACCGGACCCATCCGGTCCTCATGGGCTCCGACGGCTACCGGCCCAGTCCCGCGCACACGGACCCGCACGAGGTCTGCCGGGACTGCGACACCCCGCTGCCCGAGCCCGAGGACGCCCTCGTCCTGCACTTCGGCGAGCAGGAGCTCGCCGACGCGCGGGGCGCCGCGGGGCGCTGGGCCGAAGCGGCGGACATGTCGCGGCACCGCCGCACCGACTGGCTGCTGGCCGTCAGCGAAGCGGTCACCAACTCGGTGCGTCACGGCGGCGGAAAGGGCACTCTGCGCCTGTGGCGCACGGAGGGGACCCTGGTCGCCGAGACCAGTGACCACGGCCGTGTGACCGATCCCCTCATCGGCCGGCGCCGTCCCGACCCCTTCTCCGCGGCGGGGGGCCGGGGCGTGTGGATGATGCACCAGCTCTGCGACCTGGTGGAGATGCGTGCCTCCTCCTCCGGCCTGGTCGTACGTCTGCACATGACGATCGACTGACGGCCGCCGGGTCCCCCCACGGCCGGACGGGGGCATCCGGCACGGGGGCATCCGGCGTGGTTCCGGTCGCGGGATCCGGAAGGAGGGGGGTCGTCGTCGTCGCGGTCGCGAGCCTGCCGCTCGGCGCCGTCCTCGGTCCCGAGGCGCCCCTGATCGCGCTCGGTGGCGGTCTGGCCCTGCTCTTCCGGCACCTCGTCCGCGCCCCGGCCATCCCGCAGAGCACCGCGCTGCTGGGCGCGGCCGGAGCGGCGGCGGCCATCGCCGCGATCTTCGGCAACCCCCTCGTCGCCGCCGTCCTCCTGATCGAGGTGGCGGGCGTGGGCGGTCCGCGACTGTTCGTCGTCATGCTGCCCGCCCTGCTGTCCAGCGGCGTCGGGGCCGTGGTGTTCACGGGCTTCGGACGCTGGACCGGTCTCGAGACGGGCGGTCTCACCGCCCGCTTCCCCACCGCTCCCCCGCGTCTGGACACCGGGGACGTGGTGTGGTCGATCGTGCTGGCGGCGGGGGTCGGCGCGCTGGCGCACCTGGTGATCGTCGGCGGCCGGCTGACCGCCGCCTTCGTGACGGCCTCGCCCTTCGTACGGACGGTGGTCTGCGCGGTCGGCGCCGGAGGCTGCGCCGCCCTCTACGCGGTCGTCACGGGGCGCACCCCCGTCGAGGTCGCCAGGGCCTGCGGCCCTTCCGCGACCCGGACGCGCCCGGGGAGGAGCGATCCGGGTCGGTCCGGACCGGCATCCGTTCAAGCCACGGTCAGGCGAAGGCCGAGATCCGCCGTGCCGAGGCCGGCGAGGTCGCTGTTGCGCTCGTCCCACCGGCCGGAACGCAGGTCGTCACCGAGGCTTCGCACCGCCCGCTGCTCGGCCTCCGGCCCGATCCTCGTCCACACCGACATCGCACGGCGCACGTGATCCTCCAGGTACGCCCCCGGTACGCCTCGAACGATCTGTCGGCGCAGCCCCACGGGACGAGAACCGGCTCGGCGCGGACGCCGATCGCGTCGGCCGTCCCCGCAGGGGAGGGAGACTCCGAGAGGACGCCGGCGAACTCGGGCAGGTAGCCGACGGCCGGGGTCGTCCTTGTTGGTGTCCACCGACCTCCGCAAGGGCAACCCCGGCCCAAGGCCTGTCCGGTGGGTCGAGTGACTCGTGTGCGGATCGATCGTCCGACCTCCGTGGAGCGGGATCATCTCCCGGATGCCGAGTGGGCTCTGTCGGAACCACACCCTCCGAGGAACTGCGAACAGGGCGGACGCTGGCAGTGTCATCGCAGGTGGCAAGCGGACGGAACGCGGCAGAAGGCCCTGCGGCCCGCCCGTGCCCACACCACGGCTCAAAAACCTTCGAGCCGTGGCAACCCGCCACGACAAGAGGGGTTACGTCGCTCACGGCACGGTCACCGTCGCCGCGATCCGGCTGCGGCTTCACCCGCAGGAGGCGGCCGAGCCGCTGTCGGATTCGCCTTACCGCATGGCCGGACGGTTGGCGGATGTGTACTCGTCCGCGACCTTGAAGACGCTGGCGCGGCCCGGGCATCCCGCATGACCGAAAAGGTGGGAGAGTCCGTCGGCGAGCGCCTCCTTCTCCTCGCTAACGGCCATCTCGTACATCCACTTGCCGGTTCCGGTGAGTCACTCGGCGGCCGCCGGGCGCAGGTCGCGGCGCTCGACGTCACCCATGTCCCAGTCCCGGGTCGCGGAGTACCGCCCGTAGTCGCCGATGGCGATCGTGACCTTTGCGGCGCAGTGGGGGCAGGCCAACGCGTAGGAGTCGTCCTTGAAGTCGCCCAGGGCCGCCGCCCAGTGGTACTCCTCCTCGGCCGAGAGCAGGGCGCGGAAGGGCACGGGGAGTCGGTCGGCCGCGACCGCAGGTGTCGGTTCAGCACTCCGCGGAACTGCGCGACGGCGCCGGCGCGGTCCGCCAAGGGATCGTCGCAGCCGTGGTGCCCGGCCGCGCGCTCGAGGATCTCCCCCGCCAGGGCGCGCGCCTGCGCATGACGAGACGCAAGGCGCACCAGGCGAGGCAACGCGGCGAAACCGGCCGGGGAGACCAGGTCATGCTCAAGAACGAGCCGCCGTCCCAGCTCCTTCCACGCGTCCGCGTCGGCACCGTGCTCGACCCGTTCCAAGAACTCCGGAACACGATCCACCTCGAACCGGTAGTCACGCGTCTGCGTCCGGTCCACCACTCCGGCGTTGAACCTTCCCCGGGTGCCCGGAGGCGAGCCGGTCTTGCGGCTCGGTAGTGACGGCACCTCCGAGCGACCCGTCGGGCACCCCTCAGCTCCTGTCCGGTCGATCATGCTGCTCGTCGAGGTGCTCGCCCGGCGTCAGGCCCCGGGGCATGGACGCCGACCACCATGCGCGGGGCACTCCGATCGCCGATCATGCCGTGAGGACGCCCAGCGGGCCCGCTGGAAGCACGCCGATCGATCCGTTACCGCAGATCAGAGCCTTCACAACCCGGCCGGCGGCCAGCGCAGACCAGGTGCGGTGCGCGGGTGTGCACGGGCATCGGAAGGTGCGGTTCCGAAGGTGTGATGATGAGACGATGGAGCCTTCCGAGCCGTTCAACGTCCTTTCCCTTCGTCATGTCCCCGCGGGTCCGGGGTCATGGCGATCGGCGGCGCGGATCCGCTCGTTGGTCGACGGGGTGGACGTCGTGGAGACGATCCACCCCGACAGCGATTCGAGCCTCTTTCACGAGATGCTGATCGGCCCGCCCGAAACGTGGCCGCTGAGGGCCGGCGGCGAACCGCGGCGGGTCGAGCTGTCGAGCAACTACTGCGACACCGGTTGCTGCGGGGGCGTCTTCGTGACCATCGAGCGGTCTGGTGGTCTGGTGGTGTGGACGTGGGAGAACACGGACGACATCCGGGTGCCGCTGCCGCCGGACTCCCACTTCGACGCCGACCGGTACGACGCCGAGCTGGACCGTTTCGTCGCCGATCACAGCTGGGAAGAGCCGGTCGACACCGCCGCACGCCTCTTGGCCCGGGAACTGGTCGCCCTCGACTGGCACCGGCGATGGAACTGCCTGACCCCGCCCCGGGGCTTTGGCGTCTCGGTCGGCGACCGCGGCGAGGAGGCCCACGTCACGATGCGGTTCCGCGTCGAGGATTCGCTCCTCTCGACGGCGTTCCGCCACTACACCGTGTCCGTCACCGGGAACGAACCCGTCGAGAACCAGGTCCGCCGGTTCGCCGAACACATCGATACCTCCGACCCGCGCTCGACCGCACAACACGGCTGATCCGCTGCCGGACCGCTGAGCCCGGTGGCAAGATCCGGCAATCAGGACCCGGGCGACGGCTCGACACCGCTCGCACCACCCCCGCACCCGCGGGGTGTTCCGCTCACCGCGCCAGACGGCACATTGACCGGCCGGCGTGGTGGACTTGTCGACGGCGGCCTTGGCGCCGGATTCCTCCCCTGCCTTGCAGTCATTGCGCGGTTCCCGGCCAACGGCCAAGCCCGCGACAGCATGGGCGGCCGCCCCGCCGGCTTCGACAAGGCGATCTGCGAGCGCAGGACCGAAGTCGAGCGAACGATCAACGCGCCGAAGAACTCCCGGACCGTGGCCACGAGATTCGGCAAGCGCCCACATCTTCCACGGCACCGCCACGCTCGCCTCGATCAGGCTCTGGCTCCGCCCATGATCTCTCTCGGGTCTAGGCACTGTCCGGCGGATCATGTGATCACTAGGATCCAGGGGCGTCCGTTCCCCGTTGGTCAGTGCCGAGGGACTGGGTGGATGCGGCAGTGATGAGCGATGCGGACCGGTGCTTCCCGCAGCGGACGGAGAAGGGGGGGCCTGTGGGGGGTCGGCGGCTGCACGGGGGGCTCGGGGCGGCAGTGGCACTGCTGCTCGCGATATCCGCTGCCATGCTTCTGGGGAGGTCGTGGACCGCCTGCGACATGGGGGTGAACAACGCGGCCAACGGTGGTTTCCTGCTGTGGCTGTTCATCCCGGGTCTCTGGACGGTCCTGCTGCTGGTCTGGGTCACGATGGGCGCCTTCCTGGGGAACCGTCCCCTTTTCCAGGCCTTGGCTCTCGCGGTGACACTGCTGGGTGTTGTCTGGTGCGCCATCTCGATCTTCTGGGAGGGCGCCGCCACCCCTCCGTGCCCCAGCGGCATGCCCCCATGGTGGCCGAGCTTCCTCCCCGCCCCGGGATTCTGAAAGACCGGTCCCGGCATTTCACGGCTTGAGCCAGAGGCGAACTGCTGCTGCGGTGTTCTTGAGGCGGTTGATGGTCCACTCGACCTCGTTGCGGCGCCGGGCGAGCAGCCGAACAACGGCGCGAGCTGCCGCATCGTGGGGTTCGTCCGGTAGTACACGGCCACCAGCAGCACCCGGTCCGGCAGCGGCAGACACCACGGCCGGCCACCACCCGG
>NZ_LGEG01000252.1 GCF_001280125.1 Streptomyces sp. NRRL F-6492
GCCGACGACTCCGCCCACCACTCCGCCGACGACGACCACGCCGCCGACGACGCCTCCCACCACACCCCCCACGACCCCGCCGACGAAGCCCCCCACCACGCCGCCGCAGCTCCCCGAGACCGGTAGTGAGCCGGCGCTCATGGGGGCGGCCGCGGCCAGTGTCGCGCTCGTCATCGGCGGTGCCGTGGTCTACGTCCGCGCCGGACGACGGTTCGCGCGCCGGCACTGACCCTCCGTACGGACGCCGTGTCAATCGGGGCCCCCGCCTTCACCGGTGGGGGCCCGCGCGTTGCCGCGCTCAGGGGAAAACCGCGACGTTCTCCCGAAGGCCTCGTTGTCAGAGAACGAATCCGCGTTCTCACGTCGGCTGGCGCCCGGCGGGCGCTGACCGCACGGGGACACCGATCGGGCGGGTGAAGGGACGATTCTTCCCGTCACCCGCGACCCGTCACCCCGGCGGGCCGTCGATCGTTGCAGAAGAAGGCTTGTCGCATGGCCGAGGCCCGCGGACCGGCTCCGTCCCGTCGTATCCGACGGCGGACGGAATTCCGGTCCGCGGGCCATTTCTTCTTTTTTCCTCCTTCCCGTTCGGCCCAATGGCCGTGACCCGTCACGCCGGCCGGCGTTGAACCGGTATGACGACCGTGATTCCTGCGGTCGCTTTCCACGTCCAAGGAGTTCTTGATGTCTCGCATCGCGAAGGCTGCCGCTGTTCTCGTCGGCACGGGTGCCGTTGCCCTCAGCGGAGCCGGCCTGGCCGTCGCCGACGCCGGCGCCGAGGCCGCGGCCGTCGGCTCGCCCGGTGTCGCCTCCGGCAACATCCTCCAGGTCCCGGTCCACGTCCCGGTCAACCTCTGCGGCAACACCGTCAACGTCATCGGTCTGCTGAACCCGGCGTTCGGCAACACCTGCATCAACGCCGACGGCGACGAGGACCGCAAGGACCACGACGGCGACGGCGACGGCTACGGCGGCTGATCCCCCTCTCGCTCCCCGCGCGTGTCCCCCCGGCCCGACAGGACCGGGGGGACACGCGCGTACGGGCCCGTCGCGCACGGCCCGGGCGGGACGGCTCAGGCGTACCGGTAGATCCGGCTGTGGTCGAACAGCGAGGCCGGGGTCACCCCCCACGGCGCCAGCGGCTGGTGCCGGGCCACCACCTTGCGGTACTGCGCGTCGCCCAGCGGCGGCGGCTCCGCCGGCAGGTAGGCGGCCCTGGGGTTGCGCTGCTGCCAGCGCGACCAGACCAGGTCCACGAAGGCGTGGTGCAGCCAGAAGACCGGATCGTTCACGGAGCCGCCGCCGAGCATCAGGCCGCCGACCCAGCGGTGCACCCGGTTGTGGATCCGGAACCGGTCGTTGCCCTGTCCCGGCGACCAGCCCTCCAGGCGGTTGCGGAAGCCGGACCGGCTCGCCGAGTTCCAGGGCGTCACGTCGTACACCCGCTCCCGCATCACCTCCTCCAGCTGGGCCTGGGTGGGGAGCGCGATCGGATCGTGGGGGCGTCCGAAGTCCCTGGTCAGGAAGCGGCTCTCGGTCATCGACTGGGTGACGTTCCAGCGGCCGGAGGAGTGCGCGAAGGGGCCGGTCATCACCTGGAGGTCGGACCGGCGCCCGTTGCCGCCCATGAAGTCCTCGCCCCAGATCGACGAGGCCGGGCTGTTGTCCCGGGTCCAGTCCCAGTAGGGGACGGTCACCGTGGGGTTGATCCGGCGCAGCGCCGTCTCGAACTCCAGCAGGAACTTCCGGTGCCACGGCAGGAAGCTCGGCGTCATGTGCGCGACCCGCAGCCTGCCCTCCCCGTCGGCCACGTAGTGGTCGATGTGGGTGCGGACGAAGCGGTCGTACGCCCCGGTGCGCTTCAGCTCCAGGACGGCGGCGACGAACGTGCGGCGCTCGGCGCCGGTCAGGTCGCGCTGGTTCTTACGCGTGTACACCACGCGGGCTCCCTCCCGTCGGGTCGGTGGCGACGCCGTGGGCGCCCGCGAGGGGGGAGAGCGGGGCGGTGCCCAGCCCGTCCACGGCCGCGCGGACCGCCGCCAGGGGCGTCGGGCAGGACTCGTAGTGGTCGATCGGGGTGACGTAGCCGCCGTCGGCACAGCGCATCAGGTGCAGCGGCCGGCCGTCGACGAGGGCCGTCGGTTCGCCGCCGGGGCCGGAGAAGCCCAGGATGCGCCGGCCCGCGTACATCTCGTCGAAGGCGTGCGGGTCGGGGGCGGGCGGGTCGTCCGGCCCTCCGGCCGGGGCGCGGAGCGCGACGCGGCCGAGGGCTCCGCCCGTGAAGGCGGTGACGGCCAGGGCGAAGAGGGACCGCAGTGCGAAGCGGCGCGAGGCGATCATCAGTGGTCTCCAGATGGTCGGCTGGGGGTCCCCCGCCGCGGGGAGTGGGGAGCCCTCAGGGCACAACGATGAAAACCCGGGTTCGTTGCGGCGGAAATGCCAGCGGCGTGAATGTCGGCCGTTCGAGTGAAAGGCGCGCGGGGAATGGGCGGTTGGAGCATTAGCATCCGATTCATGACCACTTCCAACGTCGCTTCCTCGGCGCGCAGCGCCTCTCCGCTGGGAACCCTCACGGTGATCCCGTGGTCCAGCGAGCCCTCCGCCGAGTCGGCGGGCACGCCGTTCCTCATGGCGTACTCGCTCGGCGACGGCCGGGACGGACCGGAGGCCGGTCAGCAGGCGATGCGGGCGGCCCTGGAGGCCATGGGCCTCTCGGTCGGCGACCGGCTCTTCGACCTGGAGACGGACACCGGGATCAACGCCTCGCTGCTCGTCGAGGGCGGTTCGGCCGTGCTCGGCCTGCCCTTCCTGAAGGTGCAGTGCCCGGTGCCGGACGAGTGGCAGGCCGCCGCCCGCGAGAGCGGCAAGGTCTATCTGATCTGCTCGGTGCGGCCCTGGCCCGAGGCGGTCCCCGGCCGGCCCGTCGACGAGGCGCGGCTGCGGGCCTTCGTCTCGGACGAGGAGATGCTCGCGGACAGCGCCCACGTCCTGCTGCCGGTCCGCCGCCTCCAGGGCTGAACGGGAAGAGCGGGAACAACCGGGAAGAGGAGTCGCGCCATGGCGACGGTGGACGTACGGGGCGGGGTGCCGGGTCAGCGGCGGGAGGAGACCTCCCGGGAGGCCGGCGGCCCGGTCGGGGCGGGCCGGGCCCTCGCCTGGCTCCTGGTGGTCACCGGAGCGGCGGGAGCCCTGGCCGGCTGGGTGATCACGCTCGACAAGTTCCTGCTCCTGGAGGACCCCGGCTTCACCCCGGGGTGCAGCCTGAACCCGGTGGTGTCCTGCGGCAGCGTCATGAAGAGCGAGCAGGCGGCGGTGTTCGGGTTCCCCAACCCGATGCTCGGGCTCGTCACGTACGCCGTCGTCGTCGCGATCGGGGCCGGGCTGCTCGCCGGGGCCCGCTACCGGGGCTGGTTCTGGCTCGGCCTGAACGCCGGGACGCTCTTCGGGGTCGGCTTCTGCACCTGGCTGACGCACCAGTCGCTGTACGAGATCAACGCGCTCTGCCTGTGGTGCTGCCTGGCCTGGACCGCGACGATCCTGATGTTCTGGTACGTCACCGCGCACAACGTCCGGACCGGGGTGCTGCCCGCGCCGGCGGGGGTGCGGACCTTCTTCGGCGAGTTCGCCTTCGCCCCGCCCCTCCTGCACATCGGGATCGTCGGGATGCTGATCCTGACCCGGTGGTGGGACTTCTGGACGGGCTGACGTGAGCCCCCTCCGCCTCCTCTTCCGGCCGCGGGCCGCACTGACCGTGCTGCTCGCGGCCGTTCTCGTCCTCTTCCCGTCGTCCGACCGGCTCGCGCCCGGCGGGCGGCCCGCCGGGGAGCGGCCGTCGGCGGGGGTGCCCTCGGGGTTCTTCACCGGCTCCGACGAGGCGGGGGTGCGCCGGATCGCCCAGGTGCAGTCCTGGCTCGGCGGCGGGGAGCTGACCGTCGGGCACACGTACCTGCCGGGGGACCGCTGGTCCAACATCGAGGGGCATCCGGCGCTCTTCGGGCCGTGGGTGCGCTGGAAGGAGCAGCGGCCGGGGCGGCTCTTCGTGCTCAACGTGCCGCTGCTCGACCGCAGCGAGGCGGGCCTGTCCGACGCCGAGGTGCGCGCAGGGCTGCGGCGGGGCGCGGCGGGCGCGTTCGACGGGCACTTCCGGGCCCTGGGGGAGCGGCTGGTGGAGCACCGGCTCGGGGACGCGGTCCTGGTCCTGGGCTGGGAGATGAACGGCACCACGTACAGCCACCGCTGCGGTCCCGACCCGGAGGCGTGGAAGGCGTACTGGCGGCGGACGGTGGAGGTGCTGCGGGCGGTGCCGGGGCAGCGGTTCCGCTTCGACTTCACGGCGAGCCGGGGGCGCGACGCCGTGCCGTGGCCGCTCTGCTACCCGGGGGACGACGTCGTCGACATCGTCGGCATGGACGCCTACGACCAGCCCGAGGGCCTCTCCTTCGAGGACCAGGTCAACGAGGAGTACGGCCTCGCCCACCACGTCCGGTTCGCCGCCGCGCACGGCAAGCCCGTCTCGTACCCGGAGTGGGGCCTCTTCCGGAACGGCGACAACCCGGCGTACGTCCGCGGGATGCTCGACTGGTTCACCGTCCACGGCCCGGTCTACCAGACGGTGACGGACTACTGCCCGCACGGGGTGTGGGAGTGCCCGGACAATCCGGAGTCGGCGCGGGTGGTGAGGGGCGCGCTCGGCGGACGGCCGGGGGCCGGCGCGGAGGGCGCCCCCTAGGGGGCCTTCCCGGAGGTCGCCTCGGAGGCGGTCTCGGAGGTCGTCTCAGAGGAGGGTGAAGGTGTGGGCGGCGCCCAGGCCGGAGACCGAGCCCAGGCCCAGGGTGCAGGCGGTGATCTGGAGCGAGGGTGACGTCATGGTCTCCACGAACCCGCGGTCCTTGAGGAAGCCGCTGGTCACGGTGCCGGTGAACGTGTTGGTGAAGACCGCGCCGGCGAGGTTGGAGACGCGCTGGGCGGTGACCGTGCTGCTCTGGCCGTTGCTCCAGTGGATGACCCAGCTCACGGTCGCGGTGGACAGCAACTGGAGGCAGGAGCGGGACGTGGTGTTGGAGCTGTCGTGGGTGCCCCCGGTGACGGTGGCGGCCGCGCCGGTGCCGACGCAGGGGCCGTAGGTCTGGTGGATCGTGCGGGTGGTGGTGGCCGGGGTGGCGGTGATGGGCGGGTCGTAGGTCGTGGTGGACGTGCCGGCGCAGGTGAGGGTGTCCAGGTCCTGGGGCGCGGCGCCGGCCGGGGTCGCGGGTGCGAGCGCCGACAGCAGGGCGAGGCCGACCGCCGCGCTCCACGTGCCTGCCGTGATCGATCTCCTCATGGGCCGATCCCTTCGTGCGGGTTGCCGGGTGGCTCATGCTCCGCCCGCTCCGGGCGACTGTCCACGACGCGGACAGCCCTTCACTCGTGTGAGTGACGGGGCAGTGCCGGGCCGCCCTTGAGGGTGTCGAGGGTGCGGTCGAGGAGGGGGACGAGGTCGGCGGTGCGGTCGTGTTCGGCCCAGTAGGCGGTCGTCTCGCGCAGGGCGCCGAGGACGGCGGCGGTGAAGACGCGGACCTCCAGGGCGTCGGGGGCGCGGCCGGTGCGGTCGGCGAGGACGCGGGTGAGGCGGCGGCCGGTCTCGGCGGTGGTCTCGGTGAGGCGGGCGCGCACAGCGGGGATCTCGACCATGAGGCGGGCGCGCAGCCGGGTCTCCTCCGGCTGTTCGGCGAGGGCGGTGCGGACCGCTTCGAGGAGGACCGCGCGCAGGGATTCCAGGGGGTCCTCGCCGGCCGGGCGGGCGCGCAGCCGGGCTTCGAGGAGGGCGTCGCCCTCGTCGGTGAGGAGGATGTCCTCGCGGACCGGGAAGTAGCGGGCGACGGTCGAGGGGGAGACCTCGGCCGCCGCCGCGATCCGGTCGGTGGTGGCCGCCTCCCAGCCGTGCTCGGCGGCGAGCCGGTAGGTGGCCCTCCGGATCGCCGCGCGGGTCTTCGCCTTCTTGCGTTCGCGGAGGCTGGGGCGGGCGGGGACGTCGGCGGCCATGCCGCCATTCTTCCAGGTCAGGAGTGCTGGTACGCCACCAGCGAGATGCCGACGTAGTGGACGATGAAGGCCGCCAGGGTCAGCGTGTGGAAGACCTCGTGGAAGCCGAACCAGCGCGGGGACGGGTTCGGGCGCTTGATGCCGTAGATGATCCCGCCCGCGCTGTAGAGCAGGCCGCCGACGACGACCAGGACGAGGACGGCGATGCCGCCCGCGCGCATGAAGTCGGGCAGGAAGAAGACGGCGGCCCAGCCCATCGCGATGTAGCAGGGGGTGTAGAGCCAGCGGGGCGCGCCGACCCAGAAGACGCGGAAGGCGATGCCGGCGAGGGCCGCCGCCCAGACCGCCCACATGAGCGGTTTCGCCGTGGAGTCGGGGAGCAGGAGCAGGGTGAGCGGGGTGTAGGTGCCCGCGATGATCAGGAAGATGTTGGCGTGGTCGAGGCGCCGGAGGACGGCCTCGCCGCGCGGGCCCCAGGTGCCGCGGTGGTAGAGCGCGCTGATGCCGAAGAGCAGGCAGGCGGTGAGGACGTAGATCCCGCAGGCGACGCGGGCGCGGGGGGAGTCGGAGAGGGCGACCAGGACGAGGCCCGCGACGATCACGGCGGGGAACATGCCCGCGTGCAGCCAGCCTCTCAGCATGGGCTTCAGCGGGAGCGCCGGGGTGGGGTCGGCCGGGGTCACTTCCGGTGCTGCTGCAGTCATGACGGAATCGTACCTACGGGCCCGTAGGTCCCGGATGCGAGTGGCGATGCTCACATGGGCGGCCCCCTGGACAGATGGGCGGATCCATCGGATGATCAAATGAGTGCGGTCGGCACCGGATGAGCAAGCTACGAAGCATCCGGGTCGCGGCCCCCACGGGGCAAAAATCTAAAAAACCCCTCAAAAGGAGCAATCGTGGCGCGCGACAACGCGGCTCCCACCACCGTCCCCACCCAGCACCAGGAGCTCGTCTCCTGGGTGAACGAGATCGCCGAGATCACCCAGCCGGACGCCGTCGTCTGGTGCGACGGCTCCGAGGCCGAGTACGAGCGCCTGTGCGAGGAGCTCGTCGCCAGGGGGACGTTCAAGAAGCTCGACCCGACCCTGCGCCCGAACTCCTACTACGCCGCCTCCGACCCCTCCGACGTCGCGCGCGTCGAGGACCGCACCTTCATCTGCTCCGAGAAGGAGGAGGACGCGGGCCCGACCAACCACTGGAAGGCCCCCGCGGAGATGAAGGCCGTCTTCGCCGGCGAGGACGGCATCTTCCGCGGCTCGATGCGCGGCCGCACCATGTACGTCGTGCCCTTCTGCATGGGCCCGGTCGGCTCCCCGCTCTCCGCCATCGGCGTCGAGATCACCGACTCCGCGTACGTCGCCGTCTCCATGCGCACCATGACCCGCATGGGGCGGGCCGTCCTCGACGAGCTGGGCGACGACGGCTTCTTCGTCAAGGCCGTCCACACCCTCGGCGCCCCCCTCGCGGAGGGCGAGCAGGACGTGCCGTGGCCCTGCAACTCCACCAAGTACATCTCGCACTTCCCCGAGACCCGCGAGATCTGGTCGTACGGCTCCGGCTACGGCGGCAACGCCCTGCTCGGCAAGAAGTGCTACGCGCTCCGCATCGCCTCCGTCATGGCGCGCGACGAGGGCTGGCTCGCCGAGCACATGCTGATCCTGAAGCTCACCCCGCCGCAGGGCGAGTCGAAGTACGTCGCCGCCGCCTTCCCGTCGGCCTGCGGCAAGACCAACCTGGCCATGCTGGAGCCCACGATCTCCGGCTGGACCGTCGAGACCATCGGCGACGACATCGCCTGGATGCGCTTCGGCGAGGACGGGCGGCTCTACGCCATCAACCCCGAGGCCGGCTTCTTCGGCGTCGCGCCCGGCACCGGCGAGCACACCAACGCCAACGCCATGAAGACCCTCTGGGGCAACTCCGTCTTCACCAACGTCGCGCTCACCGACGACGGCGACGTGTGGTGGGAGGGCATGACCGAGGAGGCCCCGGCCCACCTCACGGACTGGAAGGGCAACGACTGGACGCCCGCGTCCGAGACGCCCGCCGCCCACCCCAACGCCCGCTTCACCGTCCCCGCCGGACAGTGCCCGACCATCGCGCCGGAGTGGGAGGACCCGAAGGGCGTGCCGATCTCGGCCATCCTCTTCGGCGGCCGCCGCGCCTCCGCCGTCCCGCTGGTCACCGAGTCCTTCGACTGGAACCACGGCGTCTTCCTCGGCGCCAACGTGGCCTCCGAGAAGACCGCCGCCGCCGAGGGCAAGGTCGGCGAGCTGCGCCGCGACCCCTTCGCCATGCTGCCCTTCTGCGGCTACAACATGGGCGACTACATGGCCCACTGGGTCAAGGTCGGCGCCGGTGCCGACGCGGCGAAGCTGCCGAAGATCTACTACGTGAACTGGTTCCGCAAGAACGACGCCGGCAAGTTCGTCTGGCCCGGCTTCGGCGAGAACAGCCGCGTCCTGAAGTGGATCGTCGAGCGCCTCGACGGCAGGGCGGAGGGCGTCGAGACCCCGATCGGCATCCTGCCGACCGCGGAGTCCCTCGACACCGACGGCCTGGACCTGCCGGCCGAGGACCTGGAGTTCCTCCTCAAGGTCGACCGTGACGTGTGGCGCGAGGAGGCCGCCCTCGTCCCCGACCACCTGAACACCTTCGGCGACCACACGCCGAAGGAGCTGTGGGACGAGTACCGCGCGCTCGTGGAGCGCCTGGGCTGATCCCGCACCCCGAACTCGTGGTGGGTTGCCCCGACATTCCGCCCTGACCAGTGGGGTCACGACGGCCCACCACGATCCGCCCGGCCCCCGGAGCCCCCTCAGGCTCCGGGGGCCGGCGCATGTGCCCCGACCGGAGCGGGAGGTGCCGTGAGCCCGTCGTGAGGGGGGACCACGTGCCGCGCCGGGTGGTAGTGCCGCTGGTGGCGGGCTCGCTGGTCGTGCTCGTGCCGGTCGGCGGCCACGGGCGCGAAGGCCTACGGGGGCGGCACGCCGCTGTGCGTCGTGGACGACGCGGAGTTCGAGTCGACCGGACCGGTGGCGACCGCCACCCGGTGAACGCGTCCCCGCCCTCTCGCGGGGGTGGTTGGCACCCGGTCCGCGCGGTTCGTGCCGCGCGGACCGGGGCCGTCAGGGGGCGGCGGCCAGGGTGGGTTCCCCGGCCAGTGCCGCGGTGTGCGCGTCCATCCGCTCGGCGGCGAGGATCGCGGCGGCCGTGTCCGCCCGGGAGGCGGCGACGACCAGCGCGCGGCCCGCGAGGGCGTGCGCCCTCTCGTGCAGCTCCCGCGCGGGCGAACCGCTCAGGGCCGCGTGCCGCGCGGGCGGTGCGCCGCGCAGCCGCGCCACCTGCCGGGCGATGAGCTCGCCGGCCTCCGTGTCGCCCAGCTCGTCGGTGACGGCGAGCAGGGCCGCGAGGTGTCCGGCGAGCTGGATGTCCAGCTCCTCCTCGCGGGAGCGGTGCGGATACGCGTCGTGGTCGTCGTCGGCCATCCGGTGGACCGACTTGGTGCGGATCGGTTCGTACATGGGACGGCCTCCTGAGTGCTCTGGAGCCATCCTAGCTTAGATTCAGTCTAAAGTTGATTCGAGTCCGGAAGCGGGAGGCCCGTCACCGGCCCCCGCCGCTGGTCGCACCGGAGGCTACGGCTGGCTGTAGCCGTCCAGGAACCGCCCGATCCGCGTCACCGCGTCCGCCAGGTCCGCCGCCGCCGGCAGCGTCACGATCCGGAAGTGGTCCGGCTCGTGCCAGTTGAAGCCCGTCCCGTGCACCACCATGATCTTCTCGGCCCGCAGCAGGTCCAGGACCATCTGCCGGTCGTCCTTGATCTTGTAGACGCTCGGGTCGAGCCGCGGGAAGAGGTACAGCGCCCCCTTCGGCTTCACGCACGTCACGCCCGGGATCCGGGTGAGGAGCTCGTACGCCGTGTCCCGCTGCTCCAGGAGCCGCCCGCCCGGCAGGACCAGGTCCTCTATCGACTGCCGGCCCTGGAGGGCGGCGGCCACCGCGTGCTGCGCCGGCATGTTCGCGCAGAGGCGCATGTTGGCGAGGATCGTCAGGCCCTCGATGTACGAGGACGCGTGGTGCTTCGGGCCGCAGACCGCGAGCCAGCCCGAGCGGAAGCCGGCCACCCGGTAGTTCTTGCTCATCCCGTTGAAGGTGAGACAGAGCAGGTCGGGGGCGATCGCGGCGGTCGGGGTGTGCGTCGTGCCGTCGTAGAGGATCTTGTCGTAGATCTCGTCCGAGCAGACGACCAGGTTGTGGCGCCGGGCGATCTCCGTCAGGGAACGCAGCATCTCGTCGTCGTAGACGGCGCCCGTCGGGTTGTTCGGGTTGATGATCACGATCGCCTTGGTGCGGTCGGTGATCTTCCGCTCGATGTCCGCGAGGTCCGGCATCCAGTCGGCCTGCTCGTCGCAGCGGTAGTGCACGGCCGTGCCGCCCGCGAGCGACACCGAGGCCGTCCACAGCGGGTAGTCCGGGGCCGGGACGAGGACCTCGTCGCCGTCGTCGAGGAGCGCCTGCATCGCCATCTGGATCAGCTCGGAGACGCCGTTGCCGAGGTAGATGTCCTCGACGGAGAGCGGGATGCCCTTGGTCTCGTAGTGGCTCATGACCGCCCGGCGGGCCGAGAGCAGCCCCTTCGCGTCCCCGTAGCCGTGCGCGTCCGCGAGGTTGCGCAGCACGTCTTCCAGGATGGCGGGCGGGCACTCGAAGCCGAAGGCGGCCGGGTTGCCCGTGTTCAGCTTGAGGATGCGATGACCCGCGGCTTCGAGCCGCATCGCCTCTTCGAGCACCGGACCCCGGATTTCGTAACAGACGTTGGCGAGCTTCGTGGACTGGATCACCTGCATGACGAGAGCTTACGACCGGGGCGGCCGGGACGCTTCGTGTTTTGGGCCACGTCGGGGAGGGCGTCGGCCGGGGACCGGGCGCGGCGCGCCGGAACGGGGCCGGATAGGTTGGCACGCCATGTGGGTCTTCAGTGCCTCCGGATGCCGGTGGCTGGGTGCGGGCGGGTCGCTCGCCGTCGCCGTGGGCGGATGGTTCGCCGGGACGCTGCCGGTGCGCGGCGGCTGGGGGCTGTGGGAGCGGCACGGCCCGGCGCCCGCCCTCGCCGGGACCCTCCTCGCGTACCTCGGCCTGACCCTGCTCGTCGCCGCGTGGGGGCGGTACGGCGCGCTGCTCGCCCGGGAGGTGCGGGACGGGCCGTCCGAGGCCCGGGGAGCCGGAGGCCGGGGCGTACGGGACGGGGTCCTCGCCACCCTCGTCTGCTGGACCGTGCCGCTGCTCCTCGCCCCGCCGCTGCACAGCGCGGACGTCTACAGCTACGTCGCCCAGGGCGCGATGGTCCTCGAAGGGCACGACGTGTACGGCGCCGGGCCCTCCGTCCTCGGCCCCGGCGAGCTCGGCGCCGAGGCGGCGGCGAGCGTCGGCGGGCACTGGACCGACACCCCCGCCCCGTACGGGCCGGTCTTCCTGCTCCTCGCGGCGGCGGTCGTGAAGGCCACCGGCGGGGCGGTCGTGCCCGCCGTCCTCGGCATGCGCCTGATCGCCCTCGGCGCCCTCGCGCTCACCGCGTGGGCCGTACGGGGGCTCGGCGGCGGGCCCGGCGGCCGGGCGGGCGCGCTGTGGCTGGCCGTCCTCAACCCGCTCTTCCTGATCCACGTCGTCGGCGGCACCCACAACGACGGCCTGATGATCGGGACCGTCCTCGCCGGGGTCCTGCTCGCGACGCGGGGCCGGTGGGTCCCCGGCAGCGCCCTCGTCGGCCTCGCGCTGACGGTGAAGTCCCCGGCGGCGGTCGCCCTGCTCTTCATCGGGGTGATGGTGGCGCGCCGGGCCGGGGGCGGCGCCCGGGGCCTGGCGAAGGGCCTCGTGCTCCCCGGGGCCGTCGCGGGGGCCGTGGCGGCGGGGGTGACGCTGCTCGCCGGGACCGGGTTCGGATGGCTGCGGACGCAGAGCGTGGCCGGGACCATCCACACCGCCCTGTCCGTCACCAGCGACCTCGGGCTCGGGCTCGGACTGCTCCTCGGGGACGACCCCGACCCGGTCAAGGACGTGGTGCAGAAGCTGGGCCTCGCCGCCGCGCTCGTCGTCATCGCGGTCCTCGCGTGGCGCGCGTGGCGGGGACTCCTCGACCCGGTCCTCGGCCTCGGCCTCTCCCTGGTGGCCCTCGTCGCGCTCTCGCCGATGGTCCAGCCCTGGTACCTGCTGTGGGGGACGGCCGTCGTCGCGTCGGTGGCGTGGTACGGCAGGGCGGGGCAGGTCCTCGCGGTGCTCTCGGCGGCCCTCGTGTACGAGACGGCGCCGTCGGGGCGGACGCCCTGGTACGGGTTCGCGGCGGCGGGCGTCGTGGTCGTGCTCGGCCTGGCGCGGGCGCGGCGGGAGCCGTGGCGGGCCGGCGCCGCGGAGGGCGCCGGCCCGGTGGGCGCGGGGCGGGGGCGGGCGGGCCCTACCGGGGGACCGGCGTCCTCCTGATCGCGCGGCCCGCGAGCACGTCCGTCCGCCGGCCGTCCTCGATCACGAACCTCCCCCCGACCAGGACGTGCGGGATGCCCGTCGGCGGGGTCCTGGGGTTCTCGTACGTCGCGCCCGAGGCGACCGTCGCCGGGTCGAAGAGGACCAGGTCGGCCGCGTACCCCTCGCGGACCAGGCCCCGGTCGGGGAGGCGGAGGCGGGCGGCCGGGCGGGAGGTCAGATGGGCGACGCACTCCTCCAGGGAGAGGACGCCCAGGTCGCGCGCGTACCGCCCCAGGTACTCGGGGAACGTGCCGTACGCGCGCGGGTGCGGCTTGCGGCCCTGGAGGATGCCGTCCGAGCCGCCCGTGTGCACCCGGTGGCGCATGATCGTCCGGACGTTCTCCTCGTGGCCCACGTGCTGGAGGACCGTCGTGCCGAGCCGGTCCTCCAGGAGCAGCCGGCGGGCCGCGGCCCAGCCGTCGAGACGGCGGCCGGTGAACTCCGCGAGCGCGGGGTCGTTCACCCCCGACACCTCGATCGTGGCCCAGTCGACCGGGACGCCGTGGCAGCCGTCCGAGCCGGTCTCCTCCAGGTGGTGCCGGATCCGCTCGGCCGTCGCGTCGTCCCGCAGCCGCGCGAGCACCGCCTCCGGGCCGCCCTCGCTCACCCAGCTCGGCAGCAGGGCCACCAGGGTCGTGCAGCCGGGGGTGTACGGGTACGTGTCGAGGCTGATGTCCGCGCCGGCGTCCAGGGCCCCGTCCAGGAGGGCGAGCAGCTCGGGGGCCCGGCCCTCGTTCACGCCGAAGTTCATGGTGGCGTGGGCCAGGTGCAGGGCGCACCCGGCCTCCCGGGTGAGGGCGATCATCTCCGCGTACGCGTCGAGGGCCCCGGCCCCGTACGAGCGGTGGTGCGGGCAGTAGTAGCCGCCGTACTCCGCGACGACCCGGCACAGCTCGGTCAGCTCCGCGTCCGGCGCGTACATCCCGGGGGTGTACGTGAGGCCGGAGGACATGCCGACCGCGCCCTGCTCCAGGCCCTCGGCGACGAGCCGCCGCATCCGGTCCAGCTCGGCCGCCGTCGCCGGGCGGTCCTCCCAGCCGACGGCGAGGGCCCGGACCGTCCCCTGGGGGACGAGGTAGGCGGCGTTGACGGCGATGCCCCGGCCGCCGTGCGCGCCGTCGAGCCGGTCCAGGTACTCGCCGACCGTCCGCCAGTCCAGGTCCAGGTCGGAGCCGTCGCCGTTCCAGCCGGTGATCGCCCGCCGCACCTCCGCGAGCGTGCGGTCGTCCACCGGCGCGTACGACAGGCCGTCCTGGCCCAGCACCTCCAGGGTCACGCCCTGCGCGGCCTTCGCGGAGTGGTCCGGGTCGCGCAGCAGCGCGAGGTCGCTGTGGGCGTGCATGTCGACGAAGCCGGGGGAGAGGACGAGGCCCTCGGCGTCCAGGATCCGGCGGCCGGCGGGCCGCTGGCAGCCGGCGGCGGCCGCCTCCTGGACGATCGTGGTGATCCGGCCGTCCTCGACGCCGACGTCGGCCCGGTAGGAGGGGCCGCCGCCGCCGTCGACGACCTCGGCGTCGCGGATGACGAGTTCCAGCACTGTTCCGGCTCCCCGGCGCCTAGAAGAACGTACGGACGTGGTCGACCACCGTGCCGTCGGCCTCGACCAGCGGGATGAGCTGCCACTTGTCGAAGGACGTGCACGGGTGGGAGAGGCCCATCCCCACCCAGTCCCCGACCTCCAGGTCCGCGCCCGGCTCCGTGCGCAGCCAGGCGTGCTGGTCGGAGAGGCCCGTCACGGTGATGCCCGCGGCGGGACGGATCTCGCCCGTGCGGGCGTCGCGGACCACCTGCGCCTCCGGGAGGTCCAGGTCGTGGGCGGCGTCCCGCTTGCCCGCGTTGGTGAAGGCCTGCTCGCCGGTGGGCCGGGAGACGACCTGCGACCAGAGGCGGAACGCCGGCTGGAGCGCGCCCTCCTCGGGGACCCGGTTGAAGGGGGTGACGTCCCGGTAGCGGCCGTCGTCGTGCGAGACGTACGCGCCGGAGCGCAGCAGCCTCAGGACCGGGAGGGAGAACGCGGGCAGCTCCGCGAAGACCTCCGCGACCGTGTCGAACCAGGCGCTGCCGCCCGCGCTCACCACGATCTCGCCGATCCCGGCGTCGAAGCGGCCCGCCGCGTCGAAGGCGGCGGCGAGGCCGGTGAGCCGCAGCAGCCAGGCGCGGACCCGCTCGGGGTCCGCCTCCGGCACCTCGCCCTCGTACCCGGCGACGCCGACGAGGCGGAGGGTGGCGGTGGCGGCGACCGCGTCCGCGACGGCGGCGCACCCGGCCTCCGTGCGGGCGCCGGTGCGGGCCCCCTCGCCCGCGCCCAGCTCGACGACGACGTCCACCGCGCGGCCCGCCCCGGCGGCGCGCAGGGCCTCGTCCATCAGCTCGACGCCGCGCACGGAGTCGACGTAGCAGACGAAGCGGAAGTCCGGATCGGCGTCGAGCTCGGCGGCGAGCCAGCGCAGGGCGACGGGGTCGACCAGCTCGTTGGCGAGGAAGATCCGGGCGATGCCGTGGGCGCGGTAGACGCGGGCCTGGTGGGGCACGGCGGCGGTGATGCCCCAGGCGCCGTGCGCCAGCTGCCGGTCGAAGAGCTGCGGGGCCATGGAGGTCTTGCCGTGCGGGGCGAAGGCGAGGCCGTGGCGCTCGGCGTACGTCTCCAGGAGGCGCAGGTTGTGCTCGACCGACTCGGCGGAGAGGGCGAGGACGGGGGTGGTGTAGCCGCCGGTGAACAGGTCGCGGCGCTGGGCGGAGAGCTCGCCGACGGTCAGGCCCGCGGCGTCCGGGGGGAGGGCCTTGAAGCGGTGGTCGACGCGCTCGGCGGAGAGGTCGGGGACCTCGTACTCCTTCCGTGCCTGCTCCTGCGCGGGCGTCTTGTTCGCCGGGCCTGCCATGGGCTCCTCCTCGCGGTGTTGCATTCAGTGCAACGCTCATTGCGCATCTTGCTCACGGCTGTCTAACATCCGGGCCAAGGCCGGGTCAATGGACCCGTGGGAGTCGCAGGGAGCACGAGAGTGAGCGGACACGCGATCCCGGACGCCGTCCGCCCCGTGGAACCCGTGGAACCCGTGGGCCCTGTGGAACCCGTGGGCCCTGTGGAACCCGTGGGCCCTGTGGAACCCGTGGGCTCCGTGGACGTCGTCTGTCTCGGTGAGTCCATGGTCACCTTCCTCCCCTCCCGACCGGGCCGCCTCGCGGACGTCCCCTCCTTCACCCGCGCGATCGGCGGCGCCGAGTCCAACGTCGCCTGCGTCCTGGCCGCCGCCGGACACCGCGCCAAGTGGGTCGGCCGCGTCGGCCGCGACGGCTTCGGCGACCACCTGGTCGACGTCATCGGCGGCCACGGCGTGGACGTCACCGCCGTCGGCCGCGACCCGCACCGGCCGACCGGGATCTACTTCCGCACGGACGAGGACCGGGCCACCGACGCCCACGAGGTCGTCTACTACCGGGCCGGTTCCGCCGCCTCGGCCATGTCGCCCGCGACCGTCCCGTACGAGAGCGTCGACGGCGCCCGGATCCTGCACCTCACCGGCATCACCGCCGCCCTCTCCGGGGACTGCCTGGCCCTGGTGCGGGAGCTCACCGCCCCGCGCCCCGGCCGGCCGCTCGTCTCCTTCGACGTCAACCACCGGCCCGCCCTGTGGCGCGCCGGCGACGCCCCCGGCGTGCTCCTCGGGCTCGCCCGCCGCGCCGACGTCGTCTTCGTCGGGGCGGACGAGGCGGAACGGCTGTGGGGCCTGGCGGACCCCCGCGCGGTCTTCGACGCGCTCCCCGAACCGGGGACCGTCGTGGTCAAGCTGGGCGGGACCGGGGCCGTCGCCGTCGACCGGGGAGCCCATGAGGACGAGGGGGACGGGGTCTTCGTCCCCGCGCCCCGCGTCGACGTCGTCTCCCCGATCGGCGCCGGGGACGCCTTCGCCGCCGGCTTCCTCTCCGCGACCCTGCGCGGCCTCGGCCTCGGGGCCCGGCTCCGGCACGGGCACCTCGCGGCCGCCGCCGCCCTCACCGTCCCCGGCGACCTGGCCGCCCCGCCCCGCCGCGACCGCGCCGACCGCCTGGCCGCGCTCGGCGACGAGGACTGGGGGACACTTCACCTCGGCCCCGGCTGGACGGAGGCCGACGAGAAGGACCCCGGCCGGACGGGCGACGACCCGCGGGGCCCCGGCCGTACGGGGGACGACCAGGAGGTACGCACGCCATGAGCCAGACCGTCGACCGGGCGCTCAGCATCCTGCCGCTGCTCGCGCGGGGCCCCGCCGACCTCGGGCAGGTCGCCGAGAGCCTCGGCGTCCACAAGTCCACGGCCCTGCGGCTGCTGCGCACCCTCCACGAGCACGGCCTCGTCCACCGCCAGCAGGACCAGCGCTACCGCCTCGGCGCCCGGCTCTTCGCGCTCGCGCAGGAGGCCGTGGAGAACCTCGACATCCGGGAGATCGCCCACCCCTACCTCACCGCCCTCAACGAGCGGATCGGGCACACGATCCACCTCGCGGTGTACGAGGAGGGCGAGGTCCTCTACATCGACAAGGTCGAGAGCCGCTACCCGGTCCGGATGTACTCGCGCATCGGCAGGCCCGTCGCGATCACCGTCGCCGCCGTCGCCAAGCTGCTCCTGGCCGACCTGCCCGAGGCCGAGCGGCGCGCGGTCGCCGCGAAGCTCGACTACCCCCCGTACACGCCCCGTTCGACGCCGAACGCCGCCGCCTTCCTCAAGGAGCTGGCGACCGTGCGCGAGCAGGGGTGGGCCACCGACCTCGGCGGCCACGAGGAGTCCATCAACTGCGTCGGCGCCCCCGTCCGGGGCGCCGACGGGCGGGTCGTCGCGGCCATGTCGGTCTCGGCGCCCAACGTGGTCGTCACGGCCGAGGAACTCCTCACCCTCCTCCCGCAGGTGCGCCGCACCGCGGACGCCATCAGCCGGGAGTACTCCGGCACCGCCCCGACCAAGGACACCGCATGAGCGAGCAGACGACCGAGAAGACCGCCCTGACCCCGGCGACCCACACCACCCCGCCCGCGAAGTTCTCGCACGGCGTGAAGAAGGGCAACATCCTCCAGGTGGCGGGCCAGGTCGGCTTCCTGCCCGCCGTCGAGGGGCAGGCCCCCGCCGTCGCGGGCCCGACCCTGCGCGAGCAGACCCTCCAGACCTTCGCCAACGTCAAGGCGATCCTGGAGGAGGGCGGCGCGACCTGGGACGACGTGATGATGACGCGCGTCTACCTGACGGACGTGGACCACTTCGCCGAGATGAACGAGATCTACAACCAGTACTTCGAGGAGCAGGGCCTCAAGGCCCCCGCCTCCGCCCGCACCACCGTCTACGTCGGCCTCCCGCCCGGCCTCCTCATCGAGATCGACGCGCTGGCGGTCCTGGGCTGAGAAGCCCCTCCGGGTGCGACGGCGGAAGCGGGCCCGCACCTCCCCGGGAGGTACGGGCCCGCACCGGTCCTTCCGGCTCGCGTCAGGCGGGAGAGGGCTCGGTGCGCCCCGCGGCGGAACCGCGGACGTCCCCGTCCACGACGTCCCCGTCCACGACTTCCCCGTTCACGACTTCCCCGTTCACGACGTCTCCGTCCGCGGCGCGGCGCGCCGGGTTCGCCAGCTCCAGGCCGGAGAGGTGCTTCTTCAGCCTTTTCGCCATGGGGCGGGAGGTCGCGAGGGTGAGTCCGCCGGAGACGACGGCGCCGACGACGGGGATGGCCTTGGAGACGGTCTTCGCGAAGGTCTGCTTCGTCATCTCGACGCCGAGATAGGCCGCGACCTTCTTCACGATCGGGTAGACGACGCCCTGGGTGAGCGCCTTCTGGGGCAGTTTCCTGGCGACTTCCTTCGCCATCATTCCCGAGATCTGCCCCACGGCGGTGTTCGCCGACTGGGTGCCGAACATCACGCCGACGAAGAGCGTGAGGACCCCCTTGGTGGCGTCGTCGAGATCGTCGCTGCTGGTGGAGAGCAGGTCGGGCCAGCTGTAGAGGTAGGCCAGCTTCTGCGCGATGCGCAGCATGTGGCTCATGTACTGGGCCATGTCGGTGGGAACGGTGACGGGCAGGGCGAAGATGCCGGGCATTCCGGCGGCCGCGGAGAGGGCCCCGGCTTTGCTGGTCTCGTAGGTGATGGAGGCGTCGGCCGCCTTGTCCAGGATGTCGAGGGGGATTCCCGCCGCCGCGGGGGTCTCCTCGATCGCCGTGCGGATCTCGTCCTCGGAGCAGTGACGGGCCAGCGCGCTTCGGAGGTACGCCTCCCTGTCGATGCGTACGCCCGGAAGGTTCGCCACGCTCGCCAGTACGGCGGAGAAACGCGACTCCGGGTTCTCACTCGCTCTGCTCTTGGCCATGGCAGGAATCTACAGTCCTGCGACACTCCTGCACCGTGAACAACCGATATTGGGAAAAGGCAGTTGGCGTACCCGATGCGCGGTGGGCGCGGAGGTCTCCGCTCTCTTTCGCGGCATGCCGCGCCGGCCGGGAGCGACCGGGAGGGGCCGGCGGAGGAGATCCTCCGCCGGCCCCGGAACGTCCACCGGATCAGGCCGCGCAGTACTGCCCCTGCTTGCCGATCGAGCGGTACATGCAGTCGGCGTTCTCCAGGAGTTGGAGCACCGCGTCCCGGTTGCGGGCGGTTTCGCGTTCGATGACCTCGTCGGGCGGGTAGAAGCCGCCGCCGGAGGACGAGGCCGGGTACATCTCGAAGGTGTACGCGAAGATCTTCTGGGCGCCCCACAGGTAGTCGTCGATCGAGCCGTCCGTGACGTACAGGTCGCTGGACTGCTCGGGGGTGTAGCCGTTGCTCGCGGCCATCTTCTTGCCCACGGCCGCGAAGGCGTTCCGGTCGTCCTGGGTCATGCCGGGGGCGGTGTCGGCGGTGGTCCAGCCGAACGGCCAGAGGACCAGCTCGCTGTACGTGTGGAAGTCGATCGCCGCCTTGATCTGCTGCTTCCCGCCGACCACCCGGGAGCGGACGAAGTCGGCGACGACCTTCACCTCGGGGGCGGACTCGGGGGCCGTGCCCCGGTAGGTCTCGGAGCTCTTGGTGCCGGAGGAGCCGCCGCAGCAGCCCCACTTGTAGTCCCAGTTCCGGTTCGTGTCCGTGCCGACGTACGAGGAGCCGGAGTTGGGCTGCCGGTTCTTGCGCCAGCTGCGGTAGGAGCCGGAGGCGATGTCGTACTCGCCGCCGTCCGGGTTGAGGTCGGGGACGATCCAGATCTCGCGCCCGTTCACGGCGTTGGTGACCCTGCTGTCCGTGCCGTAGCCCGCGCCGAGTTCGCGCAGCAGGTAGAGCGCCATCTCGACGGTGAGGTGCTCGCGGGCGTGCTGGTGGTGGGTGAAGAGGACCTCGGGCTCGTTCTCGTCGGCGGCCACGTTGTCGCTGATCTTGATCGCGACGACGTCCCGGCCCTCGTACGACTTGCCGATGACCCGCTTGCTCATGATCGAGGGGTACTGGGCGAGCCGCTGGTTGATCTCCGCGTTCGCCTCGGCGTAGTTGTGGTAGCGGGAGTCCGCCGACGGGAAGTCCAGCGGGCCGAGCGCCGACCGGGCGGCCTCGCCCCGGTCCGGCGGGCCCGGCAGGGCGACGGGCTCGTAGCCCAGGGCCCTGAGGCGCCCGAGCTGCGCGGCGTTGGCGCTGACCACGACCGCGCGGGCGTCGACCTCGTCGATCGAGACCCCGGTGGCGGCGAGCGCGGTGCGGGCGGCCGGGGTGGCGGGTCCGGCCACCTCGTACTGCCGGACCACCTCCTCGGCCGCGGCGGAGGAGCGGGTGGTGGTGCCGGCGGCGGTCGACGCCGGGTCGGCCCCGGCGGGCGTCGAGAGCGCGGAGAGGGGTGCCACGAGGGCGAGTGCCACGAGGGCCGCGAGGGTGGCGGGCCTCCTGCCGGGCCTCCTGGCGCGGAGGGAACGTCGCATGCTGTCTCCTGGGTGGGGAGGGTGGGGGGTGCGACAACGACGAAGCGGAAACGGGGGTGGTGCGAGGGGGCGGTGCGGGTCGTGCGGGGTGTTCCGGACATGGTGAGGTCATGTCATGGACCGGTCAAGAGACGGACTTCGGCCATACTGTCCCGCGTGGGGACCCTCATCGGCAGATACGTCATCGAGCACAAGCTGGGCGAAGGCGGCATGGGCACCGTCTACCTTGCCCGATCGCGCGGCGGACGCGCCGTCGCCGTCAAAGTGGCGCGGCCGGAACTCGCCTCCGACCCCTCCTTCCGCGCACGCTTCCGCGCCGAGGTCGCCGCGGCCCGCAGGGTCGGCGGCTTCCACACCGCGCAGGTCGTCGACGCCGACCCCGACGCCGAGGCGCCCTGGCTCGCCACCGCCTACGTCCCCGGCCCCACCCTCGCCGGACTCGTCACCGCCGAGGGCCCCATGGACGAGCCGCGGCTGCGCGCGCTCGGGGCCGCGCTCGCGGAGGCCCTGGAGGCCATCCACGCCTGCGGGCTCGTCCACCGCGACCTCAAGCCCGGCAACATCGTCATGGCCCCCGACGGGCCGCGCGTCCTCGACTTCGGGATCGCCCGCGCCCTGGAGTCGACCCGCCTCACCGCCACCGGCTCCGCCTTCGGCACCCCCGGCTACCTCGCCCCCGAACAGGCCCTCGGCGAGGAGGTGACGGGCGCCGCCGACGTCTTCGCCCTCGGCGCCGTCCTCGTCGCCGCCGCGGGCGGCCGCCCCTTCGGGGAGGGCACGCCGATGGGCCTCATGTACCGCTCGGTCCACGAGGCCCCGGACCTCGCCTCCGTCCCGGAGGCGCTGCGCGGCCTGGTGGCCCGCTGCCTCGCCAAGGACCCGGCCGGACGCCCCACGCCGGACGAGATCCTGGACGCGCTGGGGGAGGGGGGACCGCATCCCGCCACGGTGGTCGTACCGGCGGCCCCCGCCCACGGGCCCCCGCCGGGACAGGCACCGCCACCGGGACACGCACCCCCGCACGTGCCGCCCCAGGGGTTCGGGCCCCCGCGGGGCTTCGGAGCCCCGGGCGCCTTCGCCGTACCGCCGCCGCCCTCCGTACCGCCCGGCGCCGTACCCCTCGGATTCGTACCCCCCGGATCCGTACGCCCCGGGTTCGTGCCGGAGTTCGTGGCCGCCGACCGGGTGTCCGGGATCGTCGTCGACGGCTCCGGCGTCCACCTCCAGCTCTACGGCGATGAGGTGGACTTCGGCTGGGAGGAGATCTCGGGCGTGGACCTGCTGCGGACCCGCCGCGGCCGGGGACTGCGCGTCGTGGTCTCGCTCCACGGCGGCGGCGCGTACACGTGCGAGCTCGACGGCCGCCGCGCCGCCCGGGTCGAGGAGTGGGTGGCCCGGCTCGACCCGGTCCTGGCCACGTTCCTGCCCCGCCGCTGACGGATCCCGGAAGGCCCCGGGAACGACGCGGCGCCGCCGGGAGAGCGGCGGCGCCGCGGAGCCCGTACGGGGACGGGGAGGGAACCCGTTACGGGAGGCCGTGCACGTGCGGACCGACCGCGTTCGACCAGGCGTTGCCGGCCGTCGCGTCCCAGTTGGTGGACCAGGTCATGGCGCCGCGCAGCGACGGCCAGGCCTGGGCCGGCTTGAAGGAGCCGCAGTTGGTGAGCTTGGTCAGGCAGTCGAGCGCGTTGTTCACGACCTGCGGGGAGACGTAGCCGCTGCTCGCGCCCCGGGTGGAGGCGGGGACGCCCAGACCGACCTGGGACGGGTCGAGGCCGCCCTGGATCTGGATGCAGGCGAGCGCGGTGAGGAAGTCCACCGAGCCCTGGCTGTAGACCTTGCCGTCGCAGCCCAGCATCGAACCGCTGTTGTAGTACTGCGTGTTGACCACCGTGAGGATGTCCTTCACGGCGAGCGCGGTCTTGAAGTACTCCGTGCCCGTGGACTGCATGTCGATGGTCTGCGGGGCCATCGTGATCACCAGGCTCGAACCCGCCTTCGCGGAGAGCTGGCGCAGCGCCTTGGTGAGGTACGTGGAGTTGATGCCGTGTTCGAGGTCGATGTCGACGCCGTTGAAGCCGTACTCCTGCATCAGGGCGTACGTGCTGTTGGCGAAGGCGGTGGCGCTCGCGTCGCTGTTGATCGTGACGTTGCCCTTCTCGCCGCCGACGGAGATGATCACGGACTTGCCGGCCGCCTTCTTGGCCGCGACGTCGGCCTTGAAGTCGGCGACCGAGGCGTAGCCGACGGCCGGGTCCAGGTTGAAGACGATCTGGCCGGGCGTGGCGGTCGAGTCGGCGAAGGAGACGGCGATGATGTCGTACGCCGCCTGCACGTCCCGCAGCTTCTGCTTGGCCGCGCCGTTGTCGAAGTTCTGCCAGTAGCCGGTCACGGCGTGCTTGGGCACGGCCGGGCCGGGGCCGGTCTGGTTCTTCGCGGTGCGCGCCGACACGGCGGCGGACTTCGCGGACTCGCCCGCGGCGTTCGTCGCGGAGACCTGGAACTGGTAGGCGGTGTCGGCGGTGAGCCCGGTGACCGTGGCGGAGGTGCCGCTCACGGTCTGCGGGTTGGCGCCGTCCCGGTACACCTTGTAGGCCGTCGCGCCGGAGACCGCGCCCCAGCTCAGGCTCACGGAGGAGGAGGTGACGGTGCCCGCCGCGAGGCCGGCCGGGGTGGTCGGGACGACCGGGTCGGGGTCCTGGCCGCCGCCCCCGTCGGGCCCGTAGACGCTCAC
Organism: Streptomyces sp. NRRL F-6492; assembly: GCF_001280125.1. Lineage (GTDB taxonomy): Bacteria > Actinomycetota > Actinomycetes > Streptomycetales > Streptomycetaceae > Streptomyces. The sequence goes on from NZ_LGEG01000252.1 coordinate 23,170, forward strand.
GTCGTCGACGAGGTAGGGGGAGGTGCCGTACCAGCCGTGGGTGTAGATCTCGACCGAGGTGGTGGCGGCGCCCGTGGTGAAGGTGGTGGTCAGCTGCTTCCAGGAGGGGGAGTCCGGCGTCCAGGTGGACACCGTGCCGGTGCCGGTCCCGGTGCCGCTCGCGCCGAGGTAGGCGTAGCCGCCCTGGACCCAGGCGCTCAGCGTGTACGTCGAGTTGGGCTTCACGGCCACGGTCTGCACGCACTTGGCGTTGTCGAGACCGGCCGGGCTCGCCTTGAGGGCGCCGGTCCCGGTGCGGACCGGCGAGGAGACGGCGGCGCCGCTCCCGGCGGAACAGGCCCAGTTGGCGAGGCCGTTCTCGAAGCCCGCGTTCTTGGCGACGTTGACGTCCGCCGCCTGGGCGGTGCCGGCTCCGCCGACGAGGACGAGCCCGGAGCCGACGGCGAGGGCGAGGGCTCCGCCGAGCCATCCGCGTCCGCGCGGGCGGGTGGTGGTGCGGTCCACGTGCATCCTCCGTGGGGGAGTTGGGGATGTGGAGGTGCCGTACGTCGTCGTACGGAGGGGTTCGTACGGGGGTACGAGGCGGTACGAGGGGTACGGGTTCGGACGGTGGCCACCGTTGTGCGAACAAGCTGGTCCAGACCAATCGCGTTGTCAAGACCTCTGGCGGCAAACGGTGTTCGGGCGGCGGGACGAGTCCGGGCCGGAAAGGGCCGTGGGGCCCAGGTTCCGGGCCCAGGACCGGGGCCCAGGGGCCGGACCCAAATAAATGGGGGCAGCTTGGCGGATTGTGTGTTCACCACCCCGGGGGACGTGGATAAGGTGCAGAGGCGGCCGCACCCCGGTGTGACGCCGCGAACGCGGTAAGTGAACCGTGACCCCCGCGACCCCGGGGGCCGGAGGGGACGGGGGCCCGACGTGCCGACAGCGATCGCGGTCACCAGCGCCGATCTGGTGCTGCCGCCGACCGACCCCGGAACCCCGCGGGCCGCCGTGCTCCCGCCCCCCGAAGGGCGCTCCCTGGACGCCTCGGTCGCGGACGTGCAGCAGCTCCTCGCCCGCCACGGACACGTGGTCGTCGTCTGCCCCACCTCCGCCCCGGCCGCCGTCGAGCACCGCCTCCACGCCGTCCGCTCCCTCCTGGAGAGCGACCGGATCGCCCTGGTCAGGACCGACCTGCCGCCCCTCGGCGCGGCCGTGCTGGTCCGCCAACTGTGCCTCCTCGCCGGCTGCGACTTCAGCCCCGGAGTCCTCGCCTCCGCCGCCCGGCTGCTCGCCCACTACATCTACGCGGGCGCCGTCCTCGGCTCCGTCTCCCGGCTCGACCGCGTCCCCGTCGGCCTCGGCTCCCACCTCAAGAGCTGGCTGCCCGGCGCCCACTTCGCCGTCCTCGCCGGACCCACCCCGCAGATGGTGCGCGTCGGCGACGGCGAAGGGGCCCTCGCGGGACCGGAGTTCGCCACCGAACTCCTCCTCGCCCGCGGCCGGCTCCAGACCGACTGGCCCACCACCACCCTCGTGCCCCGCTGGCGGATCCCCGGCCCCGTCCAGGAGACCGCGCTGCCCGCCGCCTCGCCCGGCTGGTGGGGCACCGGAAAACTCGTCGAGTTCGCCGCGTACCTCCCCGACCTGTCCGTCCTCCACCAACTCGTCTCCTCCGTACGGCGCGAGACCTGCCACTGGTGCGGCATGGACCTCATCGGCGACCGCTGCGGCTTCTGCACGGCCCCGCTGACCCACCCGGAACCGGGCGGCCGCGGGTACGAGGGCGGGGAGGGCGGCGACCCGTACCCGGAGACGCGGGGTGCGCGGGGCACGCGGGGCGCCGATCCGCGCACGGGCGCGTACCCGGGCACGGGCGCTTATCAGGGCGCGGGCGCGTACCCGGGCGCGGGCGCTTATCAGGGCGGGCGCGCCGCCGACCCGCGCGCCGTCGGCCCCGCCGCCGACCCGCGCGCCCTCGACCCCGCGGACCCCCCCGCCCCCCACGCCCCGGGGCCCGCCGTCCCGCACCCCGCCCGGGCCCTGGAGCCCGGCGCGCAGACCCCCCGCGCCCTGCCGTGAACCGCCCCCGGGACCCCGCCCCCGTACACCCGCCCGCCCACCGTCTCCGTCCGCCCGGACCCACGTCTCCGATCGAGGTAGTACGGCCATGAACTCCCGCCAGCGCCGCGGCGTGATCCTGCTGCTGCTCTCCGTCCTGTGCGCCCTCGGCGCCTTCGTCGGCGTCCTCGCCGTCATCGGCGACGTGAACTCCAAGGTCGGCCCGGAGACCACCGCGTACCGGATCAAGGCGGACGTGGAGCCCTACCAGGCCCTGAAGGCCGACCAGTTCGAGAAGATCACCATGCCGGAGCGCTGGCTCTCCGGGACCGCCGTCACCGACCTCGCGCGGATCCGGGGCAAGATCGCCGTCACCCGGCTCAAGAAGGGCTCCCTCCTCCAGGAGGACATGATCGTCGACCGGCCCGCGCTCCGGCCGGGCCAGCAGGAGATCGCCATCATGATCGACGCCGGCACCGGCGTCGCCGGCAAGATCACCGCCGGCGCCACCGTCAACATCTACGCCACCTTCGCCGGCGAGAAGAAGGGCGACCCCGACCAGTCCCGCATGATCGTCTCCGGCGCCCGCGTCCTCGACGTCGGCAAGCTCACCCCGGCCTCCGAACGCTCCGACCGCGCCGACCGGGCCACCTCCACCGTCCCCATCACCTTCGCGCTCTCCACCCTCGACACCCAGCGCGTCGCGTACGCCGAGTCCTTCGCCGAACACGTACGCCTCGCCCTCGTCGCCCCCTCCACGGAAGGCGCCCCCGTCGACCAGCGCGACCGCACCTACACGCTCGACAAGGACAAGTGAGGCCGGTATGACCACGAGGATCCTGCCGGCCGTCGGCGACCCCGACGCGGCCCGGGCCGTCGTCACGCTGCTCAGCCAGCTGCCCGACGCCGAACCCGCCCCGCCGGTCGCCGACTCCGCCCAGCTCGTCGACACCCTCGCCCGCCTCGCCGCGGCCTCCCTCGACGAACTCCCCGAGGTCGTCCTCGTCCACGAGCGGATCGGACCCGTCCCCGCGCTCGAACTCGTCCGCGAGGTCGCCCTCCGCTTCCCCGCCGTCGGCGTCGTCCTCATCACCGCCGACGCCGGACCCGTCCTCTTCTCCGCCGCCATGGACTCCGGCGCCCGCGGCCTCGTCACCCTGCCCCTGGGGTACGAGGAACTCGCCAGCCGCGTCCAGGCCGCCGCCCAGTGGTCCGCCGGAGTCCGCCGCCACCTCGGCACCGGGCCCGACCAGGGCGCCGGCCCCGGCGGCACCGTCGTCACCGTCGGCGGCGCCAAGGGCGGCGTCGGCACCACCGTCACCGCCGTCCACCTCGCCCTCGCCGCCCGCGCCTCGGGCCGGAGCGTCGCCCTCGTCGACATGGACCTCCAGAGCGGCGACATCGCCTCCTACCTCGACGTCCAGTTCCGGCGCTCCGTCGCCGACCTCGCCGCCATCACCGACATCTCGCCCCGCGTCCTCCAGGACGCCGTCTTCGTCCACGAGACCGGCCTCTCGCTGCTCCTCTCCCCGGCCGAGGGCGAACGCGGCGAGGAGGTCACCGACCGCGCCGCCCGCCAGGTCGTCAGCGCCCTGCGCGGCCGCCACGAGGTCGTCGTCGTCGACTGCGGCTCCCGGCTCGACGGCGCCAGCGCCGCCGTGATCGAGATGGCCGACACCGCCCTCCTCGTCACCACCCCCGACGTGGTCGCGGTACGGGCCGCCAAACGGACCGTACGCATGTGGGAAAGGCTCCAGGTCCGCAAGGCCGAGGAGACGATCACCCTCGTCAACCGGCAGCACCGCTCCAGCGAGATCCAGCCGCCCCTCGTCCAGAAGATCACCGGCACCCGGGTCGCCGGCGTCTCCGTCCCCGCCCACTTCAAGGAGCTCCAGGCCGTCGTCGACGCCGGCCGCCTCCACGAACTCGACGCCAAGTCCACCGTCAAGCAGGCCCTCTGGGCCCTCGCCGGCGAACTGGGCCTCGTCCGGGCGGCCCCGGCCGCGGGCCGCCCCGGCAAGCAGCTCGCCCGCACCGGCGACCGGGGCTCCCTCGGCCTGCGCCGCCGCACCGGAGGCCGCTGACCCATGCGCGGCCACCGGGACGGCGCCAGGGGCGGAGAGGGCGACAGGGGACAGGTGGCCGTCGAGTTCCTCGGCATGGTCCCCCTGATCCTCCTCACCCTCGCCCTGCTCTGGCAGGTCGTCCTGGTCGGCTACACGTACACCCTGGCGGGGAACGCGGCGGACGAGGGGGCGCGGGCGTGCGCGGTCGGCGACGACTGGGGCGCCGCCGCCCGCCGCCACATCGACGGCGCCTGGAACGTCTCCGAGGTGAGCTGCGCCCCGGGCGGCGGCATGGTCAACGTCCGGATCAAGGTCGACGTGCCCGCCCTCGTCCCGGGTCTGGGAGGCCTCTTCCCGGTCACGGCGGAGGCGGGCGCGGTGCAGGAGGAGCCCACACCATGAGCCGACAACCGCGCACGAGGGCCCGCGACCGCGGGCAGGCCGCCGTCGAGTACCTCGGGTTCCTCCCGGTCCTGCTCCTCGCCGGCCTCGCCGGCCTCCAGCTCGGCGTCGCCGCGTACGCCGCCCAGCAGGCGGGCACGGCGGCGCGCGCGGCGGCCCGGGCGGCGAGCAGCGACGCGGAGGACGGGCCCGACGCCAGGACGGCCGGCTACGCGGCCGCCGACTGGGTCACCGCCGTCGACGTCGTCCCGAGCGGCGGTGAGGTCGTCGCCACCGTCAAGGTGCGCATCCCCTCCGTCGTCCCCTTCTGGAACTTCGACCCCGTGACGAAGACCGCCACCATGCCGCTGCCCGCCGAGGAGGACGAATGAGGAGGGACGACGAGTCATGAGCCTGCGCTCCCGGATCAACGCCCCCGAGGAGAGCGGCGCCGCCGCCGCCCGCGAGGACGGACACCTCGTCGCCGCCTTCCGCGCCAAGCTCCTGGAGGAGATCGACCTCACGGAGATGTCCGCGCTCGCCGCCGCCGAGCGGCGCGCCCGCCTGGAGCGCGTCCTCGGGCACATCATCAGCCGCGAGGGCCCGGTCCTCTCCACCGCCGAGCGCTCCCGGCTGATCCGCCGGGTCGTGGACGAGGCCCTCGGCCTCGGCGTGCTCGAACCGCTCCTCGAAGACGCCTCGATCACCGAGATCATGGTCAACGGCCCCGACCAGATCTTCATCGAGCGCGGCGGCCGCGTCGAACTCCTGCCGCTCCGCTTCGCCTCCCACGACCAGCTCATGCAGACGATCGAGCGGATCGTGTCGACGGTCAACCGCCGCGTGGACGAGTCGAACCCGATGGTCGACGCCCGGCTCCCCTCCGGCGAGCGCGTCAACGTCATCATCCCGCCGCTCTCCCTCACCGGCGCGACCCTCACCATCCGCCGCTTCCCCCGCGCGTACACGCTCCACGAGATGCTCGGGCTCGGTTCCCTGGACGAGCAGATGCTGCTCCTGCTCTCCGGGCTCGTGCAGGCCAAGTTCAACCTGATCGTCTCCGGCGCCACCGGCACCGGGAAGACCACCCTCCTCAACGCCCTCTCCGGGCTCGTCCCGGAGGGCGAGCGGATCATCACCATCGAGGACTCGGCCGAGCTCCAGCTCCAGCAGTCCCACGTCATCCGGCTGGAGGCCAGGCCGCCCAACATCGAGGGCCGCGGCGCCATCTCCATCCGCGACCTCGTCCGCAACTCCCTGCGCATGCGCCCCGACCGCATCATCGTCGGAGAGGTCCGCGGCGGCGAGACGCTCGACATGCTCCAGGCCATGTCCACCGGCCACGACGGCTCCCTCGCCACCGTCCACGCCAACTCCGCCGAGGACGCCCTGATGCGGCTCCAGACCCTCGCGTCCATGTCGGAGGTGAAGGTGCCGTTCGAGGCGCTGCGCGACCAGATCAACAGCGCGGTCGACGTCCTCGTGCAGCTGACCCGGCACCCCGACGGCACCCGCCGGATCACCGAGATCGCCGTCCTCGCCTCGCACGGCCGCGAGCGCTTCCTGCTCGCCACGGTCTGCCGCTTCCACGCCGAGCCGCTCGCCGCCGACGGAAGGGTGTACGGGCGGTTCACGTACCACCCGCTGCCGCGCCGGGTCGCCGAACGCCTCTACCTGGCCGGGCAGCCCCTCCCGCAGGCCTTCGGCGTGGCCGCGACCGACGCCCACCTGGCCGTCCGGGAGGCGGAATGACCATCGACCCCTTCTGGCTGACGATCGGCGTCGCGCTGCTCTGCTGCGTCCTGGGCGTGACCGGCGTCCAGCTGTACGCGAGCGGGGCCCGCCGGCACGCGGACCTCGTCGCCCGGCTCGACGAGACGGCCGGTCCCGAGGCCTCCGGCCGCCGCAGGCGCCACTTCAGGGGCGTCGACCGGCGGGTGCGCGGGACCGCCCTCGGCCGGAGGCTGGAGCTGCGGATCGCGGCCACCGGCCTGGACGTCACGCCCGGCGAGTTCACGGTCGCCCTCACGGCGACCGTGGCGGTCCTGTGGGCCGTGGGGCAGACGGCGCTGTCGCCCTTCTTCGGCCCGATCTGCGGCTTCCTCGGCATCTGGGTGGCCCTCGGCTACCTCAACTGGCAGCGCCAGAAGCGCATCGAGAAGTTCATCAACCAGCTTCCCGAGCTCTCCCGCATCCTGGCCAACGCCACTCAGGCCGGACTCGCCCTCCGGATGGCCCTCAGCCTGGCCGCCGACGAGCTGGAGGCCCCGGCCGGCGTCGAACTGGAGAAGGTCGCCCAGCAGCTGTCCGTCGGCACCTCCCTCGACGACGCCCTCGGCGAGCTCGCCGAACGCCTCCCCTCCCGGGAGCTCGTCGTCCTCGTCACCACCCTGGTCCTCGCCAACCGGGCCGGCGGCACCGTCGTCTCCTCGCTGCGCAACCTCACCGAGACGCTGGAGGAGCGCAAGGAGACCCGGCGCGAGGTCCGCACCCAGCTCTCGCAGGTGAGCATGACCGCGTACTCCGTCCCCGTCATCGGGATCGGCTCGCTGCTCCTCATCGACAACATGCAGCCGGGCGCGCTCGACCGGATGACGGGTTCGGGCCTCGGGCAGTTCGCGGTGATCGCGGCGTTCGCCCTGTACGCGGTCGGCTTCGTCATCATCCGCCGCTTCTCGAAGATCGACGTGTAGGGACGGCCGCCGTGGACCTCCTCCTCGCCCTCCTGGCCGGCCTGGCCGTCGCCGGCGCCTGCTACGGCGTCCGGCTCTACCGGGCCGACGCCAAGCTCCCCGACGACCTCCGGCTCGCCCTGGAGGTCGGCGCGACCCGTACCGGCGCGGTCGACTCGGCGGTCGACCGCCTGGGCATGCGCTGGTCGCCGGGCGTGCTGCGCCTGATGGGCCCCAAGCGGGTCAACGCGGTGCGCCGCCGCATCGACCTGGCCGGGAACCCGGGCGGCCTGACGATCGACCGGTACGGCGCCCGCCGGGCGGTGTACGGCTTCCTGGGGGCCCTGGGCGCCCTCCTGATGCTGTCGAAGGGCTCGTACCTCACCGCGCTCCTCCTCCTGGCCTTCGGGGCGTTCTGGACGGAGGTGGGGATCTGGTCGGCGGTCCGCATCCGCAAGGACCAGATCGAGCGCACGCTGCCGGACTTCCTGGACGTCCTCGCCGTCGTCGTCTCGGCGGGTCTCGGCTTCCGGCAGGCCCTCGAACGGGTCGCGGAGAAGTACGAGGGGCCGTGGTCCGACGAACTGCGCATCACCCTGCGCCAGATGGACATGGGCGTCAGCCGCCGGCAGGCCTTCGACGAACTGCGCCGCCGCAACGACTCGGAACAGGTGGCGCAGTTCGTGACGGCGCTCCAGCAGGGCGAGGAGCTGGGCGCCCCGATCGTGGACACGCTCATCCAGATCGCGAACGACATGCGGCGCACCGACGCCCAGAACGCCCGCCGCAAGGCGGCGAAGGCGGTCCCGAAGGCGACGATGGTGATCACGACCCTGATGGTCCCGGCGACGATGATCCTCCTCGGCGCGGGCCTGTTCCTGGGCACGGGAACGGACTTCGGCTCGGTGACGGGCGAGTGAGCCGCTGATGCCGACGGTACTCACGGTCCTGGTGGTGGACGACGACCCGGTCGTACGGGCGGGCCTGCGCGCGCTCCTCGGCGGCCGCCCCGGCTTCGAGGTCGTCGCGGAGGCGGCGGACGGCGGCGAGGCCCTCCGGGAGACCCTCCGCGTCCGCCCCCACGTGGTCCTCCTCGACGGCCTGACGGCCCTCCCGCGCCTCGCGCGCCTGTCCCGCGTCCTGATGCTCACCCACAGCCGCGAGCCGGAGACCGTGGAGGAGGCGCTGCGCCGGGGCGCGGGCGGCTATCTGGTCCACGGCGAGTTCACGACGGACGAGCTGGTGAGCGCGGTCAGGGACGTGGGGGAGGGGAGGGCGAGGTTCACGGCGACGGCGTCGGGGGTCCTGCTGAAGTCGCTGCGTGCGACTGCACACAGGGGGATGCCGCCAACTGTCAAAAACCGGCCTTTCTTCGAGAAACCCTCTTCGCAAGTGCAACCTAATCTGCCACAGTGTGGACTGAGTGCGAGGGAGGCGGAGGTGATGGACCTGATCGCCACGGGCCTGAACAACCAGCAGATCGCCGCGGCCTGTTTCATCACGGAGAAGACGGTCAAGAACCACATCAACCGAATCTTCGCCAAACTCCACACCAGCACCCGCGCCGAGGCCATAGCCTCCTGGCTGGGCACGAGGTCCCTCCCATGACCCGACCTGACGAATGGGCCCAGGGACCCTGTGCACCCACGGCTCCATCGGCATACCGTGCCGGAGCGCAGGCGTCTGAACGCGGAGGGGACCACGATGAACGACGCGATGCTGAAGGCCCTGACCAAGGCCAAGATCGCACTGACCACGCGCCCGATGTCCAGGGACCGGGGGCAGACGGCGGTGGAGTATCTGGGGATCATTGTGGTGGTGGTGGCGATTGTGGTGGCGATCACCGGGACGGATCTCGGGCAGTCCATCAAGGGTGCGATCAGCCAGAAGATCGCCGAGCTGACTGGTGGCGGCGGCGAGTAGCCGCGGTTCGCGGCCTGTCGGAGGCAGGCCAGGCGTTTCCTGCCTATGTCGCCGCCATAGGGGGGCTTCTGTTCTTGGCCTTCGTCTACTTCGCCTTCGGGCAGGCTGCCGCCACTCGCAATAGCGCCCAGACCGCCGCGGACGCAGCGGCGCTCGCGGCTGCCCAGGACGCACGGGATCAGTTGCGCGAGGGATGGCTCGACGTGATCCTCGACCCTACGCAGTGGAACGGGTTCCTTGAGGGCAGGGCGTTCGTGAAATTCTCCGCGTGCCAGCAGGCGGCCACCTTCGCTGCCAGAAACGGCGCGAGAATCTCGGGCGGTGGTTGTGAGCGCTTCTCCGGGGAGTACGAGGGCTTCAGCGTGACGGTGGAGACGACCGGAACGGAAGCACAGCAGGCCACCGCGTCTGCGAACGCCGTGATTGAGCCGAAGTGCCACTTCAAGGAACCGGAAGTGCCGGCGCCGGAGGACACCGAATCCGAGGAGCCGGAGGAAGAGGAGCCGGAACCGGAGGAGGAGCCGGAGCCGATTACGGGTCTGACCTGTGAGGGCGATGCCTGGACGATCGACCCCGACAACCCGGAACTTCCCAGTGTCACCGACCTCTTCACCGTTCGACTGACCGGCGACGACGAGTAAAGGAAGCACCCTTCATGAACGTTCGGTACGCACGAAGAGGGCGGGCCTCCCTCGCGGTCGCATCGGTGGTTCTCCTCGCGGTCGGCTGTGGGGCCGAGGAGAAGCCGAATGAGAACAAGCCGACCATGAAGACCACTTCTCCTCAGAAGAGCCAAGGAGGTCAAGAGCAGCCGACTGCTGAGGAGCCGACGGAAGAGCTGGCTGTCGTCAAGGGGCAGAAGGGGCTTGAACTGACGGTCAATTCGGTGGAGCGGGATGCCGGCGGCTTCATCACCGTCAAGGGAAGGCTGCGAAATGCCGCCGAGACGGTCAGCGCGATTCCCCCGCAGACAAGTGGCAATGAGACCGAAGTGGTCAAGCACGGCACCTCTTTGGGGGGCGCCTCGCTCGTGGACTCCGTCGGAAAGAAGCGGTACTACGTGTTGAGGGACACGGACGGGCGGCCGCTGACCACCATCGGGCTCAACAGCCTCGGTCCCGGCAAGTCCACCGCCGTCTTCCTCCAATTCCCCGCACCCCCCACCTCCACCACCGAAGTCTCCTTCCAACTCCCCACCTTCGAACCCGCCACCCTCAAGCTCTCCTGAGGCGACGCCATGACGACGACACACCGCCGCCTCGCCGCAATCGCCCTCGTCTCCGTGGTCCTGTGGCCCGTCGCGCCCCTCGCCCACGCCGACGACCCGCCCGGCTCCGCCGGCACCGCGTCTCCCGTGCCCGTCATCGACGAGGACGCGCCGGGGCTGATGCTGCCCGACGGTGCCGTTCTCGCGGCCCCGAAGGTCCTCGACATCAAGCAGATCGTCGAGGAGGAGGGCGGGGCGCAGCGCCGCCAGGACACCAATGTGGACGTGACGTTCGCGCTGCAGGCCGAGGTGCTGTTCCCGAAGGACAGTGCCAAGCTCGGGGCCGCCGCCACGAGCCGGATCGCCGCGATCGCCGCCGAGATCGACAAGCAGGGCTCCGGTCGCGTCCGGGTCTTCGGCTTCACCGACAACCTCGGGACGTACGAGCACGGCCTGAAGCTCTCGAAGCAGCGCGCCGCGGCCGTGCAGCAGGTGCTCGCCCGGAGCCTGGGCCCCGGCACCACCTTCGACATCCGCGGCTACAGCGAGGACTACCCGATCGCCGACAACGGCACCGAAGAGGGCCGCAAGAAGAACCGGCGCGTCGAGGTCTCCTTCCCCCGCACCACGCCTCCCGCCACCCCCTGAGCCGGTCCGGTTCAGGCGCGCAGCGCCTCCAGGCGCCCCCGTACGGCGGCCGCCCGGCCCCGCACCTCCGCGGCCGGGAGGCCGCGGGGCGCGGGGAGCGCGGGGCGTTCGCCCCGGCAGGGCCCGCAGTCGCCGTCCCGGAGCGTGTCCGCGTACCCGGGAACACCGCAGGTGCCGCATTCGAGGATGCGGAGCGGGGCGGGGTCGCGCCGGACGGGGAGGGGCGGCAGCTTGTCGCCGAGGCGGCGGCGTACGAGTCCCGCCGGGTGGTGGACGGACCGCGGGAGGCCGGTGGTGAGGGCGCGCAGGACCTCGTCCTCGCCGGCGTCCCGGTCGAACCACTCCTCCACGAGCGGGACGAGCGCCCGGCACTCGGCGTGGGACAGGGACAGGGCGGAGTTCGTACGGCCGAGCGCGGCGAGCAGGACGTAGGCCCGGGACCGTTTCGGCGCCCGCGCCTCCCGGGGGGCGTCGCCCTGCTGGAAGGCGGCCCACCAGACGCTGTCGCGCGGCGTACGGGTGAACCACGTACGGGTGATCCACCGCCCGCCCAGGCACTCGCGGCCCCGCCGCAGATGACCGGCCCGCTGGATGCGGTTGAGCGCGGTCCGGAGGGCGCACTGTCCGTACGGCAGGTGCTTGGCCAGCGTCTTCACCGCGATGTCGCTGCCCTCGGGCAGTCGGTCGATGTACGCGGCGACGGCGGCCTCACGGGCCGGAAGGTGGGCGAAGTCCTGGGGGCCGCGTGCTTCCTGCTGCGGCGCGGAGCGCTTTCCGTACCCCGGGCTGGCCAGGGGGTGGAGGGCTTCACTAAAATCGGCGTCAGCCATGTGGATCGACTCCTAGCAGATTCTCGATCTTGATGGTGAGACCCCCGCGAGGTGTTGGTGCACCTCGGTGGGGGTCGTTTGTTTTCAGTTCTGCGCCCACGCTAGAGGCATATGACACTGCGTGGCAAGTCGACGACTCTCCGTCAACTCGGGGGGTGGGTGGGCGGGTTCGTCCAGACCCGATCCCCTTCCGTAGAAGAGCGCCCGAAGCCCGGAACCCGAGCTTCGGGACCGCCGCCCCAGGGTGCCCGCCGCGCTCAGGCGCGCGGCTTCCAGAGGGTGACCCGGAGGCCGATCTGCGTGGGCGGTTCCCCGATCGTGGAGGAGTCGCCCCCGATGAAGCCGGTGATCACGACCCGGGCGATGTTGCCCTTGTCGGTCACGACGCAGAGGACGGTCTTCGCGGGAAGGTCCCACTCGTGCATCCTGGCCTCGGTGAAACCGCCGACCCGGGCGGCCCTGGCGCAGTCGGCGGCCTTCTCCGAGGGTTCCGTGGACTGGAGTTGGGCGGCGTTGCGGCCGTTCTTCAGGGCGAGGATGCCGTAGACCGACTGCCGGTACGTCAGGTCGGCCTCCACCGGGACCCCGGTCTCGCCGGCCTTCTCCTCCAGGGCCGCCCACTCGTCGTCCGTGTACCGGTGGGTGCCCGGCGCGTCGAAGTCGATGGAGCCGAGGTCGGAACCGGGAGGCAGGCCCAGGGACATGGTCTGCTCGGCGTAGGACTCCTCGTACGACTCGCTCGCCGGAGGCGCGGAGCCCTCGTCGGCCGACGGGTCCCCGGACTCCCGGGGCGTCGAGGAGGGGCCGTCCGAGGAGACCTGCGAAGGGGGCTTCGAGGCGGTGGCCGGCGCGGGGGTTCCCGTCGTCGCCGCGGGGGTCTGCCGCGCGGACGGCTTGGCGTCCGGCGGGCCGTCCCCCCTGTCCGTGAGGGCCGCGGTCAGGACGGCGCCCCCCAGCGAGAAGACGCCGGCGATGACCGCGCCGATGATCGTGATGCGGACGCCCTCGCTCTGCCGGGCGAACCAGCCCCGCCGCCGGGGCGGTCGCGGGGGAGGCGGCGGGAACGGACCCGTGGGCGAACCGGGGCCCGGCTGCGGGTGGCTGCTCGGAGGCGTGGGGGCCGTGGACACCGGAAAACCTTTTCCTCTCGGCTGCTGACGGAAAGCGCCCTGCCCCTTCTCCCCGGGAACCCCGGGGTTCCCGGGGCGGGCCGAAGGGTGACGCGGTGATGATCGGACGTGGTCAACGGACCTTACCGTGAGCCCTGTTGCCGTCACGCGGCCATATGTGCGGTGACCGGCACCGTCCCCCCGCCCCCATTCGCTCGTACGCGCGTCCGACTCTGCACGAAAGGGGGACACCAGGGGCCTTCTGTGGAAAACCTCGCGAAAGTCATTCCCGGGAAAGCGCAAAAGGGGCGGGACGCGGTCGCCGCACAGGAGCATTCTGGACGGATGACGACGACGCCGAGCGTGACGCCGGGTGTGCAGTTGGTCAGTGACCTCGTCACCCGGATTCCCGAGTTCCGTGAGGCCTACGAGACCCATGTCCTCCACCAGGGCGGCGTGCTGCCGCACGTGTTCTTCTGGAACGTCGTCCAGGGCACCGTCCGCTCCTTCCTCGGCGAGGACCCGGCCGCCCCCGACTGGCGCCGCACCCTCGCCTTCCTGGAGGAGGAGAGCCGCCGGGGGGTCCTCGGCGTCGACGAGGTCATCGTCACCTCCTTCCTGGGCGACCTGCCCTCCCCGCACGAGCCCGGACACGCGATCGTCCACCGGCTCGGCCCCGTCATGGCCGGGAAGTTCGCCCGCATGAGACCGCTCGGCTGACCCGCGCGCCCCTCCTCGCCCGCCAACAGCCTCTGTTCACAAGCTCGTTGGGTATCGTTCCGTGGACACGCCGGGGGTGACGCGCCCCGGCGCGGACCGGGGGGGTGGCGGAAGCGTGCTGAGTGACGAGGACGTCCTGGCGGCCGTGCGGCGCGGTCTCCAGGAGCGCGGTGAGGCCGGGCAGGCGCTCCCGGAGGAAGCGGACATCTCCCGGCACCTGCTGCTCGACGGGAAGATCCTGCGCTCCGTCGAGACCCGCACGGAGGAGGAGCGGTTCCACCAGGGCTTCATCGACCTGTCGGACCGGCCCGTGTACCGCTCCAGCATCCACGCGCACCGCATACCGCCCCCCGAGGACCCCGCCTCCGAGACGACGCTGGAACTGGTGCGGCGCGGTTCGGTGGACGACCGGTCCTGCGACTGCGGCAACGGCCTGGTGGCCTGCGAACGCTGCAAGGGGGTCGGCGAGCTGCCGTGCGTCCCCGCCAGGGCCTGCGGCGACTGTCACGGGATCGCCGGCTGCCTGTGGTGCGACGGCACCGGCCGCCGCGGCCGGCAGTCGCGCGACCGGGGGGACGCCGGGCGCGCGGGAAGGGAGGGACGCGTCACGTGCGGCCAGTGCGGCACCAGGGAAGCGGCGTGCGCCGGGTGCGGCGGGCGCGGCAAGATCACCTGCGCCCGGTGCGACGGGACGGGGTCCCGGGCCTGCCCCGACTGCGACCGGGCGGGCACCGTGCCCCACCGGCGCTGCGGGGGCACCGCGAGGACCGTGACGTGGACCGAGGGCGTCATCACCAGAAGCCCGTTCGTCGTCAAGGTCAAGGTCTCCACCCCCGTCCTGCCGTACGGGGCGTGGCGCAGCGCCCGCGACCACGGGGACTGGACCGACGTTCGCGTGGTCGGCGAACGGTCCTCCCTGGCGCGCGACGTCGAAGAGCGGGTGGCCGGGATCCTGGAGCCGTGGCTGACCCCGCACGAGGGGGAGGTGGGCCGCCGGGTCACCCTGCGCCACCTGTCCCTGGCGCGCGTCACCCTCGCCTCGCAGCCCCACCGGGTGTTCTTCGTCGTCCCCGCGCACGACGGGCCGTACGTCGCCGTGTGGCCCTCCGAGAAGCGGGCCCGGCTGATCGGCGCCGTCGCCCTGGCGGCCCTGGTGACCCTCGTCGTCGTGTGGCGCCTCCTGGCCTGACCCGGGCCGACTCCGGACCGTCGCGCCCGGACCGCCCCGGGGCCGCCCTCCGCCCCGGGGTCGCCCTCCGCCCCGGGGCCGCCCCCCGCCCCGGGCC
>NZ_LGEG01000253.1 GCF_001280125.1 Streptomyces sp. NRRL F-6492
CCCCCGGGGAGCGGGTGACCCGCCTCGTCAACCGGCTCCGGACGGAGGCGGGTTGCGCCCCGCTGCGCACCGATCCCCGGCTCGTCGCGGCGGCCCGCGCCTACGCCCGCGACATGGTCGCGCAGGGCTACTACGGACACAGCAGCCCGGAGGGCGACTTCGCGGACGCGCGGATCACCGCCGAGGGGTACGACTGGAGCGCCTGGGCCGAGAACCTGGCCAGGGGCGCGGCCGGCCCGGAGGCCGTCGTCGGGGACTGGCGGGACGGCTCGACGCACGAGGAGAACATGCTCGACTGCCGCTACCGGGACACCGGCGTGGCGTCGGTGCCCGGCCCCCGGGGCACGGTCTGGGTGCAGAAGCTGGCCGCGCCCGCCCCCGGGCGGGAGTGACGGCCGGATCAGCGCCCGGCGCCGAAGTTCTGCACCCACCAGGGGCCGCCGGAGCCCAGGTTCACGCCGACGCCGATGTCCTTGAAGGCGCAGTTGAGGATGTTCGCCCGGTGGCCGGGGCTCTCCATCCAGTCCGCCACGGCCAGGGCCGGGCTCTTCGGCCCGCGGTGGATGTTCTCCCCCCAGGTCGACCACGCGTAGCCGGCGCTCGTCATCCGGTCGCCCCCGTCCCGGCCCTCCGGGCCGGAGTGCGCGTAGTAGTCGCGGGCGGCCATGTCGTCGGCGTGTCCCCGGGCCGCCGCCCGCAGCCGCTTCTCGGAGCGGAGCCGCCCGCAACCGGCCTCCGCGCGCTCGGCGTTGACGAGGGCGACGACCTCCCTGGCGTACCGCTCGGCCCTCCCGACGGCCGCCGTCCCGCTCCCGGCGACCAGGACGGGCCGCTGCTCCCGCGCCCGCGTGCGCAGCTGTCCCGGCCGGAACTCCGGTTCCGGCTCGGCCCGTACGGGCACGGGGGAGGCGGTGGCCGCCGTCGAGGCCGGGTGGGCCCCCGTCGCGACCGTGAGCACGAGGGCCGCCGCTCCCGCGACGGTGACGGCCGCGCGGAAACCCGGGCGGCGGCGCGTCCCGCCCCTCCCGCGGTGCCGGCCACCCGCCCGCGCGGGCCGGTCGGAGTGTCGGGGACGGACGTGGTACCGCATGGGGCTCCGCTCTCTCGCCGGGGTCGCCGGACGGCCGGCACGGGGGAGAGCCGCCGGGGCAACGGTGACACCTCTTTCCGGCCCCGGCCGTCCCGACACTCCTCGTCAACCCGGCGCGTCAGCTCACGTCGAAGCCTTTCAGCCCTGCGGGACGACCGCCACCGGGCAGGGAGCCAGATGGAGTGCCGCGTGCGCCACGGAGCCGATCCGCGGACCGACGGCCCCCCGCTTGGCCCGCCGCCCGACCACCAGGAGCTGCGCCGCCCCCGACTGCGAGAGCAGCACCTGGCCCGCGCTGCCCAGTTCGACGTGCTCCTCGACCCGGACGTCCGGGTACTTCTCCCGCCAGGGGTCCAGCGCCTCGCGCAGCGCCTTCTCCTCGTACGGGACGAGCCCGCCGGCCTCGTCGGCGAGCCGCATCGAGGCCGGACTGTACGCGTAGAGGGCCGGCAGGCTCCACGCCCGCACGGCCCGCACGGACGCCCCGCGCGCGGCGGCGGTCGCGAAGGCGAAGCCGAGTGCGGCGGCGCTGTCCTCCGGGCCGCCGAGCTGGCCGACGAGCACGTGTCCCGCGGGCGGTTCGGCCCGTTCGCCGTCGCGGGACCGGACGGCGACCACGGGACGGGTGGCGGCGGCGATGATCTGCTGTCCGTACGAGCCCAGCAGGAACCCGGCCACGGGGCCGTGGCCGCGCGAGCCGATCACGAGCATCTCGGCCCGCTCCTCGGCGCCGAGCAGCGCGGCGACGGGGGTGTCGGGCAGCACCTCGGACGAGAGCTCCAGGCCCGGGTGCCGGCGGGCGGTCTCCTCCTCGGCCTCGCGCAGGACCGCGTGCGCGGCCCGCCCCTGGGCCTCGGGGTCCTGGGCCAGGGGGAGGTCGAGGGGTTCCCAGCGCCAGGCGTGCGCGAGCCGTAGCGGGAGGCCCCGGTGGAGGGCCTCGCGGGCGGCCCAGTCCGCCGCGGCGAGACTCTCCGGGGAACCGTCCACTCCTGCGACGATCTCACGACTCATCGGGCTGCCTCCGTCGGTGCGGTGTCGGGTCCGCCGGCCGGCGGACCCCCTCCCCGCCAGCTTGGGCCCGACGACCGCCCGACGGCAGGGCCGTACGTCCCGACATGCCGTCTTCCGCCGTGACGGGGGCTCAGGACCGCTCCGGGTCAGGCCAGCAGGGTGAGCCGGGCGTGGGTGCCGTTGAGGTAGTGGTCCCCGATGTCCCGGAGCCGGTGGTCCGCCCGCGTCGGGGCGGTGAGCGCGCGGGCGTTGCGCCAGAAGCGGTCGAATCCCGGTCCGCCGCCCCGGGAGTCGGCGCCCGCCGTGCCGTCGACGAGTTCGAGGATGCGGCTGGTGATGTGGACGGCCGCCCGGCCGGTGACGGTCTCGGCCGCCGCGACGAGGACGGAGATGTCGGCGCGCTCCTCCAGGGTCAGCGACCACTCGGCGTGCAGGCCGCGGGCGAGGGCGTCCGTCGCCCGCTCCGCCACCGCGGCGGCGGCGTGCGCGGCGGTCGCCAGCTCCCCGTAGGCGAGGAGGAGGTACGGGTCGTCCCCGGACCCGGCCGGGGCCGCGCCGTCCCCGGCCGCCGGGCCGCCCGCGCCGCCGGCCGGGACCGGTCCCGCCTGGTCGGCGCGGCTGATGTCCCGGGCCTCGGCCAGCGCCCCCTCGGCGACGCCGAGGCCGACCTGGGTGAGGAGCAGGCGCAGGGCGAGCGGGGCGAGGGTGGTGAACGGGGCGACGGCGTGCTCGTCGTGCGGCAGGACGCCGAGGACGTGCTCGGGCGGCACGGGGACGTGGTCGAAGGTGACGGTGCCCGCGCCGGCGAGGCGCTGTCCGACCCGGTCCGTGCCCGCGTCGGTGAACACCCCCGGATGGGCCGGGTCCACCAGGACGATCAGGAGGTCGCCGGTGCCGCCGGGGCGGGCGCCGACGACGAGCCGGTCCGCCACCGTGACGCCGGACGCGAAGGCGCGGCGCCCGTCGAGGATCCAGCCGCCGCCGCTGCCCTCGGCGGGGGTGAGCGCGAGACCGGGTTCGGCGGTGGCGCGCGGCGGTTCGACGCTCCCCGCGAGCAGCCAGCGCTCCTCGGCCGTACACACGTCGAGGGCGAGCGGGTGGCGGTGGGCGGCGCCCGGCCGTCGTGTCGCGTCCGTCCCGGACGCGGTCTCCGTCCCGGACGCGTCCTCGGGCCCGGACGCGGTGGCCGTCCCGGTCTCGGTGGCCGTCCCGGGCGGGGCGTCCGCCCGGTAGGGGGTGTGCGCCTCGTGCGCGGGACCGAAGAAGCGGCTGCTCCAGGACAGCGCGTAGTGGTGCGCGAGGAGTTCGCCCACGGAGCTGTCGGCGGCGGAGATCTCCCGTACGACCGCGGACGCGGCCCGCCAGTCGGCGCCCCGCCGGGAGGGACCCGGTGCGGTGAGGAGGGCGGGCAGCCCCGCCTCCTGGAGCCGGGCGACCTCGTCGAAGGGCGCCTTCCCGGCCCGGTCCCTCGCCAGGGCGTCCACGGCGAGGTCGTCGGCGAGCTCCCGGGTGACGCGGGGCCAGATCTCGTCGTCGGCGGGCCGGTCGACGGTCCGGCCCGCCGGTGCGGAGGCGGTGCGCACAGCTGGTCTCTTCGGCGATTTCCTCGGCGTACTCACGTCACCTCACATGATCCCTAGTATTCCCACTGGAATACTAGGGATAGTGGCAGAGGTGACCGCCCCTTCCCAAGGGGCGTCCGCAGGCTGGACAAGGTCGTCTTGATCGATGAGACGGGGTCAAGTCCACGCAGGTCGCGAGGGGTTGACCCGGCCAGTCAGGGGTTGGTCCAGGCCTCGGGATCGTCGGCGAGCGCGACGATTCCGGCCGGCAGCCTCGCCGCCGCCACCTCCGCGAGCGACACCCCGAGCACCTCGCGGACCCCCGCCCGGAGCGCGATCCACAGCGTCAGGAGCGACTCGGCGGGACCCGTGTACGACAGCTCCGGCGGCCGCTCCCCGCGCACGGAGACCAGCGGGCCGTCCACGCAGCGGATGACCTCCGCGACCGAGATGGTCTCGGCGGGCCTGGCCAGCCAGTACCCGCCGTTGCCGCCGCGCTGGCTCTGCACCAGGCCGCCCTTGCGCATGTCCCCGAGGATGCCCTCCAGGAACTTGTGCGAGATTCCCTGGTCCTCCGCGATGGCCTCGGCCTTCAGCGGACCCGCGTCCCGGGCGGCGGCGAGCTGGAGGGCGGCACGCACCGCGTAGTCGGCCCTGGCTGAAATGCGCATGCGCGCATTATTCCGTACGGTCGGGACGGATCACGCGCCCGCGGGGCGTGCCGTACCGCTCGCCGTGGGACGTCTCGTACCACGCGGTGAGACGAGCCGTACCGCACCCTTGACGCCGTCCGTGACCGGCCGGACACTCATGGACGGGAAAACCGAGCGAACGGGTA
The DNA here is from genome assembly GCF_001280125.1 of Streptomyces sp. NRRL F-6492. Lineage (GTDB taxonomy): Bacteria > Actinomycetota > Actinomycetes > Streptomycetales > Streptomycetaceae > Streptomyces. Next base: position 4,502 of record NZ_LGEG01000253.1, read on the forward strand.
GGAAAACATGGGACGCACCGGCCGGAGGGACACCGCATCCGCCGCGCCCCTCCCGCGCTCCCTGCCCCTGACGTCCCGCCGCCACATCGATCTGCTGCGGGTCTGCAGCGCCGCGTAGTCGCCGTCGCCTCCCGGGCGGCACGCATCCGCCTCCGCCCGCCGGGCCCCCTTCGCCGCGGTCCGTCTGCCTCCTCCTGCACGCATCTCCGCCGACCCGGGCCCCGGCCCGGCACCGTCGTCGCCCCCGCCGCGACCGACGCCGCCGCGCGCCGCCCCGGGCCGGCACCGAGCACCCTCAAGGGAGAAGCATGTCCGTCGTCCCGTCCTCGCTGCTGCCCGCCTCCGCCGCGCCGGCCTTCCGCGGCCGCATCGGCCGCGACGTGCGCAGCGGCCACTACGCCGTACCGCACCGCTACCGCCTCCACGTCGCGCCGTCCAACCCCGGCTGTCTGAGCATCGCCCTCACCCACGGCCTCCTCGGACTCGACGACACCCTCCCGCTCACGGTCCTGCCCGACACCCCCGACGCGCCCGACGGCGGATACGCGGCACTCCGCCCGCTGTACGAGGCCAGCGCCCACCTCTACGACGGCCCCGCCTCCGCGCCCGTCCTCAGCGACGGCTGGACCGGCCGGATCGTCACCACCCACGTCCCCGACATCCTCCGCGACCTCGCCCTGCGCTTCCGCGGCGACGGCCCCGACCTGCTGCCGGAGGAGCACCGCGCCGAGATCGACGCCGTGGCCGACCTGTGCGGGCGGAGCGTCAACCGGGCCGCCCAGCGGGCCGGCGAACTCGGACTCGACGACGAGGCCGCCCACCACGAACCCCTCGGCGTCCTCTTCGCCGCGCTCGACTCCCTGGAGCGCCGCCTCGCCCGCCTGCCGTACGTCCTCGGCGACGGGCCGACCCTCGCCGACGTCCACGTCTGGGTCACCCTCGTCCAGCTCGACACCGTCCACCGCTGGCACCTGGACGCCGCCGCCATGGACCGGGTCGCCGGCCACCCCGCCCTCTGGGCGTACGCCCAACGCCTCGCCGCGCGCCCCGAGTTCGCCCGCCACCTCGACATCGACGCCGTCCTGCGCCGCCACCGCTCCCACTGCCGGGGCCGCGAGGCGGCGGGCGCCGGGATCCGCATCGTCGACTGGTCGGCCGCCCCGCGCTGACCACCCGGGAACGGGGCCCGGGGAGCACACGCCCCGGACCCCGGCGCCCCCGCGCCCTCCCCCCGCGTCACCCACCGTGTCCGCGCGGGTCGCGGGCGTGGCCGACGGCCGCCAGTATGGAGCGACGCAGGAACAGGAGGACGCCATGCTGCTGCCCGACAGGAACACGGTCGACCGGTTGCTCCGGCACTACCGCGCCCAGGAGCGGACCGTGCTCGCCCGGCCGTGCGACCTGTCGGCACTCCGGCGCTTCGAGGACACGGCGTACACCCTCTGCGTCCTGATGGGGGAGCGCAGCGCCCGCGCGGCGGTCCGCGCCGCCGAACGGTACGTGACCGGGAACCGCGCCCCGGCCCGGCCGGCCCTGGAAGGCCTGCCCGGAGCCTGACCCCGGGCCCGGTCCCTCCCGTACCGCCGGGAAGAGATCAGGAATCGAGAAGCGTCACCACCGTGCCGCCGTTAGCGTGACAGCCATGGGCATCGCGACCCCCGCCGAGGGCGGACCGGACGCGATGGACCACCCTTTCGGCCCCGCGCGACAGCTGGAGACACGATGAGCAAGGCCCCCCGGTCGGACGAGCAGACGTCCGTGCCGCACGCCGCCGACCGGCACGACCTGATCCGGGTGCACGGCGCGCGCGAGAACAACCTCAAGGACGTCAGCATCGAGATCCCCAAGCGCCGCCTCACGGTGTTCACCGGCGTCTCGGGCTCGGGCAAGAGCTCCCTCGTCTTCGACACGGTCGCCGCCGAGTCGCAGCGGCTGATCAACGAGACCTACAGCTCCTTCGTCCAGGGCTTCATGCCGACCCTCGCCCGGCCCGAGGTCGACGTCCTCGAAGGCCTCACCACCGCGATCATCGTCGACCAGCAGCGCCTCGGCGCCGACCCCCGCTCCACGGTCGGCACCGCCACCGACGCCAACGCGATGCTCCGCATCCTCTTCAGCCGCCTCGGCAAGCCCCACATCGGCCCGCCGAGCGCGTACTCCTTCAACGTCCCCTCCGTGCGGGCGAGCGGCGCGATCACCGTCGAGAAGGGCGCCAAGAAGGCCGTGAAGGCCACCTTCGAGCGCACCGGCGGCATGTGCGTCCGCTGCGAGGGCCGGGGCACGGTCTCCGACATCGACCTCACCCAGCTCTACGACGACTCCAAGTCCCTCGACGAGGGCGCGCTCACCATCCCCGGCTACACCGTCGGCGGCTGGAACTACCGCCTCTACACCGAGTCCGGCCTCGTCGACCCGGCCAAGCCGATCCGCTCGTACACGAAGAGGGAGCTGGCGGCCTTCCTCCACCAGGAGCCGACCCGGATGAAGATCGCGGGCATCAACATGACCTACGAAGGTCTGGTCCCCCGCATCCAGAAGTCGTTCCTGGCCAAGGACAAGGAGGGCATGCAGCCCCACATCCGGGCGTTCGTGGAGCGCGCGGTCACCTTCACCACCTGTCCCGAGTGCGACGGCACCCGGCTCGCCGAGGGCGCCCGCGCCTCGAAGATCGGGAAGATCAGCATCGCCGACGCCTGCGCGATGCAGATCAGCGACCTGGCCGCCTGGGTCCGTGGTCTCGACGAGCCCTCGGTGGCGCCGCTGCTCACCGCCCTCCAGCTGACCCTCGACTCGTTCGTGGAGATCGGCCTCGGCTACCTCTCCCTCGACCGCCCGGCGGGCACCCTCTCGGGCGGCGAGGCGCAGCGCGTCAAGATGATCCGCCACCTCGGCTCCTCGCTCACCGACGTCACCTACGTCTTCGACGAGCCCACCGTCGGGCTGCACCCCCACGACATCCAGCGCATGAACGACCTCCTGCTCCAACTGCGCGACAAGGGCAACACGGTCCTCGTCGTCGAGCACAAGCCGGAGGCGATCGCGATCGCCGACCACGTCGTGGACCTCGGCCCCGGCGCCGGCACCGCCGGCGGCACCGTCTGCTTCGAGGGCACCGTCGAAGGCCTGCGGGCCTCCGGCACCGTCACCGGCCGCCACCTCGACGACCGCGCCTCCCTCAAGGACGCGGTGCGCGAGCCCACCGGCGCCCTGGAGATCCGGGGCGCGTCCGCGCACAACCTGCGGAACGTCGACGTCGACGTCCCCCTCGGCGTCCTCACCGTCGTCACCGGCGTCGCGGGCTCCGGCAAGAGCTCCCTCGTGCACGGCTCGCTCCCCGCCGGGGAAGAGGTGATCTCCGTCGACCAGAGCCCGATCCGAGGCTCCCGGCGCAGCAACCCCGCCACGTACACCGGACTGCTCGACCCGATCCGCAAGGCCTTCGCCAAGGCCAACGGCGTCAAGCCGGCCCTCTTCAGCGCCAACTCCGAGGGCGCCTGCCCCACCTGCAACGGCGCCGGCGTCATCTACACCGACCTCGGCATGATGGCCGGCACCTCCTCCACCTGCGAGGACTGCGAGGGCAAGCGGTTCCAGGCCTCGGTGCTCGAATACCTCCTCGGCGGCCGGGACATCAGCGAGGTCCTCGCCATGTCCGTGACCGAGGCCGGGGAGTTCTTCGGCTCCGGTGAGGCCGCCACCCCGGCCGCGCAGCGGATCCTGGCCCGGCTCGCCGACGTCGGCCTCGGCTACCTGACCCTCGGCCAGCCGCTCACCACGCTCTCCGGCGGCGAGCGGCAGCGGCTCAAGCTGGCCACCCACATGGGCGAGAAGGGCGGGATCTACGTCCTCGACGAGCCGACCACCGGTCTCCACCTCGCCGACGTCGAGCAGCTCCTCGGCCTGCTCGACCGGCTCGTGGACTCCGGCAAGTCCGTCATCGTCGTGGAGCACCACCAGGCGGTCATGGCGCACGCCGACTGGATCATCGACCTCGGCCCCGGCGCCGGTCACGACGGCGGCCTGATCGTCTTCGAGGGCACGCCCGCCGACCTGGTCGCCGCCCGCTCCACCCTCACCGGGGAGCACCTCGCGGAGTACGTGGGGGCCTGACGGAGAGGTACCGACCGAGGGGTCCTGGCCGGAGAGGCCGGGGCGAGCGGCGCCCGCCCCGGCTGTCCTCACTCCGAGAGAGCCGCCCGCCCTCACTCCTGCGAGGAGCCGGCGGCGCCCGCCCGGCGCCGCCATCCCCACAGCGCGAACGCCGCCGCGCAGGCCGCGCCGATCAGCCCCAGCGGGAGGCCGGCCGACGCGCCCGAGGGCGCCGCCGCGGGAGACGCGTCCTTCCCGAGGGCCGCCTGGGCGGGGGCGTTCCCACCTGGGGTGTCCCCGGTCGAGCCGTCCCGGGCCGGCGAGCCCTTCGCGGGAGCCTCCCGCGCCGGAGCGTCCTCGGCGGGAGCCTCCCGCACCGGAGCCTCCCGCGTCGGGCCGTTCTCGGCGGGGGCGTCCTTCGCGGGAGCCTCCTTCGTCCCGGTGTCCCCGGCGGGCGCGGTTCCCGCCTCCGCCCCCGCGCGGGCCGCCTTCTCCGGTGCGGTCCCGTCGTCCTGTCCGTCACGGGCCGCCGCCACGGCACGGGCGTCGACCTCGGCCTTCGTGTGCTCCGGCAGCAGCGAGCCCACCGGCCGGACGTGCCCGGCCGCCTCGAAGCCCCAGTCGAGCAGGGACCGCGCCTCCTCGTACACGGCGTACCCGCCGCCCTCCTGCGGGTTCATCACCGAGACGACGAGCGTCCGGTCGCCCCGCTTGGCCGCGGAGACCAGCGTGTTGCCCGCGTTGCTCGTGTAGCCGTTCTTGATGCCGATGAGCCCGGGGTAGCGGTCCACCCCGTTCTCACCGGTCAGGAGCCGGTTGGTGTTGGCGATGCCGTACGACCACGAACCCGCGGGGAAGTCCGCGTACCGCGTCGAGCAGTAGCGGACGAACGCGGGATCCTGGAGACCGGCCCGCCCGAAGACCGCCAGGTCGTACGCGGAGGACACCTGCCCCGGGGCGTCGTAGCCGTCCGGGGAGACCACGTGGGTGTCGTTCGCCCCCAGGGAGCGGGCCTTCTCCTGCATCTTCCGGGCCATCGAGTCCCAGCCGCCGTTCATCGCGGCGAGCACGTGCACCGCGTCGTTCCCGGAGCTGAGGAAGACGCCGTTCCACAGGTCCGAGACCTTGTACGTGTACCCCTCCTTGATCCCGACCAGGCTGCTGCCCGCCCCGATGCCGGTCAGCTCGGAATCGGCCACGGTGTGCTGCGCGGAGGAGTCGTGGTGGGGGAGAGCGGTGAGGGCGAACAGCGCCTTGAGGGTGCTGGCGGGCGGCAGCTTCCGGTGCGCGTCGCGCGCGGCGAGCACCTCGCCCGTGGACGCGTCCGCGACCACCCACGACAGCGCGGAGGCCGAGGGCAGCCGGGGCGCGCCCGACAGCGGCTGCACCTGCACGCCCCGCCGGTCGAGCCGGGCCGGGTCGACGGACCGGCGTACGGGCGGGGTGGGTTCCCCGACGGCGGAGGCCGGGGATCCCGCTGAGAAGGAGGAGAAGGAGGAGGCGGAGGAGACGGGAGTGACGGACGAGACCGTGGGGGCGGGGGAGGCGACGGCCGCCGGAACGGGCAGCACGAACAGCAGGGCCGCGGAACCGGCGGCAGCGTGACGGACAGCTGACGTGACGATCATTCGGCCACCGTAGGGAGGAGGAGGCGAACCCGCAGATCGAAGTGGGCCGACCGGGGGAGCGGGTGTGGCGTACGGCGGCGCGTCGTGAGCCGACCGGGTGGTCCGGGCCCGCACCGGGCGCGCGGAGAGCGCGGGTGACGCCCCCTCACACCCGCACCGGAGCACCACCGTTCCGTACGGGAGACCCCGGCGCCCCGGCCCGCCGCCGCCTCCCGCCGGGCCGCTCTCCCGGACACCCCGCCCGGATGCTCTACCGAATGCTCTGCCGGGCATTCCGCCGCGCCCGGCAACTCCCTACGGAAGCGCCGTGGTTGACCGTAGGATCGGACGGCCCGCGCACCGCACCGGCCCGTCTCCGCAGTCAGGAGCCCCTCCCGTGAACACCGTGAACACACCGCACTCCGAGACCGCCACCGAGACCGCCACCGAGACCGCAACCGACACCGCGACCGCGGCCTCCGGCCGGCCGCCGTACCGTCCGGACCCGGCGGGCGGCTGCCCGCACGCGGAGAACGCGCGGCTGCTCGCCGGGGGCGCCGTGACCCCGGTGGTCCTGCCCGGCGAGGTCGAGGGCATGGCGGTCCTGGGCCACGACGCGCTGCGCGAGTTCCTCTCCCATCCGGACGTCGCCAAGGGCGCCCGGCACTTCACCGCCCTCGCCGAGGGCCGCATACCCGACGGCTGGCCGCTGCGCACCTTCGCCACCGTGCCCGGCATGACCACCGCGGACGGCGCCGACCACCGCCGGCTGCGCACGCTGGTCAGCAGCGCCTTCACCGCCCGCCGGGTCGAGGAGCTCCGCCCGCGCGTCGAAGCGGTCACCGCCGGACTCCTCGACGGACTCGCCGGGGCCGCCGCGGCCGGCGACGGCGTCGCCGACCTGCGCCGGCACTACGCGCTGCCGCTGCCGCTCGGCGTCATCTGCGAACTCTTCGGCGTCGACCCGGCCCACCAGGACCGGCTGCACCGCCTCTCCAGCCTGGTCGTCGCCACCGACACCGAGCCCGCGCGGGCCGTCGCCGCCAACCGGGAGCTCGTCGAGCTCCTGGCCTCCGTCGTCACCGCCAAGGCCGCCGCCCCCGGCGACGACCTCACCAGCGCCCTCATCGCCGCCCACGACGAGGACGGCGACCGGCTCAGCGGACCCGAGCTCATCGGCACCCTGCTCCTGATGATCATCGCGGGCCACGAGACCACCCTGAACCTGATCACCAACGCGGTCCGGGCGCTCTGCGCCCACCGCGACCAGCTCGCCCTGGTCGTCGAGGGCCGCGCGACCTGGGCGGACGTGGTGGAGGAGACCCTCCGCTGGGACAGCCCGGTCAGCTACTTCCCGTTCCGCTACCCGACCCGCGACCTCACCCTCGACGGCACCCTCATCCCCCGGGGCACCCCCGTCCTGGCCGGGTACTCGGCGGCGGGCCGCGACACCAGGGCCCACGGCCCGGACGCCGACCGCTTCGACGTCACCCGGGCCACCACGGCGAAGCACCTCTCCCTCGGGCACGGCCCCCACTACTGCCTGGGCGCCCCGCTCGCGCGCCTGGAGGCCACGACCGCCCTGGAGGCCCTCTTCACCCGCTTCCCCGAGCTGGACCTGGCCGTCCCGGAGGACGGCCTGAACCGCCACGCCGGGTTCGTCGGCAACAGCGTCCGCACCCTTCCGGTCAGACTGTCCGCCTGACGCGGCACCACGACCCGGGCACGGGCACGCGGAGGGCCGTCCGCCGGGCGGCCCTCAGCCCGCCCGGCCCCACGTCGTCGTGGAGAAGGTCCGCAGGGAGGAGACGACGCGCAGCAGCCGGTCCTCGTTCCCGGCGAGGCCGGCCGCGCGGAGCGCCTCGTCGGCCTCCGCCATCGGACGGACGAGCACGGCCCCCGCGTACGGGGCGAGCCGTGGATCCTCCAGCACGGCCCGGGTGGATTCGAGCAGCCGCAGATACGCCTGGGCCGCCGCGCGCTCGTCGGTGGTGATCGTGGTCATGTCGGGCTCCCTCTCGACAGTTCGGCTCCCACCACCTTCTCCTACGCCTCTGACAATCCGGGTCAGCCCCGCCCGCCGAGGTGCGCCGCCAGCCGCTCCAGGAAGGCCTGTTGCCCCACGACGAGCAGCGGAGCCGCCGCCTCCGGGGCGAACCAGCCGACCCGGTCGATCTCCGGGAACTCCTCCGTGCGGCCGGAGCGGGGCGGCCACTCCAGGGTGAAGGTGCCCGGCACGATCAGGTCCGGGTCCAGGTCGCCCTCGACGGCCCAGGCGGTGACGAGCTTCCCGTTGCGCTGCCGGCTCTCCCCGAGGTCGATCCAGTCGCCCTCGGGAGCGGCGAGGCCCAGCTCCTCCCGGAACTCCCGGCGGGCCGCCGCGCCGGGCGCCTCGTCGGGCTCGTACTCCCCCTTGGGGATCGACCAGGCGCCCTCCTCGCGGGACTCCCAGAAGGGGCCGCCCATGTGACCGATGAGGACCTCGACGCCACCGTCCGCCGTCCGGCGGAAGACCAGGAGACCCGCGCTGCGTTTGACCGGCATGGGCCCAGTGTGTCCGAAGGCCCCCGCCGGCGCAGCCCGTCGGGACGCCCGCGACGATGTGCCCCGGCGCGCGTCCGCCGGCGCCTCACGCCCCCGGCCCCCCGCTGCTCCACTCCTCCGCCCCGACCGTCACGGGCCCGCCCGCCGGGTCGGCTCCGCGCGTCCAGTCGGGCCCGAGCCGTACGGAACGCCACGGCACCAGCGTCCCGCGCAGCCGCTCCCGCCGCAGTCGCACGCCGTCCTGGGCGACGGTCAGGACCGGGCGTACGAGACGGCGCTCCGGCCGTACGAGCAGGGGCGCGGCCTCCGGGCCGAGGAGGCCGGGCGTCACCCACCGCAGCGGCCCCGCGGCCGTGACCGGCACCGTTCCGGCGGGCCGGGACGGATCGCCGGGACGGCGGAGGTGACCGAGCACCGCGTCGGCCGCCGCCCGTCCCTCGGCGGCGGCCACCGGGGCCGGTTCCCCGCCGTGCAGGAGGCCGCCGGCCGCGAAGACCCCGGGAACGGCGGTGCGGAAGGCGCCGTCCGTCACCGGGCCCCGCGTGCCCGGCGCGAGCGGCAGCCCGCGGGCGCGGGCGAGTTCGTGGTCCGGGATCCAGTCGCCGGTGAGGACCACGGTGTCGCACCGCAGCACGGACGCGCGGCCGTCCCGTCCCCGGACCGCGACCCCGGTCGCCCGGCCGCGCCCGAGCAGCTCCGTCACGACCGTGCCGGTGAGCACCGGCACGGCCCCGAACCCGGTCGGCGCGGAGGGGAGTTCGGTGACGACCGCCGCCACCTCCACCCCGGCCGAGCGCAGCGTCCGCACCGCGCTCCGGGCCACCGGTTCGCCGCCGACGACCACAGCCCGCCGGCCAAGGTGCTCCCTTCGGGAGCCGAACAGCGCGACCGTCCGCTGGAGTTCGCCCGTGGTCAGCACTCCGGCGGGCCGTGTCCCCGGGACGAGCCGGGCGCTGCGGGGCCGTTCGCGCGCCCCGGTGGCGAGGACCACCGCGCGGGCCGCGATCCGTTCGAGCCCGGCCGGCGAGGTGACGTCCAGGGCGAGCGGCCCGGCCCAGCCCGTGGCCGAGACGCCGGTGCGGACGACGGCCCCGGCCCGCAGCGCCTCCCGCACCGCGCGCCGCGCGTAGCCCGGCCCGTCCAGGGGCCGCCCCCGCGCGTCCGCGCCGAACCCCGGGCGCGCGCAGTGGCGCGGGACCCCGCCCGCGTCCGGCTCCCGCTCCAGGACCTCGACGCGGCCGGCGCCCGCAGCCGCGAGCCGGGCGGCCGCGGCGAGCCCGGCGGGCCCCGCGCCCACGACGAGCACGTCGACCGCACGGTTCACCGACCGCCCCGCTCCCGGTCCTCCGTGCGGTCCACCGGCCGTCCCCTCGTCCTCCGTACGGTTCACCGGCCGTCCCCCTCGTGAGCTCCCGGGAGGTTCCGCGACTCCTCGAACAGCGCCCGCACCTCCGCGCCGCAGAAGTTCCCCTGGCAGCGGCCGCCCCGCGCGCGGGTCCTGCGCCGCAGCCCGTCGAGGCCGCCCGGGGGGATCGTCGAGGCGAGCGCGGCCCGGACCTCGCCCCGGGTGACCCGCTCGCAGTGACAGACGATCGCCCCGAAATCGGGCTCACGGGCGATGAGTCCGGCGTCCCGGTAGGGCCGGGGGAAGGCCTCGCCGAGGTTCGGCACGCGGACCGGGGCGAGCGGCCGCTCCGGCCCCGGTTCGAGCCCGCAGTCGGCCAGGAGGCCGAGCACGTGCTCCGCGATGGCCGCGGAGGCGCTGAGCCCGGTCGAGCGGATCCCGCCCACCGTCACGTACCGCAGGGCGGGGTGCGCGGCGATCCGGTAGTCCTCCCGGCCGGTGGCGGCCCGCAGTCCCGCGTAGACGGCCGTGACCTCCTCGTCGAGCAGCGCGGGCAGGACGCGGCCGCCCTGTTCGAGGAGGCCGGCGATCCCCCCGGCCGTCGTGCCGGTCGCGGTCTTGTCGTCGAGGTCCTCGGCGGTGGGCCCGAGCATGACGTTCCCGTACACGGTGGGGGAGACGAGCACGCCCTTGCCGAGCGGTCCGGGCACGGGGAGCAGGATGTGCCGGACCAGGTCGCGGGCGAACTTGTCGAAGACGAGCAGCTGGCCCCGGCGCGGGGTGACGGTGAAGTCCTCGCGTCCGACCAGGGCGTCGAAGGCGTCGGCGTACAGCCCGCAGGCGTTGACGAGGTGCCGGGTCCGGAGCGTCCCGCGCCGGGTGACGAGCCGGTGGTGCGCACCGCCCGGACGCACCTCCTCCACCCGGCAGTTCAGGTGCAGGTCCACCCCGGAGCGGACGGCCTGCGTGGCGTACGCGAGGACGGTCGTCCACGGGCAGACGATCGACTCGCCCGGCACGTCGAGCGCCGCGAGCGCGCCGGGCGCCAAGTGGGGTTCTCGCGAAGCCAGTTCGGCGGCGTCGATGATCCGGGTGGTGCGGTGGCCGTTGCGCCCGGCCTTCTCCGCGAGGCGGGGGAGCGCGGCGCGCTCCCGCTCGTCCCGGGCGACGAGCAGGGCGCCGAGCGGCTCCACGGGGATGCCGGTCTCGCGCGCGTACGCGGTGAGCAGCCGGTGCCCCTCGCGGACGAGCCGCGCCTCCAGGGTGCCGGGCGCGGCGTCGAAACCGGTGTGCAGGATGGCGGTGTTGGCCTTCGAGGTGCCGTCGCCCACGTCGTTCGCGGCCTCCACGAGGGCGATCCGCAGCGGGTGGCGGGCGAGCGCGCGGGCGATGGCGGTCCCGACGACCCCGGCCCCGACGACCACGACGTCGTACGCGGCGTCCCCGTCGGCGGGGAGGGGCCCGGCCCGGGTGACCTCTCCGGGAAGCCCCGGCCCGCCGACGCGGAACTCCGCCCGCGTGCTCCTCGCCGCCCCCGTGCCCGTCGCCGCTCCCGTACTCCTCACGCCGCCCCGCCGTCGGCCGCCTGCGCCCCCGGCCGTTCCAGCAGCGCCGCGACCTCCGCGCGGAACCGGGCGAGGCGCGCCGCCGCCTCGTCGGCGGAGATCCGGGGCTCGTACACCGCCGCCGGCTTCCATTCCGGTACGGCCTCCCGGAGCGTGAGCCCCGGGAAGCGGCCCAGGCGGGCGACCGCGCCGACCCCGAGGGCCGTGGCGTCGGGCAGGGCGGAGACCTCGACCGGCCGTTGCAGCAGGTCGGCCTGGGTCTGCATGAGCAGCGCGCTCCGGGTCAGGCCGCCGTCGGCGCGCAGCGAGGTCAGCGCCGTGCCCCGGTCCGCAGCCGCGGCCGCGGCGAGCTCCACGACCTGGGCGGCGATGCCCTCGCACAGGGCCCGCACCAGCTGCCCCGGGCCGGTGTCCAGGCCGAGGCCGGTGAGCGAGCCGCGCACGTCCCCCCGCCACCAGGGCGCGGCGAGCCCCGCGAACGCGGGGACGAACGTGACGCCCCCGCTGTCCGGGACGGCGCCGCCGACCGCGTCGAGCTCCCCGGCCCCGGAGACCACCCCGAGGTCGGTGAGCCAGCGCACGGCCGAGGCCACCGTGTACACCTGGCCGTCCAGGCAGTGGGTGACGCGCCCGCCGAGCCGCCAGGCGACACAGCTCACCAGGCCCGAGGCGGCCCGCAGCGGCTCGGGGCCGGTCCGCGCGAGCAGGAAGGCCCCCGTGCCGTACGTGCACTTGGCGGCGGCCGGGTCGTCGGCGCTCTGCGCGAGCAGCGCCGCCTGCTGGTCCACCAGCAGGCCGGTCAGGGGGAGCGGAGGGCCGAAGGCGGTCGTGGTGCCCACGGGCGCGTCGCAGTCCACCACCCGGGGCAGCGGCTCGCCGCCGAGTCCGTACAGGTCGAGGGCGGTCCGCGACCAGGAGACCGTGTCGAGGTCGAGGAGCCCGGTGCGCCCGGCGGTCGCCGCGTCGGTGACGAAGGCGCCGGTGAGCCGGTGGACGAGCCAGGCGTCACTGGTGGTGACGGCGCCCGCGCCGGTGGCGTGGCGGCGGATCCAGGCCATCTTCGGCGCGGCGAAGTAGGGGTCCACCGGGAGGCCGGTCAGACGGCGCAACTCCTCGGCGTGCGGATCGAGTTCCGCGCAGACGCCAGCGGCCCTGCGGTCCTGCCATACGAGCGCGTCGGTGAGCGGTTCGCCGGTGGCGGGGTCCCAGGCGAGCACGGTCTCGCCCTGGTTGGCGAGGCCCGCGGCCACGACCGGGACGCCCGCGTCGGCCAGCGCCGCCCGCCCCGCGGCGACCACGGAGTCGTACAGCTCGCGCGGGTCGACCTCGACCAGGCCGCCCGGCAGGTAACGGGGCCGCACCGGCGCCGTACCGCTGCCGAGGACGCCGCGTTCCGGACACAGGACGAGGGCCTTCGTGCCCGACGTGCCCTGGTCGACGGCGAGTACCGGGCCGCCCGTCATCCTGTCGCTCCCGTCCGATGGTCCCGTTCGGTGACCGTCCGGTCACCGAAAAGGGTCAGGGTGCCGTCGGCGCGGGGCGTCGTCAAGCCTCGCCGGACGACCCCGTCAGGTCCACGGCCGAACCTGACAGTAAATCAAATTCAGTCGTTGGCTTGATAGTTGTCGTCAGAAAAGAAAGAGGACCGGTCGGGTCCAGAGCGCTCTATAGTGATCGCCGATCAATGGCCGGGACACCGTCCAAGGGACTGACCATCCCTCCCCATCCACCGAGGAACCATGCCGCCCACACCACGCCCCGCCCCCTGATGGCCGGCCAAGGCTTCCGGCCCGTCTACCACCCGGCGGGCCACGACCACGCCCTGCGCCACGCCCTCCAGGACTTACGCACCGGCCGCTGGGTGGCCATGGCCCAGTTGCTCGACGAGACCGCCGACTGGGGTGCCTGGACCCGGCGCACCCAGGTCCTCGCCACCGTCGCAGCCGGCACCGACGTCGTCCGCACCTGGCGCGCCGAGCAGCCGGAGAGCCCCGCCGTGGCGGTGATGCACAGCCGCGTCGCCGTCGAGCGGGCCGTACGGGCCCACCGCTCCGGCCACGCCCGTGCCGGGCAGCTCTGGCGGGAGGCCAGGGCCGCCTGCCACGAGGCCGTCGACCGCTCGCCCGCCGACCCGGTGCCCTGGGTGGGACTGCTCGCCCTCGCCGCCCTCGACGGCCCCCAGCACATGGCCGAGCACCGGGTCGCCCCACCGGCCCCCATGCTGCCGCCCGGCCCCTGGGGCCTGCTCGCCGAGTCGGAGAAGCGCCACCCGCACAACCGCGAGGCGCACCACCGCATGCTCCAGTTCGTCTACGCCCGGCGCTCCGGACCGCTCTCCGAAGCCGTCAACTACTCCCACTGGGCCGCCTCCTCCGCGCCCGTCGGCTCCGCCCTGCACGCCCTCCCGCTCTACGTGCGCGTCGAGCGCTACCGGCGCGAGCGCGGCCACGAGCGCGCCCTCGACCTCCACTGGGTCGCCGAGGACGCCGTGCGCGACGCCCAGCGGGCCCTGGACACCTGGTTCTTCTTCTGCGCCGTCGACGAGGCCTCCCTGCTCGACCTCAACCACCTGGCGCACGCGCTCTTCGGCGCCCTCCGCTTCGCCGACGCGACCCGGGTCTTCGAGGCGCTCGGCCCGTACTACACGACGCTGCCGTGGGCCCACCGGACCGCCCGTCCGGACGACCGCGCCCTCGCCGAAGAGGTCTTCCTGCGGGCCCGCGCCCGCTGTCTCGGCGACTGACGCCCCCGCCCGCCCCGCTCCCCGCGTCTCCCCGTACTCCCCTTTCCCCGCTCACCGTTCGTCCCCCGGAGGTCCCCATGGCCCGCACCGAAGCCCCCGCCGACGCGATACGCAAGCCACCGCCCGTCCAGGACGAGGAGGAGAGGCTGAGAGAGCTCGGCTACCAGCCCGTCCTCGCCCGCCGCATGGGCGGCTTCGGCAACTTCGCGATCAGCTTCTCGGTCATCTCGGTCCTCTCCGGCTGCATGACCCTCTACGGCTTCGGCCTGGGGACCGGCGGCCCCGCCGTCATGCTGTGGGGCTGGGCCGGCGTCGGCCTCTTCGTCCTCTGCGTGGGCCTCGCCCTCGCCGAGGTCACCAGCGCCTACCCGACCTCCGGCGCCCTCTACTACATGGCCGACCGGCTCGGCGGACGCCGCTGGGGCTGGTACACCGGCTGGCTGAACCTCCTCGGCCTGCTCGGCGCCATCGCCGGCATCGACTACGGCGCCGCCCTCTTCACCGGGGCCTTCCTCAACCTCCAGTGGGGCTTCGAACCCACCGTCGGCTCCACCTTCCTCATCTTCCTGGCGATCCTGCTGCTCCACGCCGTCCTGAACCTGTTCGGCGTCCGCCTGGTCAGCGTGCTGAACTCCGTCAGCGTCTGGTGGCACCTGGCCGGCGTCGCGGTCATCGTCGGCGCCCTCGCGATCATCCCGGAGCGCCACCAGTCCGCCGAGTTCGTCTTCACCGAGTTCGTCAACGACACCGGGTGGGCCAACCCCTTCTACGTGGCCGCGATCGGCCTGCTCCTGGCCCAGTACACCTTCTGCGGCTACGACGCCTCCGCCCACCTCTCCGAGGAGACCTCGAACGCCTCCGTCGCCGCCGCCAAGGGCATCGTGCGGGCCATCTGGGTCTCCTGGATCGCCGGCTTCGCCCTGCTCGCCGGACTGACCTTCGCCATCCAGGACTACGCCGCCACGCAGAACAGCGCCACCGGAGTCCCGCCCGCCCAGATCCTCCTGGACGCGCTCGGCTCCGGCGGCGCCACCGCCCTGCTGCTCGTGGTGATCGTCGCCCAGCTCTTCTGCGGCAACGCCGAGGTGGCCGCCGCGAGCCGGATGGTCTTCGCCTTCAGCCGGGACAACGCCCTTCCCGGCTCGGCGCTCTGGCGGAAGGTCAGCACCCGCACCCAGACCCCCGTCCCGGCCGTCTGGCTCTCGGTCGGCGTGGCCGCGCTCATCGCCGTGCCCTCGCTGTACTCGGCCACCGCCTACGGCGCGGTGACCGCCATCAACGTCATCGGCATCACGCCCGCCTACGCCATCCCGATCTACCTGCGGCTGCGCGCCGGCAAGCGGTTCACCCCCGGCCCGTGGAGCCTGGGCCGCTGGAGCAGGCCGATCGGCTGGACCGCCGTCGTCTGGGTGGCCCTGGTGACCGTCCTCTTCTGCCTGCCGCAGAAGTCCCCGGTGACGGTCGACACCATGAACTACGCCGTCATCGCCCTCGCCGCCGTCCTCGTTCTGGCCAGCGTCTGGTGGTACGTCGCCCGCCGCTCGTACGGCACGCCGACCGCGTACGGCACGGCCCGCGAGGAGGCGGACGTCGCGGAGGGGATCGTCTAGGGCCCGTCCGACCCCGATCCGCCGGACGGGCCCCGGGTCCCGTCCGGCGGGAGGCAAACGCGTCGACAACGCCCCCGGCGCCCGGCAGAGTGGACGTCCATGACGAGCAGCGAGCTGTGGACCCGTGCGACCGCCGACCGCTACGACGCCGAGGAGACCGAGATGTCCTCGGCCGCCGTCCTCGGACCGACCCTCGACCTCCTGGCCGAGCTCGCCGGAGACGGCCGGGCGCTGGAGTTCGCCATCGGGACGGGACGCGTGGGCGTCCCGCTCCGGGAGCGCGGCGTGCCGGTGGTGGGGATCGAGCTGTCCGAGCACATGGCGGCGGTGCTGCGGCGCAAGGCCGACGAGGACACGCTCCCCGTGGTCATCGGGGACATGGCCACCACGACCGTCCCCGGCGGGTTCGCCCTGGTCTACCTCGTCTACAACACCATCACGAACCTGCTCACGCAGGACGAGCAGGTCGAGTGCTTCCGCAACGCCGCGCGTCACCTGGAGCCCGGCGGCCGGTTCGTCATCGAGCTGGGCGTGCCGCCGCTGCGGTTCCTGCCGCCCGGCCAGGTCGCGGTGCCGTTCGACGTCTCCGAGCGGCACCTCGGCTTCGACACCTTCGACCTGGTCGAACAGGTCCTCGTCTCGCACCACCTCACCCGCGACGGCGACGACGGCCGCTACCGCCGCGGCGCCTCCCGGCACCGCTACGCCTGGCCGGCCGAACTCGACCTGATGGCGCGGATCGCCGGGCTCGAACTCGAACGCCGGGTCGCGGACTGGGACGGGTCGCCGTTCGCCCAGGACTCCGCGAAGCACGTCTCCGTGTGGCGCAAGCCCGCCTGAGACCGGGGGCCCGGAAGTCCGGCGGCTCCGAAAACGGAGTGCCGGAGAACCGGCGCGCCGCGATACTGCGCCGATGAACGATACGCCTGCCGCCGTACTGGATTCGCTGCACGGGCTCGCGTTCGGCGACGCCTTCGGCGACCGCTGGTTCGGCATCCTGCGCAGGGACGGCACGGCGGCCCTGGAGGCGCGGACACCGCCCCCGGAGCCGCTGTGGCGGTGGAGCGACGACACCGCTCAAGCGGTGGTCCTCGTCCGGGAGCTCGTCGAGGGCGGGGGCGCCGTCGACCAGGACCGCCTGGCCCTGCGCCTCGCGGCGGCCTACGCCGAGGACACCCACCGCGGCTACGGGGCCTCGATGCACGACGTGCTGCGCCGGATCGCCGCGGGCGAGTCCTGGCGGGAGGTGGTCGCCGGACAGTTCGGCGGCCAGGGCTCCTGGGGCAACGGCGCCGCCATGCGAGCCGCCCCGCTCGGCGCCTGGCACGCCGCCGACCTCGACGCGGCCGCCGAGCAGGCCGCCCTCCAGAGCGCGGTCTCGCACCACCACCCGGAGGCGGTCGCCGGAGCGGTGGCGGTCGCCCTCGCCGCGGCCCTGGCGGCCCGCGGCCGGGGCGGCCCCGCCCCGGCCGGACCGGACTTCCTCCGGGCGGTCGCCGAACGGCTCCCCGACAGCGACGTCCGGTCGGGAGTGCGGATCGCGGCCCGGATGCCGGAGCGCACCTCGGTCCGGCACGCCGCGGAGGTCCTGGGCTCCGGCTACCGGATGTCGGGGCCCGACACCGTCCCGTACGCCCTGTGGTGTGCGGCGCGGCACCTCGACGACCTGCACGAGGGCCTGTGGGTCACGGTCGCCGGGCGCGGCGACATCGACACCACCTGTGCCGTCGTGGGCGGGGTCGTCGCCGCCCGCACCGGCGTCGCCGCCCTCCCTCCCGCGTGGCACGCGGCCCGTGAACCGCTGCCCCCGGTCGTGGCGTAGCGAGGGGCGGACGCCCGCTCCGCGAGCGGGCGTCGGGCGCCCGGGCCGTCGGACCCGTGCCGCGCGGTCAGGCGCTGAACTCGTAGGTCCAGGCCGCCGACCGGGCCGCGACATCGATGTCCGTGATCTCCAGGGCGTGCCCGTGCTGGTCGCTGACGACCCGGTGGACGAGCAGCCGGGCCGTGCCGCCGGCCGTCGTGCCGGGGTCGGTCGGCACGCCCACCGACTCCCGGTGGACGACCCGCAGTCCCGCCTGGTGCATCCAGTGGTAGAGCAGCCGCAGGTCGGGCTGCTGGCGGCAGTCCCGGCCCCGCCGGTAGCGGGCCAGCTGGGGGATCTCGGCGAGCGCGGGCCGGGAGAACCACGACACCGCCCGCTGGAGCGCCGATCCCCGCGGATCGAGCACCGCGTGCCGGTGGACGAGCGTCGGTTCGCCGGGGGCGAGCAGGAGGCGCGGGGCGAGCGGGACGGGCGGCGGCTCCCAGGCGAGCGAGGCCCGCACCAGCGTCCCCGCCGCGCGCGGCCCGCCGGGGAAGGTCGGCCGGTGGACCCTGGGGGCGGGAGCCTCGGCACCGGCCTCGGCCCCGGGGCCCGCGGCGAAGGTGCCGCGCCGGTCGGTGACGACGAGCCCCTCGTCGCGCAGGAGCTGGAGGGCGCTCCGCACGGTCTGCCGGTTGACGTGGTAGCGCTGGGACAGCGAACGCTCCGAAGGGAGCCGGCTGCCGGGAGAGATGCGCCGCTGGGCGAGATCCTCACGCAGGGCGGCGGCGACCCGGAGGTAGAGCGGCACTTCCGCCGCCGTCCCGGAATCGGGCTCGACCATGATCAACCCTTTCTTTGCTCAGCGTGACCGCATGGGCCGTATGGGTGATCAATTCCTATCATTGGTCTAAACCATTTTGCCAGTCCTGCCGGAAAGAGTGGCCGAAACGCGCGTTGCGCCTTGTAATGAGGTTCCAGGTGACGGGGGCGAATCCGCCCCGGCGGAGGAGGCGGGTGAGGCCGGATGACGACGCCGTCGGAGCGCGCCGCACGGGGCAGGGAGGCCCGCAAGCGCGTCTCCCGATCCTCCCACGGCCGCTGGATACCCAGCTCCCAGCGCCCCGATCCGCTGGGCGTCCTGGAGCGCCAGGCCCGGGACCGGCTGCCCGATCTCGTCCCCCTCCGGTACGGCCGGATGGTGGCCTCCCCCTTCGCGTTCCTGCGCGGCGCCGCCGCCGTCATGGCCGCCGACCTCGGCGCCCAGTCCGACACCGGGCTCACCGTCCAGCTGTGCGGCGACGCCCACCTCCTCAACTTCGGCGTCTACGCCTCACCCGAACGGACGCTCCTCTTCGACGTGAACGACTTCGACGAGACCCTCCCCGGCCCCTTCGAATGGGACGTGAAACGGCTCGCCGCGAGCGTCACCGTCGCGGCCCTCCAGAACGGCGGCACCAGGACCAAGGCCCGCCGCGCCGCCCTCGTCGCCGTCGAGTCGTACCGCACGTCCATGCGCCGCCTCGCCGGCCTCGGGGAACTCACCGTCTGGTACGAGCGGATCGCCGCCGACGACCTCCCGGCCCTGGTCCGCCGCGGCGACCGCGCCCGCCTGGAGAACCGGCTCGCCCGCGCCCGCCGCCGCACCGGCCTCCAGGCCTTCGCCAAGCTCACCGAGGCGGACGCGACCGGTCACCGGCACCTCGTCGACGACCCGCCCCTCCTCGAACGCACCACGGACATCGACCGGGTCACCCTCGGCAAGGTCTTCAGCGACTACCGCAGCTCCCTCGCCGAGGAGCGGCGGCTGCTCCTCGACCGCTACCGCTTCCTCGACGCCGCCCGCAAGGTCGTCGGGGTCGGCAGCGTCGGCACCCGCTGCTTCGTCCTCCTCCTCGAAGGCCGGAACGAGGCCGACCCGCTCATCCTCCAGATCAAGGAGGCCGGCCACTCGGTCCTGGAGGAGTACCTGGCGCCGACCGCCTACCCCCACCAGGGGCAGCGGGTCGTCTGCGGCCAGCGGCTCGTCCAGGCCGCCGGCGACATCTTCCTGGGCTGGATGACCGGACCCGAACAGCGCCACTTCTACTGGCGCCAGCTGCGCGACATGAAGGGCTCGGCCGAGGTGGAGACCATGTCCCCGGCCATGCTGCGGGACTACGCGCGGCTCTGCGGCCGGGCCCTGGCCCGCGCCCACGCCCGCTCCGGCGACCGCGTCGCCATCGCCGCCTACCTCGGCGGCTCGGACGTCTTCGACCACGCCGTCGCCGACTTCGCCCTCGCCTACGCCCACCAGAACGCCGACGACTACGCGGCGCTCGGCGCGGCCATCGCCGCCGGCATGATCACGGCGGCCCCGGGCGCCTGAACCGGACGGCGGCCTTCGCCGGCCGCCACCGGCCCGGACCCCCGGGGCTTCCCCCGGAAGGGCTACGCGTCACGCCGCAGCGGCGGCCCGTCCGGCGACTCGACGGGAGGCCCGAAGAGCACCGCCCGGGCCACCGACGGGGCGAAAAGGGACGTCAGCGGCGCGGTCAGGCTGAACACCGAGCGGAACGCCGCCCCCACGGCCGGATCCCCCGCGGCCCGCTGCTGCACCCGGCCCAGGTACCAGCCGACCGCGCGGTCCAGCGGACCGGGGCTCGCCGCGTCCCCCGTGGCCCCGGGCATCTTCTTGTCGGCGCCCGCCGAGATGTCCCAGGCCTGCTTCGAGGCGTCCAGGAGCGCCCGCTGCACCACCCGGGTCGTCGGCGTCCGCCTCGGATCGGCGAGCGCCCGGCGCAGCGCGACCGCGCTGAGCGCGGCGACCGCCATGCCCTGCCCGTAGATCGGGTTGAAGGCGCACAGCGCGTCACCGGTGGCGAGGAACCCGGCCGGGCGGCGCCCCGGACGGTCGTACCGGCGCCGGACGTTGGCGGTCTTCCGGAAGCCGTACACCGGCGACTCCGGCTCCGCCCGGGCCAGCCAGTCGCTGATCACCGGATGCGGCAGCCGCTTGGCGTACTCCTCGAACGCGCCCTCCTCGGCGGGCGGTTCGTCGCCGCGCAGCCCCGAGAGGGTGACCAGGTGCCGCCCGTCGCCGAGCGGCAGCACCACACCGCCGTACACCTGCGCGGGGTTCGGCACGATGTACTGGCCGAGCGCGTCGCTGTCCGGGCCGCCGGACGGGGTCCCGTAGACCCGGGTGGCGTACGCGAGGCCCGTGTCGAGGGTCTCCTCGTGCGGCGCCTCCGCGCCGATGCCCGCCAGCCAGTCCGCGGCCTTCGTGGACCGCCCGGAGGCGTCCACCACGAGATCGGCCGCCAGGGTACGGGTCTCCCCGCCGGCCCCCGCGCCGCGCTCCCGCAGCCGCACGCCCCGCACGCGCGAGGAGTCCCCGGTCAGGCCCACCGTCTCGGTCCCCTCGACCAGCTCGATCCGGGGATCCGAGAGCACCCGCCGCCGCACCAGCCACTCCAGCTGCGGACGCGGGCCGGTGAAGAAGTGCGCGGTCGCGGGCGAGCGGCGGAACCACCTGCCGTTCTGCCACTGGATCATGTCCTGCGGGATGCCCACCTTCGGCGAGCCCAGCTCCTCCAGTTCGTCCGTGAAGCCGGGGAGCAGCTCGTCGAGCGCCTGCTGCCCGCCCGCGACGAGGACGTGGAGGTGCCGGCCCTGCGGGACGCCGGGCCTCGCCTCCGGTCCCTCGGGGAAGCGGTCGCGCTCGACGACCGTCACCCTCTCCGCGTGCTCGGCGAGGACCCGTGCGGCAAGCAGTCCAGCGAGACTTCCCCCGATGACCACCGCGTGACGTGTCGCGCGGCGCCCCAAGTCGTCGGTCATACCCGCCCTTTCGTGTCGTGGAACCGGCAGGCACCAGTATTGCCCGGCACCGGCCCCCACCCGCCGGGGCTACCCCTCCCGGTCCAGTTCCGCAAGGGCGTCGGCCAGCCATTCCACCCAGAACCGCTCCAGGTCGATCCCGCCCCGCAGGACGAGATGGCGCAGCCGGTCCGGCCCGGTGCTCCGCCGCTCGGCCGGGAAGTCCTTGTCCTCGATCGCGAGGTACTCCTCCAACTGCTGCCGGTGCAGCGCGAGATGGCGCTCCAGCTCCGGCCTGAGCCCCGTCGCGCCGACCATCGCGGCCGCCCGCATCCGCAGCAGCAGGGCGGACCGCATCGGCTTCGGATCCTCGGACCTGGCGACCCAGTCGCCCAGCTCGGCGCGGCCCGCGGGCAGCACCTCGTACTCCTTCCGCTGCCCCCGGACGGGCACCGGGGCGGGCAGCGCGCGGATGTGCCCCGCCTGCTCCAGCCTTCCCAGCTCGCGGTAGATCTGCTGGTGCGTGGCCGACCAGAAGTAGCCGATCGACTTGTCGAAGCGGCGCGTCAGTTCGAGGCCGGAGGACGGCTTCTCGAGCAGCGCGGTGAGGATCGCGTGCGGCAGGGACATGCTCGCATCCTAGGTTCGGGGGTCCGCCGTGACCGCCGTGACCGGGGCGGTCACGGCGGTCACGACGGTCGCGGCGGGGTGGTCACCGCGCGGCGGTCACAGAGCGGCGGCGAGGCGGGTGCCCTGGTCGATGGCCCGCTTGGCGTCCAGCTCGGCGGCGACGTCCGCACCGCCGATGAGGTGCGCCGTGCGGCCCGCCGCCACCAGCTCCTCGTACAGCTCCCGCCGCGGCTCCTGGCCCGCGCAGAGCACGACCGTGTCGACCGGGAGCAGTCGCGCCTCGCCGCCGATCGTGACGTGCAGGCCCTCGTCGTCGATCCGGTCGTACGTCACGCCCGCCACCATGGCCACGCCGCGGTGCTTGAGCTCGGTGCGGTGGATCCACCCGGTCGTCTTGCCCAGCCCCGCGCCGACCTTGCTGTCCTTGCGCTGGAGCAGGTGCACCTGACGCGGGGGAGCGGGTCGCTCGGGCGTCCGCAGCCCGCCCCGGTTCTCGTACGAGGTGTCCACGCCCCACTGGCGGAAGTACGTCTCGGGGTCCTGGCTCGCGCCCTCCCCGCCGTCCGTGAGGAACTCCGCGACGTCGAAGCCGATGCCGCCGGCGCCGATGACCGCGACCCGCTCGCCGACCGGCGCGCCGTCCCGCAGCACGTCCAGGTAGCTGACGACGCTCGGGTGGTCCACGCCCTCGATGGCGGGGGTGCGCGGGGAGACGCCGGTGGCGACCACGACCTCGTCGTAGCCGTCCAGGTCGGCGGCCGTGACGGGGGTGTTCAGGCGCACCTCGACGCCGCGTTCGGCGAGCTGGACGCGGAAGTAGCGCAGGGTCTCGTCGAACTCGTCCTTGCCCGGCACCCGCTTGGCGACGTTGAGCTGGCCGCCGATCTCGGCGGCTGCGTCGAAGAGGGTGACGGCGTGGCCGCGCTCGGCCGCCGACACCGCGCAGGAGAGCCCGGCCGGGCCCGCGCCGACCACCGCGATCCGCTTGGCGCGGCGGGTGGGGGAGAGGACGAGCTCGGTCTCGTGGCAGGCGCGCGGGTTGACCAGGCAGGAGGTGATCTTCAGGCTGAAGGTGTGGTCCAGGCAGGCCTGGTTGCAGCCGATGCAGGTGTTGATGGTGTCGGCGCGGCCGGCCGTGGCCTTGGCGACGAAGTCCGGGTCGGCCAGGAAGGGCCGGGCCAGGGAGACCAGGTCGGCGCGGCCGTCGGCGAGGATCTCCTCGGCGACCTCGGGGGTGTTGATGCGGTTGCTGGTGACGAGCGGGACGGAGACCGCGCCCATCAGCTTCTTCGTCACCCAGGTGTAGGCGCCGCGCGGCACGGAGGTGGCGATGGTGGGGATGCGCGCCTCGTGCCAGCCGATGCCGGTGTTGATGAGGGTGGCGCCGGCGGCCTCGATCTCCTTGGCCAGCCGGACGACCTCCTCCAGGGTGGAGCCGCCGGGGACGAGGTCCAGCATCGAGAGGCGGTAGACGAGGATGAAGTCCTCGCCGACCCGCTCGCGGATCCGGCGGACGATCTCCAGCGGGAAGCGGACGCGGTTCTCGTACGAGCCGCCCCAGCGGTCGGTGCGGTGGTTGGTCGCGGCGGCGATGAACTCGTTGATGAGGTAGCCCTCGGAGCCCATCACCTCGACGCCGTCGTACCCGGCCTCCTTGGCGAGCTCGGCGCAGCGGACGTAGTCCTCGACCGTCTGCTCGACCTCGGCGTCGGTCAGCTCGTTCGGCGCGAAGGGGCTGATGGGGGCCTTGAGGGGGCTGGGCGCGACCAGGGCGGGGTGGTACGCGTACCGGCCGAAGTGCAGGATCTGCATCGCGATCCGGCCGCCCTCCCGGTGCACGGCGTCGGTGATGAGCCGGTGCTCGGCGACCTCCTCGGCGGTGGTGAGCTTGGCCCCGCCGTCCCAGGGGCGGCCGGCCTCGTTGGGCGCGATGCCGCCGGTGACGATCAGGCCCACGCCGCCGCGGGCGCGCTCGGCGTAGAAGGCGGCCATGCGCTCGAACCCGTGCTCGGCCTCCTCCAGGCCGACGTGCATCGAGCCCATGATCACCCGGTTGGGCAGGGTGGTGAACCCGAGGTCGAGCGGGCTGAGCAGATGCGGGTACGGGGTCATGCGGGCGCCTCCTCGCGCAGGATCGTCACCCCCTGTTGTAGGGGACCCGCACAGGTTCTGCAACTAGTTGCAGAAAAATCGGGGCGTGATGTCTACTACTCGGTAACGAAGTGGGGGCGGGGGCGCCCGGGGCAGGGGGCGCGGACTCCCGGGACTCCGCGCCCGCCTCCGCCGTGCTCACGCCTTCCGGTAGGAGTACGCCTCCGAGGCCGCCGCCACCACCGCGTCGAGGTCCCCGCCCGCGCTCGCCGTCACCACCGCGGCGACCGCGCCCTCGACGAAGGGCGCGTCCACCAGGCGGGAGTTCGCGGGCAGCTCGTCGCCCTCGGCGAGGAGCGCCTTCACGGTGAGCACGGCACTGCCCAGGTCGACCAGGAGCGCCACCCCGGCGCCCCGGTCGACGACCCTCGCCGCCGCGCCGATCAGCTCGGAGCTCGTCCCCAGGCCGCCGTCCGGGGTCCCGCCCGCGGGAAGCACCAGGGGCGGCCCGTCGCCGCCGGCCAGTCCCAGGGCCAGCTCGGCCACCGCCGCCGCGACCGCCGCGCTGTGCGAGACGAGCACGACGCCGACGGGCCCCGCCCCGCCCGCTCCCGGCCGGCTCACCCCTCCTCCCCTTCCGCCGCCGCCGTGGCGGCGAGCGCGGCGAACAGCAGGGCCGACGAGGTCGCCCCCGGGTCCTGGTGCCCGACCGACCGCTCGCCCAGATAGCTCGCCCTGCCCTTGCGGGCGCGCAGGGGCACGGTCGCGAGGGCGCCCTCCTCGGCGGCGGTGCGGGCCGCCGCGAACGACTCCGGCAACGCCGCCACGGCCGGTACGAGCGCGTCCAGCATCGTCTTGTCGCCCACCCGGGCCCCGCCCAGCTGTGACACGGCGGCCACGCCGGCACCGAGCGCCTCCGCGAGCCGCTCCCGCCCGATCCGCCCGTCGTCGCCCAGCGCCTTCCCCGCGCGCCGCAGCAGCGTCCCGTACAGCGGCCCCGACGCGCCGCCCACCGTGGAGATCAGCTGCCGTCCGGCGGTGGTGAGCACCGCGCCGGGCGTCCCGGGCGGCTCCTTCGCCAGGGTCTCGGTCACGGCGGCGAACCCCCGCTTCAGATTGGCCCCGTGGTCGGCGTCGCCGATGGCCGAGTCCAGCTCGGTGAGCCGGTCCGCCTCGCGGTCGACGCTCCCGGCCACCGCCGCGAGCCAGCGCACCAGGAACTCCGCGCCGAAGGTCTCCGTCATGCCGCCTCCCACTCCCGTGCCGTCATCCGTCGGTCCTCCCGTCCGCCTCACAGTCCCCAGCGCAGGGCGGGGGTCCGTACGGGCGCGTCCCACAGGCGCAGCAGCTCCTCGTCCGCCTCGCACAGGGTCACCGAGCAGCCCGCCATGTCGAGCGAGGTCACGTAGTTCCCCACCAGTGTCCGGGCCACCGGCACCCCGCGCTCGGTGAGCACCCGCTGCACCTCCGCGTTGAAGCCGTACAGCTCCAGGAGCGGGGTCCCGCCCGTCCCGTTCACCAGCGCGAGGACCGGCCCGGACGGGCGCAGGTCCTCCAGGACGGCGTCGACGACGAAGTCCGCGATCTCCCGCGAGGTCATCATGGCCCGCCGCTCGCGGCCCGGCTCGCCGTGGATGCCGACGCCCAACTCCAGCTCCCCGTCCGGGAGGTCGAAGGTGGGGCCGCCCTTGGCGGGGGTGGAGCAGGCGCTCAGGGCCACTCCGAAGGAGCGGGACCGCCCGTTGACCCGGCGGGCGATCGACTCCACGCGCTCCAGCGGAGCCCCCTCCTCGGCGGCCGCCCCGGCGATCTTCTCCACGAACAGCGTGGCCCCGGTGCCGCGCCGCCCCGCCGTGTGGAGACCGTCGGTCACGGCCACGTCGTCGTTCACGAGCACCTTGGCGACCCGGATGCCCTCGTCCTCGGCCAGCTCGGCCGCCATCTCGAAGTTCAGCACGTCCCCGGTGTAGTTCTTCACGACGAACAGCACCCCGGCCCCGCTGTCGACCGCGGCGGCGGCCCGCACCATCTGGTCCGGGACCGGAGACGTGAAGACCTCGCCCGGACACGCGGCCGCGAGCATCCCGGGCCCCACGAACCCCCCGTGCAACGGCTCGTGCCCGGACCCACCGCCGGACACCAGCGCCACCTTCCCCGCCACGGGCGCGTCCCGCCGCACCACGACCCGCCGCTCCACGTCCACGGTCAGCTCGGGATGCGCGGCGGCCATCCCGCGCAGCGCGTCGGCGACGACGGTCTCGGGGACGTTGATCAACATCTTCACGGATACCTCCCGATGGGGCTGGCGGGCAAGCGGACGAGCAGGGTTATCGCAGTCCAGGGCAGGTGGAGAGAGTCGTCGGTCCTGGCGGTCCGTGACGGCGAGGGGCGGTGAGGGGCGCTTCCGCGCGGTACCGGCGCCGCGCTCGTGCCGACTGTCCTGACGACCTGCCGGGGCGAGATCGAGAGGACGCGCTCGCGTGTGCACAGCATGGAGGAATTATCGACGCGCGACCGCGTACGCGCACAGGGGTGGAAGCGGCCGAGAACGTGTCGGCGTCCGGCAGTGCCGGCGCACCGGGCCGGAACCCACGCCGCGGCTCCTCGCGGTTGGTCGAAGCGGCTCGAAGGGTAGGTAGTCGGTGTTGTCGGCTGCCGGAGAAGCAGCGCGGTCGAATGGTGGGGGGCGCGGGATGGCGGCGTGGACGTTCCGGCGCGGAGAAGCGGGGAACGGCGGCGAGGAGCTTGACCTTTACCAGTACGCCTACCTCGTCGGCGGGGGCCTGCGGGTGGCGGAGAGTGCGGTCGTGTTCCTCACCGGGCGTGGTGTGCTGTCCTTGGGGGCCGCCCGCTTGCGTGTGGTCGGAACGGAGCGTCCCGGGCACCCGGTCGAACGTGCAGTCGTCGCCGCCTGCCCGCGCAGCAAGCCGGTGCGGGAGGTGATCGAGGCCGTCAGGCACGCGTGCGAGGTCGAGGAACTCGCTCACGGTCTGGTCTCCCTCGGCCTGGTGGGCCGACGGCGACTCAGGTCCACCCGGGCCGGACGACGGCGTCTCGCGAGCGCGGTCTCGGCGGGGCGTGTGCCCGCCTGCGTGCTGCACGGTCCCACCGGGCCTGTCCGTGGCTCCGCCCGGCGCGGACCGTCCGGCGCGCACCCCGTCCCCGACGGCCTCGGACGCATCCTGATCCGCATGGGCAGAGCCCTTGACGACGACCGCGGTCACGGAACGGACGGCGGCGCGACGGACGGTGGCTTCGGCGGAGGTGGCGGCGGTGGCGGTGATTGACCCCGACGAGGAAGCGAGCGCGACGGAGCGCACCGACCCACCCCCTCCCCGCAGGATCCGTCCGGTCAGCGCCAGGCGAGGTGCTCGTAATGCCGGAGGCGGGAACGGGCGGCCTTCTCGGTCATGCCGAGGGCCTCGGCGACCGCGGGCACCGCCTCGTCCTGCTCGCCGGCCAGGGCCCGGGCGGCTTCCGGGCCGACCTCGGTGACGATCGCCTCCAGTTCGCCGCAGGCCCTCAGCATCGTCGCGCACGCGCGCGCCGAGTCCTCCTCCAGCCACAGCCGGTCCAGCCGCTCGCGCACCCGCCGCAGCAGCCCCGCGAGGTCCTCGGGCAGGGCCACCGCCCGCTCGGCGACCCCGTCGAGGTGGGCCGCCCAGTCCCCGTAGGGGTCGGTGATGTCGTAGGCGTCGGGGTCGTCGTCCTCGCGGACCCTCTCCCAGTCGATCGGATACGTCTTCGTCCCGCGCCAGCCGCACGCGCACCGGCCCCGCATCGACGTCGCCGTCGGTCGGCGGAACTCGCCGTTGTAGTGCCACCAGGAGGTCGACTCGTGGAAGTTGCTGCTGCTGCCCAGGTCGAAGACGACCGGTCCCGGCTCACTGCCGTCGGCCAGCAGGACCCCCACCGTGCCCTCGTGCGACTCGAAACCATCCCGCCGCCATCCGCTCCGCTGCCCGTACATCAGGACTCCCCTTCCACCTCGACGCGGGCGTCCCGGACCCTCGGTCCGGGGCCTCCCGGAACCACGATGCAGAACGACCGGGGCGTCCCGCAGCCCGGTCGCCGCATATTCCACAGGCGGGGGTGGTGCGCGCGGCGCCGTGCGCTCCCCTCACTCCGCCGGCAGGCGCGGCGTGCGCGGCGGTGCCGTGCGCCGGCTGCCGGTCTTCTCGAAGGCCGCCGCGAGGGACAGCAGGGCGTTGTCGTCGTACGCGCGGCCCGCGAAGGTCAGCCCGACGGGCATGCCGGTGTCCGCCATGGTGCCCATGGGCACGGTCACGGTCGGGATGCCGAGGTGGCGGGGGACCAGGTTGCCGTTGGCGACCCAGACGCCGTTGCGCCAGCCGAGGTCGGCGGACGCCGCGTTGACGTCCATGTCCGCGGGGCCGACGTCGGCCACCGCGGGGAAGACCACCGCGTCCAGGCCCAGCCCGTCCATCCACAGCTCCAGGTCGACGCGCCGCGTCTCCTCCAGGCCGCGCAGCCCCTGCTCCAGGAGCGGCATGTCGGCGAGGGACGCGTACGGGCGCTCGCGCACGAAGCGGGGGTACTCGCCGATCGTGTCGTCGAAGCCCTCGTACCGGTCGGGCAGCTCGCCCTCCCGCTCGGGCCAGATGCGGTCCCCGTCGACGTCGGCCAGGGTGGAGAGCGCCGGGTCGCCGTTGGCGCGCAGGAAGTCGTCCCAGGCCCAGGCGGACAGGTCCTCGATCTCGAAGGCCAGGTAATCGCGGCCGACGAGCCCGCGGGTGAGCAGCGAGGGTGCTCCGGGGCGGTCGGACTCGTAGCGGGACACCACGGGGAAGTCGACCTCGACCACCTCGGCTCCGGCGGCCTCCAGGTCGCGCCGGGCGGCCTCCCACAGGGCGATCACCGAGGGGCGCGTGTCGATGCGCTGCCCGGTCTGGCCGCCGATGCCTCCGTCGGGGTTCGTCCCGGCGTCCGGGTCGGCGTTGATGTACATCCGGGGGACGCCGACGCGCTTGCCGGCGAGCGCGGCGGACGCGGCCCCGGCGTCGGCGGGTGCGAGGCCCGGGTAGGAGGCGGGACGCACCCGCGACGCCGGGGGCAGCGCCACCCACGGCTGCGCGCGCCACAGGTCCCCGCGCGTGTGCGGGTCGTCGGCGACGATGACGTCGAGCAGTTCGAGCAGGTCGGCCATGGTGCGGGTGTGCGGGACCACGACGTCCATGGTCGGTACGAGGGGCCAGTTGCCGCGGACCGAGATGACGCCGCGGCTGGGGGTGTAGGCGCACAGGGCGTTGTTCGATGCGGGGGCGCGGCCCGAGGACCAGGTCTCCTCGCCGAGGCCGAACGCGCCGAAGGAGGCGGCCGTCGCCGTGCCGGAGCCGTTGGAGGAGCCGGAGCCGTAGGCGCTGGTGAGCCAGTCGGCGCTGTAGGGGCTCTCCGCGCGGCCGTACACGCCGCGCTGCATGCCGCCGTTCGCCATCGGCGGCATGTTGGTCAGGCCGATGAGGACCGCGCCGCCCGCGCGCAGCCGCTCGACGGCGAAGGCGTCGTGCTGGGCGACGAGGTGCTCGAACGCCGGGGAGCCGGACGCGGCCGTGAGCCCCTCGGCGAGGTAGCTGTCCTTGGCGGTGTACGGGATGCCGTCCAGCGGGCCCAGCGTCTCGCCGCGGGCACGGCGGGCGTCGGACGCCTCCGCGTCGGCCCGGGCGCGCGGGTTCATCACGACCATCGCGTTCAGGGCGGTGGCCGTACCGGGCCGGTCGTACGCCTCGATCCGCGCGAGGTAGGCGTCCAGCAGCTCTACCGCGGTCGTCTCGCCCTTCTCCAGCGCCGTGCGCAGGTCGGCGATACACGTTTCCACGACATCGAATCCGCGCGTCATGTGGGTGTCTCCCGGGTGGTGATCAGGGCAGGCGGACCGCCGGCCGTCGGGGTGACCGCGCCTGGCCGGTCGTCACGCACCCCGACGCTCTAACTAGATTTTCAGTCTAGACTAACGGTCTAGATTTTCGGAACCTAGACTGGGGACCCGGATTTCCGAGACCGGAAGTGAGCTCATGCCGACGTCAGAGACCGGGCCCGCGCTACCCGACCGCCTCCCCCCGCCGGAAGGCGCGGCCGGGTCGGCGGGCATCGAGGTCGGCGCCGCCTCGCGGCCCACGACCCGGGTCCCGATCGACAGGAAGCGCCAGTCCAGCGGGGACGAGGCGCGGGAGCGGGCCATGTGGGCCGCCATCGGCGTCATCGCCGAGAAGGGCGCGGCGGCCGCGCGCATGTCGGACATCGCCGCGCGGGCCGGCATGAGCACCGGGCACATCCTCTACCACTTCGGCAAGAAGGACCGGCTCCTGCTCGAAGTCCTCGCGTGGAGCCAGGCGGACCTCTGGACCCGGTTCCAGGAGGCCGCCGACCGGGCCGCGTCCCCCGACGAGAAGCTGGACCTGTTCGTCCGCTTCTACCTGCCCCGCCGCCAGGGCGACGAACGCTACGCGCTGTGGACGCAGGTACTGGCCCAGCGCCACGACGAAGCGGGCCGGAAGATCCTCACCGAGCTGCTGGACGGCTGGGACGAACGGCTGGAAGCCATCCTCCGTGAGGGCCGGGACTCGGGGCACTTCACGGACGTGGACCTCCCCGAGTTCACCGTCCGGGCCGTGGCCATGCTGAGCGGGCTCTCCGAGGACGTGATGTTCGGGCGGTCCCGCTGGCAGCAGGCCTCCGCACACGCGTTCGCCCTGTCCGCCCTCCGGCGCGAACTGCGTCCCGCCGGTCGGGGGTGACGAGGACGCGCGGCACCAGCTCCCGGCCGGCCCCCCGGCGTGCGCCGCCCGCCCGGCAGACGCGGACGGATCGCCGCGACGACGGCCGCCCTGACCTGCCTCGCCGCCCTCGCGGCCTGCTCCGGTCCCCCCAGGCCGCCCCCACCCCCTGGGGCTACGACCCGCGTCCCGGCGTGCGCTTCCACGACGGCAGGACGATGACCGCCGACGACGCGGTCCACGGCCTGAACCGGCAGCGGGACCCGGACAACGCCGCCGCCTGGGCGCAGAACTTCCAGAACGTCCCCTCCGTCCGCAAGGCCGGCCCGCTCCGGATCACGGTCGACCTGAAGAAGGCCGACTCCCGCCCTGGTCCAGATGCCCCTCGCGTCCGACGACGACGCCCACGCCCGCGACGCGCGCCGGCAGTACGGCGTCCTGTCCGCCTCGACGTCCGCCGACGGCATCCCGATGGACACGACGCGCCCCAAGGGCCCGGACCACGAGAAGATCCGCTCCACCGACCCGGACTTCCTCGCCTCCTACGCCAACTCCTACCTCTGCAACGACGCCGTGATCAGCGCCCACTTCGGCGACCGGCGCGCGGACACGGCCGCGAGGGCGACCCTGGCCCGCCCCTACCCGGACCGCGTGATCGAGCGGCTGAACGTCGACCGCCTCGGCACGGGCGGCGGCGGCATCCACTGCGTCACCCAGCAGCCCGTCCGCTGACACCGGCCACCACCACCGGTGCGGTGACGCCCCACGTCACCGCCTCCACGGAAAACGTCGCGGCGGGGTGGTGCCACCCCGCCGCGACGCGTCGGGCGGGCCGGAGGGCCATGAGGCGGCGGTTCTCTCCGGCTCAGACGACGAGGTCGGCCGGGGCCTCCTCCGAGGCCTCGACGCCGCGCGTGGTCACGATGCGGGCGCTTCCCTCGGCAAGCGCGTAACCCAGTCCGACGACGGCGACCTCGCCGGCCGCGACCTGGTCGGAGAGGAGACGGGAACGGTCGAGCAGCAGGTCCACGGTGTGGCGGATGTGCTCGTCGATCACGTCGCTGTCCGACGTGAGACCGGCGGCACGCGCGGCCAGGATGCTCGGCGTGACGCGCTCCACCACGTCGCGGACGAAGCCGCTCGCCGCGAAACCGTCCTCGACCGCCGCACGGGCGGCGGCGACGGCGCCGCACGAGTCGTGCCCGAGCACGACGACCAGACGGGCCCCGAGGACGCTGGTGGCGTACTCGACGCTCCCCAGCACCTCGGAGCCGATCACGTGCCCCGCGGTCCGCACCATGAACAGGTCCCCCAGGCCCTGGTCGAAGATGATCTCGGCGGCGAGCCGCGAATCGGAGCAGCCGAGGACGACGGCGAACGGATCCTGTCCAGGGGCCAGCTCCGCTCGGCGGGCCGCGTCCTGGTTCGGGTGCTCGGGCGCGCCCGAGACGAAACGCTTGTTGCCCGCGAGGAGGGCGTCGAGAGCGACGGAAGGAGAAGTTCTAGGCATGGCATCACCTTACGGCCCGGCGTCCGCGAGCCGCCGCATACGGCTTGGTGACGTGTGCCCCACACGGCCTCCGGGAGGAACCGGCTCCGATCGGGCGCGGCACCCCGGATCGGTCGGTGCGCGGGCCCGTCGGTAGGACTTTTGTGGGCCGTCCGGGGGGTCGTGGCACGAGGCAGCAATCCCCGGCGGGCGGGAGCGCCGAAAGGACTGCGGATCCGCACCGACCAGGGCGCGGACCGCTGACCGATCGGAGCCCTCTCGTGCGTACCCGAGTCGTCCCCACCGCCGTGGCCGCCGCCGCGGTGGCCGCTTCCCTGCTCTCTCCCGCACTGGCCTCGGCCGAGGCGGAGGGCGCCGGGTCCTTCGGGGCGAAGCACCGCGCCGCGCACCACCGTCTGACGAGCGTGGGTCTGACCTCGGACCAGCGGCTCGTGGAGTTCGCCGTCTCCGACCCGTCCGGCGCCCGGTCCCTGGGCAGGATCAGCGGGCTCAAGGGCGACGGCAGGCTGGTGGGGATCGACTTCCGCGTCCAGAACGGCAAGCTGTACGGCGTCGGCGACAAGGGCGGCGTCTACACCCTCGACGACAAGGC
>NZ_LGEG01000254.1 GCF_001280125.1 Streptomyces sp. NRRL F-6492
CATCGGTACCAACGATGTGTTCTCCTCGACGAACGTGATGCTTCTCGGGCTCATCGCCCTGGCCCTGCACCTGGCGGGCATCGGAGCCGGCCGGAGCACTCACACCTCCGGACGCCGCCCCTGGTCCCGCTCCTGATCCGCCCCTCCGCGACCAGCGCGTCCCATGGCGAGGGGCGAGCCGATGACACCGGCCAGGTCGAGAACGCCCATCAGCGGTTCACGCTCCGCATCGGCGGTGGGCATGACTGCTCCGGAGCGATCAGCCTGCCGCTGGCACGGCCCTGTAACCGGGGCGGCTGGGGAGTGTGGATCGTGAAACTGGGGGCATGCGGCTCTTGAGCGCATGGGACCGCTCTGAACAGGCAGGGCCTGCCGGTCTTTCCCCCCTTCCGGCAGGCTCTGGGGTGGTTGAACGGCCCGTACCACTGGGTGATGGTGCGGGCCGTTCGGCATGTGTGCCGACGGCACCGTGACGGCGAGGAAAACCGCATGCTCCACAGCGCTGGGCGTGTCTCCTTGTCGCGCTGCTTGTACGCCTCGGCGTCGAAGGCGGACGGTCGACCTCCGACGTGGCCTCGCCGCAGGCGGTGGCCGATCTGGTCGGACGGTCGAAGGATCACTGCGCGGATTCCATGCCGCCGAAGATGCGCACGGATCGCGCGGGACGAGTACGCACGGCCTGCCAGGACGATGCCGGGCCGGGTCCGCGGCCTTCCCGGCCAGCTTCGCGGAATGCGGTGCCCGCCATGACGGCCTCGAAGGCTGGTGCATCGCCCACCTGTCCCGCGGTGACGCGGAGGGCCAAGGGCCGTACGTGGCTGTCGTCGGAGAGGTGAACTCTCTTGTTCAGGCCGCCGCGGGAACGTCCGAGTGCGTGGTCTTCGGGTTCAGCCCGATCTGGCGCCCCTTTTTCCTGGCTCCTGCGGCGTGCTGATGGGCTCGGCGGACGGTGGAGCCCACTGACACTGCCCGGCCGGTGGCGTCGGTCATGCCCGACCGTCGCGCTACGGGGACGCCCCAGGGCCTTGTCCGGCGGATCAGGATCGAGTGCGCCGCGCCATGGGTCCGACGTTCCGGTGCGCGCATGCGTCAGAGGCCACCGGCGCTGCACCGCGGGTACGGGGCGGGCTCCGGGAACCCCCCCTGGGGCGGCCGGATCCTTGGCAGCGCGTCGACGGGGGAGCGGAGCCACACCGGCGTCCGGGCAAGGCCGCTTGTGCGGGGCTGTGCCGCGCCGCGATGTCCCTTTCGTTCTCTTCCTGGTGGAGGTCCGGGTCCTTGAGGGGCGAGCTGCCGGGAGATCACCCGAAAGGATCGTTCATCATGAAATCCACTCACAGCGTTGGCCTTTGTGGTTACGGTGTGTGCGCATGAGGATCCTGCACACATCCGACTGGCATCTGGGCCGTCAGCTCCATCGTGTTCCGCTCATCGACGAGCAACGCGCCTTCCTGCGGTTCCTCGTGGACACCGTTCGGGAGCACCGTGTCGATGTCGTGACGGTGGCGGGCGATGTGTTCGACCGGGCCATCCCGCCGCTCGACGCGATCGGCCTGTTCGACCAGGTCCTGGAGGAACTCGCCGGCATGCGCGTGCCGCTGGTGATGATCAGCGGCAACCACGACTCCCCGCGCCGGCTCGGCGTCAACGCCCGACTGATCGAACGCGCCGGAATCCACCTGCGCACCTCGGTGGACGACTGCGCCCGCCCGGCCGTCCTGAACGACGAGCACGGGCCGGTGGCGTTCTACGGGCTGCCCTACCTCGAACCCGGCCTGGTCCAGGCCCATTTCGAAACGGAAAAGCCCAGCCACGAGGCCGTTCTCGGCGCGGCGATGGACCAGGTACGCGCCGACCTGGCCACCCGCCCCGGTACCCGGTCGGTCGTCCTCGCCCATGCCTTCGTCACCGGCGCCGAACCCAGTGACAGCGAACGCGACATCACCGCCGGCGGCGTGTCCTCGGTCAGTGCCTCGGTGTTCGACGGAACCGACTACGTGGCCCTGGGGCACCTGCACCGCTGCCAGAAGATCACCGACCGCGTCCGCTACAGCGGATCGCCCCTGGCCTACTCCTTCTCCGAGGTCGACCACCCCAAGGCGATGTGGCTCGTCGACCTGGACGCACAGGGCCGCTTGGACGACCAGCGGATCCCGTGCCCGGTACCCCGCACCCTCGGCCGGCTCACCGGAACCCTGGACGCCCTGCTCGCCGACCCCGAGCACACCGAGCTCGAAAGATCCTGGCTCCACATCACCCTCACCGACCCCGACCGCCCGCACATGGCCATGGAACGGCTCAAGGAACGCTTTCCCCACACCCTCAGGCTCAGTTTCACCGCCGAGCACCACACCAGCGACGAGTCCTACGCCACCCGCGTCAACGGGCGCAGCGACCACGACATCGCCCTCGGCTTCCTCCACCACGTGACCAACGTCCCCGCCACCGCCCAAGAGCAGGACCTGCTGCGCGAAGGACTGGAAAGCGTCCGCGTCCAAGCCGCGGCACGAGAGGCCCACTGATGCACCTGCACCACCTCACCGTCCAGGCCTTCGGCCCCTTCGCCCGCACCGAGACCGTCGACTTCGACGCCCTGGCCGACAACGGCCTCTTCCTCCTGCGCGGCGACACCGGAGCCGGCAAGACCAGCGTCCTCGACGCCGTCTGCTTCGCCCTCTACGGCACCGTCCCCGGAATCCGCCCCACCCACCGCCTGCGCAGCGACCACGCCCCCACGACCACCCGCACCGCCGTCACCCTCGACTTCAGCTCCGCCGGCCGCCGCCTGAAGATCACCCGGACCCCCAGGCAGGAGCGCCCCAGCGCCCGCGCCAAAAGCGGCATCGCCACCGACGAAGCCACCGTCCAGCTCCACCAGCACACCAAAACCGCCGACGGCAACGACCGGTGGGACCCCGTCTGCGCGAACCACCAGGACGCGGCCAGAGAGATCGAAGCAGCCCTGGGCCTGAACAAGGAACAGTTCTGCCAGGTCGTCCTGCTGCCCCAGGGCGACTTCGCCAAGTTCCTCCGCTCCGACGCCAAGGACCGGGCCGGCCTGCTGCGCCGCCTCTTCGGTACCGGCCGCTTCCAGGAACTGCAGACCTGGCTGACCAACCGGAGCAAAGAAACACGGAAGAACCTCGACGAGGCCCTCACCGAAATCCGGCAGCTGGGCGAACGCATCGACCAGGAGGCACGCACCCTCCGCCCGCAGGACGACGCCGCCACCCGCCCCGGCACCGACGATCCCGCCGCGGTTCTCACCTGGACCCGGCAGCTCCTCACCCTGTCGGAGAAGGCCCAGGGCGCGGCGCGGGCCGACGCCGAGCGGAGCGATGAGGAACACCGCGAGGCCAAGAGCGATCACGAGAAGGCGGCCGACCTTGCCGAACGCCAGGCCCGGCACCGCGACGCCCTCGCCCGTCGAGCCGCACTCGACGACGGAGCCGCCGGCCATTCACAGCTGCGTGAGGAACTCGACCGCGGTCAGAACGCCCAGGCCGTACGTCCTCTGCTCGAGGTACTGGACCGTGCCGCCGCCGCACGGGAGGAAGCCCGCGCCGACGAACAGCAGGCCCGGGCCCGCCTCGCCCCGGAGCACCAGCAGGAAGACCTCCAGCGCCTGGGCGCCCACCTCGAGCGCCGGCACGCCGAGCGAGGCCGTGTCGAAGGACTGCTCCCCGACGAGCAGCTCCACACCCGGCTCGGCGACCAGCTCGAAGACCTCGCCGCCAAGGAACAGCAAGCACGCGCAGATTTCGACGAGGCCGAGAAGTGGCTCGCCACCTGGCCCGCGGAAGAGAGCCTGCACGCCGACGCCGTCGACTCCATGAACCGGGCCGAGGACAGCATCGCCCACCTCGAGCAGACCGTCCGCGACGCGACTGCCCGCCACGAGGGCGCCCTCCTGCGCGACAGCCTGGCCACACGTCTGGAAGTTGCCACGGAGGAGAAGAAAGAGCGCGCGGCCCAGGCGCTCCAGGCAAAGCAGGACTGGCTCGACCTGCGAGAACGCCGCCTCGACGGCATGGCCGGAGAACTCGCCGCCCAGCTCGGCCCCGGATCGCCCTGCACCGTATGCGGCTCCCGCGAACACCCGGCCCCCGCGCCTCTCCGGGACGACCAGCCCACACGAGAGGACGAGAGCGAAGCCCGAACCCTGCACGAGCAGACCGAACAGGCACTCGCGAAAGCCGATCTCGAGCACGGGGAGCTGGCCGAACAGCACGCCAGGGCCCTCGGCTCCGCCGGCACCACCGCCGCGGCCGAACTGGCCACCGCCCTGGAAAACGCCCGTACCGCCCACAAGGAAGCATGTGACACCGCCGCCGGTCTGCCTGCCGCACGAGAGGAACTCGCACGCCTGCGCACCGAACACGACACCCGTACCCGGCTGCGTCAGGAAGCAAGAGATGTGCTGACCGAGTGCCAGGCTCGCGGCCGGACACTGGCCCAGCGGCAGGCGGAACTCGCCCGCACCCTCGAGGACGCCCGTGTCGGCCACTCCAGTCTTCAGGCGCGTCTGGCCGACCTCACCCGTACGGCCGAGCGCCTCGACCACGCGATCACCACGGCGCAGACCGCAGCAGACGCCGAGGCCCGCCACGACGAAGCGCTCACCGGGGCGGACCAGGCGGCCCACAGTGCCGGCTTCGCCGACCGCGACGAAGCGGTCGACGCACTACGAGCCCCCGCCCTGCTCCAGCAGTGGGCCGAGGACCTCGAACGGTGGGGCAAGGAGGACGCCGTCGTCACCAGCGTCCTCACCGACCCCGGCCTGGTCGACGCAAGTCGCCAGCCCGCCCCCGACCCCACTGCGACAGCCCATGCCCTCCAGCGGGCCGAAGCCCGCCTCAAGGACACCGCGGGCACCTCTCGACAGGCCGAAGGGCGCGTCGCGGCACTGACCGAACTGGCCGCCGACATCGAGGCCCGTCTCGTCGGCCTCGAACCCCTCCAGCAGACCCACCGCCTCGTCGAGCGCCTGGCCTCCATCGCCTCGGCCAACACCGCCGCCAACACCCTCAGCATGGAACTCGAGGCCTACGTCCTGGCCGCACGCCTCGAGGAGATCGCCGCCGCCGCCAACACCCGCCTGCAGAACATGACCTCGGAGCGCTACCTCCTCGTCCACAGCGACGAGAAGGAGACCGGCCGCCGCGGCCGCCTGAAGGCCGGCCTCGGCCTGCGGGTCCTCGACACGTGGACCGGCACCGAACGCGAGACCTCCACCCTGTCCGGAGGCGAGACCTTCACCGCCTCCCTCGCGCTCGCCCTCGGCCTGGCCGACGTCGTCACTCAGGAAGCCAGCGGACGCCCCCTGGGCACCCTCTTCATCGACGAAGGCTTCGGCACCCTCGACGAACAGAACCTCCAGGACGTCATGGACGTCTTGGACCAGCTCCGCGCAGGCAACCGCACCGTCGGGATCATCAGCCACGTCCCCGAACTCAGCCGCCGCATCCCCAGCCAGCTCAACGTGAGGAAACACCGCGACGGCTCCACCCTGCGCCCCCTGACCGGCGCCGACCTGTAGCACCCCCAGGGTGTACCGCACGCCTGCCGGCACGGTCGTGCGGTACACGTCTCCTTGCATGAGCGGACGGCCTCGCGCGGCAGCAGCGCCCCAGGCCGTTGTCAGTGCCCGCGGGCAGGATCAGGGGCATGACGCCGTTGCTTCTTTCCGACATCGAACGAGCCGTTCGCAGCAGCTGGAGTGCCGAGACGTGCACGCCTGAGTTCCGATCGCGCTGGACCGAGGACAATCCGGCTCGGGACCAGTGCGGGGTGACCGCCATGGTGCTCAACGACCTGTTGGGAGGCGAGCTGATCCGCGGGGAGGTCCACGTCGACGGAGAGCGTGTGGACTACCACTGGTGGAACCGGCTGAGTATGGGCCTCGAGATCGATCTCACCCGCGAGCAGTTCGGGCCGGAGGAGACCGTCACGGGCGGCGTTGTCATCCCTCGCCCGCCCGTGACCGAGTGGCGCAGGCTCCGTGAGGAGTATGAGCTTCTCCGCGACCGGGTCTTGGAGAAGCTCGATCGGCATCAAACATCCGCCTCTGTGGCCGTGCCCCGGCAGCCATGTGGGGAGCCGGGGGAAGAGATGGTCGAGCGTGTGGACGAGCAAGACCAGGTCTTGGCGGTGGTCGGCCGGGGCGAGGCCGTCCGCCGTGGCTGGTTGCACCGGATTGCCGTGACGGTGTGCCGGGATCGGGAAGGCCGGATCCTCGTGCACCGTCGCTCTGAACACGTCGATCGATTCCCGGGACACTACGAGGTGGGGTCGGGCGGTGCCGTTGCCCCGGGCGAGTCCTATGAGGAGGCCGCATCGCGCGAACTGGCCGAGGAACTGGGTGTTCGAGTGCCGGTCCGCTTCGTCGTGAAGTTCCTGAACCGCAGCGGGCTCAGCCCCCATTGGCTCGCGGTGCACGAGGCCGTCCTGCCCGACGACCTGTGTCCCGATCCGGACGAAGTGATGTGGCACGGCTGGCTGTCGGAGTCCGAGCTCCTCAGGTCGATGGGGGAGGAACTCTTCACTCCGGACACCCGTGACGTCTTGAGCCACTATTTTTCCGCCGTGGAGCGGAGGACTGTCTGATCGTCGCTCGCGGCGGTTCTCAGCGAAGGTCGAGCGAGCGGCGGCGCCGGGCCTGGCGCGAGCTGGGCGAGACGGGAGTCCTGCCGAAGGGCCCCGGGAAGAACTCGGCTCAGTGAAGCCCGGATGGCCAGGCTGGTGCGCGAGCTAGAGCATGGCCGCCTGCCCACGGCCGGGCCTGGCCACGGGTAAGAGCACCCGCACGGTGAAGCGCGGGCTGAAGACGCCGCAGTACCGACCAGAGGCCATCGATGGTTGCCTCGTCGGCGCCCGTCTGCCTCTCAGCACGTGACGGCAAGAAGATGCCGTGCCCTCGGCCGCGCCTTGGAATCCGATTGCCGTCGGCCCGTCGAGTGT
Source organism: Streptomyces sp. NRRL F-6492 (assembly GCF_001280125.1). Taxonomy (GTDB): domain Bacteria; phylum Actinomycetota; class Actinomycetes; order Streptomycetales; family Streptomycetaceae; genus Streptomyces. The sequence goes on from NZ_LGEG01000254.1 coordinate 6,961, forward strand.
GCAGATAATCCGGCATGAGCAGAATCGCTGAGGTCATCGTGCTGGCACGGTTCGCGGACGAGGTGATGGAACCCCTGACGCGGCCGGACGACTCGCGCGACTGGCAAGGCCGTTTCGAGCGGCTCCACCCGGTCGACGGGTGGGTGATCGAGTTCAACCATGTACATCCGCGATCCGGCCTGTTCCGACACCTGGAGTCCCTGGAGTGGCCGAACCCGGAGAGCGTGCAGGTACTCGTCCATGACGAGGAAGACGACTGCTTCGGGCTGTGGATGATCCAAGACGGCGTGCTGACCGAGATGTCACTTCCCGGCCATAGGCGTCTGCACCCTCCAGCGCCGGTCACTGAGGACTCCCCACCCGACCCGGGCCTGCTGTGGCGAACGGAAACGACCGTTCCGCCCGGATTCTCCATCGAGCGGCAGGACCCACGCCCGGCCTGGTAGGGCTCACTCGCCCACGACATCACCACCCGCGTGGCGACAAGGCCCGATCTTCGGAACCGACCACACCTGTGGCTTGGCGCTGTGGGTTCGCCCCTGTGGCAACCCGAACGCTCGGCGGCGGGACCGAGGAGCTCGGCCTTCGGGAGTCAGGTGCCGACCAGGCCCCACGCATCGAGCCCGCCGTAGACATGGGCCCGCAGGCAGTGGAGGCGCTGAAGCCTGAGGCTTCGCCGCGGTAGGGGGCGATGAGCGGGTCCTTGCCCCGCCACCAGGTGTCAGCGAGTCCCTGGGCTTCGGGTACCGGCTCGCATCCGTCGAGGTTCAGGTCCTCGACGGCGCTGCCTTCGAGCTTCGTGATGGTCTCGCCCCGGTAGCCCGCGTGGTCAGCCAGTGCCAAGGCCTCCACCCATCCCTCCGTGCCGGCGTGCAGCGGCGTCCGGTGGTCGGCGTCGATCCCGAACTCGCCTCCTGGCCCGATCATGAACCCGTGGGCCATGGACACGCGACAGCCGTCGGCCGGGAACCGCCATCCGTCCGCGGCCGAGCCCTCGGGGCATCGGCTTCCAGAACGCGCGGGCCGCCCTCGTGTTCGGGGGGCCGGGGGCAGGGCGAGACCGCCCCAGAACTCTTGAAAGGCGACAGCCCGGTCGATCTCGGCGTCCGGAACCCCTTGCCTGAGCCGTGCCTCCCGAAAGAGCTTGAGGCCGCGGTGTGGAACACGCAGCCCGTGTCCCCGACGAACTACCGAGCTCGCCGGCTCGAGCCTTCAGGAGCCTGAGGAACCAGCGGCACTCGGGGGCCTGCCGTCACGGTTGCCGCCTCTCGTACGGAGAGGTCGGCACGGCCGGGTGCGGCGGTGCCGTCGGCTGCGGAGCGCTGGACCAACGGACGGGGTCGCCGCCGGGGCCGCTGGTGAGCCAGGACCCGCCGCCCAGGGGCACCAGCTCGTACGGGTTGCTCGCCTCGACGGTGAACTCGCCGCCGAGGGTGCCCGTGCGTACGTCGACCAGGTGGTGACGGAACCACTCCTCTTCGTCCTGACCCTCACCGCCCGGGGTGACGATGGCCGTGTCCTCGGTCAGGTAGCCGCCGCTCCATTCCGCGAAGGACTCCTCCGGGTCGTACCCGAAGGCTTCGACGGGGAGGGTGAAGAGCACGTTCCCGTCGGGGTGGTCGTGGAAGGCGCCGTGCCCGACCGTCTCCAGTTCCCGGCGGACGACAACCACACCGCTGTCGGCGTCGTGCACGACCCACCGGTCCCCGCCCCCGCGTCCCGCCATCGCGTCCGGCCGGTAGACCCACACCGTCCGGTCGTCCTGAGACAGCGCACAGCCGGGCCGGTGGCCATGGCGTACGTCAGAGTGCGGTTCGAAGTCCGAGGCCCACATGAGGTCGCCGGCGCGCGTGAGGCACACGACTCCGTTCAGCGTCGTGTACACGACCCGCTCCAGGTCCTGCCGGACCACCGACGCTACGACCTCCTCGCCGTCCCGCGGCTGGAAAATCGCTGCGGGCTCCAGCGTCCCGTAGACGTCGGCGCCCACGACGTAGGCGTGGATCCGCCCGCCGCGGAGACGCGTGATGACCTTCGGTGGCGGCAGCAATCACCCCCTGAGGCTAATGGCCGGCTCAGGAACCTCAAGAGCTGGGGCGGCGTCCGCCCGGGCCGGGGAGGCGCGGGCCGGCTGCAACGCTCAAGGAAGAACGAGAACACCAAGTTCCGACAACACAGCGTCTTGGTTGCAGGGGCGCAAGACGCTCCAGGTGCACCCCCTCTCAAGAATCAACCGATAGGGTTAAAAGTGAAGGCTAAAGAGGGGGTTAATTCTGCTAGGGTCCATGGTATGGGTCTTAGTGAGGAAGAACTGCTTGCCGCGGCCGAGGAGTTGCTGGCGGAGGAGCCGCAGCTTCCCTCCCCGGCCGAGCGCGCTCGTCTGCGTGAGGCCGCCGGCATCACGCAGACTCGCCTTGCCGCCGCGCTGAAGACCACGACGCAGACGATCAAGAACTGGGAGAACGGCAGGAGCGAGCCGCGCTCGCCCCGTCTGGAGGCGTACCAGCGGATTCTGAGCGGCTGGGCGGTGAAGCACCCCGCGCACGGCACACCGATCGCGGCACCGACCCCCGCGCCGACACCACAGTCGCAGCTGCCGCCTCCGCAGACACCGCTCCCACAGATGCCGCCCCCGCTCTCCGGACCCGTCGCCCCTGATCCGCAGGCAGAGCCCCTCATGCCGAAGCCTGCCCCCGCCGCGGCAAGCACACCCCAGCACCAGCCCGTCTCCGAGCCCTCCGCCAGACGCCTCACGCCGCCGCGGTTGCCCGTGGGGGAGAAGACGGCCCCGGCAGTGCTCGACCCTCGCTTTCCGGGGGGACCGCTCGCCGTCCTGGACGGCGACGGGACCGCATACGGCGTCGGCGGGATCGTGCTGGAGTGCCCGGCGACCACGATCGTGGAACTGGTCGAGTGGACCCTCGCACGGTCCGGCATCGGCGCCGCCAAGCTCCACCGCTACGGCACGGATTCCGACCCCCTCATCGTTCTGACCGCGGCCGCGGCGGCGAAGTTCGGCCTGCCCGAGCGTCTGGAGGACCGCCGCGGTCTGCGCCTGCCCCAGGACCATCCGGTGGTCAAGCAGGTGATGAAAGCGAAGTGGCAGCTCACCCAGCGCGGCTTCGGCCCCTGGCCCCGCATCTACCGCAAGGCCCGGGGACGCGACCGCCAGTGCGTCCAGCTCGCGATTCTGCCCTGGGACGCCCTGGACTCCCGCTCCTGGCCCGGCGTCGACGAAGCGGAGATGGCCCCGGCCGACATCGCCCGAGTCCTCGGCGTCTACGCACAGCGCGTCATCACCCCCCGCGGCTCCACAGCCGTCTCCGGCCTGGAACTGATGACCGCACTGCGCCCGCCGACCAAGCCCGTACGCGAGGAGGAGAGCGGCGACTGGACCCGTGGCCACCACGCCGGAAGCCTCGGAACCGACCCGCTGCCGCCGGCACCTCCGGAAGCCCGCCCCGAACACCCCGTCGTCGTCCGCACCGGCTGGACCGGCGGCTTCGTCAACGAAGAGGCCTACCAGTGGATCCGCGACATCGACCTCCTCACCGGTGAGGAGGCGGCACTCCCGTACGCGGTCGGCCTCGACCTCAACACCGCCTTCCTCGCCTCCACCGCCCGCCTGATGGTCGGCCTCTCCGAACCCGACCACTTCACGCGCCCGAAGTTCTACCCCAAGGTCACCGGCTCCTGGCTCGTCGACCTCTCCCACATCGACCTCGACCCCCGCCTGCCCAGCCCGTTCACACCGACCGGCCGACGCCCCACGGGCCCGGCCTGGTACCAGACCCACACCGTCGCCTACGCCCAGGAACTCGGCTACAACGTCGACATCCTGGAGGCGTACCTGCGCCGCGAGACCGGCGCCTACCTCGACCCGTGGCACGACCGGCTCAAGACCGCCTACGCCCGGACTCTGGCCGACCTCGGCGTCACCCCCGACCTCACCGACGCGGCGTTCCTCGCCGCGATGGAGGTCCACAAGCAGGTCGACCCGGCGATGGCCGCCGTCCTCGCCGCGATCAAGGCAACGGTGAAGGGCGGCATCGGCAAGCTCTTCGAAGGACCCCAGGGCACGGGCTACAAGGACGGCGAGGAATGGCCGGCCATGAAACGCCCCACCTGGGCCCCCTGGATCCGCAACGCGATCATCTCCAAGACCCGCGTCAACATGCACCGCAAGCTCGCCAACATGGCCAAGTTCACCGGCATGTACCCGCTCGCGGTCCTCTCCGACTGCGTCGTCTACCCCGCCGCCAGCGCCAGCCCGCTCGACTTCCTCCCCTACGCCGAGTCGGGCAAGCCGATCCCCGGTGCCTTCCGGCTCGGCCCCACGCCGGGCCGGGCCAAGCTGGAAGGCGTACAGCCGATGACGTGGGCGGTCGACCTGATGGAACAGGGCTACAACCCCGCCCGCCACATCAAGGGCGACGGCCACGACGCCGTCATGGACGAAGGCGAATAACCCCACAACCACCATCCACCGGCCCACCCCGAACACCGACCCGCCACGCCGGCGGAGGCCCACACCCACCCGCCGCCCACCTCCGGCCTCTCCCGGCCCCGCAGACCGTCTCCCCCTGGCACCGACGACCCCGCGACCCGGACAAGACACGCGACCAAGGCCCCGCTCACCAGCCCGGCCCCGGACGCCCCGCCCCCTCCGCCCTCCGACAGGAGCTCAACCAGATGACCGGAGAGATCGACGACGCCCTGAAGCGCGCCGACCAGGAAAGCTTCACAAGACAGCCCCCCAAGACTCTCCAGGCCCGGATCAACTACCTGATCCGCCGACTCGGCACCGCCAAAGCCGTCGCCGCAGAGATCGGCGTCACCGCCGACTCCGTCAACCGCTACCGCCGTGGCGCCCGGAAAAACCCGCCCAAGAACATCGCCGCCCAGATCGAGACGGCCGTGAAGACCCGCTGGCAGCCAGGCGTCCGCCGCCGTCGACGCAAGCAGGCCGCCGCCACCGGCATCAAGGTCTCCACCCGCGCCCGCTTCGGCTACACCGCCCCCATCGGCACCACCGACGACGGCCGTCTCCGCCGCCTCACCGTCAACCTCCCCGCCACCTACGCCCAGCGCCTCTTCGACGCCCAGGACCAAGGCCTCAGCGACCAGCACCAGCGCGCGATCATGGCCGAAGGATTCAAGGAGGCCTACTTCCAGGACAACGGCGCCCGCGCCGCGGGACTCTCCGAAGTCAGACTCACCGACATCGACTACCTCGACATCGAGTACTGAGGCGTCGTCCCGTTCGGCGGGTCTGCTGTAGCGGATCGAGCCGAAGCGCGATGGTTGTCACCAAGGCAGGTGTGTTGTCACTTTGTGCCGGTGCGACTTCTGCGGTGGATTGCCTCGGGTCGATCGAACTGACACCGGCCTGAGCCTGTCGAAGGCATCTGTGCTCCTTACCCGGCCGCCGACCCGGCGGGCAGACTGCGCACATGCAGCTCCCCGCCGAAGCCGTTGCCGCCACCGTGCTGATCGAAGTCGTCCGGATCTCCGCCCTTCCCACTGGACGAGACGACCCGTACCCAGGCACGACGGTCGTCCACTGGGCCGGGAGCGAAGCTGCCGCCGCCCTGGCCCTGATCGAGAGCCTGCCCGGCAGTGAACAGCACCGATGCGGCTTCTCGCCTGGCTGGAGCGTCCGGGCGTACGACAACTCTCTCGACCTGGTGCTGTTCGAGGCGGCGTTCTGCTTCACCTGCCATGAGGTCCGCATGCAGGGAACGGCTGTGCCGCCCGCACTGGCCACGCAGTTCTTCGACCCGGGCGCCTTGCCAGCCCGGTCCCTATTGTCTCTCTTCCGCAAGGCAGCTCCATAGCCGACCGGGACGAGCGTCACGTCTCAGCCTGGTGACAGGAAGGTTGCCGATTGCACGTCTGTGACAACCAGGCTGCTTCGGCCGTTCCCATTCACCAGCTCAGCCGGTCCCGCTGGTGACAACTACCGTGCTTCGACTCACGGATCGAGCCGAGGCGAGGTAGTCGTCACAAAGGCAGACTTGTTGTCACCGGCGAGGCTGCGGGTCGTTGGGGCCGTCCATCCCGGGAATCAGCGGTTCGGGCACGATCAGGAGCCCTGCCCACCCCTCCTGATCCCTCTGTCCTGTACCCCGACATTGCGGCCTTCGGCAGCCTCGCCACAGCGCTTCGGTTCGAGGCGGAAGACTGCCTCGCCGGTGTCCCCGTCACGTCGTCGGAGCTTGATCCGCTGCTCCATGCGACCGTCACGAGCATGCTGCCGCACCGCGAGCCACTGCGGATCAGCGCATGGGCACACCAGCGGCGGTGGTCGATCCGCGGCACGGAACCGTTCCAGAGCCTCTCCCTCATCGATGGCAGCACGGACGACCTGGCGGAGGTCACCAGGGCCGCCCGGGCCTGGCACGACGGGGCGCCCCTGAACGACATTCACCGGGCGGCACCCTTCGTACACCTGACCGGCCGGTTCGAGGTGCCCGATCTCGATACTGCACGCCTGGCGGAATCCGAGTGGCAGAGCCTGCACGTGGAGGCGCGCGAGGCGGACTACGTCTGGCAAGGGACGTACCAAGCCCTGATCGAGGCGGCGCACGCCGAGCCGGCGCTTCGTGCCCTCTACCCGTTCACGAGCCACTGGGCGTTGCGCTTCTCGACCACCACTCGCCCGCGCCTGACCGTTGTCGGACCGTGCCTGACTGCGGGCAGCGACGGCACGTACGGGGTGGGGACAGGGTTCATCACGCCGGACCTCGGCCTGTTCGCCACAGCGCATGAGGCCGTGGCGGTGGCCACGCGCCATATGCCGTCCGGGCTCGGCCCGGTCACGCTTGGCTGGTGACCTCGGCCGACAGAGGAGCCGTGCGGATACGACCACTGCCCGCATCGCCCCGGCACTGGTGACAGAAAGGCTGCCGAACAAGCGCTCGTCACAAGCGCTTGTGACAAGTCGAATGCATCGTTGCTGACAACCAGGCCGCTTCGACCGCCCCCGTTCACCACTTCTGCCGGTTCTGCCGGTTCTGCCGGTGACAGCCACTGAGCTTCGGCTCACGGATCGAGCCGAGGCACGTCAGTCTTCTCGCCCCGTCCGCCCTGGCGGGCGCCGCCGAAGGTCACGGCGCCGGATGCCCCTGGCCGGACACGGGTGTCAACTGCTCATCCGCCCACTCGGCGAAGGTGGTGAGCGGGATGCCCAGTTCCCGGGCGAACGCGGGCCGGGCGGGCTGGAGGACCACGTTGTTCCACTCGTGTCCGGCTCCCCACGTCGGCATCCCCGCGTCAAGAGCCTCTTCCACGGTCATGGAGGGCGCGGTCACGGGCACGCCCCAGGCGGCGGACAAGGTCTGCGCGATCTGCTCCATCGTGCGCAGGTCACTGGCCAGTTCCAGTTCCACCCGGTGGAACCGGTCGGGGTCCAGGAGGGCGTGTGCCGCGGCCGTGCCGATGTCCCGCACGGCCACCAGGGCCAGTTCGGTGCCCGGCTTCAGTACCGTCAGCAGTCCGCCGCGGGGCCCCTTGGGCGCCAGCAGGGGCAGGTTCTCCATGAAGAAGGCGGGCTTGATCACCGTCCAGCGGGCGAAACCCGCACCACGCACCGTCTCCATGATCGCCTGCTTGGTGTGGAAGTAGTCCGCCAGCGCCGCCCACCGGCCTTCGGCCCAGCCTGCGGCCCGGGTGTGTTCACCGACTCCACTGGTCGAGGACTGTACGAACTGCTGTACTCCCGCCGCCTTCGCCGCGTCCACCAGGTTCGTGGCCTGGGCGAGTTCGTCCGCGAAGTCCACGCCGGTCCCGGTCATCGGCGGCATCTGCACCGAGAACACCGAGCGGACTCCCTCGACCACCGGTTCGAGGGAGGCCCGGTCGGAAAGATCCGCCCGCACCAGTTCGGCGCCCAGCGTCTCGATCGCCTGGGCGGGCTTCGAGCCCGGATCGCGTACGAGCGCACGTACGGGCACCCCGGCGGCCAGAAGTGCGCGCGCCGTGGCCCCACCCTGGCGGCCGGTGGCGCCGGTAACCAGGACGGTATTGCTATTGCTGGGCATGGTTGCTGCTCCTCACGGATCAGAGAGGCAAAACAGCGGGGCCCGCCGATTCGCCTGCCGGTAAGATATGGCGGGGCCCGCCGTTTAGCAATGAGGAGATCATGACCGGTCACCGCTCGGACGCCCGACGCAACTATCAGCGCATCCTCGCCGTCGCCGAAGCCGAGGTCGCCGCGCACGGCGCCCAGGCGTCCCAGGAGCAGATCGCCCGCATCGCGGGCGTTGGTTCGGCGACCGTGCGCCGCCACTTCCCCACCCGCCGTACCCTTCTCGAAGCGGTCTTCCAGGAGCGCATCGAGGGCCTGTGCGAGCGCGCCCAGCGGCTGAGTGCGGCCGAGGACGGCCGCACCGCACTCCTGGAGTGGCTCCACGCCCTTGTTCTCTACGCCGTCTCGGCCCGCGGATTCGCCCACACCCTCAGCTACGAGCCCCCTACCGAAAAACCCTCCCCGAACAGCTGCGGCAGCAGAATCGAAGCGGCCGCAACCCCCCTGCTCCAGCGGGCCATTCGCGACAAGGCGGTTGCACCGCACGTCACCTTTCACGACCTGCTGACCCTCTCCGTCGGCATCGCCCTGGCCACCGAGCACCACACGGACCCCGATACTCAGGCCGACCGCCTCTTCCGTCTCGCCGTGGAAGGGCTCAGTCCTGAGCAGGTCACAGCCGGGGTGCCGGTGGCCTCCGGCTCTTCGGCACCGGTGACAGAAAGTCTGCCGAACGAGCGCGTGTGACAAACGAGATGCCTCGGCCGACCCTCTCCACAGGGAGGACACGAAGACGCGTCCGAGGACCTCCAGGGCGGGGGAGTCGTCGACCGGTTCGGGGTCGATGCCGTGCGCCGTGCGGATCTCGGTGACCGGGACGACGATCCGCGTGTACGGGCGACCCCGCTGACCGTGGCGGCCTCGAACCCGGTGCTCGAACCGTGGCCCTGTGGACAAAGACCGGCCGTGGCGGAGGAGAACGCTTCCCCCTGCCGGTTGATCACGATGCGGCCACGACGGAGAGGTTCTCCAGAACCGGCGTCACACGAGAGCCGAAAACCGGATCGGTAGAAGGTGAACGGCGGGACGGGTCCGCCCCACCCTCAGGAGCATCCTGCGGCGAGCACCGCAGACAAGCCCGAGCGGCCCCTTGGCCCCACTGCAGAGACCCCCCTCCACGACCGCTTCACCCGCGCCGGACACGGATCCCGCGGATCAGCTCCGGCGGTCAAGGGCCCACGACGTGTTCGACAACCCTCCTGGCCCTTGCAGGACTCCGGCCCGGTTGTCGAAGAACGTACGGATCTCTACGCTGCGCGAGCTGGAGTGCGACGAGGAAGGCCTGCCGGTTCAGGCCGGGGGCTACGACGAGCACACCGCCGCCGTGCGTGCCGGCTTTTCACTCTTTCGGGTGGCGGACCAATCCGCTCGGCGGATCTTGACGAATGCCCGGGCGTGAACAGTTTCCGCAGCACCCTCTCCCGTACCGCCCTGGGCGCGTCGGCCGGCCTTCTGGCGGGATTCATCGCTCTGGCCGTGGCCGAGTTGGTCGCCGGCCTGTTCCGGCCGGCTGCCGGGCCGGTCACGGTTGTCGGTGGCGCGGTCATCGACCGGACGCCGGCGGCGGTGAAGGATTTCGCCATCCGTACGTTCGGGGAGAACGACAAGACCGTTCTCCAGCTCGGCATCCTCGTCGTCCTCGCTCTCGTCGCCGCCGCTCTCGGCGTCCTCGCCCTTCGTCACAGGCGGGTCGGCGCGTCGGGGATTCTGCTGTTCGGGCTTGTCGGCGCGGTCGCGGCCCTGAGCCGCCCCGACGCCGAGGGCGCCGTCGACGTCCTGCCTTCCCTCGTCGGCGCCGTGGCGGGCGCCGTGTTCCTCTACGCCATGGCGGGAAAGGCAGGGGGGGCGTCCGGGAGCGCGGAGGGCACGGGCGGTGCCGGCTGGAACCGGCGCGGCTTCCTCGTCATGGCCGGTGCCGGTGCTGTCGGTGCGACGTCGGCCGGTCTGCTCGGCAGGTACCTGACCGGGCGTCAGGGTCAAGGCGCTGTCGCCTCCCGGAACGCTCTGGTCCTTCCCGCACCGGGTTCACCGGCCCCGCCCGTTCCCAGGGGCGCCCGGCTCAAGGTACCGGGCATCACCCCCTTCACCACCCCCAACAAGGATTTCTACCGTGTCGACACCGCCCTGGTCGTCCCCAAGGTCGACGCCGGGACGTGGCGTCTGCGGATCCACGGAACGGGCGTCTCCCGCGCCCGGTCCTTCACCCTCGAAGACCTCCTGGCCCGGCCGCTGATCGAGCGGGACATCACGCTGACCTGCGTGTCGAACGAGGTGGGCGGCCCCTATGCCGGCAATGCCCGATGGCTCGGCGTCCGTCTGGCCGACCTGCTGGCCGAGTGCGGGGTGACGCCCCCGTCCCGCGGCGGCAAGGCCGACCAACTGGTCGCCCGCTCCGTGGACGGCATGACGCTCGGCTCGCCCGTGGAGGACGTGATGGACGGCCGGGACGCCATGCTCGCCGTCGGCATGAACGGCGAACCCCTCCCCTTCGACCACGGCTTCCCCGTACGCATGCTCGTCCCGGGCCTGTACGGATACGTCTCGGCCTGCAAGTGGATCGAGGACATCGAACTCACCACCTTCGCCGCCTACGACCCCTACTGGGTCAAGCGGAAGTGGGCCCGCCGCGCCCCGATCAAGACCCAGTCGCGCATCGACACGCCCAAGCCGTTCGCCCGCCCCGCCGCCGGCACCGTCACGGTCGCCGGAGTCGCATGGGCCCAGCGCCGCGGCATCACCCGCGTCCAGGTCCGTGTCGACGACGGTCCCTGGCAGGACGCCGACCTCGCCGCCCAGGACACCGTCGACACCTGGCGCCAGTGGACCTACCGCTGGCAGGCCACCCCCGGCGGACACAACCTCACCGTGCGCGCCACCGACGGAACCGGCCAGGTCCAGACCGAACAGCGCGCCAGGACCATCCCCGACGGAGCGAGCGGCTGGCACGGCGTGTTCGTCACCGTCACCTAGACCACCGGAGAGCGCCTTCGCGTGCTCCGGAAAGCACCCGCACGTTTCCCACAGAAGTCCGACCCTTTCAAGGAGCAACGAAATGAACTCCCTGCGCATCCGTCGTGGCACGATCGCCGTGGCCGCCGCTGCCGTCCTCCCCTTCGCGCTCACCGCGTGCTCGGACTCCGGCGACGACGGCAAGACGACCTCGCCCACCTCGGCCGCCGCCGATCCCACCACGGCGAGCCAGGAGCCGGACGAGGACTCGACGGCCATGGACGAGCCCTTCGGCCCGGCGTGTGCCGGCGTGCCCGAGGACGGCGCGGGCTCCTTCGACGGCATGGCCAAGGACCCCGTCGCCACCGCGGCCTCGAACAACCCGGCCCTGTCCACCCTGGTGACCGCCGTCAAGAAGGCCGGCCTGGTCGACACCCTCAACAACGCCCAGAACATCACCGTCTTCGCCCCGACCAACGACGCCTTCGCCAAGCTCCCGAAGGCCGACCTCGACAAGGTCCTGGCCGACAAGGCCACGCTGACCAAGATCCTGACCTACCACGTCGTCGGCCAGAAGCTCGCCCCCAAGCAGCTGGAGAACGGCTCCTTCGAGACCCTGCAGAAGGGCATGGTCACCACCGCGGGCTCCGGCGAGGCCTACACCGTCAACGACTCCTCGAAGGTCGTCTGCGGCAACGTCAAGACGGCGAACGCCAACGTCTACATCGTCGACACCGTTCTCATGCCCAAGTAGTTCCCTGACCGCTCGCGCACAGCCCCGTCCGGAACGACAGCGGCCCTGCGCGCCTCCTCACGAGGCGCGCAGGGCCGCCGGCATGAGCGAACCCCGAGAACTCCGGGACAGCTGTGAGACGCGTTGGGCTGCCCCGGCCCTCGTCCGGCGGTGAGGAGAGCGAGCGACCGCCCAGATCCCGGCCGGACACGTGACAGCACCCGGGACCTGGGCGGTGTCGCAGGAGCAGGCCCTGTTAGGGGAGAGCAGCTCGCGCGACGGACCGCCTCTCGTATCCCCCGCTCATGGGGTACGGAAGCGGTGAAGGTGTCACCGGTGACGGATCGGCCACGGTGACGGTCGCCGACGGTTTCCCCGTCTCCCGGACCGCCGACACCGTGCATTCGGGGCCGACGAGGAGACGGATTGCCCGACCAAGGCGACAACACCCGTTCGGAGCAGGCGCACGAACAGCAGGGGGTGACGGGTCGGCCGGGTGCGAGGCCGCCCGTACAGCACCGGGGGCAGATGGACCCCCGGGCCTTTCGGTTGCCGACGGGGAGCTGCGTGATCATTCCACTGCTTCGGGTTCGCCCCGCTCGAACGCGATACGGCAGCGTCTTGCCCGGTCGGCCACCTGTTCCATGTACCAGCGCATGACCTCGTAGGGGGCGAGGCGTTCGGCAGGGCTCCAGACGCGGACGGTCGGCTGCGGATTCGGGTCCTCGTCCGGAACGTGCGTCACCAGGAAGGCAGGACCGGGCAGGTGGGTCACCACGGCATCGGGGTTCTCGGTCCCCTCGGTCCCCTCGGCCGCCGTAGGCACAGCCTCGCTCAGCTCCACGGCCCATGCGTCGTCGGGCAAGGCGTAGTGGAACAGGACGGCGTAGTGGCGACCTGCGTGTTCTGTGAGCTGCCAAGGCATGTCGGCAGGCTGCCACGACCGCCGTGCCGGAGGCTCGCGAATATTCCGGCCCTCACCTGAAGAAAGACCGGTCGGCGTTTGCGGGACACGCCCTAGCGGGTGTTGCGCCGCCCTCGGCGTGCACGCTCGAACTCGGCGACATCCGATATCCAGGGACCGTGCGGTTCGAGTGCGGCGCAGCCGCCGCGGACGAAGGCGTTCACCAGGGTCCGGTAGCCGCTGAGCCCGTCGACCAGGCCGTACTCGACCCGGTACTCCGGATCCGACCCGTCCTTCCCCTCTCGCACGGTCGTGATGCGGGCGATGGAGTCCGCGTAGAAGTGGAGCTGGATCCCCTCACCCCTCTCCTCGTCCTCGATGGTGAACACTTCGTTGTCCGCGGCGGAGCGATCGCCGACGAACTCCCAGAACTCCGCTGAGGCGCCGCGACGGCCGCCCCTCCGCCACTTCTTCTCGGCGCCCTTGTCGTCGGTGAACGACAGGGCCGTCCTCCTCGCGCCCCCACCGGGGCCGGCGCGGTCGTCGGCAGCCTCCGCGTCGTCTTCCACGGGTGTGTTCCTGGAGCGGTCCGCGGTCTCCGAGCACATCAGGAAGCCCACCGTACGCACCGCGTCGTCGACGAGTCCGGGGTGCGCACGGCGGACGGCCGAGTCGACCGCCGTCGCCACCCGGTCCCAGTCGCGCTTGTCCGTAGCGCGTTTTCCCCGTCGCGGATCGATGTCGATCCGCATCCCGGCACACGCCCGCTCCGCGGTGGCGATCACGCGCATCACCTCCGGCAGCAGTGCGGCGTCGACGGCACCGGGCATCCGCCCGGGAACCGTCGCGCCGTGCGCGTACTGGCCCGTGTACCGCAGAATCGCGGCGTCGAGCGGGCCGAGGACCGTTCCGCGCTCGGCGCGACGGCGGTCCGCGCGATGCTCCTGGGCACGTTTCTCGTTCGGTGTCTCCGTCGCCGCGCGCATCGCGGCACAGACCTGTCCGCGCGCGAGCAGACCGATGTCGGCCCCGTGGGCGACGAGTCGGCTCCTGTCCCACCGGATGCGCCGGAAGAGCGCGTCGACGTCCACGGGCGAGGAGAGGAGAACCGGGTCCAGGAGCGCGACGGCGGCGTTCTCGTCGAGCCGGCCCGCGGTTCCGGCGGCGTCGCACAGCGGAAGGACCGCGCTCCACAGCAGCAGGTGTCTGGGCAGGTCCTCCCGGATCACCGCGAGATGGGCTTCCTCGATGGGGAACGTGAACGTGCGGGGCTCGTGGTTGGCGTCGGCCCCGGCGCCGAGCATCAGCTTCAGCTCGCCGTCCTCGCTGATCACGTTCGGGATCCAGCCGCTGCCGCGGGTGAACACGATGTCTCTCATGAGTTCAGGGCCTCTCCGGAACGGCACCGGCCGGACGTGGTCACGTGGTCGCCTCGGGCGCGCGGCGGGCACCACGGTGATGTCGCGACCCCATCCCGCACCTGTTCACGACCACCGCGCGCATTCGGCGGCGAGGCGTGCGTCGGTACGCACCCGGACTTCGCCGCCGGCGGCCTCGGCCGGGGCGTCGGCCCGTTCGATCCCGAGGAACTCGATCAGCGCGAGCAGTTCGGCTCGTTCGGCCCGGTCGTCGTCGACATCGCGCGAGTCGAAGAAGACGTAGTACTGGTCGCTCGGGTCCACGGTGCCCGAATCCGCCCAGATCCGGGCGACCTCTTCGATCGCCGCTGTTTCCGTCGTGAACGTGGCGGCGCGGGCGGAGCCGCGAGTCTCCGGCGACGCGTCGAGGTCGGCGAGGTCGGAGAACCACTGACCGAGGTGGTCGAGGCCGGCATATCCGTTCTCGAAGAACAGCATCGCGCTCGGGAGGCAGCGATTGGCCCGGTCGATCCGGAGGTATTCCGATCGAGGCCGGTCCGCGCCCTTGACCCGGGCGATCACGCCCTGGTCGGGCATGAGCACCAGACTCTGCCCCGCCGGCTCGTCACCGATGGTGTATGTGCCGGAGTGCCGATCCCGGAAGAACGCGGAGAACGCCACATAGGCTTCCTGCGGGTCGCCCACGGAGACCTTCTGGTCGTCGCCGTCACCGACGGCGAAGACGAACTGCTTGGGTCCGGGGTCATAAGGGCGGGCCATGGTCGTCCTTCGTCCACGTGGTGACTCCGACAGCCTAGGGGATGCCCGGTCGATCAAGGCCGTCGCGTCCGGGGACCGCCCGGGCGCCCCGTAAGGGAGTGACGCGGGGTCGGCCGACAGCGCCGACCGCTCACCCGGCGCCAGGATCTCCCGTGCGCGGACCGCCCTCCGGCGCCCTGCCGGATCGCGGTGCGAAGCCAAGGAGGCCACGAACGGGGGCGCGAGACGGGGGGAGTCCAGCGGGGCCGTCCGTACGGAAGGGTCGGGGCCGTCGAGCAGGCGGGCGCACACGTCGTCCGGCAGCGGTGCGACCGCCGTACGGGGGTCGCACCGCTCGGGTCCGTACGCGAGAGCGGCCCGTACCTCGGGGGAGGGGTCGTCCGCGAGCCGGGCCCGCTGCACGGGCTCGGCCCCGGCGCTCATCGCGAACCCGATCCGGTCCACCACCATGCTCCCCCGACCGTCGTGCCGTCCGGAGAGCGGGCCGTCATGATCGGCCGGACAGCACCCCAGGAGAATCGCAGGGCGTCCGAAGACGCGCAGCGGTCTTCACGGCGACGGCAGCCGTCGTCGCGGTCGACGCTCCGTGACGGCGGTCTCTCCGGCCGCCGCCGAGGGGATGCGCAGGGCGAGGAGGGCCACGTCGTCCTGCGCGTCGTCTCCGACGAGACGGTCCGCGAGGGTCTTCAGCAACCGGTCCAGGGGCAGCCCGGCGTCTTCGGCCAGCAGACGGGCGGCCGCGTCGACGTGTTCGAACAGGTCGGTGCCGGGGTGCTCGACCAGGCCGTCGGTGTACAGCAGCAGCAGGCTGCCCGGCGCCAGCAGACGGCGGTGCTCGGTCCGCTCCCCGCAGCTCAGGCCGGGGAAGAGCATGATGCCGTGCTGGTCGAGGCGTTCCACCGAGCCGTCGGGGAGGGCGAGGAGAGGAGGCAGGTGTCCGGCATTGGTCCAGATCAGTTCCCAGGAGCCGTCGCCCGCTTCGGGGCGGAGGGACAGGTGGGCGTGGACGAGGGTGCCGCTGGCGCCGAGGCGGAGGTGGGTGTTGGCGTGCTCGAAGGCGCTGACGGCCCGGGCGGGACCGTGGTCGGCGTGGTCGAGGTCGGCCTGGCGCAGCATGTTGCGGACCTGCCCCATGAGGGTGGCGGCCTTCATGTCGTGGCCGGTGATGTCGCCGACGGAGACGGCCAGGGCGGCCGGGGCGGCGGAGTCCTCGCCGTCCCGGGCGGCAGCGGGGAGCGTGTAGGCGTCGTACCAGTCGCCGCCCACCAGGTCGTCGGACGCGGCCGGCCGGTACAGGGCCGCCAGCTCCAGGCCGGGAACCTCGGGAAGGGTGGTGAGCAGGGCCTCCTGCATCTGCCGGGCCGCTTTGACGCGGTTGTCCACGAACAGGGCCCGTTCCACGGCCCGGGCGGTGTAGCCGGCCAGGGCGGTGAGCACGGCCTGCTCCAGGACGTCGATCTCGTGGTGGTGGTCCCAGCCCAGGACCAGGGTGCCCAACGGGATGACCGTGCCCGGCAGCGGCACGCACACCGCGCTGCGCAGCCCCAGGCCGATGAAGGCCTCCGCCGCCTCCGGGGCGTAGTCCCGCCGCAACTCCTCCAGACCGTCCACCTTGATCGTCCGGTTCTCGCGGGCCGCTCGCGCGGTCGGCCAGGCGGCGTCGAGACCGTAGTTCTCATAAGCGCGTTCCATGAGGGCGGTGCCCGTGGAATCGACGAGCCGCCGCAGCACGCCCCTGTCCTCGACGACCACCAGGCCGACGTAGGTGGGCTTGAGATCGCCGGTGATCAGGTCGCGCACCTGCTGGCGGACCTCGGTGAGGCCGGTGGTGTCGGCCAGTGACTCCGCCGCCCTGAGCAGGAGCTGCGAGCGGTCCAGCGCGGTGCGGTAGCGCGCGGCCGCCTCGCCCGCCCGGGCCCGGGCCCCCTCCATGTCGGCGAGGGCGCGCTCACGCTGCCGCGAGACGATCCGCAGCCGCAGCTCCGCGCTGCACGCGGCCGCCAGGTCTTCGAGCAGGCCCAGCTCGCGCGCGCTCCACTGCCGGGGCCGGGTGTCGATCGCGCACAGCGATCCCAGTACGTGACCGTCCATGTCCACCAGCGGCATTCCCGCGTACGCGACCACCCCCAGATCAGGAATGGCCAGGCTGCCGCAGGTCAGCGGTTCCTCACGGGCGTCGGCCAGCACCAGCGGTTCTCCCGAGGCCACGACGTGCTGGCACAGCGAGTGGGTCAACGGCGTCTGCCGCGCCTCCGCCCACGGCTCGTCCAGGCCCACCATGCCCGGGAACACCTGCCGCTCGGCCTCCACCAGCGACACCAGCGCCACCGGAACACCGACCAGATCGGTCACCAGGCGCGCGAACCGGTCCATCCCCGCGTCCGCCGCGGCCGTCAGACCCGTCTCGCGCAGGGCCGTCAACCGGCCGGGGCCCTTCCCGGCCGGAAACGGCCCGCTGTCACCCGACCTCGCCACACTCACTCCCGGAGAACGCCCACAGCATCGGAACATTTGCCCTGTGGCAACGATAAGCTCGCCCCGAGTCTCACGGCGCCCGTCCGCCCGTCCGCCCGTCCGCCCGTCGCAGGAGCGGAACAGGACGGGGCCCGAACGGGGTCCGCGGGAAGAGAAGGCTCCCTCAGGAGTCGACCGTCGTGCTTACGCGTGGGGCCCGGTGAGGGCGTCACCCACGTCGTCGGCGAGGGCGATGCCGACGACGACGCTCTTGCCGGCCGGTTCTTGCCGCACCTCGAAGAAGCGAGCGATGAGCTTGACGATCTCCAGGCCGTGCTGGCCCACGCGCGCGGCATCGGCGTCGCGGGGCGTCGGCAGGGACGGTTCGGAGTCCCTCACCACGATCTCCACCGTGTCCCCCACGACGCGCAGGTGCATGCGCGCCGGGCCCGGCGCGTACTTGTGGGCGTTGGTGACCAGCTCGCTGACCGCGAGCTGCGCGAGCTCCACGCCGCGCTGCGAGACGGACAGCCCGTGCTCGGCCCGTACCTTCGCGAGGAAGTCGGCGGTGAGATGGCGGGCCTGTGCGATGCGGGAGCCGTCCCCGTCCAGATCCAGGGCCGTCGTCATCCGGATGACGCGTTCGTGCGGCTCGGTGCCGTCTTCGCCCTCGGACATCGATCCCCTCACACCGCCTTCGTCGCCCCCGTCCTGAACCCCCGGGCGTATGTCCACGCCCGCCTGACCGATGCCTCATGCACACATGAGCCACAACACACTCCTGCGTCACCCGTTCCGTGGAGGTCGGCACCCGGGTGAGGGTTTTGATGTGCCAGTATCACCCACATGGCAGACGCGCAGACGACGGGCACCGAGCAGACCGCACAGATCGGCAGGCTGTCGGCCGTGACCACCACCACCGAAGGCATCCGCGTGGTGACGTTGTCCGGGGAGATCGACCACCACACCGGCGATCTCCTGCGCCAGGCCCTGGACGTCCGTGCCGACGCCCCTTCCCGCGTGGTGGCCGACATGGAGCAGGTGACCTTCATGGACTCCAGCGGCATCAACGTCCTCATCACCGCCCACCACGCCCTCACCGGGGCCGACGGCTGGCTGCGCCTGGCCGCACCCCACGGCACGGTCATGCGCACCCTGCAGATCGTCGGCGTCGACACCGTGATCGACTGCCGGGAGAACCTCCTTCACGCCCTCGGCGACTGACCACTCGAAACGCGTATCCCGAGCCCGGTGAGAACGGTTGCCGCCGGGAGACCAAGCCGGAAGGCGGCGCGCTCCGAAACAGCATGCGAAGGATGCGTTTTCCTGGCCGGGGCAGGAACACGCGCGGCGCGTGGCAGTCCTCTTCCGATGCTTGATCGTTTCCTCTGCCTCGGGAATCCGTGGCTGTTCGCGGCGGAATATCAGGATGCCGCTTCGCCCGACACGCCGAAAGACTCGTACCGCCCGCACCGCTCGTCCTGGAGGAACAGGTGACCACTCCCCTCTTGACCGTGACCCGCCACGCTCATTCTTCCGGCACCGGCGTGGTGAAGGTGGAGGGCGAACTCGACCAGCACACCTCACCCCGCCTCACCGAAGCCCTCGAGGGCGTTCACCTGACGGCCGGCACCACGCTGGTGGTCGACCTGAGCGGGCTGATGTACTGCGACTCCACCGGCCTGACCGTGCTCATCGGCCTCCACCAGCGCACCGAGGCGGCCGGAGCACCGCTGGTCCTCGCGGGTCTGGAGAACGAGCTGCTGCGGATCTTCCGCGTCACCGGCCTCGACAGGCTGTTCACCCTCCGGACCACCGTCGAAGAGGCCCTCACTTCCTGAATCCTCATCAACCAGGAAGAAGCCCGAAACCGACCGCCGGGAGCCGAAGCAGCCGAAGGCGTCGCGTCCGGTCCGCCGGCCCCGATGAGGACGGCGAGGGTACTGGCGCAGGACGAGGGCCGAACTGAATCCGGATCCCTGCCAGCACTGCCCGTTCTGCCCTCACCGCCGCCCGACCTGCCCGGCGCAACAAGAGAGCGGCCGCCTCGTCGTGACCGCGTCGGGGTTCGAGTCAGGCGTTCAGGGCGTCTTCAAGGGGGAGTTGGCAGGAGATGACGCCCTATGGAACGGGTGGAGACTGCACGGAATCTCGTGCTCGGCTACATCCACGCGCTGAACGCGATTGATGAGGCCATGAGGATGGCGATCCCCTCGCTTGAGCGGTCGGCAGACGTCCTCGGCCTGGTCCGTTCGCGCCGGATCAGCCGGAGTGGGCAGGTCGGCACCTACGCTTACACGGTTCATGGGGCAGGATGCCGCTTCGTGTGCAACAACGGCATCGAAGTCGATGTGGACTTCGCAGCCGACGGGAGTGAAGTCTTCGACCTGTGGCGGCTGCGTCGGCATGGACTGAGCCTGCCGGAGCCTCTTGAGACCACGGATCAGGACCTGTGGGCAGCGGTGCGGTCGCTGCAACCGCTTCTGACCGAGGTGCGGCCGGGGTGGTTCGGCGTAGCCACGTGATCGCTTCAGGATGAGGTTCGCAGGCGGCGCAGGCGTATAAGACCGCAGTCCAGTTGGAGCAGACCTTGATTTCGAGCAGGCCTCGATGAAGACCGGCGCGTCGCTCGTCACGTATGCGGAGCCGTTTGAACCGGTGCAGCCAGGCGAAAGTGCGCTCGACGGCCCAGCGCCCTTACCCAGGCCGGAATCATGGCGCACTCCACGTCGCGCCCTCAACGTCTTGATGCCTCGCTTCCACGGCAAGTGGCGGTACCTGTCCAAGTCGTAGCCCGGTCGGCATACAGGCGCAGGGGGCTTGCGGCGGGGACGTCCCCGCAGGCCCCGGATCGAGGGATGGCGTCGAGCAGCGGCAGGAGCTGGGTGATGTCGTGTCGGTTGCCGCCCATGACTTGCCTCCGAAGGGGCCGTGCCGCCTAGAACACCAGCTTCACTTCGGCAGCGGGAACGCGGCCGGGATGGACCTTGGGTGCGGTATCGCGACCTCCCGGGTCTGTCGGGAGCGGCGAACGCCGCCGTCCGCGTGCTCGAACGGGAACGATTGTCTCCGGGTGTCGTGGCGGTGGCGCTGAGCGTGTGGTCCGGGCACGCCCACGGCGCGGGGCGCCGATGGAGGCAATGGGAGGCGGAGTTCACCTGCCCCTGCTGCGGCGAGGGCTGGGCCCGGGACGAGCTGCAAGACGCTCTGTTCATGCTTCCGCCAAGGAAAGCCGACGAACTCCGTATGCAGGTGGAGCGTCTGGACGCGGCACTCCTCGGGCGAACGCATCACGAGCCGATGGTGGACCCGGAGTTGGCGTGGTGGCATCGAAGGTGTTGACCGTCCCCATGCCGCTGGGGCCTTTCGGGCGACTCCGCCCCGATCCGTGCCCCCCAGCGTGCGGCCGGAACCCGGAAGGCCCCATCACCCGTCGTGCCAAGAGGAGCGGCGTCGATGACACCCCGGAGCGAAAGGCGATGGGTGGGACGGTGTACCCGCCTGGTGGAGGTGGTTCAGGAGGCGGGGCGCTCGGTCGCTCCCGAGGAGGCTTCACCACCAAGACGTCTCATGTCGCTGGAGGTCAACTCAGTGGGTGGCGGCGTCACTTTCAGCCCCAGTGGTCGGAGGCAGTGCGCCTGGCATGTCGGAGTCACCCGATGGCATCGCCGCGCGTTGTGAGGCGGGCACAAGAGGGGATCGCACAGGCAGGTCGCCGGCGTTGAGTTTCGAGTGAACCATCCGGTTCTGGCGCCGGGTTCGACCGACTGGCTGCCGGTGTTGGTGCTGGGAGGCGAGGCTGCGGTCGGGTGCGACACCCATGTGGCGGTTCGGGTTCAGGCTCAGGTTCGACTCGTCAAGGTCCGGCTCTTCACCGAGCCGATCGACGAGGAGCCAGGGCCGGGCCCTTCCTTCACGACCGTCTTCGAGGGGCCGATCTCATTGGCTGACGGACGGCTGGTCATCGGTGACGTCATGGGTGTGACGCGCTTCGTGAGCCTCATCGGTGAGGCGGGCGGGCGTCCGATCCGTGTCACCGTGGACGAGCCCGGCTGGAACGCGGCCACAGTCGACATCTCCGTGGGCCCGAAGCTCCAGTGACCTGAGTCGGAGATGCGGCGGCGGTAGGCGGCGGCCTTGTCGAGGATTTCGTCTGCGGGTCTCGTCCGGACGAACGGTCTGGGGTGTTCGTTCCAGTCGGTGTGCCAGGAGGGGATGTCGCGTTCGAGGGCCTGGACGCGGCAGTGGACGCCGCGTTTGAGCTTCTTCTGGGTCAGTTCGGCGAACCACCGCCCGACCAGGTTCAGTCAGGATGCGCTGGTCGGTGTGAAATGGAGGTGGAACCATGGGTGGGGCCGGCGGCCACTTCTTGATGTCGGGCACCTTGTGGGTCGTGCAGTTCTCCAGGATGAGGCGGACGTCGGGGGCTTCCCTGTCGAGCTTGGTGAGGAACTTCTTCAACTCCTCTGCCCGTTGGCGGCGGTGCGGCGAGCCGATGACCTCGCCGCGAGACGGTCGACTGCGACATGCCGGTGGCCGCGGCCGTCGACCGGGTCGGCCAGTGGGTGGCGTTCTTCGGCGTCTCCTCCAGCGTCTTGACGATGACCCGCTCGTCATCCGCATCGGTGATCTTCCTCGGGGCGCCGGGTCCGCGGGTCGTCGCACAAGCCGTCCAGGCCCCGCTCGAGGAACCGGCGCCGCCAGGTGCGGACCGTGTCCGCAGTGATCCGCAGTCGCCGGGACACCTCCGTGATCGAGTGGCCCTCGGTGCACTCCGGCACGATCCGCGACCGCTGGGCCAGGGCCTGGGCCGTCGTGCGGCGCCGTACGTGTGCGGATCAGCGGGCGATCGAGATGGCGAAGGGCGTGAATCCACTGGCGCGGATCACGTGCGGTACGAACAGGATCGCGGCCTCCGTGGCGCGGGCGGTGCGGATGCCGCCGAGGTCGGTGATCCATTCCTCGCGCCAGCCGAGGTCGACGAGCAGTTCGCGTACGGTCTCCTTGGCCCGGGGGTTCTCACCGGACAGGAACGCGGTGGGCTTCTCGGCGAGCGTGGCCGGTGCGGTCATCACCGGGAAGAGCATGGTGTTGAGTGTCTTGACGACGTGCGTTTCGGGAAGGGCCTCCTGGAGCTTTTCGGCGAGGCTCGAACCGGGGTGGAGCAGGTCGGCGGGCAGTCCGTCCGGTCCGTCCACGGTGGCGTTGGAGACGTCGACGAGGATCTTGCCCCGCAGTTCCGCGCGCAGGGCTGTGAGCAGCTCCGGCGAGCCGGCCCCCGGGGTGGCGTTGATGGCGATCCGGGCTGTCCGAGCCGCCTGGGCCGCGGTGCCCGGCGTACGGTCCGCCACAGACACCTCGTGCCCCGCCCGGGTGAGTGCCGCGGCCAGGTTGCTGCCGACGCGGCCGTTTCCGAGAACTGCGATCGTGGTCATGATGACGGGTTCCTTCCGCGGGTTACGGATCGTGGTGCGGGGTCAGTGCGAGAGGGCGGTGACGGCCTCGGCGTGGATGCCGGGCGCGGCGGCCACGAAGCTTTCGCTCTGCGGGGTCCAGGGGCGGCCCTCGGCGTCGGAGATCCGTCCACCCGC
This sequence comes from Streptomyces sp. NRRL F-6492, assembly GCF_001280125.1. GTDB lineage: Bacteria > Actinomycetota > Actinomycetes > Streptomycetales > Streptomycetaceae > Streptomyces. The sequence goes on from NZ_LGEG01000254.1 coordinate 29,819, forward strand.
TTCGGCGACGAGCAGTGCCCCGGGAAGCAGGTCCGCGCGGGCGCCGGCGAACTGCCAGAAGGCGTCGATCCGGCCGGCGGCCACGTCCAGCAGGTGCAGGGTCGCGGGTACGGAGACGCGGACGACGAGCGCGCCGAAGAGCATCGCGGTGATCGAGGAGCCGACGCGCCGCACGACCTTCTCGTCCTCGTCCGGCCGGGCCTGGCTGGTGGCCACGATGCCCAGTCCGAGGTCCGTGGTCGCGGAGACGCGCAGCGGCCGGCCGTCGAGGTGGGCGCCCGCCCCGGTGAGCGCGGTGTAGGTCTCGCCGGTCAGCGGCAGGTGGACCGCGGTGAGCACCGGCTGGTTGTCGCGCACGAGGGTGGCGGTCACCGCCCACTCCGGCAGGGCGTGCAGATGGTTGACATTGCCCTCGGCCGGATCCACGACCCACCACTCGCCGGGCGGCAGCGCCCCGCCGTCCAGCTCCTCCTCCACCCAGCCGGCGTTCGGGCGCAGGCGCGTCAGGCGGGGTCGCAGGACGTCCAGAGCCGTGTCGTCGTTGGCGGCGAGCGCACGCATCAGCCCTTCGCGGGTCCGATAGGGAACCGTTTCGCCGAAACGCTCGCGCAACGCCGAACCGGCGTCGCGCACGGCGGCCGCGGTCCGGTGGAGCAGGTCGGCGTCGGAGGCGGCGACATCGGTGGCCCGGAGCGTTTCGGACATGGTGGTGCTCCCGTCGAAAGGAGGAGTGATCGGGGCGGTCGAGCCGAACTGTGCGGCCCGCTCGTGCTTCGCTTCGAACGTATAGAGCCCCATGATTAACTTCAACTGCATGTCAGGAACGCCTAGGATTACTGCCATGCAATTGGATTTGAATCTGCTCGCCGCACTCGACGCGCTGCTGGAGGAAGGCAGTGTGGCCGGGGCGGCCGCGCGCCTTCATGTCACCGCTCCCGCGATGAGCCGGAGCCTGGGCCGGATCCGTCGCACGACGGGGGACCAGATCCTGGTCCGAACCGGCCGTACGATGACCCCGACGCCGTACGCGATCGCCGTACGGGAACAGGTGCACGAGCTGCTCCACCAGGTTCAGGGGGTACTGGCGCCGAGCCGCGAGCTCGACCTGGCGACATTGGAGCGCACCTTCACGCTCCGCTGGCACGATTCCCTGGTCTCCCTCGGCGGCCCCGCGCTGCTCACGGCCGTACGTGAACAGGCGCCGGGCGTGCGGCTGCGCTTCATCGCGGAATCGAGCGCCGACACCCCCGGACTGCGGCGCGGCGAGGTCGACCTGGAGGCGAACGCCAACCGTCCCGGCGCACCGGACATCCGCGTCGAGAATGTGGGGGAGGCCCGCCTTGTCCTCGCCATGAGGCGGGAACATCCCCTGGCCCGCGCCGGGACCGTCACCGCACAGCAGTACGCCGCGGCCGAGCACATCACCGTCTCGCGACGCGGAAACTTCGGCAATGCCCTCGACGACGCCCTCGCTCGACTCGGCCTCACCCGCCGGGTGGTGGCGACCGCGCCCACGGAAGCGGTCGCGCTGGAGTTCGCGCGCGGCTCGAACCTCCTGGTCAGCGTCCCGGAAGCCACCACGCGCTCTGAGGCCGCCACCCTCGGCCTGGTCACGTTTCCCCTGCCGTTCGAACTGCCGTCGGCGCCGGTGTACCTGTCGTGGCATCAGCGTTACGACACCGATCACGAGCACACCTGGCTGCGCGAACTGGCGCGAACCGTGCTGGCCGCGTGCGCGGCGCCGTAATCGGCGCCGCCCGGCCACTTGGCCCGCGCCCCCACGCGCCCCGCCTCGAGATCGCGCGGCCGGCCGGGGTGCCGACCCGTAACGCATCGCCCGCCCTTTGCGGAAGGCGGGCATGGCCACCGCAACGTACCCGCGCAGTCCGAAGGGGCGCGGGACACCGGCGTGACCGCGTTGCGGGTGGAGGGAGGATCAGAGGTTCGCCTCTTCCCGTGCGTCGAAGGCCTCACGGGCGCGTGTGATGGCCGGCATGCTCTCCGACACCCATGCGAGCAGGACGTCGACAGGGGGACGCAGGGTCTTGCCCAAGGGTGTGATCCGGTATCTGACCGCCACCGGACGGGTGGACACGACCTCGCGCTCGATCACGCCGTTTCGCTCGAGTCGCCGAAGTGTCGCGGTCAGCGACTTCTGCGTGACGTGCGGGATCGCCCGGCGCAACTCGTTGAAGCGGCAAGGGCGTTCGCACAGTTCACTGAGAACGCTGAGCGACCACTTGTCGAGAACCTGGTCGAGCAGTTCGCGGTGCGGGGGGCCGATGAAGACGGTGTCCATGGAGAAACCTGGTCTCGTTGAAGTGTCCTTACTCCACTAAGTATCTTATGGATACCCCGTACAGGAGGAGGGCACGATGGCTGTCCAGCACTTCACGCCGGAAGGCATGCTGCAACCGGTTCCGTATCACCACGTCGCAGTCGGCACCGGATCGAGACACGTCCATGTCAGCGGACAGATCGCACGCCGGGCCGACGGAACCCCGGTCGCGCCCGGCGACCTGGCCGGGCAGGTCGCCCAGGCGCTGCGCAATACCTCCGTCGGACTGGCGAGCGCGGGGGCGTCGTTCGCGGACGTACTGCGCCTGACGTTCTACGTCACCCGGTGGAGTCCTGAAAAGACCGGTGACTTCATGGCGGGTGTGGAGGCCGTCGCCGATGAGATCGGGCTCCGGCTTCCTTTGCCGCCGGCTTCCCTGATCGGCGTCGACTACCTCTTCGAACCGGACGTGCTCGTAGAAGTGGAAGCCACCGCACTGCTCGACTGACCCTCGCCGTTCGGTGTGCCGAGCGCCTCGGCGATCCGGTCCGCCGCCGCCCCTCCGGACATCGGCTCCTCGCTCATCGCGGTACGTACGGCGCCGGGGGCACGTGTCGGGTGCGTCCGGGCACGGCGCGGCCCCCTCGCCGCCGATGCGTACGGGAGGGGGCCGCGCGGGCCGGCACCCGGAATCACCGGGGCCGGGGGGCGATCCGGGAATCCGGTGTCAGGGCGAGGGGCAGGGACCCGGGGTTCGGGTGAGGGAGGTGCGGGCGCCGCCGACGACGATGTCGGTGCCGTCGGACAGCCGGACGTGCAGGGCGTTGACGACGATGCCGCGCCCGTTGCCGTACACCCGCTGCTCGTTGAGGGTGACCGTGCCGAGCTGCGGGAGGGTGATGACGGTGTTCGGCGCCGGGTGGGCGGCGAGCGTGGTGTTGCCGACACGGGCCCCGGTCAGGGTGGTCGCGCCGGTGACGGTGATCGTGCCCAGTGCCGTGGGTGCGGTCGCGGTGGCCGTGGCGGTTGCCGTGCCCGCGCTGACCAGGCCGCCGAGGAGGTGCAGCCCGTTCACGGTGGCGGTGGAGGTGGCCGTACGGGCGCCGCCGGTGCCCGCGGTGCCCGCCGCGCGGGTCGTGGCGGAGGTGAACGAGCCGGTGGAGGAGCCGACATGGGTGTTGCCGAGCTGGGCGCCGTCGGTGGCCGGGTCCTCGGTGCAGGTGACGTCCGCAGGGGCCAGTGGCGCGGCAGGGGCGGTCGTGACGGCCTGGGCGTGTGCGTCCATGAGCAACGCCACGAACGTCACCGATGTGCAGCCGGGCGGGTCGATGCCGTGCCGGGCGACGGTCGCCGCGGCGCACAGGGTGTACGTGCCGCTGCGGGCCGAGGTCACCCGGATCGTGATCGTGCAGGACTCCTGTCCGGCGGTGAGGTCGCCGCCGGAGGTGAGGCCGTGCCCGTCGGGGGCGACGGCGACCGTGCCGGAAGGGCAGTCGGTGGTGGCGGAGCCGGGGTCGGCGACGAGACCGGACGGTAGCTGCTCGGTGAAGGACCAGCCGCGCTTCGCCGCCTTCTCGGTGGTGTTGGTGACGGTGAAGGTCAGCGTGGTCGAGTCGCCGACGCCCACCGGGTCGGGATCGAAGGCCGTATGGAGCCGCGGTGTGGCGTCCAGGATCCGGAGGTTGTCGATCGCGCCGTCATTGCCGATCCCGCTGCCCTGCGCGTTGACCATGCGGACACCGGCCGAGGGGCCCGAGAAGAGCACGGCGTCGTCGCCCGCGTAGGTGCCGACGTGCGTGCCGTTCCCGGTGACCGTGCCGGCGTCGGTGCACGCGTCGATGGGATCGGTGAACGCCGGGACGACCTGCTGCCCGTCGAGCAGCGAGAACTCCAGCAGCGGGTGCGTGGCGAAGCAGTTGACGGCCGCCACATCCACCGAGAAGGTCAGGAAGCGGCCGGTCGCCGCCACCGGCACCGGCTGCACCGTCTCCAGCTGCGTCTTCCCGGCTCCCGGGTTTCCCGCGGTGTACGCGGTGACGGCGTGGTTGTCGGCCGGGTCGCCGCCGGCCCATTCGGCCAGCGCCGACGCCATGGCCTGCTGCGAGGGCCAGGACGTCCCACAGCCGCTGCCGACCGGGGCGGTGGCGGGGTCGGCCGCCGAGACCAGCCAGCCGTTGCAGGAAGTCAGCCAGGCCGGGTCGGCGGTGTACGTCTCGGCGAGCGGCGGAGCCCCGGTGTAGGAGGTCAGCAGGCGGGGAGCCCCCGGGGCGTTCTCGAACCCCTCCTCGAAGAGTACGGTCGCCGCGCGGGGCACCGGCGCGGACACGGTCGCGGTTCCGGTGGGCGCGGGTGTGCCCGGTGCGGCGGCCGAGGGCAATGCGGCGGCCAGTACCGCCGCGCACGCCAGGCCGGACGTCGCGACGGCACGCAGGAACGGTACGGTCCGGCGCGGCCGACCCGGTAGGTGTCTGTACACGTCTTCCCCTCCTCGATTCGCCCCGCAGACCGCAACCGCGGCGTGCGGGAAGCCCGTCGCCGAGCGGCGCGGGCTGCCCGACGGTCGCGGCCGGACCCGGCAGGGCGATGCCCGGCCGCGAAACGATGACCAGTCTGGCCGCCGTGCCCGGACCCGGCAGCGGCGCACACAGGAGGGCAGGGCGGCGCGCGCCGGGCGCATGCGTCGTCAGATCCTCTCCGGCTACGCCAAGGGACTGCCGCCCCGGGTATCCGGCCGCGACGGGTCTGCCGACGACCACCGCCCCGGCCGCATCAGCCCCGAGAGGAACCAGCCACCGTCTCCCCGAGCGGCCGTCTCTGCGCCGTGCCCGTCTTCGGGATTCGGGCCGGGCGTCGACGAGCGCGTGGACACCGGCGGTGCAACGGCACGGGACCCCGACCGGCTGCTCCGGTGGGGACAGGGGCTGCGGCTGTGGTCACTCTTCCAACAGTGCGCTCTCGACCAGGGTGGGGTTTCCCTCGTTGTAGGTCCGCATCGCCCGGTAGGAGCGATTCTGCAGGGGCAGGTCGGCGCCGCCGCACTGGTTGAGGGGGCTGCCCAGGGGAAGGCCGAGGAGGCCGCCTCCGGCGGTGCCGGTCGCCGTGGTGGTGCGGGCGGTGTTGTGGGCGCCGGTGTTGAGGTTGGAGCAGCTGGTACCGAAGGCGGGGGAGAGGAAGTCGCCGACACCGCCGACGCTCACGGGTACGGCAGTGGTCAGGCCGGGGCCGACCGCGGTGGTGGCGAGCGCGAGAGCGCCGATCGTTTTCGAGGTCATGCCCGGCAGACGGCGATCGGTGCACAGCGTCACGGCCACCCTGATTTCCCGGGCGACCGCTCCTCTCGCCTGCCTGGCCTCTACGTCGGTGCCGCCGCCTCCTTGGCCTTCGGGCGCCACGCGGCGAGCAGCGAGCACCTCGTCGTACTCGGTCCGTCGTGCCATGGAGGTCACTTCTCGTTCGGTCGACATCATCGAGCGAACGAAACATGACAGAACAGCTGAAATATTTCAAAGGTCCATGAAAATAGGAAAATTGGGCGCACTCCGCCACGGCCGTGCCTGTGTAAGCGAGGGGGGATTCGCCCGTCCGGGCGCCCCGGTACCCCGGCGAAGCGTCCCGACCCGGCCCGCACACCTCGACAGAACCCTTGGGTGAGACCCTTGACGTAAATCCAAGGATTGCTACCTTGGATTTATGTCAAGCAATGAGAAGCCTCGCCTCATCCCGACCGGCAAGTGCTGGTGTGGCTGCGGGAAGGACGTCGGCCTCGGCAAGTTCTTCGCCGCCGGCCACGACAAGATCGCTGAAGCCGCTCTTATGGCCCTCAAGTACGACGGATCCGTCGCCCAACTCCTCCACGCCCACGGGTACGGCTCGCACCACTCGGTCCGCCACGCTGCCGTCACCGACCCGGACTGCTCCTGGGAGAAGTGCCCCGACTGCAACTACAGCGGCGCCCCTGCCAGCATCGCCAACCACCGCAAGAAGGATCACCCCGAGCGGCACGTCCTCGCCCAGGCGATCCGCTCCCTCGGCGGAACCTGGGACGCTCAGCGCGCCATCCAGGCCCTCGGCGACCACGGGCACACCTGGGAAGACCGGCAGGCCGCCGAGAAGCGCGTCCGTCAGATCCTGCGAGACCTCTGCGCGGACGGCTTCATCGTCAAGACCGACGCTCAGCGCGCCGTCTACGAACGCACCCAGAAATAGGCCGGGGATGAGGCGGCGCCCTTATGGAGCGGACTGTCCGCCGACACATCCAGACAATCGGACGCACGATCCAAACGGAGAGGGTGCGAGGAGCACCATCGCCCCCACCCCGTCTGATCACCCCTCCGCTGTGCCGGCAGCGGCGCCGGCCCCCTCAGGTCGGCAACGCGTCCGCGGATAGGGGCAAGCCGGCAGGCGGTGCTGGGGGACGTGTCCAAGTGACGTCCCTCGTTCCGGCGGGAGCGCGCGGGACGCGGGGGACTTCGTCGTGGTGCGGTGAGCGGGCCCACGTGGGCGTGAAAAGGCCGGTGCCCCGTACGGGATCCGTATGGGGCACCGGCCTTTCGGTTCGGAGCGGGGCTCAGTCCCCGTGTGTCTCGTCCCACTGGGCGCGGGCGAGGTCCGAGTTCGTCCGGACCATCTGCCAGTCGTCCTCGATCATGAAGGGCGAGTAGCGGCCGGTCGCGTCCAGGGCCTCGAAGACCTGGTGCGCGAAGGCGTCCGTGTCCTTCTGGTCGGCGGTGATCCGGGCCGGGTGGGAGTGGTCCGGCTCGTCCTTGTCCGGGATCACCGGAACCCAAACGGTCAACCAGCGGTCCCCGTCACCCCAGGTGAAGGACGGGCCGATGCTGGTGCTGTTGTCGGTGAACCCGATCCCGAAAGTCGTTTCGAGTTCTGCCCACAGGGCCTGCGCGAGGGTGGCACTGGGGACCTCTTGCTCCCGGAATCCGGCGTGGATGTTGTATTCGCTCACAATTGTCCTCAGCCCACGCGGTATGTCCGGTCGTAGTCGTAGTCGTAGTCGTAGTCGTAG
>NZ_LGEG01000255.1 GCF_001280125.1 Streptomyces sp. NRRL F-6492
TTTTGGCACGCTGTTGAGTTCTCAAGGAACGGACGCTTCCTTTGTACTCACCCTCTCGGGCTTTCCTCCGGGCTTTTCCCTTCGGTCTTTCGTGTTTCCGACTCTATCAGATCTTTCCGATCCGATTTCCTCGGTGCTTTCCGGTCCCTTTCGCTTTCGCTCCGGGCCCTTCCGGCGGTTCCGACTTTATCAGATTCATTTCGGCCGACCTAATCGGTGGCTTTCGTGATTCGGATAAGAATCGAAGTGACTCCGGGGAATCGAAATTCCCGAACCGGAGTGAGTCAGACTTTACTTGGTTGCTGCCGAGCTGTCCAGCTCCAGGCAACTGTTCAAATCTACCTCCCCGCAATCGCCGTGTCAACAGGTTTTGCGGGCACCGGAGGAGACTAGCAGCTCAGCAGGGCCGTACGCACATCAGGCCGCGGTGGGGAGCGTGGCGTTGCGGTCGGGTTCCTCCAGGTCGCCCAGGTCGCCGGCGTGGGAGGCACGGCCGCCGAGGACGTAGACGTACGCGAGGAAGGCCAGTTCGGCGGCGATGCCGATGGTGACGCGGGCCCAGGTGGGCAGGCCGGAAGGGGTGACGAAGCCTTCGATCAGGCCCGAGACGAAGAGGACCAGGGCGAGGCCCATGGCCATGCCGAGAGCCGCACGGCCCCGTTCCGCGAGGGCGGCGCGGCGGGTGGTGGGGCCCGGTTCGATGACGGTCCAGCCGAGGCGGAGGCCGGTGCCGGCGGCCACGAAGACGGCGGTCAGTTCCAGCAGGCCGTGGGGAAGGATCAGGCCCAGGAAGACGTCGAGGCGGCCCGCGGAGGTCATCAGACCGATGCCGACGCCGAGGTTCAGCATGTTCAGGAAGAGGATCCAGAGGACCGGGATCCCCAGGAAGGCGCCCAGGACCAGGCACATGGCGGCGGCCTGGGCGTTGTTCGTCCAGACCCGGGCGGCGAAGGAGGCCGCCGGGTGGCTGGAGTAGTACGTCTCGTACTGGCCGCCGGGGCGGGTCATCTCGCGCAGCTCGGCGGGGGCGCCGATCGAGGCCTGGACCTCCGGGTGCGTGCCGATCCACCAGCCGATGAGGACCGCGAGCAGGGTGGAGAGGACGGCGGTGGGGATCCACCAGTGGCGGGAGCGGTAGACGGCCGCCGGGAAGCCGGCCGTGAGGAAGCGGGCCGCGTCGCGCCACGAGGAGCGGCGGGTGCCGGTCACGGTGGCACGGGCGCGGGCCACGAGCTGGGTGAGCCGGGCCGTGAGCATCGGGTCCGGGAGGCCGGACTGCACGATCGAGAGGTGGGTGGCCGTGCGCTGGTACAGGGCGACGAGTTCGTCCGCCTCGGCGCCCGTCAGCTTCCCGCCCCGGCGCAGGAGGTGGTCGAGGCGTTCCCACTCCGCGCGGTGGGCGGTGACGTAGACGTCGAGGTCCATGATCGGCTGCTGCTCCAGGACTGGCTTCGGACGGGTCCGTACTACTGCGGCGCGCTGGGGGTCAGCTTGGCAGACTGGCGTTCGGAGGGGTCGGGAAGACCGGAGAAGGGTGGGCGGGTGCCGTGAGTGGTGTGGTGACGGGCGATGCCGTCGTACTGGGGTTGCAGCCCGCGCGGCTGCCGAGCCGGGCGCTCGCGGTGCTCGTCGATCTGGCCGTGGTGTGGGCCGCGTACCTGCTGGTCATGGTCGGGCTCGCGGCCGCCACGGCTTCGCTGGACGAGGCGGCGGTGGCGGCCGTGTCCGTCGCGGCCTTCCTGCTGGTCCTCGTGGGGGCGCCGATCGCGGTGGAGACGCTGTCCCACGGGCGGTCGCTCGGGAAGATGGCCTGTGGACTGCGGGTCGTACGGGACGACGGCGGTCCGATCCGGTTCCGGCACGCGCTGGTGCGGGGGGCCATGGGGGTCGTGGAGATCCTGATGACCTTCGGCGTCGTCGCCTGTGTCGCGTCGCTGGTGTCCGAGCGCGGACGGCGGCTCGGGGACGTGTTCGCGGGGACGCTGGTCGTACGGGAGCGGATGCCCGCGGCGCGGGTGCTGCCCGTGCCTCCGCCGCCGCCGTGGCTGGTGGGGCGGTTCGCCGGGCTCGATCTCTCGGCGGTGCCGGAGGCGCTGTGGCTGGAGGTGCGCCAGTACCTCACGCGCGCGCGTGAGCTGGATCCGGCCGTGGGGCGGCGGCTCGCCGAGCGCCTGGCCGACGAACTGGTGGCCCGGACGGGGGCGCCCGCGCCGCCGGGGGTGCCGGCCTACGCGTATCTGGCGGGCGTGGTGGCCGAGCGGCAGGCGCGGGACATGCGACGGGCGTTCACCGAGGCCGGGGCCGGAGGCGGGGCCGGGGTGGAGACCGGGGCCGGGGCCGGGGCCGGGTTCGAGGCCGGTCGGGCCTTCGGTGTTCCGGCGGTGGCCGTTCCTCCGGTCGTTCCGCCCTCCGACGCTCCCCCGGCCGTTCCTCCCGCGAGTGCTCCCCCGGGCGGCGGGCCCTCCCCCGAGGACGGGTCGTCCGCCACCGGGTTCGCCCCGCCCGCCTGACGTCCGGCGGTCTTCCGGGTCGGCGGGTCAGCAGGTCAGCAGGTCAGGGGAAGACCGAGGGTGGGGTGTCGAGGTCTTCGAGTTCGATGCCGGGGGCCGCGAGGACCACGTCCCCGGCGATGTGGACGGTGTGGCGTTCGCCCGTGTCCAGGGCGCTGACCTGGTACTCGTCCACCGTCAGGGGGCCGTTGTCAGTGGGGTGCGCTTCACTTCTCAGCAGGGCCCAGGACTGGTCGACCGTGAGGGGGGCGAGCACCGGGTCCGTGAAGGCGACGAGCCTGACACGGGTCTCGGGGGAATCGGGGGTGAGACGCAGGAGTCGCGTGAGGGCGACGAGGAACGCCGGGGAGCCGCCGGTGAAGGAGTGGGCGCGCACGTTGCCTTCGGTGGCCTCGGCTCCGGTGGGGTCCGTGCGGACCCAGGTGACGCCGTCGAGGGCCGCGCCGCGGACCTGCCAGCCGGCGGCGTGCAGTTCGAGGCGGATGGGGCGGCCCAGTTCGTCGACGGCCAGGTCGACGGAGCCGCGGTGATCACCGGAGGGGGTGGTGGTCTGCGCGACGTAGCGCCAGCCGGAGGGGCCCGGCGCGCAGTGGAAGTGTTCTTCGCCGAGGGGGGTGTGATCGTGCGGGTCATGGAGCGAATAACGGCCGCGGGGCATGGGTCCTCGGGTGGCTTCCAGGAGCGGTGGCAAGGGGGGCGGGACGGGGCAGGCCCCCCGGCACGGGGGTGCGGGGGGCCTGCCTGGATCCTCTGCGAAGGTGTTCCGCGGACGTGCTCCGCGGGGTCCGTCAGTAGCGGTAGTGGTCCGGCTTGTACGGACCCTCGACCTCGACGCCGATGTAGGAGGCCTGCTCCGGGCGGAGGGTCGTCAGCTTGACGCCGAGCGAGTCCAGGTGGAGGCGGGCGACCTTCTCGTCCAGGTGCTTCGGGAGGACGTAGACGTCGGTCGGGTACTCCTGCGGCTTCGTGTAGAGCTCGATCTGGGCCAGGGTCTGGTCCGCGAAGGAGTTCGACATGACGAAGGAGGGGTGGCCGGTCGCGTTGCCGAGGTTCAGCAGACGGCCCTCGGACAGGACGATGAGGACCTTGCCGTCGGAGAACTTCCAGGTGTGGACCTGGGGCTTGACCTCGTCCTTGACGATGCCGGGGATCTTGGCCAGGCCGGCCATGTCGATCTCGTTGTCGAAGTGGCCGATGTTGCCGACGATGGCCTGGTGCTTCATCCGGGCCATGTCGCCGGCCATGATGATGTCCTTGTTGCCGGTCGTGGTGATGAAGATGTCCGCCGTCTCCACCACGTCGTCCAGCGTCGTCACCTGGTAGCCGTCCATCGCCGCCTGGAGCGCGCAGATCGGGTCGATCTCGGTGATGATGACGCGGGCGCCCTGGCCGCGCAGGGACTCGGCGCAGCCCTTGCCGACGTCGCCGTAGCCGCAGACGACGGCGGTCTTGCCGCCGATGAGGACGTCGGTGGCGCGGTTGATGCCGTCGATCAGGGAGTGGCGGCAGCCGTACTTGTTGTCGAACTTCGACTTCGTGACGGCGTCGTTCACGTTGATCGCCGGGAAGAGCAGCGTGCCGTCGCGGTGCATCTCGTACAGGCGGTGGACGCCGGTGGTGGTCTCCTCGGTCACGCCGCGGATCTCGGACGCCAGCTGGGTCCACTTCTGCGGGTTCTCGCCGAGGGTGCGGTTGAGGAGACGCAGGATGTGGGCGTACTCCTCGCTGTCCGCGGTGGCCGGGTCCGGGGCGGAGCCGGCCTTCTCGAACTCGACGCCCTTGTGGACGAGGAGGGTGGCGTCACCGCCGTCGTCCAGGATCATGTTCGGGCCGCCGGTGGGCGAGTTCGGCCAGGTGAGGGCCTGCTCGGTGCACCACCAGTACTCCTCCAGGGTCTCGCCCTTCCAGGCGAAGACCGGGACGCCCTGCGGGTTCTCCGGGGTGCCGTTCGGGCCGACGGCGATGGCCGCGGCGGCGTGGTCCTGGGTGGAGAAGATGTTGCAGGAGGCCCAGCGGACCTCGGCGCCGAGGGCGACCAGGGTCTCGATGAGGACGGCGGTCTGCACGGTCATGTGCAGGGAGCCGGTGACGCGGGCGCCGGCGAGGGGCTGCTGCTCGGCGTACTCGCGGCGGATGGACATCAGGCCGGGCATCTCGTGCTCGGCGAGGGTGATCTCCTTGCGGCCGAAGACGGCCAGGGAGAGGTCGGCGACCTTGAAGTCCTCGTGGGCTGCGGTCGTCATGACGGGGCTGCTCCTCATGGGTCGGGTGCGAGGGTCGTTCGGGGCGCCGGGCACCACGGTGGGGGTCCCTCGGGCATACGGATGCCCGGGACTTCCATGGTGCCGTCGTCGGAGGCCCTCTCTCCCTCGGCCGGTCCTCCGGACCGCCCGACCGCCATCAGCAGCGACGTCTGGCTGGTCACGAATCTACACCGATCGGCACGGTGGGCCACAGTCCGCGTCGGGTGCCGGGGCGGCTCCCGGACAGCCCCGGAGCCGGGCCGGACGCGCCGAGCCCCCGGTCCGTCGTGCGGGCCGGGGGCTCGGTGGGGTGGTGCGATGGCCGGATCCAGCCGTTGAACCGGCGGCCCGTCTCAAGGACCGGTCGGCGCCTCGGGCCGGTCGGCGCCTCAAGTCGGTCGGCGTCCCGGGCCGGTCAGTGGTGGCTCGGGCCGCCCGGGGTCGCGGCCGGGTCGGGGCCCGCCGCGGCCTCCTTCTCGCTGTAGATGTCGGGCTCCAGGTAGATGACCCGGGCGATCGGGACGGCGGCGCGGATGCGCTCCTCGGCGGCGTTGATGGCGTGCGCGACCTCGGCGGCGGTGTCGTCGTGCGCGACGGCGATCTTGGCGGCGACGAGGAGTTCCTCGGGGCCGAGGTGGAGCGTGCGCATGTGGATGAGGCGGGTGACGGTCCGGCCGTCGACGACGGCGGCCTCGATCTTCTTGACCTCGTCGGTGCCGGCGGACTCGCCCAGGAGCAGCGACTTGGTCTCGGCGGCGAGGACGAGCGCGATCAGGATGAGCAGGACGCCGATGCAGAGGGTGCCGATGCCGTCCCAGACGCCGTTGCCGGTGAGCAGGGCGAGGCCGACGCCGCCGAGGGCCAGGATGAGGCCGACGAGGGCGCCGAGGTCCTCCAGGAGGACGACGGGGAGCTCGGGGGCCTTGGCGCGGCGGACGAACTCCTTCCAGGAGAGGTTGCCGCGGAGCGGGTTGGACTCCTTGATGGCGGTGCGGAAGGAGAAGGCCTCGGCGATGATCGCGAAGACGAGGACGCCGACCGGCCAGTACCAGGCCTTGATCTCGTGCGGGTCGTGGATCTTCTCGTAGCCCTCGTAGATGGCGAACATGCCGCCGACGGAGAAGAGCACGATGGAGACGAGGAAGGCGTAGATGTACCGCTCGCGGCCGTAGCCGAAGGGGTGCTGCGGGGTCGCCTCGCGCTTGGCCTTCTTGCCGCCGAGGAGCAGCAGGCCCTGGTTGCCGGAGTCGGCGAGCGAGTGGACGCTCTCCGCGAGCATCGAGGACGAACCGCTGAAGAGGAACGCCACGAACTTGGCTGCGGCGATCGCGAGATTCGCGGCGAGCGCCGCCACGATCGCCTTGGTTCCGCCTGACGCGCTCATGGGTGTACGGGTTCCCTTCGTCGGTGCTCCGGCTCGATCGCCGCGGTTCGGCCGGTCATTGTCGCATCAGGCCGTGACGGTGGCGCGGAAGACCGTACCCGCTCCGGTCAGTTGGATGCGCTCGCCCGCCGGGACGAAGACGGATTCGCCGGGGGCGAGGGGGATGTCGCCCGCCGCCGGGCGGCCCGCGACGGCCAGCAGGATCTGGGGCGTGGGGGCGGTGAGGTCGTTGGGGGCGGCGCTCTCCGCCCGTACGAAGCGGGAGAGGCGGAACTCTTCGGTCGGGGTCTCGTAGACCTCCTCGCCCGACGGGGAGGCCTCGGGGCGCAGGACGGCCGGGTCGGCCGGGTCGAAGCGGACGATCCGGAGGAGTTCGGGGACGTCGACGTGTTTGGGGGTGAGGCCGCAGCGCAGGACGTTGTCGGAGTTGGCCATGATCTCGATGCCGAGGCCGTCGAGGTAGGCGTGCGGGACGCCGGCGCCGAGGTAGAGGGCCTCGCCGGGCTGGAGCCGCACGTGGTGCAGGAGCATGGCGGCGATGACGCCGGGGTCGCTCGGGTAGTGGTGGGCGAGGCGCGCGTACGGGGCGTGGTCGCCGCCGAGGCGGTCGGCGGCGGCGGTGGCCTCGGCGACGGTGTGCGCCGTCTCCTCCGGGTCGGCGGTGAGCAGGGCCGTCAGGACCTCGCGGAGCGCGGCCTCCTCGGGGTGGGCGTGCAGCAGGTCCACGTACGGCTTGAGGGAGTCGACGCCGAGCGCGGCGATCAGGTCGGCGGCGTCAACGGGGGCGCGGAAGCCGCAGAACCCCTCGAAGGGGGTGAGGGCGCAGATCAGCTCGGGCTTGTGGTGGGCGTCCTTGTAGGTGCGGTGCGGGGCGTCGACCGGGATGCCCGCGGCCTCCTCGGCGGCGAATCCGGAGCGCGCCTGGTCGAGGTCGGGGTGGACCTGGAGGGACAGGGGGGCGCCGGCGGCGAGGATCTTGAACAGGAAGGGGAGGCGCGGGCCGAACCGCTCGACGGTCCGCTCGCCCAGTTCGCGTACGGGGTCGGCGTCGATGAGCTCGTTCAGCGGGCCGCGCTCGGTGCGGGAGGGGGCACCGGGGTGGGCGCCCATCCACATCTCGGCCTGCGGCTCGCCGGTGGGGGCGGTGCCCAGGAGTTCCGGGATGGCCGTCGTGGATCCCCAGGCGTAGGGGCGGACGGTGTTGACGAGGCGGTCCATGGTGCCTGCCAGCTTCTCGGGTGGGTGACGGGTGTGCGGGTGTCGGGGGACACGGGAGACAGACGACAGGGGGTGGATGACGGGTGGGTGTCGGGGCGGTGGACGGCACGGGGTGGGTGGCCCGCGCCGCGGCGCCCGGTGCGGGGCGCGGGCGGTTTCGCGGCCCGGCGGCTACGGGGCGGGGGTGCTCCGGGTGGCCAGGGCCAGGTAGACGGCCGCGAAGTCGGTGACGGCGAGGAGTTCCGCGAGCGTCTCCAGGTCGCCGCCCTCCTCCGGCTCCAGCTCGCTGACGGCGGTCTCGTGGCCGAGGGCCAGTTCCCGGGCGGCGGGGGCGGCGCTGAGGCCGCCGGCCGGCCGGTCTCGGAGCAGGACCACCCGGGCCCGCAGGGCCTGCGGCTCGTCGACCCGGTCGCGGAAGAAGTCGTCGGGGTCGGCGCCCGCCGCGTAGTCGCCGGCGAGCAGGACGCCGTGCGCGGGCAGGGCCTCGGGGAGTTCGGCGGCGAGGGCGGGCAGTCCGGCGAGCTCCGCCAGTACGGCGGCGAAGCGGCGGCCGGCCGGGCCGGCGGCGCTGCCCTCGGTCCAGATCAGCGGGAGCGAGTCGGCCAGCTCGGCGGCGAGGGTCTTCGCCGGGTTGCCGTACGTGGCGACGGCCGGGCCGCAGCGTGCGGCCGTGCGGTCCAGGCGGTCGGCCACCTTCTCCAGGGCCTCGGGCGGTGCCTCCAGGAGGCCGACGCGGTCGAGGAGGGCGAGCAGCGGGGTGAACAGGGCCCAGAGGGCGCCGGGGCTGGCCCCGATGTTCTCGGCGTACTCGTCGGGCGCCTCGTTCGGGGCGACGGCCATCGGGACGAACATTCCGTGCGAGCCGCCGACCGCCTCCGCGAGCGGGGAGCCCTGGGGGGCGACGGCGACGACCGTGATGCCGCGCCGGTACGCCTGCTCGGCGAGGAGGGCGAGGCCCGGTTCGGCCCCGTCGGTGGTGGGGAGCAGCAGCAGGTCCACGGAACCGGCCCAGCCGGGCAGCGCCCAGCGCAGGGCTCCGGCGGCGGGGGCCACGCCGGTGGGGCGGAGGCGTACGACGGGGGCGGAGGCTCCGGCGAGGGCGCCGATCAGGTCGGCGACGCCGGTGGCGGCGGTGCCGGGGCCCGCGACGAGGACCGCGCGGGGGCGGCCCTCGGGGCGGAGGTCCGCGATGCCGGCTTCGGCGGCGTGGCGGGTGGCGGTCCGTACCCGGGCGCCGGCTTCGGCGGCGCCGCGGAGGAGGCCCCGGCGGTCGGCCAGGGCGAGGTCGTCCGGGGCGTCGAGGAGGGTCTCGTCGAGCATCTGGTGCCTCCCGGGTGAGCGGGTTCGGTGGGAGCCCCTCGGGCGGGGGCGGGGCGGCCGGCGCGGTGCGGGGCGGGGGCGCGCCCGGCCCCCTCGTCCTGCGCCCGCGCCGTCCGCGTCACTCCGTACGGCCGGGTGTGCGGAGGTGCGGGCCGTACCGCCGGGTGTACGGGGGTGCGGGTCCTCCCGTGGGGGGACCCGCCGTCGGCGTCCGCCGCTCGTGGCGGCTCCCGGCTGCGGTCGGCGGCCGTCGTCCTCGGGGCCGGTTACGCCGGGCGGCGGGCCTCGTCCGTGAGGAGGACCGGGATGCCGTCGCGGACCGGGTAGGCGAGGCCGCAGTCGTCGGCCGTGCAGACCAGTTCGGGGGTCTCGTCCGCGGTGCGGTCGTTCAGCGGAGCGTGGCACGCGGGGCAGGCCAGGATCTCCAGGAGGCCGGCTTCGAGCGGCATGGGGTGGTCCCTTCGGACGAACTGCGGGCGAACGGTGGTGGTGCCGCCCCGCGGGCCGGGTCTTCGGACCGGTCCCCCGGGGGGCGGCCTTCGGGCCGGGCCTTCGGGCCGTTCCCTCGGGGCGGCCTTCGGGCCAGGTCAGCCTACCGCCGGGGGACGGGGGCCGCCCCGTCCCCCGGCGACCGGCGCGGGGTCAGTCCGTCGCCCGGACCAGGGCGAGGACCTCGTCGCGGACCCGGGCGGCGGTGGCCTCGTCGCGGGCCTCGACGTTGAGGCGGAGCAGCGGCTCGGTGTTGGAGGCGCGGAGGTTGAACCACCAGTCGGCGGCGGTCACGGTGAGGCCGTCGAGCTCGTCGAGGGTGATCCCGTCCCCGCCCTCGTACGCCGCCCTGACCCGGGCCGTGCTGGCGGCCTGGTCGGTGACGGTGGAGTTGATCTCGCCGGAGGAGGCGTAGCGGTCGTAGGCGGCGACCAGCTCCGAGAGGGTGCCCTCCTGGCCGCCGAGGGCCGCGAGGACGTGGAGCGCGGCGAGCATGCCGGTGTCCGCGTTCCAGAAGTCCCGGAAGTAGTAGTGCGCCGAGTGCTCGCCGCCGAAGATCGCGCCGGTCTTCGCCATCTCCTCCTTGATGAAGGAGTGGCCGACGCGGGTGCGGACGGCCTCGCCGCCCTGCTCGCGGACGACCTCGGGCACGGACCAGGAGGTGATCAGGTTGTGGATGATCGTTCCGCCGGGGTGCTTGGCGAGCTCGCGGGCGGCGACGAGGGCCGTGATCGCGGACGGGGAGACCGGTTCGCCGCGCTCGTCGACGACGAAGCAGCGGTCGGCGTCGCCGTCGAAGGCGAGGCCGATGTCGGCGCCCTCGGCGAGGACGCGGGCCTGGAGGTCGACGATGTTCTTGGGGTCGAGCGGGTTGGCCTCGTGGTTCGGGAAGGTGCCGTCCAGCTCGAAGTACATCGGGACGGTGTCGAGCGGGAGGCCGGCGAAGACGGTGGGGACGGTGTGGCCGCCCATGCCGTTGCCCGCGTCGACGACGACCTTGAGCGGGCGGATGCCGGTGAGGTCGACGAGGCCCTTGAGGTGGGCGGCGTAGTCGTCGAGGGTGTCCCGCTCGGTGACGGTGCCGGGGGTGGCGGCGGCCTCGGGGGCGCCCTTCTCCGACCACTCCTCGGCGAGGGCGCGGATGTCGGCGAGGCCGGTGTCCTGGCCGACGGGGGCGGCTCCGGCGCGGCACATCTTGATGCCGTTGTACTGGGCCGGGTTGTGGGAGGCCGTGAACATCGCGCCGGGCAGGCCGAGGCTGCCGGAGGCGAAGTACAGCTGGTCGGTGGAGCAGAGGCCGATGAGGGTGACGTCGGCGCCGAGGCGGGCCGCGCCGCGCGCGAAGGCGCCCGCGAGTCCGGGCGACGAGGGGCGCATGTCGTGGCCGACGACGATCGCGTCCGCGTCCGTCACCCGGACGAAGGCGGCGCCGAAGAGCTCGGCGAGCGGCTCGTCCCACTGGTCGGGGACCACTCCGCGGATGTCGTACGCCTTCACGATCTGCGACAGATCGGCAGTCACGGATCCACCCTCCTGATGATTCTGGGCACGCGTGTGCGGCGCGTGTACGGAACGTCAAAACTACCCGGAGTGGGGCGGGGGGATGCGGACGGTGGCCGGTTGCGCCCGGTTGACCGCCCGTGTCGGCCGTGCGGACCCGGCGGCCGGGTCGGTCGTCGGCCCGGGTGTCGGGTCAATCGTCGGCCCGGGTGTCGGGTCAGTTGTCGGGTGAGCGGAGCACTCTGAGGTGTCCGCGGCGCCCGACCTCCATGGGGTCGCCGCCGCGTCCTCCGCCGCCCTTGCCGCCGGCTCCGGCCGCGCGCTCCTGGGGGCGGGCCGCCTCCCGCACCGCGTTGGCCAGGGCTTCGAGGTCGTCGCCGCTGGGGCGGGTGGGGGCGGATCCGTCGGAGAGCCGCACGACCTCCCAGCCGCGCGGGGCGGTGAGGCGTTCGCCGTGCTCGGCGCACAGGTCGTAGCAGTGGGGCTCGGCGTAGGTGGCGAGCGGGCCGAGGACCGCAGTCGAGTCGGCATAGACGTACGTCAGTGTCGCGACGGCAGGGCGGCCGCACGCGGTGCGCGAACAGCGACGTACAGGGCTCACGACGTTGGACGGTACCGCACTCTTGAGCGGGCCGCGACGACTCTCCCTCAGGTCACTCCACCGTGTCGCGGTGTGAGCTCCGCCATATCCCCGTGCGGGGCGGCCGCTCCGACCTGCGGGGAAGGGATCGCACGGGTCCCGGGGCAGGTGGCGATTCGGACAGTTCGGGATACGAATCCGGTCAATCAGGGCCAGATGGCCGATCGCGACGGGACGCCGAATCGGGCGCGCGACCGGCCGGAACGTTCAGGTTGCGACAGAAGGAGCGGAGGTCGGGCGGGGGCGGGGCGGAAACGGGCCGGGGCTCCGGAGAAGGTGGCGAGGACGCGCCACGGTACGGAGGACCGATGAGGGTTACGCTGCGTCAGTGATGGACAGTCCTGTGCCGCCGAGCCCCCAGCACCGCCCCGCGGAGCCCCCGGCGGAGCCCCGGGTCCGCCGCCGCGACCGGCACGGCCGCGGGATGCGGGGTCCCGTCGCGCCGCCGCAGGTGCCGCTCTCCGCGAGCCGGGCCGACACCTTCCGCGATCTGGTCCTGGACTCGGTGGAGCGTCTGGAGCGGCGCTGGCCGCAGCTGGCCGACGTCGAGTTCCTGGTGCTGGAGGTGCCGCCGGCCGTGCCGGGCGAGACGGTGCCGCTGGGCGGCTCGCTCTCCGCGGAGAAGGGCGAGCCCGCCCGGGTGGTCGTCTACCGGCGGCCGGTCGAGATCCGCTCGAAGAGCCGGGACGAGCGGGCGCTCCTGGTCCACGAGGTGGTCGTGGAGCAGGTCGCCGAGCTCCTGGGGCTCTCCCCGGAGTCGGTCGACCCCCGGTACGGGCAGGACTGAGCCGGACGGGACCGGCAAGGGCCGACAGGAGCCGGCAGAGGTCGGCAGAACCGGGCGGTCGTACGGCCACCGGGCCCGGCCGGCCGGATCCGTACCGCTCGCGTCCCTCCGGTCTCCCCCGTGGGGGCCGGGGTCAGTCCAGTACTCCCAGGTCCTGGCGGGCCGACGGGACCTCGACCGTGCCCCGGTCGTCGGCGAGGGTCTGGACGGTGAACATCGGGACGCCGTCCTGCGGCACGGCGAGCGTCCGGGCCGCGTACACCTTGCCGCCGGAGACCGGTTCGACGGTCAGCGCGTAGGAGCCCTTGAGGCCCTGCGGGACGAGGTCGGTGACGGGCGTCGTCGTGCCCGCCCTGACCGTGACCGTCCTCGACGCCGGCGTGCCCGCCCCGGAGCCCGCCGAGGCCGTGATCCTGACCTTCGCGTCGGCGTCGGGGGCGGTCAGGGAGAGCGTCGAGGCCTTGGCGCGGTTGTCGGCGACCGTCGCGCGGGCGGAGATCGCCCCCGCCGCCGGGATGAAGGCGATCTCGCTCTTGTCGCCCTTGCCCCGGACCACCTGGAGGGCGGCCACGACCGGGACGGGCCTCTTCGCGTTCTCCGGGCTGAGGAACAGCGAGGCCGCCGAGCCCCGGGTGAGGTCGGGCAGGTCGATGGAGGTCGTCATCCCGGACTTCACGTGCAGGGTGTCGGCGCCCGCCGGGACGATCGCGCCGTTCGCGGTGGACAGCTTGACCTTCAGGTCGGCGTCCTCCTGGCCGGGGGCGAAGACCACGAGCCGCACCGAGGTGGCGTCGGCCGGGATGCCGGGGAGGACGACGCTGCCCGACGGGTCGGCCGAGGCGGAGATCCAGTCGCTGCCGAGCTTGTCGTCGGCGACGCCGACGGCCGCGCCGACCCGCCCGCTGCGGGTGGTGACGTGGACGGTGACGTCCCGCTGGGCGGCCTCGTGGGTGAGGGTCGGGAGGAGGACCGGGACCGTGGAGCGGGCGGGGACCGGGATGCCCTCGGTGAACTGGGACTTGAGGACGCCCTCGGGGCCGTACAGCGTGATGTCGGCGACGGCGGCCGCGTCGTCCGGGTTGGTGAGGTGGACGTAGTCGTGGCGCGCCTTGGCGGTGGAGGCCGCCGGGAACCAGAAGTCGGTGTCGGGGGCGCCGCAGGTGAGGCCGAGGAGGCCGCGCGAGCCGCCCGCCGGGACGACGGTGGTCTGCTGGACGGTCCAGCCGGGGGCGAGGGCGCCGGTGGCCGAGCCGGTGAGGGCGGGCACGGACGCGCCGTTCGCCTCGGCGGTGACGGGCTTGCCGGGGGCCGTGACGGTGGCGGGGGCCTTGGGCGCCGTGGGCTTCTTGCCGGTCCCGCCGGTGGCCGTCGCGCCCGTGGCGGGCTTCAGGAGGGCCGTGGGCCGCTGCGCCCCGTCCTTGCCGGTTCCCGGGGTCTTGCCGGTCTCGGTGCCCGTCGGGGTGTACGAGGTGTAGACGGTCTCGGCCACCTCCGAGGAGCTCGGGACCGGGCAGGCCAGGCCGACGCGCTCCACCGGCAGCCGGGTGGTGGCCTTCGTCGCCCCGGGGACGGCGGTGCCCTCGGGGGCGGTGAGGGCGGCGAGGCCGGTGACGGCGGCGAGGGCCGTGGCGCCCGCGATCAGGGAGAGGGTCGTGCGCTTCACTGGTTGCTGCTCCCGTCGGGACGCTGCTCGGTCTCGTGGCCCCGGGCGGGTCCGTAGCCGTAGCCGTACGGGTCGTACTGCTGCGGGTCGTACCCCTGCTGCGGGTCGTAGCCCTGTCCGCCGTACTGCTGCTGTTGCTGTTGCTGGTCGTAGCCCTGCGGGTCGTACTGCTGCTGCTCGTAGCCCTGCTGGGGGTACGCGTACGGCTGCTGGTACGGGTCGGCCGCGTACTCCTGGTAGGGGGCCCGGTCGGCGTAGGGCTGCTCCTGGGTGCCTTCCCGGCCGTGCTCGCCGTGCTCCTGGCCGTGGTCCCGGGCCCGGGCGTGGGCGGGGTCGTATCCGCCGTCCCAGTCCCGGTCCCCGGGTGCGTGGGACTGCTGCTCCGGGATCGGGACCGGCCCGTGCTCCGGGGCGTCGGCGGGGGGCTGCTCCACGGCCTCGGCCTCCGCGTCGGCGGCGGCGCGCAGGCGGCGGGCGCGGCGGCCGTCGCCCTCGGCGGCCTGGGCGGGGATCGCGAGCTCCTCCTCGGGCAGGTCGTCGTCGATCTCGCGGCGGCGGCCGGGCAGGGCGAGGACGAGCAGGACGACGCCGAGGGCGACCTGGGTCCAGATCCACGCGCTGTGGGTGAACGGCTCGTCGTACGTGACGTCGAGGCGGCCCCCCTGAGCGGGGAGCTCGAAGCCCTGGGCCCAGCCGTCGACGGTGGTCCGCTTCAGCTCCTTGCCGTCGAGGGTGGCGGTCCAGCCCTCGGCGGCGCGGTCGGCGAGGCGCAGGACGCGGCCGGCGGGGCCCGCGGGGACCTCGGTGTGGACCTCGACGGGGCCGGCGGCGACGGCGACGTCGGCGGCGGTCTCCCCGGCGGCTCCTCCGGCGGCCGGGGCCCCGGCCTCGGCGGCGGGCGGGACGATCATGGCGCGGGCGATCTCGCGGTCCACGCGCCAGAGCGCGCTGCCGTCGATCTGGCTGAGGCGGCTGAGGCCGGGGGTGGAGTCGAGGACCCGGCTCATCTGGCGCGGTGCCCCGTCCCGTACGAGGACGTAGCGGATCGCGTAGCCGCTGAGCTGCTCGGTCTGCTCGGCGCCGGAGCCGGCGACGAGGAGGGCGACGACCCGGTCGAGGTGCGGGTCGCCCTCGGCGGTGGCGGTGAGCTCGGCGTCGCCGAGGCGGGCGCCGGAGCCGCGGACCAGGGTGTAGGCGACCTCGCCGGGGGTGGAGCCGCCGAGGACGAGGGTGCGGGGCTGGTCGCGGGTGGTGCTCTCCTCGGCGACGAAGGCCGGGACCTGGACCGGGTCGCGGCGGGTCAGCGGGCCGTCGGCGCCGCCGATCATCCAGCCGGCGGCGGCGAGGGCGGGGCCGGCGGCGCAGGCGAGGGCGACGAGGGCGGCGACGGGCTGGCGCCAGCCGAAGCCGTGGGCGGCGACGCGGGTGCGTCCGCCCTCGGCGCCGATCAGGCCGGCGGCGATGAGGGCGGCGCCGTAGACGAGGGTGGCGGGCCCGGCCCAGCCGGTGCCGCCCGCGCCGTTGGTCAGGACGGCGAAGAGGAGTCCGGCGAGGGCGGCGGCCCAGGCGGCGTGGACGGCGAGCCGGCGCTCCTCGCGCAGCAGCCCGGCCAGGCCGGCGAGGACGAGGCCGATCAGGAGCAGGCCGCCGGTGGTGCCGGGGCCGCCGGGGCTGGCACCGAGCAGGTCGAGCGCGGTGGCGGTGCCCGTGCGGAGGTCGACGCCGGCCTCGCGCAGGAAGGCGGCGGGGTCGGTCAGGAGGGTGAGCGACCAGGGGGCGAGGACGAGCAGGGGGGTGCCGACGGCGGCGAGGAAGCGGAGCCCGTACGCGAGGGGGTCGGAGCGGCGGACGGCGAGGACGCCGAGGCCGAGGAGGACGGCGAGCGGCCAGACCACCGGGGTGAACGCGGTCGTGAAGGTGAGCAGGAGCGCGTACGCCCAGGTGGCGCGCCAGCTGCCCCGGTCGGGCCGGTTGAAGCCGTGGGCGGCGACGGCGGCGCGGCCGATCAGCGGGAGCAGGATCGCGAGGACGGCGGTGCCGAGCCGGCCGGTGGCGAGGGCGCCGGTGGCGGCGGGCAGGAAGGCGTAGGCGACGGCGCCCCAGGCGCGCAGCAGCCGGGACTCGACGATGCCCCGGGAGGCGAAGTACGCGGTGAAGCCGGCGAGCGGGACCGAGCAGACGAGCAGCAGGGTCAGCGCGGTGGAGGTGGAGCCGAGGAACAGCGCGGAGAGCGCGGCCAGGACGGCGAGGTAGGGCGGGGCGGACTGGGTGCCGCCGGTGCCGAGGGGGTGCCAGGCGTCGGCGTACCGGGACCAGAGCCCGGAGACGGTGTCGGGGGCGGGCAGCAGGGCGCCGCCGGCCAGGGAGCCGCCGGAGAAGAGGTTGCGGCAGGCGACGAGGGCGACGACGAGGAGCAGGGCGAAGAGGACCGGGCCGGGTCTGCGGGCGATCTTCTTGAGCCGGGCGAACTGCTCGACCTCCAGGTAGTCGGCGTCGTCGCCGCCGGGCCCGGACTCGACGACGCCGTGGCGGGAGCCGCCGGAGTCGGCCTCGTTGCCGCCGAAGTCGGCGGTGAGCTGCTCGACGGCGGCGCGGACGGTGGCGCCGGGCGGCGGGAACAGCGGGCGGAGTTCGCTCGCCGGGACGGCGGGGTTCTTGCGCCGCTTGCGGGCGGCGAGGATCTTCTCGGGCCGCAGCAGGGTGGCGAGGAGGCCCATGACCTCGTCGACGGCCTGCCCGGGGACCTTGCCGACGAGGTAGGCGAGGGTGCGGAACAGGGTGCTGAGGACGAGCCGCGCGAAGACGTACGGGAGGGCGGCGCCGCGGGTGTTGGCGAGGAGCGTGTAGACGGCTCCGGCCTTGTCGACGCGGTGCGGGTTGGCGGCGGTGCGGCCGGCGCAGTCGACGGTGCGGCGCTCGCGGGCGGCGGCCTCGGCGTGCCGCAGGACGGCGTCCGGGGCGATGAGCACGCGGTGGCCCGCGGCGTGGGCGCGCCAGCACAGGTCGACGTCGTCGCGCATGAGGGGCAGGCGCCGGTCGAAGCCGCCCAGCTCCTCGAAGACGTCGCGGCGGATCAGCATGCCGGCGGTGGAGACGGAGAGGACGGAGCGGACCTGGTCGTGCTGGCCCTGGTCCTGCTCGCGGCGGTCGAGGCCGGTCCAGCGGCGGCCGCTGCGGGCGATGGAGACGCCGGTCTCCAGGAGCTGCTTCCGGTCGTACCAGCCGCGGAGCTTGGGGCCGACGACGGCGGCGTGCGCGTCGGAGTCGGCGACGCGCAGGAGTCCGGCCAGGGCGTCGGGCTCGGGCGCGCAGTCGTCGTGGAGGAGCCAGAGCCACTGGACCGGTTCGCCGTGCGGGAGTTCGGGGAGGTCGTAGGCCTCGTCGTTCCAGGTGCGGCTGACGGGGTCCCAGCCGCTGGGGCGCTTCAGGTAGGGCAGGTCCTCGGGTCCGAGCACGGGCGCGGTGCGGGCGGCCTCCTCGACGGCGGCGCCGAAGCCGGTGCGGCGCGCGAGGTGCAGGACGCGGTCGTCGCCGACGGCTTCGGCGACGAGCCGCGCGGAGTCGTCGGCGCTGCCGGTGTCGGCCGCGACCACGTTCTGCACGGGGCGTTCCTGGGCGAGCAGG
This sequence comes from Streptomyces sp. NRRL F-6492, assembly GCF_001280125.1. Classification (GTDB taxonomy): domain Bacteria; phylum Actinomycetota; class Actinomycetes; order Streptomycetales; family Streptomycetaceae; genus Streptomyces. The sequence continues at coordinate 17,379 of NZ_LGEG01000255.1, forward strand.
CCGGCCAGGGCGTCGGGCAGCCAGCGGGCGCCGTCGTGGGTGACGAGCACGGCGGTGACGACGTGTCGCGGGAACTCAGGAGTTGAGGACATCGAGCTACGGGCCCTCCGGCCGGGGGTCGCCCGCGGGGGGCGTGGGGAGCGTCTCGGACGGAGGCCCACACTAACGGCTGTGCGCGGAGCGGTCCGCCGCCCTGTGGACAGAGCTCCCGGGCCCCTGTGGACAGAGCGGACGGAACGGTCGCGGGGAGGGACCGGGGATCAGGGGCGGGGATCAGGGGCGGGCGGAGGGGGCCGGGGCGGCCCGGGGCGTCAGCAGGACCGGGCCCGAAGAGGCCGGGGCGGCCGGGACGGCCGGGGCCGTGACCAGGGTCGGGATCGGAGCCGGCGCCGGATCCGGATCCGGAGCCGGGGCCGAAGAGGCCGGCGCGGCCGGGGCCGGGTGCGCAGAACGGTCCGCCGCCTGTGACCTGAACACAGGGGGCGGACCGTTCGGGCCGTCCTGGTGCGTGCGCCTCGGCGCGGTCCCGGTGGACGCGTCCCGGCTCGGGGGTCCGTACGCGGTCGGGTGCCGGCGGTCCGGGCGGCGCCTCGGGCGGCGGTTCAGACGGCGGCCTTCTTCAGGCGGCGCCGCTCCCGCTCGGAGAGGCCTCCCCAGATGCCGAAGCGCTCGTCGTTCTGCAAGGCGTATTCGAGGCATTCGGAGCGGACCTCGCAGGCGAGGCAGACCTTCTTGGCCTCACGGGTCGAGCCGCCCTTCTCGGGGAAGAAGGACTCGGGATCGGTCTGGGCGCACAGCGCGCGCTCCTGCCAGCCGAGTTCCTCGTCCGCGTCCTCGACCAGCAGTTCCTGGAACAACTCGGTCATGTGCGCCCCTCGTCTGTTCTGTGCGTCCCCGTGGTGTTGCCGTGCGGATACGGCCGAACGACACGAGTGAAATTACAAGTTCGTGCTCTGTGCGAGTCAAGCCGAGATCTGCTATTGGGCCCCGTATTCACTCTGCGGAACCAAGCGTATGCGCTAAGTGTTCAAATCACCAAAAACCGTGACACATGCCATCGGCGCGAGCGTGCGGCACGCCTTCACGAAGAAGGACGTCCGAGAGTTGGATCTTGTTGCGATCCAGCCGCGGAAGCGATCCGGATCACAGTCCGGTCACGAGCCGCCCCCTGTCCGGACCGACACGCGCGCGCCGCCACGTTCACGGGCATGGTCGAAGCGCCATCTCTCCTGGTCCGCGCATGAGCAAACCTTTCTCCAGAGAGGGCAACCGGATGAGGTGAAACATTGCCACCAAATCGGGCATTGAGTTGACAGTCGGGTGCCTCTCCGGCCACCTTTGGTGGCATGCCAGCGACCGCAGCGCCCGCCGCGACCCACATCCGTGGGTTCCGCCGCGCTGTCCAGGCGCGCTGTTGCTGTTGCTGTCCCAGCTGTTGATGCCGCAGAGCTCCAGCCTCTTCCCCCAGCGTCACCCGCGTCATCCGTGTCACCGCTCTCCCGTGACCCCCCACCGCTTCTGTTTCTGCTGAGGAACCACCCCACCCCATGAACATGGACAGCGACCTCCAGATCGCCGGCGACATCATGGAGGTCCCCCACCTCCTCCAGCCCGAGCGCGTCCACCCCGTGACCGTGGCCGATTTCGTCGGCCTCGCGCGCTCCATCGCCGAGGACCGCTCCCAGTGGGCCCCGCACGTCGAGTACGACGCCACCACCCGCTGGTACCACCGCCTGCGCACCGGCCCCGGCTACGAGGTCTGGCTGCTCTCCTGGGTCCCCGGACAGGGCAGCGGGCTGCACGACCACGGCGTCTCCTCCGGCGTCCTCACCGTCCTGGAGGGCGAGCTGACGGAGCGCACGGAGCGGGGCGTGCGGACGCTCGCGGGCGGCGCGCAGCGCGTGTTCGCGCCCGGATACGTCCACGAGGTCGTCAACGACTCCCTGGAGCCGGCCGTCAGCCTGCACGTCTACTTCCCGGGCCTGACCGAGATGCCCATGCACGAGTCGCTCCGCGCGCAGTGCGCCCCGGTGGCGCCCGCCCCGGCCGCGCCGGGAGTGATCGTCGCCTGACACACTGCCGTACATGCGCATTGTGGTTCTGGCAGGCGGCATCGGTGGTGCCCGTTTCCTTCGCGGCCTCAAGCAGGCCGTGCCGGACGCGGAGATCACGGTCGTCGGCAACACCGGTGACGACATCCATCTCTTCGGGCTGAAGGTCTGCCCCGACCTGGACACGGTGATGTACACCCTCGGCGGTGGGATCGACGAGGAGCAGGGCTGGGGGCGTACGGACGAGTCCTTCACCGTCAAGGAGGAGCTCGCGGCGTACGGCGTCGGGCCCGAGTGGTTCGGCCTCGGCGACCGGGACTTCGCGACCCACATCGTCCGCACCCAGATGCTCGGCGCGGGCTACCCCCTGAGCGCCGTCACCGAGGCGCTGTGCGCCCGCTGGCGGCCGGGCGTGCGGCTGCTCCCCATGTCCGACGACCGCGTCGAGACCCACGTGGCCATCGAGGTCGACGGCGAGCGGCGGGCGGTGCACTTCCAGGAGTACTGGGTGAAGCTGCGCGCCTCCGTGGACGCGAAGGCCGTCGTGCCGGTCGGCGCGGAGGCCGCGAAGCCGGCGCCGGGCGTCCTGGAGGCGATCGCGGAGGCGGACCTGATCCTCTTCCCGCCGTCCAACCCGGTCGTGTCCGTCGGCACGATCCTGGCCGTGCCCGGGATCCGCGAGGCGGTCGCCGCCGCGGCGGCGCCGGTCGTGGGCCTCTCCCCCATCGTCGGGGACGCGCCCGTGCGCGGCATGGCCGACAAGGTCCTCGCGGCGGTGGGCGTGGAGTCCACGGCGGCGGCGGTGGCCCGGCACTACGGCTCCGGACTGCTCGACGGCTGGCTCGTGGACACCGTGGACGCGGACGCGGTCGCGGACGTCGAGGCGGCGGGCATCGCCTGCCGCGCGGTGCCGCTGATGATGACGGACGTGGAGGCGACGGCCGCGATGGCCCGCGAGGCGCTCGCGCTCGCCGAGGAGGTACGGGGGTGAGCGCCGCCCCCTCGTACCGGGTCTGGGCGCTGCCCGGACTGCCCGAGGTGGCCGCCGGGGACGACCTGGCCAAGCTGATCGCCTCCGTCTCCCCGGAGCTCGCCGACGGGGACGTGCTGCTCGTCACCTCCAAGATCGTGAGCAAGGCGGAGGGGCGGGTGGTCGCCGCCGACGACCGCGAGGAGGCCATCGACGCCGAGACGGTACGGGTGGTGGCGCGGCGCGGCGCCCTGCGGATCGTCGAGAACCGGCAGGGGCTCGTCATGGCCGCCGCCGGGGTCGACGCCTCCAACACCCCGGCCGGGACGGTGCTGTTGCTGCCCGAGGACCCGGACGCCTCGGCCCGCCGGATCCGCGAGGGGCTGCGCGGGGCGCTCGGCGTGGACGTGGGCGTCGTCGTCACGGACACCTTCGGGCGCCCCTGGCGCGGCGGGCTCACGGACGTGGCGATCGGGGCGGCCGGGGTGCGGGTCCTGGACGACCTGCGCGGCGGGACCGACGCGCACGGCAACCCGCTGAGCGCGACCGTGGTCGCCACCGCCGACGAACTCGCCGCCGCCGGCGACCTGGTGAAGGGCAAGGCGGCCGGGCTGCCGGTGGCCGTCGTCCGGGGCCTGCCGCACGTGGTGGGCGGGGACGGGGAACCGGGGGCACGCGCGCTCGTGCGGGCCGCCGCCGACGACATGTTCCGGCTCGGCACCTCCGAGGCCGTGCGGGAGGCGGTGACGCTGCGGCGGACCGTACGGGAGTTCACGGCCGAGCCGGTCGATCCGGGGGCGGTGCGGCGCGCGGTCGCCGCGGCCGTGACGGCGCCCGCCCCGCACCACACGACGCCGTGGCGGTTCGTGCTCCTGGAGTCGGCGCGGTCGCGGACGCGGCTGCTCGACGCGATGCGGGAGGCGTGGATCGCGGACCTGCGGCGCGACGGCAGGTCCGAGGAGTCGATCGAGAAGCGGGTCCGGCGCGGGGACGTCCTGCGCGATGCGCCCTACCTCGCGGTGCCGTGCCTGGTCATGGACGGCTCCCACCACTACGGCGACCCCCGCCGGGACACCGCCGAGCGCGAGATGTTCCTGGTCTCGGCGGGCGCGGGCGTGCAGAACTTCCTGGTGGCGCTCGCGGGCGAGCGGCTGGGCTCGGCGTGGGTGTCCTCGACGATGTTCTGCCCGGACGTCGTACGGGAGGTCCTCGGCCTGCCGGACGACTGGGACCCGCTCGGCGCGGTCGCGGTCGGGCATCCGGCGGCCCCGCCCCGGGAGCGGGCGGCGCGGACGGCCTCGGAGTTCGTCGAGGTGCGTTGAGCCGGGCCCCTCGGGGTCAGAGGGCCGCGATGTTCCCCGGGGTCATGCGGGGCGCCCTGCGGGGCGGGATCCGGCCGCTGAGGAGGATCAGGCGGGCCGCCCGGTGGCGCTGGCCCTCGTAGGGGGCCAGGAGGTCGAGCATGGCCGCGTCGTCGGCCGTGCGGTCGCCCGCCAGGGCCCAGCCGACGATGCCGGGCAGGTGGTAGTCGCCGGTGGTGACCTCGTCGGGGGCGCCGTGGGAGCGCTGGACCACCTCGGCGCTCGTCCAGGGGCCGACGCCCGGGACCAGCTCCAGGCGCCCGCGCGCCCCGGCCGGGTCCATGTCCGCGGCCTCCTCCATGCGGCGGGCCACCCGGCACGCGCGCAGGACGGTCGCGGCCCGCTTGTCGTCCACGCCCGCGCGGTGCCACTCCCAGGACGGGATCAGGGTCCACGCGCGCGCGTCCGGCATGACGCGCATGCCGTCGGGGGCCGGGCCCGGCGCGGGCTCCCCGTACTTCCGCACGAGCAGCCGCCAGGCCCGGTACGCCTCGTCCGTCGTGACCTTCTGCTCCAGGATCGACGGGATCAGCGACTCCAGGACCAGGCCGGTGCGGACCAGGCGCAGGCCGGGGCGGCGGCGGTGGACCGCGGCGAGCAGCTTGTGGCGGGGCGTGAAGGCGGCCGGGTCGTCCTCGGCGCCGAGCAGCGCCGGGAGGCGGTCCAGGAGCCACGCGGCGCCCTCGCCCCACGCCTGCGCCTCCGCGACGCCGTCCCGTGCGGTGACGCGGAGGGTCCCCGGGCCCTCGGGCGTCCGGCAGGCCCGCCAGAACGAGCCGTCCCCGACCGCCCGGAAGGCGGGGTCCGCGGGGCCCCGGCGGAGGGGGCCGAGGGTGAGGCCGAGGTCCGTCCCCGGAGGGAGGGGGAGGGAGCGGGTGCGGGGCGCGGGCCCGGGGGTGCGGCCGGTCGCCCGTGCGGGTGCGGTGGGTCTCTGGGGGAAGCGGCCGGCCATGGGACGAGCGTAGTCGGGCGGAGCCTGTGGGCGGGGCCGGCCGGGTGCGGGGCCGGGGCCGGGGCCCTCGGGGTGGGCCCGCAGGGGAACGGGCGCCGCGCCGGGGGGTTGTGCCCACCCGTTCCGCCCTGCGGAACGGGTGCCCACAACGGTGGTGACGGAGCGGGGGGCCGCTGCGGCACCCGGCCGGCAGGCAGGGCCCCCGCCCCGCCCCCTACTGGTCCGACGAGAAGCGGACCGTGCCCGCCGGGAGGGTGGCGTCGCACCAGACGCGGATGCCGTCGCGGAGTTCGTTGTCGGCGCCGACCCGGGCGCCGTCGCCGATGACCGCCCCGCTGAGGACCGTACGCGCGCCTATGTGGGCGCCCGCGCCGACCAGGGAGTCGGTGATCACCGCGCCCGGTTCGACGACCGCGCCCGCGAGGAGCGTGGAGCCCGTGATGCGGGCGCCCTCGCCGACCACCGCGTCCGCGCCGACGACCGTGCCGCCGGTCAGCTTGGCGTCCGGGGCGACGCGCGCCGACGGCAGCACCAGGCGGTCGCCGCAGCGGCCCGGGACCGCCGGGGAGGGCGCGCGGCCCAGGACCAGGTCGGCGGAGCCGCGCACGAAGGCCTGCGGGGTGCCGAGGTCCAGCCAGTACGTGGAGTCGACCATGCCCTGGAGGTGGGCGCCGGAGGCGAGCAGCTCCGGGAAGGTCTCGCGCTCCACCGAGACCGGCCGCCCGGTGGGGATGGTGTCGATGACCGAGCGCCGGAAGACGTACGCGCCCGCGTTGATCTGGTCGGTGACGATCTCCTCCGGCGTCTGCGGCTTCTCCAGGAAGGCCGTGACGCGGCCGGTGGGGTCCGTGGGGACGAGACCGAAGGCCCGCGGGTCGTCGACCCGCGTGAGGTGGAGCGAGACGTCCGCGCCGGAGGCGGAGTGGGTGTCGACGAGAGCCCCGATGTCGAGGCCCGTGAGGATGTCCCCGTTGAAGATGAGGACCGGGTCGTCGGGCCCCGAGCGCAGGCGCGAGGCCACGTTGCGTATCGCGCCGCCGGTGCCCAGCGGCTCCTCCTCGGTGACGTACTCCAGGCTCAGGCCGAGCGCGGAGCCGTCGCCGAAGTGCGGCTCGAAGACCTCGGCCAGGTAGGAGGTGGCGAGCACGATGTGCTCGACGCCGGCGGCGCGGGCGCGGGCCAGCTGGTGCGTCAGGAAGGGGACGCCCGCCGCCGGGACCATGGGCTTGGGCGTGTTGACCGTGAGGGGCCGCAGCCTTGTCCCCTTGCCACCGACCAGGAGGATCGCTTCTGTCACCTTGTCGTCTCTGCTTCCTGTCCGGGGCCGTCGGCACGTCCGTTTTCGGCCGTCCCTGCGATATGACCGGTCAGTTTATGCAGAGGGTTGCCTCCGTGGTCCCCTCTACCTCCCCTGATACGACGCCGCGCTCGTCCGGGCCGTGCCGAGCTTGCCGTACAGAAGCGATCCGGGGCAGTCCGTGGCGAATCCGTCACGGTGTCCGGCGATGGCGTGGAACTTGACCTTCGTGCCCTTCGCGTACAGGTTCCCGCCGCCCGAGGTCAGGGTCACCGAACCCTTCGGGTTGATGCCGTGGAGCCCCAGCTTCCAGGCCGTCAGGCGGGCGACGGCGGTCACGGAGGCGGCCGGCGGGGCGGTCTTGCTGAAGGTGCCGAGGACGGCGATGCCCATGGTGCTGGTGTTGAACCCGAGGGTGTGCGCGCCGAGCACCGGCTTGTCCACGCCGCCCGCCCGGCCCTCGTAGATGTTTCCGCACTTGTCGACGGCGAAGTTGTAGCCGAAGTCCCGCCACCCGCTGCTCAGGACGTGGTAGCGGTAGATGCTGCGCAGGACGGAGGGCGCCTGGGCGCAGGTGTAGTTGTTGCCGGTGGCGCTGTGGTGGACGAAGGCCGCCTTGATCGTGTTCGTGTAGACAAAGGTCTTCTCGCGGATCGACTCGTCCGCGCCCCACCCCTTGCGGGTGACGATCGCGGGACGGGGGCCGATGTACGGCGCGGCCTGGGCCTGGGCCGGTTCCTGCGCCTCGGAGCCGGAGGCCGGGGTGCGGGGCAGGAACGGAGGCAGGTACGGGGCCACGGCCTCGGCCGCCTCCTTCGACAGGACCGGGAGCCAGGGCGCGGCGTACGGGGCGAGCGGGGAGCCGATCGCGTCCAGGTCCACGAGATCCGCGAGGCCCGCGAGGCCCGCGGGGAACGGGGAGGGGGCCGGTGCGGCCGACCCGGTCGGCGCCGGGGCCGGGGGCGGCGGGACCTGCGGAGCCGCGGCGGCCGGAGCCGCGGCGGTACGGGTCCGGGGCGGGGCCGCCTCCGACACCGGACCGGACTCCGACGCCGGACCGGACTCCGACGCCGCTACCGGCTCTGTCTCCGGCTCCGGCTCTGTCTCCGATTCCGGCTCCGATTCCGATTCCGATTCCGTGAACGCGTCGGCGTACGGGTCCGCGACCGGCTCGGCCTCCGTACCCGGCTCCACGCCCGGCTCCGGGCCCGGCTCCGTGTCCAGGACCGGCTCCGTGTCCGTCGTCTCCGGGCCCTCTCCCGGGTCCACGAGTTCCAGGCGCAGGCCGGCCGGGAGCGGCGGCGCGCCGCCCGTCTCGCCCGCCTCCGCCCGTACCCGGATCTCGACGCCGTCCGAGTCGCCCACCCACAGCGGGGCCGTGGAGCCGCGGAGCGCCCGGGAGGCGCCCTCCGCCGTGTCCGGGTCGGCGCCGTGTTCGTCGTTGTGGGTCTCCACGTCCTGCCACTCCGACCAGGTGTCCGTGCCGGTGGCCCGGGTGCGGACCTGCACGGTGCCGTGCAGCGGGGCCTTGGGGTCGTCCCAGACCACGCCCACGAGCGAGAAGGGCTTGACGTCGCGTCGGGTGAGCCCCTGCTCCCCCGGCCCGCCGGCCCGCGAGGAGGGGCCCAGCGGGGCGAGCGGCAGGGACTGGGTGGAGCCCGACAGGTCGGGCGCGGGGGGCAGCGCGGAGGCCGCCGGTGGCTGCGCGAGCACCTCGGCCGCCGCGGATGCGGCGGGGGAGACCGGCAGGGCGAGTACCGCCGCGCAGGTGACGGCGATCGAGGAGGCGAGTGAGGCACGCATGGGCCGATCGTGCGTAGCGCCGGGCCGTTCCGCGCGGCGGGACACCGCCCGGAAAGCGGCGGCCGATCGGTCCGACCGGTGGACGGCGTCACCGGTACGGCGGACCCCGGCGGGCCCTGCCGCGTACGCTGTCCGGCGTGAACGCCAGCGACCGCACCCCCGCCGACCTGCTGCGATCCGCGCTCGCCGCGGACCCCGGCCGCCCCTTGGTCACCTTCTACGACGACGCCACCGGTGAACGGGTGGAATTGTCCGTCGCCACCTTCGCCAATTGGGTGGCCAAGACGGCGAACCTGATCCAGGGCGAGCTGTCCGCCGGACCCGGCGACCGGGTCGCGCTGCTGCTGCCCGCGCACTGGCAGACCGCCGTCTGGCTGCTCGCCTGTTCCTCGGTGGGCGTGACCGCCGAACTCGGCGGCGACCCGGCCGGCGCGGACGTCGTGGTCGCGGGCCCGGAGGCGCTGGAGGCGGGTCTGGCCTGCTCCGGGGAGCGGATCGCGCTCTCCCTGGCGCCGCTGGGCCGCCGGTTCCCCGCGCCGCCCGCCGGTTACGCGGACTACGCGGTCGAGGTGCCGAGCCAGGGCGACCGGTTCGCCCCGTTCGTACCGGTCGATCCGGACGCCCCCGCCCTGGTCGTCGACGGCACGGAGCGCAGTGGCGTCGAGCTCGTCGAGCAGGCCCGCGTGGACGCGGCGACGCTCGGCCTCGCCCCCGGCTCCCGGCTGCTCTCCGGGCTCGGCTACGGGGACTGGGCCGGCGTCTCGACCGGCCTGTACGCGCCGCTCGCCGCCGGCGGCTCGGTGGTGCTCTGCCGGAACCTGGACCGGCTCGCGCCCGAGGCGTTCGAGAAGCGGGTGGAGAGCGAGCGGGTGACGGGCACCGCCGTGTGACCGCGGTGCTTCACGGCCCCCGCTGCCGTACGACCCGGTGGAACCGCACCCGTTCGGCCCAGTGACGGGCCGGGTCCCCGGGTTCGCGCGCCCGGTCCGGTGGATGATCGGCCGGGGGGAGTCGCCTCCTTCCGCACCACCACGCGTCGGGCCCGGCCGTCTCCTTCCACGGCCGGCGGCCGTCCGACGCGCCGCCGACGCCACGAAGGACGGACGCAGACGTGACGGACCGCTCAGGCACGCCCGCCGAACCGGACCCCCCGGCGCACGGGGACGGGGAGCCCGGGGGCGCGGGGGCGGAGGACGCGGCGGGCGGCGGCCCGCAGGGGCCGGCCGCCGGCGGGCCCCGCCGCCACTGGCTGCGCTGGACGGCCCTCGGCGTCTCGGTGGTCGTCCTCGGCGCGGCCGGGGCCGGCTGGTGGTTCTACCGGAAGCTCGACGGCAACATCACCACGGACACCACCGCCGCCGACGAGCTGCGCAGGTACGAGAAGGAGCGGCCGCCGGCCGGTTCCTCGGCCGCCCGGAACATCCTGCTCATCGGCTCGGACACCCGGTCCGGCGAGGGGAACGGGCGGTACGGCAGGGACAAGGGCACGCAGCGCTCCGACACGATGATCCTGCTGCACCTGTCGGCGGGGCGGAGGAGCGCGACCGCCGTCTCCCTCCCCCGCGACCTGATGGTGACGGTCCCGAGCTGCCGCGAGGCCGACGGGACCCGCACCCGGGAGCAGTTCGCGCAGTTCAACCTGGCCTTCGAGGTCGGCGGTACGGCGTGCACGATCCGTACCGTCGAGAAGCTGACCGGGACGCGGGTCGACCACCACATGGTGATCGACTTCCAGGGCTTCAAGAAGATGGTGGACGCCGTGGACGGGGTGGAGGTCTGCCTCAAGGAGTCCGTGGACGACGCCGACGCGCACCTGAAGCTGTCGGCGGGACGCCAGACGCTCCGCGGGGAGCAGGCCCTCGGCTTCGTACGGGCCCGGAAGTCGCTCGGCAACGGCAGCGACACCGAACGCATGGACCGCCAGCAGCAGTTCCTCGGCGCCCTCGTCAACAAGGTGCAGAGCAACGGGGTGCTGCTGAACCCGGCCCGGCTCTATCCGGTCCTGGACGCGGCCACGAAGTCGATCACGACCGACGCGGGGCTCGACTCGCTGCGGGACCTGTACGACCTGGCGCGCTCGATGCGGGCGATCCCGACCGAGCGGGTGCAGTTCCTCACGGTCCCCCGCCGCCCGTACGCGCACAACGCGAACCGAGACGAACTGGTGCAGCCCGCCGCGAGCCAGCTCTTCCGGGAACTGCGGGAGGACAGGCCCGTGGTGGTGAGGCCCGGGGAGCCGGGAGAGCCCGGGGAGCCCGGGGAGCCCGGGGAGAAGGCCCAGGACCGGAAGCCCGACGACGCGGAGGCGCCGCCGAGCCCGGCCCCGACGCCGACGTTCACCGGACGGAACGCGGCGGAAGGGGCGTGCTCCTGATCGGGGGTGCGGCGAGGGGGATGCGACGGGGGAGGTGTGACGGGAGTCGCGGGGAGGGCGGGTAAAGGGCGAACCAAGGGGAGGGCGGGGAGGGATGCGGTTTGAGCGGATTGCCCGGTTGTAAGGGGCGTGGAATTTGTCACGGACGTCGCCCCGCGCTGAACTGGGCGGATACTGTGACCCGATCCGGTGTACCCCGACCACGTGGTCGTCACACCTCACCAGGGATCGAACGACCGAGAGAGCGGCGCCCCGTGGGGAAGGCGCCTCGCGTGGCACCGACGGAGGACTCGAGTAACCGTGGACGCGCACAGCCGTGGACGGGCGGACGAGATCGACCCCGCCGACCAGTGGGTGCTCAACCCGCAGACGGGCAACTACGAACTGCGACTGGAACACTCCGCTGAGCAGCCGGCGGCTCCGTCCCGGCCCCGCGGATCCTCCGCCCCCACGGCGGCCTCCGGTAGAGGCCCCGCGACCGACGCCCCCGTGAAGGACACCGCCACCGAGGCCCCCGTCCCCGGCCAGCGCCGGCGCAGGGTCCCCGAGCAGACCCGGGGCGGCCGGCCGGCGCCCGCGAGCCGCCGCAGGCCCAAGCAGGGCGCCTCGCGCAAGAAGAAGGCCCTGCTGTGGACCGGCGGCACGATGGCCCTCGTCCTCGTGGGCGGCGCCACCGGCGCGTACTTGATCTACAACAAGCTCAACGGCAACATCGGCACGGTGGACGTCGGCGACGCTGCGGTCGACACGCCCGGCATGGACGGCCCGCTCAACATCCTGATCATCGGCAACGACGTCCGTACCGGTGAGGGGAACGAGAGCTACGGGAACAAGACCAACGTCACCGGGCACGCCGACACCACGTTCCTCATTCACATCTCCGAGGACCGGACCAACGCGACGGCGTTGAGCATCCCTCGGGACCTCAAGATCGAGATCCCGGACTGCCCCACGAAGCAGCCCGACGGTTCGACCAAGGTCATCCCCGGCTCGCTCGAGAAGACCAAGTTCAACGAGTCGTTCGGCGTGAACGGCCGCGACCCCGGCTGCACGATGCGCACGGTCAAGGAGATGACCGGCATAGGGATCAACCACTTCATGATGGTCGACTTCAACGCCGTCAAGACGCTGTCGGCGGCCGTCGGCGGCGTGAAGGTCTGTCTGACCAAGCCCATCCGGGACATGGACTACTCCAAGCTCGACCTGCCGGCGGGCGAGCAACGGATCCAGGGCGAGCAGGCGCTCGCGTTCCTGCGCAACCGCCACGGCCTCGGCAACGAGAGCGACCTCGACCGCATCAAAATGCAGCAGCAGTTCCTCGCGTCGATGATGCGCCAGTTGAAGGAGGACACCCTGGGCAGCCCGACGCGGCTCCTCTCGGTCGCGAACGCGGCGACCGAGGCGCTCACGGTGGACAAGGGGATAGGGAGCCCGCTGAAGCTGACCTCCTTGGCCAAGGAGATCGGCAAGGTCGATCTGAAGAACATCAGCTTCATGACCGTTCCGGTGATCGACAACCCGGACGAGCCGCCGGCCAGGAGGGCGACGGTCGTCCTCGACCCCACCAAGGCTCCGCAGGTGTTCGGGATGATCCAGAACGACGTCTCCTTCACCGAGGTGAAGAAGAAGCAGCAGGACGCCAAGAACGCCCAGTCGCAGGCGCAGGCCGCGCTCCTCAAGGGCACGCGGTCCACCGCCGCCGACGTGCGCGTCGACGTCTACAACGGCAGCGGCGTCCGGGGGGCGGCCCAGTCCACCCTCAGCTGGCTGCAGAACGAGCAGGGCGTGCTCCGCTCGACCAACAAGAGCAACGCCCCCGAGAAGGCGGCGAAGACCACGCTCACCTATGCGCCTAACCAGGCCGACCAGGCCCGCAAGCTCGCGGACCTGATGGGTCTGCCCGCCACGGCACTGAAGCCTGGCACTCAGGATGCCGGGGTACGCGAGCCCATGACGCTCGTCCTCGGCGCCGACTTCAAGGGCGCGGGGGTGCCCGTCACCGGTCCGGCAAAGGCGCCGGACGTCGAGAAGGTAGCAGCTGACCAGCAGGTGTGCGCCAAGTGACCCGGAAACACCGGGACTCGGCGCACTCCTGATTCACGAGGGGACCTGGGGTGGGACAGAGCAGCGTACGTGGGGAGGGAACGCGGGGAGAGGTGCCCCGCGCCCGTGAACTGGGCTGGGACGACGACCTGCACGGAGCCGGCGAGGCTACCGGCGCCGACGCCCCCGCCGGGTCCCCGGACGGCACGACCCGCGCGGAACGCCGGCGCGGAGCGGCGGGCGGTGACGCGCGTAGCGGCCGCCGCGGCGGGGGCGGCGGCTCTCGTCGGCGCCCCAGGAACGGCGCCGGGAAGAACGGCTCCGGCAAGAAGCCCGGCAAGCGCAAGACGCTGCGCTGGGTGGCGATCACCCTGGCGGTCCTGATACTCGGGACGGCCGGCGCCGGATACCTGTACTACGAGCACCTGAACGGCAACATCCGCGGCGGCAGCCGCGCGGGCGGCAACAGCGGCGTCAAGAAGGCCGCGCCGAACGCGCTGGGCGACACCCCGCTGAACATCCTGATGATCGGCTCGGACGACCGGGCCAACGAGAAGAACGTCGCCCTGGGCGGCGGCAAGAACGACAGGGACCGCAAGCCGCTGGCCGACGTGCAGATGCTGCTGCACATCTCGGCGGACCGGGAGAACGCCTCGATCGTCTCCGTCCCGCGCGACACGGTCGTCCCGATCCCCGAGTGCAAGGACAAGGACGGCACGTCCTACCCGGCCACGACCAACCGGCCGATCAACGAGAGCCTCCAGCGCGGCGGCCCCGGCTGCACCCTCACCACCTGGGAGAACCTCACCGGGGTCTACATCGACCACTGGATGATGGTCGACTTCGCCGGTGTCGTCGCGATGGCCGACGAGGTCGGCGGCGTCCCGGTCTGCGTGAAGACCGGCGTCCACGACAAGTCGACCAGGCTGGTGAAGGGCGGTTCCGGTCTGAAGCTGAAGGCGGGCACCACCGAGATCCAGGGCGAGCAGGCCCTCCAGTGGCTGCGCACCCGGCACGCGTTCGGCAGCGACCAGAACCGCGCCAAGGCCCAGCACATGTACATGAACGGCATGATGAAGAAGCTCCAGAGCCAGAACGCCTGGAGCGACAGCGGCCGTCTGATGGGCCTGGCCGACACCGCCACGCGGGCCCTCCAGGTCTCCGACGAGATCAAGAGCGTGAAGAGGCTCTTCGACCTGTCGATGCAGCTCAAGAACGTCAAGCTCGACCGTCTGACGACGGCGACGATCCCGACGAAGCCCTATCCCTCGAATCCCGACGCGTGGCTGGAGATGGTCCCGGCGTCCGCCGAGAAGATGTGGACGATGCTCCGTGACGACGTCGCCTTCGACAAGAACGGCGGCAAGGCCGGTGCCAAGCCGAAGCCGACGGCGTCCGCGAAGCCGAAGGTGCCCGCCGACGCCCCCGGTTCCTTCGGCGTGACGATCGTCAACGGCACCGACGGCAACGGCGAGCCGGCCGTCCAGGGCCGCGCCCGCACGCTGGCCGAGACCCTCCAGGGCAAGGGCTTCACCCAGACCGAGTCCTCCCACGAGGGCGGCCCCCGCAAGGACACCGTGGTCGTCTACCCCAAGGACGACGGCGACCAGGGCAAGGCGAACGCCCAGTCGGTGGCCAAGGCGCTCGGACTGCCCGACTCCGCGGTCCGGATCGACGCCAAGGCCGAGGGCATCAAGCTCATCGTCGGCGGCGACTGGCGCGAGGGCACGGTCTACAAGCGGCCGACGCACACCGCGGGCGACCTGCCCGAGGGCGCCGACGACAAGGCGGACTGCATGGACGTCTACTCGGTCTACAAGTGGGACGGGAAGAGCTGACCCGCCCCACGGAACACGGCGACGGCCGGGCCCCCTTCCGGGGCCCGGCCGTCGCCGTTCGCACGGACGCGTGCGGCCGTCAGACCGTCTCCGTCTCCCCCGCCGTCACCGCCGGGCGGCGGCTCGCGATGACCTTCCTCGCGAGGGAGCGGGGGCTGGTGAGGAAGCCGTAGCCCCAGGACATGTGCATGGTGGCGAGGGCGACGGGGATCCGGAGGCGGGCCTTGAGGGGAAGGCCCTTGCCCGCCGGGACCGAGCCGGCGGTGATCGCGGCGAGGTAGCCGGCCGGGACCACGAAGCCGAGCGGGGTGACGAGGGCGCCCACGACCACGCCGGCGGCGATGGCGCAGACGGCGGTCGGCGGCGCCAGGTAGCGGAGGTTGATGGAGCCCTGGTGGTAGCGGGCCACCACGTGGCGCCAGCGCCCGTAGTCCTTGTACTGCTTGGCGAGCGCCTTCACCGAGGGCCGGGGGCGGTACTGGACGCGCAGCTCCGGCGAGAACCAGATCAGGCCGCCCGCCTCGCGGATGCGGAAGTTCAGCTCCCAGTCCTGGGCGCGGATGAACTCCACGTTGTAGCCGCCCTGTCGCTCCAGGGCCTCGCGCCGGAAGACGCCCAGGTACACGGTCTCGGCGGGGCCCGCCTCGCCGCCCGTGTGGAAGGCGGCGTTGCCGACGCCGATCTTCGAGGTCATCGCGGCGGCGACCGCGTCCTCCCAGGCGTTCTCGCCCTCGGCGTGCATGATGCCGCCGACGTTCTGCGCGCCGGTCTCCTCCAGGAGCCGTACGGCGGTGGCGATGTAGTTCGGGGAGAGCATCCCGTGGCCGTCGACCCGCACCACGATCGGGTGGCGTGAGGCGCCGATCGCCGCGTTGAGGGCGGCGGGCGTACGGCCCGTGGGGTTCGGCACGGTCTTGACGCGGGGGTCTTCCCGGACGAGTTCGGCGGCGATCTCGTCGGTGCGGTCCGTGGACGGGCCGAGCGCGATCACCACCTCCATCTCGCCGTCGTACTCCTGCTCCAGGATGTGGCGGACGGAGTTGCGCAGGTGCCGCTCCTCGTTGAGGACCGGCATGATCACGGAGACGGGGGGCAGCATGGTTCCTCGGCGGTGCGGGGGGTGTCCCCCGCGAGACGGAGACGGTGTTTTCGCCCGCCACGTTACCGCGAACGGGGGACACGGGTGCGCGCCGCACGGGTGGCGCCCCCTTGCGCTGATCGTATGGGCCTACGGTGCTCACGGCCCCCTTGTCCCACCCGCGGAGGTGTCCGTCCGTGCCCACACCGCCCCGCACGCCCCGTCCCCGGCCCGTCGCCCGCCGCGTACCGGCGCGACCGGCGCGGCGGCGGCCCCGGTGGGGGATGCGGATGGCGACGGCGCTCTCCGTGACGGTCCTCGCGGCGGGCGGGATCGGGCACGCCCTGGTGACCGGCCTGGACACCGGGCTCACCCGGGTCGACCCCTTCAAGGACATGAAGAACCGGCCGCAGGCCGGGCACGGGATGAACGTGCTCGTCGTCGGCACGGACGGCCGGGACCGGATCAGCGCGGAGGAGCGGGCGAAGTACCGGCTCGGCGGCGCGCCCTGCAACTGCACCGACACGGTGATGCTGGTGCACGTCTCACAGGACCGGGACCGGGCGAGCGTGGTGAGCCTGCCCCGCGACTCGTACACCGAGATGCCCGAGCACACCGACCTCACCACCGGCGAGAAGCACCACGCGCACCCGGTCAAGCTGAACGCGGCCTACGCGGAGGGCGGGCCCGCGCTGACCGTGCGGACCGTCGAGTCGATGACCGGCGTCAAGATCGACCACTACCTGGAGGTCGACTTCACCAGTTTCATGCGGACCGTGGACGCGGTCGGCGGGGTGCGGATCTGTACGACGAAGCAGCTGAAGGACGCGTACACCGGGCTCGACCTGGCGCCCGGCACCCACGAGCTGGACGGCGGGCGGGCCCTCCAGTACGTGCGCTCCCGGCACATCGACGGGGCCGCCGACATCGGGCGGATGCAGCGGCAGCAGAAGTTCCTGGCGGCGCTGGTGGAGCGGGTGACGAGCGGCGGGGTGCTGTTCAACCCGGTGCGGTTCCGGGCGGTGGCGACGAGCATGCTGAGTTCCGTACGGGCCGACGAGGGCTTCGGCACGGACCAGATGCTGTCGCTCTCCAAGGCGATGCGCGACTTCACCCCGGCGTCGTCGGAGTTCGTGTCCGTGCCGGTCGGGGACATGGGCTTCCCGGTGAAGGGCATCGGCTCGACGGTGAAGTGGGACGCGGCCAGGGCGCAGCAGCTCTTCCAGGCGCTGCGCGAGGACCGGCCGATCGCCCCGCGGAAGGCGGCGGCCTCGGCGGCCTCGGCGAAGGCGCCGAAGGACGTCGTGGTGGACGTGGCGCCGGACGCGGTCCGGGTGCAGGTCTACAACGGGACCCGGACGGACGGCCTCGGCCGGAAGGTCGACGACGCGCTGCGCGGGACCGGCTTCGTCACCACCCGGACGCCGCGGACGGCGGAGGGGGCGGTGCGGGCGCGCACGGTCGTGGAGTACGACCCGCGCTGGGACCGCTCGGCAAAGTCCCTGGCGGCGGCCCTGCCGGGCGCGGAACTGAAGGCGGTGGCGGGCAGGGGCGGGACGCTGCGGGTGATCGTGGGGGCGGACTACAAGGGGGTGCGGGCGGTCCGGGCGGAGGAGCCGGAGAAGCCGTTCGAGGCGGTGACGGGGGACCAGGTGGTGTGCCCGTAGCCGGGGCGGGGGCGCCGACGTAGACGGGGCTGGTGCCCGTGGCCGGGCGGGGGGCGCAGACCTAGACGGGGCTGGTGCCCGCGGCCGGGGCGTACGACCGTGACCGGGGGCGGGGCCGGGATCCGGCCCCGTGGCCCTCAGTCCTCGTACCCCTCCGCCACCCGGCGCTCCCTCAGTTCCTTGATCGCCTGGCGGCGGGCCAGGCGGTGGGTGCGGCGGATCTGCGCCTCCTGGTTGCGGCGCTTGTCCTTCTCGGTCTCCGGGACGACCTGCGGGACGGGGCGGGGCTTGCCCTCCGCGTCGACGGCCGCGAAGACCAGATAGGCGGAGCCGACCTGGGTGGCGGGCGTGGACTCGTTCCAGCGCTCGGCCATGACCCGTACGCCGACCTCCATGGAGGACCGGCCCGTCCAGTTGACCTGGGCCTTGACGTGCACCAGGTCGCCGACCCTGACCGGCTCCAGGAAGACCATCTCGTCCATGGAGGCGGTCACGGCGGGCCCGCCCGAGTGCCGGCCCGCGACGGCGCCCGCCGCGTCGTCCACCAGCTTCATGATCACGCCGCCGTGCACCGTGCCCAGGAGGTTGGTGTCGTGGCTGGTCATGATGTGGCTGAGGGTGGTGCGGGAGGCCGAGGTGGGCTTGTCCGGGATATCGCCCTGATCTGTCATGCCCTCCACCTTATGCCGGACCTCCGCGACGCCCCCGTTCGGTCCGCTTTGCATCAGCTTGGCAACAGCACCGCCCCGATCCTCCACCCGGTCTGTCGCCCGGAAACCCCTGCCCGGCACACTGTTCCCCATGAATGACTGGCCCGATGACGGCGGATACGGCCGCGGCCCCGCGAACCCCCAGCCCGAGGGTCCCCGCAGGATGAGCCACGTGCAGCGCCCGCAGGTTCCGCAGCAGCCGCCCCGTTACGACCAGGGCCACGACCCGAGCTTCACGCAGGCGCGGGGCACCGGCTACGACTCCGGCTACAACACCGGCCAGGTCTACGGCGGCGACCGGGGCACCCCCCAGGGCGGCGGCCGCGGCGACGGCAGCGGCGGCATCCCCCCGCAGTACGCGCCCCCGGGCCCCGGCGGCTCCGGCACCGGCCCCGCCCCCGACTGGCGCAGGCGGATCAAGGTCGGCTCGGTCGTCCTGGTCGTCGCCGTCCTCGCCTGGGGCATCGGCACGTACGCCTGGGCCAGCTCGCAGATGCGCAACGAGGTCGACCTCTCCAAGGTCATCGAGCGCCCGTCCGAGGGCGACTGCACCACGTACCTGATCGTCGGTTCCGACAGCCGCGAGGGCATGTCGGCCGAGGAGAAGAAGAAGCTGCACACCGGTTCCGCCGAGGGCAAGCGGACCGACTCGATGATGATCCTCGCGTCCTGCTCCAGCGGGAACACGATGATCTCGCTGCCGCGCGACTCCTGGGTGACGATCCCGTCGTTCGTCGGCTCCGAGTCGGGCAGGAAGTACGAGGCCCGCGGCGGCTCCAAGCTGAACGCGGCGTACGCCATGGACGGCCCCGAGCTGCTCGTGCGGACCGTGGAGTACAACACCGGGCTGCGCATCGACCACTACGCGGAGATCGGCTTCGCCGGCTTCGCGAACATCGTGGACGCGCTCGGCGGCGTCGAGCTGAACATCGAGAAGGGCTTCAAGGACAAGAAGTCCGGAGCGAACTTCCAGGCCGGCGAGCAGACCCTCAACGGCGAGCAGGCCCTGGCCTTCGTCCGCACCCGGTACGCGTTCGCCGAGTCGGACCTGGCGCGGACGAAGAACCAGCAGAAGTTCCTCTCCGCCCTGGCCAACCAGGCGGCGACGCCGGGCACGATCCTCAACCCGTTCGCGCTGTACCCGACGCTGGGCGCCGGTCTGGACACGCTGGTCGTGGACAAGGACATGTCGCTGTACGACCTCGGCAAGATGTTCTTCGCGATGAAGGGCATCAGCGGCGGCGACGGCAAGTCCATGAACATGCCGATCTCGGGCAGCGCGCCGCAGGGCTCCCTGAAGTGGGACATGCCGAAGGTGAAGCAGCTGGTGGAGCAGATCAGGAACGACGAGAAGGTCACGGTCGAGTCGAACCGCTGACCGGGCCGGACCTGACGTACGGAGAAGGGCGCCCCTCGCCCCGCCGCGAGGGGCGCCCTTTCCCGTGCTCGCGGGCGCCCTTCCCCGTGCTTGCCGGGGTGACGGGCCCCGGGCTCGCGGGACGTGACGGGCCCCGTACGCGCGGGGTGACGGGCCCCGTACGCGCGGGGTGACGGGCCCCGTACGCGCGGGGTGACGGGCCCCGGCGGGGCGCCGGGCGGCCCGGAGGACAGGGTGCGCCCGAGCCCCCGACCAGGGCACGGCTATGCTCGGGCAGGCATTCCGCCCGACCTCTCTGGAGTACCGCATGGCCCTCAAGATCACCGTGATCGGCACCGGCTACCTCGGCGCCACCCACGCCGCGGCCATGGCGGAACTGGGCTTCGAGGTCCTCGGCCTCGACGTCGTCCCCGAGAAGATCGAGCTGCTGTCCTCCGGCCGGGTCCCGATGTACGAGCCGGGGCTCGAAGAGCTGCTCGCGAAGCACGTGGCCGGCATCGAGGGATCGAGCGGCCGGCTGCGGTTCACCAGCTCCTGGGAGGAGGTGGGCGCCTTCGGCGACGTGCACTTCGTCTGCGTGAACACTCCGCAGAAGCACGGCGAGTACGCCTGTGACATGAGCTACGTGGACGCCGCCTTCACCTCCCTCGCCGGGGTCGTGCGGGAGGGCGCGCTCGTCGTCGGCAAGTCGACCGTGCCGGTCGGCTCGGCGGAGCGGCTCGCGGCCCTGCTCCCGGCGGGCGTGGAGCTGGCCTGGAACCCCGAGTTCCTGCGGGAGGGCTTCGCCGTCGGCGACACCCTGCACCCGGACCGGATCGTGGTCGGCGTGCGCGGCGAGCGGGCCGAGAAGCTGCTGCGCGAGGTGTACGCGGTGCCGGTCGGCGAGGGCTCGCCGTTCGTGGTGACCGACTTCCCGACCGCCGAGCTGGTGAAGACCGCCGCGAACTCCTTCCTCGCCACCAAGATCTCCTTCATCAACGCGATGGCGGAGGTCTGCGAGGCCGCGGACGGCGACGTCGCCAAGCTGGCGGAGGCCATCGGCCACGACGACCGGATCGGCGCCAAGTTCCTGCGGGCCGGCATCGGCTTCGGCGGCGGCTGCCTGCCGAAGGACATCCGGGCGTTCATGGCCCGGGCGGGCGAGCTGGGCGCCGACCAGGCGCTGACCTTCCTGCGCGAGATCGACTCCATCAACATGCGGCGGCGCGGCCAGATGGTCGAGATGACCCGCGAGGTCCTGGGCGGGAACTCCTTCCTGGGCCGCCGGGTCGCCGTCCTCGGCGCCACCTTCAAGCCGGACTCGGACGACGTCCGCGACTCCCCCGCCCTCAACGTGGCCGGGCAGATACACCTCCAGGGCGGCCAGGTCACCGTCTACGACCCGAAGGGCATGGAGAACGCCCGCCGCCTCTTCCCCACCCTGGGGTACGCGGACTCGGCCCTGGAGGCCGTGCGCGGGGCGGACGTGGTGCTGCACCTGACGGAGTGGCGCGAGTTCCGCGAGCTGGACCCGGCGGAGCTGGGCGGGGCGGTGTCCGCCCGGATCGTGCTCGACGGCCGCAACGCGCTCGACGCGGCGCGGTGGCGCGGGGCGGGCTGGACGTACCGGGCGATGGGGCGGCCGCGGGCGTAGGGCCCCGCGGGGCCCCGCCGGGCTCGTTCCGGGCCCGGGCCGGGCCCGCTGCTCCGCCCCGGACCCGCTACTCCGCCCCGGACTCGAAGTCCTCCACGAAGTAGCTGTCGTGCCGGACGCGGAACCGCTTGAGCTCCTCGCCGCCGCGCCGCGCCACCTCCGCGACCCGCTCGAAGTACTCCTCGCGCGGAGCGCCCGGGGAGAAGAGCATGAGCATGGACGTGGGCTCCTCGGTCGCGTTCTTGAAGGCGTGCAGGCCTCCGACCGGTACGTACAGGAAGTCGCCCGCGCGGCCGGTGACCCACTTGTCGCCGTCGTAGAGCTCCAGTTCGCCGGAGAGGACGTAGAAGGACTCGGACATGGCCTTGTGGAAGTGGGGCTTGGCGCCGGCGGCCCGGGGACCGAGGTCCACCTTGTAGAAGCCGAACTCGCCGCCGGTCGAGGCGTGGGTGGCGAGGTAGTGGGTGGCGCCGCCGGGCGAGGAGATGTCCGGCGGGGTGTCGGCGGGACGGAAGGTCGCGTTCACCTCGCCCTCGTCGCCGTGGTAGCGGGGCTCCGGGTACGCGAAGTCCTCGGGGTACGACATGGTGCGCTCCTTCGGTGGGTCCGTCGGTCTCCGTCCGCATGATGGCCCCCGCCCCTGAGGACGGGCATCGGACCAACGGACGATCTTGGGGTCGTCCGTCGGACCGGCGACCCACGGGGAGGGCGGCCGGCTCCGGGCCGCCGCGATGGCGGACGGCGTGCACCGCCACGACCCCGACGGCACGCCGATCGGACGGCTGAACGTGCCGGAGGCGGTGTGCGGCATCGCCTGGGGCGGGGCGAAGCGGAACCGTCTCTTCATCACGGCGGAGACCAGCCTCTCCTCGGTGCTCATGGCCGTCACGGGGACCCGCCCGACGGGACCGGGACGGAGGTCCTGGCGGGGTCCGACGCGCTGAGGCGCCCGGCCGACACGAACTCCCGGCTCCCGCTTCCCGGCTCCCGCCGGGAAGCCCCGGCCACCGGGTCGCGCACCGCCGCGAACCCGATTCAATGCGCAACATCTTGACGGCTCGTCACGTCGGCCCGATATTACGGGCGAGTACGACCGACCGGTAACACTGCGCGCAGCACCCTCGCACGTCCGGCGGCAGACGAACGGGACCGTTCTGCCGCCGGTCCGGCGCGCCGACTGGCCTCCCCGACGGCCAGGAGGCGCCCGCCCCTCACCCCGTCACGAGAGGCACCGCCATGCGATCAGTTCCGCCGAGCCGCCGCACCCGCGCCGCCGCCGCCGTCACCGCCGCCACCGCCCTGCTGACCACCGTCGCCGGCCTCGGCGCCGGCCCCGCCGCAGCCGCCGACACCGCGTTCGACCGCTACGTGGCCCTGGGCGACTCCTACGCGTCGGGAGCCGGCGTACCGGACCAGACCGATTCCGCCTGTACGCGCTCCAGCCGCAACTACCCCGCCCTGCTGAACGCCGCGCTCTCCCCCGCCGCCCACAAGGACGTCACCTGCGGAGGGGCCACCACGGTCCACATGACCTCCGCGCAGAACGCGTCCGCGCCGCCGCAGTTCGACGCGCTGAGCGCCGACACGGACCTGGTGACCCTCACCATCGGCGGCAACGACGTCGGCTTCGGCAGCATCATCGTCCGCTGCGTGACCCTGGGGGTGTTCAACCTGGGCGGCTCGCCCTGCAAGAGCAGTTACACCTGGACGGGCACCGACCGGCTCGCCGCCACGGTCGACGCCACCGCCCCCAAGATCGCCGCGACCCTCGACGGCATCCGCCAACGCGCCCCGCAGGCCAGGATCCTGGTCACCGGCTACCCGGCGATCCTTCCCGACGACGGCACCAACTGCCCCTGGGTCGCGACGATCGCCAAGGGCGACGCGCCCTGGCTGCGGGACATCCACAAGCGGCTCAACACCGTCATCGCCGCGCAGGCCGCCGCGCACGGGGCCGTCTACGTGGACACGTACACCAAGTCCATCGGCCACGACGCCTGCAAGCCGGCCGGGACCCGCTGGATGGAACCCCTCGTCACCGACGCGGCGGCGCCCTTCCACCCCAACGCGGCGGGCGAGAAGGCCATGGCCGACGCGGTGCTCGCCGCCGCGCGCTGACCGGGCGAGGGCCTTTCGCCGGGTCACAACAGGTGGTCGGCCTCGCCCGCCTCGACGTCCCGGACGAGGGTACGGAGAGCTTCGCCGCCGTCGGTCGGGCAGACGTCCTCCTGACCGGCGACGGCGATGTGGCCGTTGCCGTCCGCGTCGGTGCCGAGGCGGGAGCAGTTGGCGCCCTCGCCGCGGAAGGCGTCTTCCCGGGTGATGCGATCCATCGGCGTTCCTCACGGTTCCTCGGCGGTCGCGTGGACGAACCCGCGGGAGTCCCCGGCCGAGAGCGCCGCGCCCTCCAGCCACCGCGTCACCCGGGCCGTGGGCGAGCCGGTGGCCGCCGCCTGGCAGGGCAGCGCCGGGGACGACCCGTACCTCTCCGTACGCTTCCGGGACGACGCGCTCCGGCTCGTCGCGTACGACGCGCGCGACGTCCACGGGCAACCGTGGCTCGCCGCGCGCTGCGAGGCCCGGCGGCGGGCCCGGCGGAGGTACGCGCGCGTGGGTGGCCTTGCCGTGCGCGGATGCGGGTAGGGGCGGACGGTGGGAACGTCCCACCCGTACGAGCACGAGGAGAACCATGCCCGTCGCCACCCTGCGGTCCGTCGTCCTGGACTGTCCCGATCCGATGTCCCTCGCCACCTTCTACGCCGGGATCCTCGGCGGCTCCCCCCGGGTCTCGGAGGACTCCGAGGAGGGGGACTCCTGGGTGATGCTCTCCGGGCACGACGGCACCCAGCTCGCCTTCCAGGAGGTCGCCGGCTACGTCGCGCCGCACTGGCCCGAGGAGGAGGGCGGGCAGCAGTTCCACCTGGACCTGACCGTGGACGACCTCGACCGGGGCGAGGAGCAGGTGCTCGCGCTCGGCGCCAAGCTGCTCGACGCGGGTGATCCCGACCGTGACTTCCGCGTGTACGCGGACCCGGTCGGGCACCCGTTCTGCCTCTGCGTGGACCGGTAGGAGCCGTCAGGCCCCCCGGCCGTCCAGGGACTCGATGGTCGCGTTCGACGGGGCCGTGCGGTCCCTCAGGTCGCGGGAGACGTCCTCCGCGTCGCGCAGGGCGCGGACCGCGTTGGACCAGGTCAGTTTGGCCAGGTCCGGGTGCGACCAGCCGCGGTGGAGGAGTTCCGCGACCAGGTTCGGGTAGCCGGCGACGTCGTCCAGGCCCGACGGGGTGAAGGCCGTGCCGTCGTAGTCACCGCCGATGCCGATGTGGTCGATGCCGGCGGCCTCGCGCATGTGGTCGAGGTGGTCGGCGACCGTGGCGGCGGTGGCCACCGGGCGCGGGTGCGCCTCCTCGAAGGCGCGGTGCAGCGCCATCGCCTCGGCGGTGGTGTCGAGGTGGTCGAAGCCGTGCTCCCGCAGGTTCTCGTCCGCCCGCGCGGTCCACTCGACGGCCGCCGGGAGGATGAACTTGGGCACGAAGGTGACCATCGCGACGCCGCCGTTGGCGGGCAGCCGCTCCAGGACGTCGTCCGGGACGTTGCGCGGGTGGTCGCAGACCGCCCGGGCCGAGGAGTGCGAGAAGATCACCGGCGCGGCGGTGGCGTCGAGGGCGTCCCGCATGGTCGTCGCGGCCACGTGCGAGAGGTCGACCAGCATGCCGGAGCGGTTCATCTCGCGGACGACCTGCCGGCCGAAGGCGGAGAGCCCGCCGACGCCGGGGCCGTCGGTCGCCGAGTCCGCCCAGTCGTTGTTGTCGTTGTGGGTGAGCGTCATGTAGCGCACGCCCAGGGCGTGCAGCGCGCGCAGGGTGGCGAGGGAGTTGTTGATCGAGTGGCCGCCCTCGGCCCCCTTGAGGGAGGCGATGCGGCCCTGCTTCCGGGCCGCCTCCATGTCGTCCGCCGTCAGCGCGGGCGCCAGGTCGGCGGCGTACCGCTCCAGGAGCTGGTCGACCACGTCGATCTGCTCCAGGGTGGCGCTGACCGCGTCGTCCCCGGTGAACCGGCAGGGCACGTACACCGACCAGAACTGGGCGCCGACGCCGCCGGCCCGCAGGCGGGCGAGGTCGGTGTGGAGCGAGGCGCTCTGGTCGGCCGCGATGTCCATGCGGTCGAGGTCGTAGCGCACCTGCTCGCGCAGGGCCCACGGCAGGTCGTTGTGGCCGTCCACCACGGGGTGGCCGGCCAGCAGCTCGCGCGCCTCGGCCAGGCGGTCGGCGGCGGTCACCGGGCGAAGCCGAAGGACTCGGCGCCCTCGACCTTGGCGCGCAGCCGCTTGCCCTTGTCCGTCGCCTGGTCGTTCAGCTCCTGCTGGAAGGCGCGCATCCGGTCGAGCAGCGCCGGGTCGTGCGCGGCGAGGATCCGGGCCGCGAGCAGGCCCGCGTTGCGGGCGCCGCCGACGGAGACCGTGGCGACCGGGACGCCGGCCGGCATCTGCACGATGGAGAGCAGCGAGTCCATGCCGTCGAGGTACTTCAGCGGCACCGGCACGCCGATGACGGGCAGCGGGGTGACGGAGGCGAGCATGCCGGGCAGGTGGGCGGCGCCGCCCGCGCCCGCGACGATCGCCTTGAGCCCGCGCCCGGCGGCCTCCTCTCCGTACGCGATCATCTCGCGCGGCATGCGGTGCGCGGAGACGACGTCGACCTCGTACGGGATCTCGAACTCGTCCAGGGCCTGGGCCGCGGCCTCCATGACGGGCCAGTCGGAGTCCGAACCCATGACGATGCCGACGACGGGGCTGGTGCTCATTCGGTGATCGTTCCTCGCAGGTAGCCGGCGGCGTGGCGGGCGCGCTCCAGCACCTCGTCCAGGTCGTCGCCGTAGGTGTTGACGTGGCCCACCTTGCGGCCGGGCTTCACGTCCTTTCCGTACATGTGGATCTTGAGCTGCGGGTCCCTGGCCATGCAGTGCAGGTACGCGGAGTACATGTCCGGGTAGTCGCCGCCCAGGACATTGCACATCACGGTCCACCGCGCGCGGGGGCGCGGATCGCCGAGGGGCAGGTCGAGGACCGCCCGGACGTGGTTGGCGAACTGCGAGGTGATCGCGCCGTCCTGGGTCCAGTGGCCGGAGTTGTGCGGGCGCATCGCCAGTTCGTTGACGAGGACGCGGCCGTCCGCGGTCTCGAACAGCTCCACGGCGAGGTGGCCGACGACGCCCAGCTCCCGGGCGATCCGCAGCGCCAGCTCCTGCGCCTGTCCGGACAGCTCCTCGGACAGGTCGGGGGCGGGCGCGATCACGGTGTCGCAGACGCCGTCGACCTGGCGGGACTCCACGACCGGGTAGGCGACGGCCTGGCCGTGCGGGGAGCGGACGATGTTCGCCGCCAGCTCGCGCGTGAAGTCGACCTTCTCCTCCGCGAGGACCGGGACGCCGGCCAGGAAGGGGTCGCGGGCGTCCTCGGGCGAACGCACGAACCAGACGCCCTTGCCGTCGTAGCCGCCGCGCACGGTCTTGAGGATGATCGGGAAGCCCCCGACCTCGGCCGCGAAGGCCTCCGCGTCCGCCGGGTCCGCGACGATGCGGTGGCGGGGGCTCGGCGCGCCGATCGCGTCGAGCCGGGCGCGCATCACCCCCTTGTCCTGCGCGTGCACCAGGGCGTCGGGCCCCGGGCGGACGGGGATGCCGTCCGCCTCCAGGGCCCGCAGGTGCTCGGTGGGGACGTGCTCGTGATCGAAGGTGATCACGTCGCATCCGCGCGCGAAGTCACGCAGCGTGTCCAGGTCGCGATAATCGCCGACGACGACCTCGCTCACCACCTGGGCCGCGGAGTCCTGCGGGGTGTCACTGAGGAGCTTGAACTTGATGCCGAGGGGGATGCCCGCCTCGTGGGTCATACGGGCGAGCTGACCGCCACCGACCATGCCGACTACCGGAAACGTCACCCCCTTAGGGTATCCGCACCATCGGGGAACACGCGTCCGGCTGTGTTTTGGCACAAGGATCAAGGGAAGGCGCCCGGGCGGGAGCACGGAGCCGGGGCGAGGTCCGGCCATGGTTCGCGCGGTACACCGGCATGTGCCAGAGGCCCTGGTTAGCATGGACTGGTTGACGTCACCCGGACGTCACCCGGACGGACGGGACAGAGCCATCACCATGAGTGAACCCGGAGCGCTGCGCACGCGACTCGACCGGCTCTTCCGCGAGGTCGCCAAGTTCGGGGCCGTGGGCGCCGTGGGAGTTCTGGTCGACCTCGGGGTGTTCAACCTCGTGCGCCACTTCTCGGACCTGCCGGTCGTACGGGCGAGCGTCATCGCCACCGTGGTGGCCATCGCGTTCAACTACGTCGGCTTCCGTTACTTCACCTACCGGGACCGGGACAAGGGCAGGCGCACCAAGGAGATGTCCCTCTTCCTGGTCTTCAGCCTGATCGGCCTGGTGATCCAGAACGGCCTGCTCTACGCGGCGACGTACGGCTTCGGCTGGGACGGCCCGCTGGCCAGCAACTTCTTCAAGTTCTTCGGGATCGGGATCGCGACCCTGTTCCGCTTCTGGTCGTACCGCACCTGGGTCTTCCGCGCGCTGCCGGCGAAGGAGGCCGTGCAGACCGCCGAATCGTTCCTGGAGCAGGCCCCGCGACAGGCGACCCGCCGCCAGCCCGACCGGGTCTGACCCGGTCCGACCGGCGTTTCCTCAGCGTACGGGGCGGTCCGACGGCCGGTCGGGGACGCTCCTGCCCTCGCGGCCCAGGAAGAGCGCGAAGACCGGCGGCTGCTGCTGGAGGAGTTCCAGGCGGCCGCCGTCCGCCTCCGCGAGGTCGCGGGCGACCGCCAGGCCGATGCCGGTGGAGCTGCGGCCGCTGACGGCCCGCTCGAAGATCCGCGCGCCGAGGTCGGCCGGGACGCCCGGCCCCTCGTCGGTGACCTCGATCACGGACTGGTTGCCGGTGACCCGGGTCCGCAGGGCGACCGTGCCGCCGCCGTGCATGAGCGAGTTCTCGATCAGGGCGGCGAGGACCTGGGCGACCGCGCCCGGGGTGCCCACGGCCCGCATCCCCTGCTTGCCGGAGTGCACGATGGCCCGTCCCGCGCTGCGGTAGGCCGGCCGCCACTCCTCGATCTGCTGCTTGACGACCTCGTCCAGGTCGAAGGCGACGGCGGAGCCGGTGCGGGGGTCCCGGGAGTTGGTGAGGAGCCGTTCCACGACGTCGGTGAGCCGCTCGACCTGGGTGAGCGCGATCGTCGCCTCCTCCTTGACCGTGTCCAGGTCGTCGGCGAGGGCGACCTCCTCCAGGCGCATGGAGAGCGCGGTGAGGGGCGTGCGGAGCTGGTGGGAGGCGTCGGCGGCGAGCCGCCGCTCGGCGGTGAGCATCCGGGCGATCCGCTCGGCGGAGGCGTCGAGGACGTCCGCGACCCGGTCCAGCTCGGGCACTCCGTACCGCTTGTGCCGGGGGCGCGGGTCGCCGGAGCCGAGGCGCTCGGCGGTCTCCGCGAGGTCGGTGAGCGGGGAGGCGAGCCGGTTGGCCTGCCGTACGGCGAGGAGGACGGCGGCGACGACGGCGAGCAGGGCCACCGCGCCGATGATCAGGAGGGTGCGGCCGACCTCGGCGGTGACGGCGGAGCGGGACTCCTCGACGATCACGGTCTCGCCGCGCTCCCCCTCGGCGCTGCCGCGGATGACCTCGCCCCGGGGGCGCTCCCCGATCGAGATGGGGTCGCGGCCGGGGATGAGGATCTGCGCGTACCGCTTGGCGCCGCTCTGCTCGGCGAGGATGTCCGGGTTGACCGGTTCGCCGCCGATGAGCCGGCTGTCGACGATGGAGACGATCCGCAGCGCCTCCGAGTCCACGCTCTCCTGGGCGCTGCCGGCGATGGTGCGGGTCTCGACGATGACGAGGGAGACGCCGAAGACGGCGATGACGACGAGCACCACGGCGAGCGTGGAGTTGATCAGACGGCGGCGCACGGAGGCTCTTTCGCTGGGGGTTAGCTCTTCTCGAAGCGGAAGCCGACGCCGCGCACGGTGGCGATGTAGCGGGGGTTCGCCGCGTCGTCGCCGAGCTTCTTGCGCAGCCAGGAGATGTGCATGTCGAGGGTCTTGGTGGAGGACCACCAGGTGGTGTCCCAGACCTCGCGCATCAGCTGGTCGCGGGTGACGACCCGGCCGGCGTCCCGGACGAGGACCCGGAGCAGGTCGAACTCCTTGGCGGTGAGCTGGAGCTCCTCCTCGCCCATCCAGGCGCGGTGCGACTCGACGTCGATCCGCACGCCGTGGGTGGAGGGGGCGGCGACGGGCTCGGTGGTGCCGCGCCGGAGCAGGGCCCGGACCCGGGCCAGGAGCTCGGCGAGCCGGAAGGGCTTGGTGACGTAGTCGTCGGCGCCCGCGTCGAGCCCGACGACGGTGTCGACCTCGTCGGCGCGCGCGGTGAGCACCAGGATGGGGATCGCGTGCCCCTCGGCGCGCAGCCGCCGGGCGACCTCCAGGCCGTCCATGCCGGGGAGCCCCAGGTCGAGCACGACCAGGTCGACGCCGCCCTGGAGACCGGCGTCGAGGGCGGTGGGGCCGTCCTCGCGGACCTCGACCTCGTACCCCTCTCTCCGCAGGGCGCGGGCCAGCGGTTCCGAGATGGATGCGTCGTCCTCGGCGAGCAGTACACGGGTCATGGGGTGATGGTAGACCGCGGGGCGCCCGGCCCGGGGTGCGATCCGCGGGGCCGGGGTGGACCCTGCGGATCTTGTGGGCATCTTGTGTGTGACCTTCGAATGGGCCTGTACGGTTGCATTCCTGCCTGTGATCCATGTCTCAAGTCCTTCCATATCCGGCACTGTCGTGTCGTATGGTGTTGAGGCGTCTGTAGCGGTATTCGGGGACCTTTGGCCGACTTGGTGGGTCGGGGTCCTCTTTTCTGCGTGAGGCCGGCCCGGCCGTCCTCGGCGGCGCCGAATGACCTGTGGGCCGGGTCCCGGGGCGTGAAGACGCGCCTTCCGGGGCGTGGATCCCGGCGGAGTTCCACGATTCCGCCGGTGCCGGCCTCCCCCACCGGGCGCACCCCGCTCACAAGGCGAGCGTCCCGACAGAGCAAGGATCGACATGGCGTCCAGCCTGACGACGTCTTCGGCCGGGACCCCCGGTTCCGAGAAGACGTTCTTCGGCCACCCCCGTGGTCTGGCCACTCTCTTCATGACCGAGATGTGGGAGCGCTTCTCCTGGTACGGAATGCGCGCCATTCTGGTCCTCTACCTGGTCGCGGCCGTCCTCGACGGTCCCCTCGAAGAGCGTGAGGCGCTGGCCGCCTCCATCTACGGCGTGTACAACGCGGTCGTCTACATGGCCGCGATGCCGGGCGGCTGGGTCGCCGACCGCCTGTGGGGCGCGCGGAAGGCCGTGCTCGTCGGCGGCATCGTCATCGCCCTGGGCCACTTCACCCTGGCCATCCCCTCGGACACGGCGTTCTTCGCGGGCCTCGCCCTCATCGCCGCCGGTACGGGCCTGCTGAAGCCGAACATCTCGGCCATGGTCGGCGGGCTGTACGAGGGGCAGCCGAGCGCCCGCCGCGACGCCGGCTTCACGCTCTTCTACATGTCGATCAACATCGGCGGCATGCTCGCCCCGCTGGTCGTCGGCTACCTCGGCGAGAACGTCGACTGGCACCTCGGCTTCGCCGTCGCCGGCATAGGCATGACGCTCGCCGTCGTCCAGTACGTCCTGGGCTCCCGCCACCTCGGTGACGTCGGCAAGGAGCCGGGCACCCCGGCGACGCCCGAGGAGAAGCGGAACGCGCTGCGCAAGGTGCTGCTGTGGGGCGGTCTGGCCGTCGCCGCGCTCCTCGTGGACCTGGCGCTCGGCACGTACGACATCGAGCACATCGTCAACGTGCTCGCGGTGCTCGGCATCGTGGTGCCGGTCGTGTACTTCGTCGCGATGTACCGCAACCCGGCGCTGGCCGCCGAGGACAAGCCGAAGATCAAGGCGTTCGCGTGGTTCTTCACCACCGCCGTCCTCTTCTGGATGATCTACGACCAGTCGGGCTCGCTGCTCACCCTGTTCGCGGACGGCAAGACCGACCGCATGATCGGCGGCTGGGAGTTCCCGGCCTCCTGGTACCAGTCGGTGAACCCGATGATGGTCATCGTCCTGGCGCCGGTCTTCGCCGCGCTGTGGGTCAAGCTGGCCAAGCGGAACCGCGAGCCCAGCGCCCCCATGAAGTTCGCCCTCGCGATGCTGCTCATCGGCGGCTCGTTCGCCATCATGGGCCTCGCGGGCGCCGCCGCCGCCAACAGCGAGACCGGCAAGGTCACCGTCTTCTGGCTGCTGAGCGTGTACCTCGTCCAGACCATCGGCGAGATGTGCCTCTCCCCGGTCGGCCTGTCCCTGTCGACGAAGCTGGCCCCGAAGCAGTTCGTCGGCCAGATCATGGGCCTGTGGTTCCTGGCCACCGCGACGGGCAACGCCCTGAACGGCTGGACCACCAAGCTCAACGAGCCGCTGGGCGACGCCCTGTACTACTCGCTGTGGGCCGTCGTGGCGGTCGCCGCGGGCCTGGCCTTCATGACCGCGGGCAAGAAGATCCGCGCGCTCATGGGCGACGTCAGCTGATCGGGTCCGTGAACCGGCCCGGCGGCCTGTGACGCCGGGCCGCACGCACGGAGGCCGCCGCACCGATCCGGTGCGGCGGCCTTCGCCGTTCGCGGTCCTGACGGGCCGGTCGGCGGCCTTTCGGCTGCTCGGTGGCCCTTTGTGCGCCCGCTCAGTCGCCGGGGGCCGAGAGCTCGGCCCAGACCGTCTTGCCGGGGGCCCCGGGCGTGCGGTCGATGCCCCAGTCGCGGCACAGCCGCTGCACGATGAACATGCCGTGGCCGCCGGGGCGTCCGGCGCGGTGCGGGGTGCGCGGGGCGGGCTGGCCGGCGCCGCGGTCGGTGACTTCGAGGCGCAGCACCTTGTCCAGCCGCAGGACGCGCAGGCTCTCGGGCCCGTCGGCGTGCAGGCAGGCGTTGGTGACCAGCTCGGAGACGACCAGGAGGACGTCCTCGGCGGCGGCCCTGCGGTCGGCGGTGTCGGCGGGCAGCCAGCCCCACTCGTGGAGCGCCGTCCGCGTGAAGTCGCGGGCGAGCGGCACCGTGCCGCTGGTGTCGCCGAGGGCGAGCGTACGGACGTCGGAAGCTTGGTCCATCAGCGCTTCACCTCACCGATCGACGGGACTGGGGGCAGGACGTGCGGGGCCGGGCCGCGGCGGACGGCGTGCCGGAGCGGCGGGCCCGTGCGGGCCCGGCTCACTCGGGCAGGGCCGTCGCGAGCGTCTCGTGGACGGTGAAGACGGTGTCCGCACCCGTGATGTGGAACACCCGGGCCACCGCGGGCCGCATCCCCGCCAGGTGCACCGCGCCGCCGGCGGCGTCCGCCCGCAGCCGGGCGCCGAGGAGCACGTTGAGTCCGGTCGAGTCGCAGAACTCCAGGCCGGAGCAGTCGACGACGAGCCGCGAACGGCCCGCGTCCAGTGCCCCGTCGAGGGGTTCGCGCAGGAGTTCCGCGGTGTGGTGGTCGAGTTCGCCCACCGGGGTGAGAACTTCGCTCTCCCCCACGGTCCGCGTCTCGACCCGCAGCCGCGCGGGCAGTGCGCTGCCGATGTGTTCGCGGTCCATGGCCGTGCCTCTTCTCGCTCTCGCGGATGCCGACTGACGTCCTCGAACACTACAAGCGGCTTGGCCTCTGATGCACACAGGGTCCATCTCATAACGCGACAAACGGGATTATTGGCACTTGCAACCTTCAGGGTCGAGCAGGTAGGGCTAGAGAGAACACCCGAAACGGCCGGCTCGGAGGCGCCGCAAACCGCTGCGAGAAGAACCCGAAGGAGACCCATGTCACCCCGGCTCGACGCCACGCGTACCCCCGACGCGCCGTCGGCAATCCTTTCCGTCGACCACACCACCCCCCTCCCCGACGAACTCGCCGACCGGCTGCTCGACCGGCCCCTCGACCGGATCGGACCGGTCGACGCGCGCGCCCTGTCGAAGCAGCTCTTCGCCCGCCTCGCGGAGCTGGAGGAGGGCACCCACGACCACGCGTACGTCCGCAACACCCTCGTCGAACTCAACCTCGCCCTCGTCCGCTTCGCCGCCGCCCGGTTCGGCACCCGCAGCGAACCGATGGAGGACATCGTCCAGGTCGGCACCATCGGCCTCATCAAGGCCATCGACCGCTTCGAGCTCTCCCGCGGCGTCGAGTTCCCCACGTTCGCGATGCCGACCATCATCGGCGAGATCAAGCGCTTCTTCCGCGACACCTCCTGGTCCGTGCACGTACCCCGCCGGCTCCAGGAACTCCGCCTCGACCTCGCGCGGGCCACGGACGACCTCTCCCAGCGCCTGGACCGCTCCCCCACCGTCGCCGAGCTCGCCGAGGAACTCGGCATCGCGCCGGAGGAGGTCGTCGAGGGCATGACGGCGAGCAACGCGTACACCGCGAGCTCGCTCGACGCCCAGCCCGCCGAGGAGGACGGCGGAGGCGGCGAGGCCGCGCTCGCCGACCGGCTCGGCTACGAGGACAACGGCATCGTCGGCATCGAGTACATCGCCTCCCTCAAGCCGATGATCGCCTCGCTGCCCTCCCGCGAGCGGCAGATCCTCTCCCTCCGCTTCGTCTCCGGCATGACCCAGTCGGAGATCGGCGAGGAGCTCGGCATCTCCCAGATGCACGTCTCCCGGCTCCTGGCCCGCACGCTCGGCCGGCTGCGCAAGGGCCTCACTCTGGAGGAATGACCTCCGCCTCCCGCCCCGAGCCGCCAAAATGGCCGCAGCCGTGAGAACGGTCGCGGAAGGGCCCGTTCACGGTCTGCCGACCCTGGACGGGCCCTTCCGCGCACCACCACGCGTGCGACCGGGGCGCGTTGTTGACGCGCCGTCCGGAATGGGCCACATTGAGCCCGGGGTTCAGGGGGGAATCACATGGTTTCTGCGTACGCGGACGTGGAAGAACGCATGCGCGGCCGGCTCGGGGGCAGGGAGTGCCTCTACGTGCCGTCGTGCCGCTTCGGCCTCTACCTCGCGCTGCGCCACTGGTGCGCGCCCGGCGGCAGGGTGCTGATGTCACCGGTCAACGACGACGTGATCCTCTTCGTCGTCCTCGCCGCGGGCCTGCGCCCGGTGCAGGCGCCGCTCGACCCGCGCGACGGCTCCGTCGACGCGGCGGCCGTCCCCGACTCCGTCTGGAGCGGCCTGTCGGCCGTCCTCACCACCAACCTGTACGGGAACCCCGACCCGGCACCGGAGCTGCGGGAGCGCTGCGACCGGCTCGGCATCCCGCTGATCGAGGACGCGGCCCACGCGATCGGCTCCACCGTCGGCGGACGCCCGGTCGGCACCTACGGCGAGGCGTCCGTCTTCAGCCTCTCCAAGCACGTCCGCGCCGGGACGGGCGGCTTCCTCGCCCTCGCCGACCCGGCCCTGCGCGACGAACTGGCCGCCGCCCGCGACGCGTTGCTGCACCCGACCCGCGCCACCGCCGAACTCGCCTACCTGGCCAGGCCGTACGCGGAGGCCGCCGTGCGCGGGCTGCGCCTGACCGGGGCCGCCCGCGCCGCGCTGCGGACGCTCGGCCTGGAGGAGCGGGAGGAGATACGGATGCCGCTCCGCCCCGACGCCCTGGCGCGGGCCCTCCCGGCCGCGCCCGCGCTCGAACCCCTCCACTCCTGGATCCGCGTCGACATGCACGACTACCGGCTCCGGCCGAGCGCCGCCAGGCTCCGCCGCACCGGCCGCCGCCTGGCCCGGCTCGACACCGTCCTCGACGCCCACCGGGCGGGCACCGCCCGGCTCCTGGCCAGCGAGTACGGCTCCGCCGCCGGCGAGGCCGGCGCGGAGGCCCGGCCCCTCTTCCGGGTGCCGCTGCTCGTCGAGGACCGGGACGCGGCCGTCGCCGCCCTCGCCCGGCGCCGGATCACCACCGGCTACCTCTACGACCCGCCGCTCGACGCCTACGCGGGCGGGCGCTTCACCGACCCCTCCCCCGCGCCGGAGCGGGCCGCCTGGTTCGCCCGGCACGCCCTGCCCGTGGACCCGCGCCGCGCGGACGCCGCCCTCGCCGCCCTGCGGACCGCCGGACTGCGGCCCGCGCACCCGTCGGCGGCCCTCGGGGGCGCCCGGTGACCGAGACCGTACGGCTGCGGGGCGCGGACCGCGCGGCGGACGCCGACGCCCCCGCGGAGACCGCCGCGCCCCCGGAGGACCCCGGAGGCTCCGGCGACGGCTCCGGCGAGAGCTCCATGTTCCGCAACGCGTACGCCCTGATGCTCTCCACCGGCGTCTCCGCCGCCCTGGGCCTCGGCTTCTGGCTGGTCGCCGCCCGCCACTACTCCGAGGAGGCCGTCGGCCAGGGCTCCGCCGCCATCGCCGCCCAGCGGCTCCTCGCCTCCCTCACCGCGACCACGATGATCGGCGCGGTCGTCCGGTACGTGCCCCGGGCGGGCCGCGCCACCGGGCCGCTCGTGCTGCGCCTGTACCTGGTCAGCACGGTCGTCGTGACCGTGGCCTGCGGGGTCTTCCTGCTCACCCTGGACCGGTGGGGGCCCTCGTACGCCCCCCTCGGCACGCTGTCCGCCGGGCTCTTCTTCACCGCCTCCTGCGTCGGCTGGGCACTGCTCACGCTCCAGGACGGCGTCCTCACCGGCCTGCGGCGGGCGATCTGGGTCCCCGTCGGCAACGCGGTCTTCTCGCTGGGCAAGCTGATCCTGCTCGTCGCCCTGGCCACCGCCGTGCCCGTGCTCGGCGTCTTCGTCTCCTGGTCGGCGGCGATCGCCCTCTCGGTGGTCCCGCTCGCCTGGCTCGTCCTCCGGCGGCTCATCCCCCGGCAGGCGCGCGCCGACCGGGACCGCGAGCCGCCGGGCCTGCGCGAGATCGGCCGGTTCATGGCCGGGGACTCCGTCGGCGCGCTCTTCAGCCTCGCCATGATCAACCTGCTGCCGGTGATGGTCGCCGTCCGCTTCGACGCCGCCCACAACGCCTTCTTCTACACGGCCTACACCGTCGGCGGCACGATGGAGTTCATGGCCATCAACATGGCCTCCTCGCTCACCGCGCACGCCTCGCACAGCCCCGACTCCCTCGCCGAGGGCGTCAGGGGCGCGCTGCGCCGCATGGCGCTGCTGCTCGTCCCGGTCGTCCTCGTCCTGGTCGTCTTCGCGCCGCTGATCCTCGCCCCCTTCGGCCAGGGCTACGCCGACAACGGCTCCACGGTGCTGCGGCTGCTCGCCGCCGGGGCGCTCCCCCGGGTCGTGGTGGAGCTGTACATCGGCGTCCTCCGCGTCCAGGGCCGTACCGGCGCGCTCGCCGCCGTCCAGGCCGGCATGTGCGTCCTGGTGCTGGGCAGCGCGGCCGTGCTGCTCGGCCCGTACGGCATCAGCGGGGCCGGCTGGGCGGTTCTCGGCGGGATGACGGTGATGGCCGCGGCGTGCGTGCCGGGGCTGCGGGCGGTGCTGAAGGGGCGGGAGCCGGAGGTCGCGGCGGCGCCCGTCGCCTCCGACGACGACGGGTACGGCACCAGCTGGGCGCGGCAGAGCGCCTACCTGCGCTCCACGGCCGCCCAGGACACGGTGACGCCCGCGTACGGCATCCCCGTGTACGTGCCCCGGCCGCGCGCCCCCGGGCCCGTACCCGGCGCGCGGCCCCCGGCCGTGGGAAACCGCTCGCTGCCCGCCGTCCGCTGGGCGCTGCTCGCGGGGGCGGCGCTCGCCCTCTGGCTGCCGCTGGCGTTCGCCACCCCGCTCGACGCCGCCCGGCCCTCCGGCCGGGACCTGCTCGCGGCGCTCCCGGTGCCGACCCTGCTGGCCGGCCTTGTGCTGGTCGGCCTCCAGGGCGCGGCGGTCGGCCCGCGCGCCTTCCGCGGCGGGTACGCGGGCGCGGTGCTGCTGGCCACCTTCCTCGCCCTGCACACCGCGCCGGCGCTCCTGGGCCTGCTGCCGCCGGTCGCGGCCGGCCCGGGCGCCGAGCTGCTGGGCACGGGCCCGGCGGCCCGGTTCGCGCCGGTGGTGGCGCAGGGCCTGTGCCTGGTGCTCGCGGCGGTGCTGCTGCGGCTGCTCGGGGCGGGCGGGCGGATCACGGCCGGGGCGGTGTGGGTGCTGACGTGGGCCGGCTGGGCGGCCCAGCAGTCCTTCGCCACCGGACCGCTCCCGCTGCTGCTCGGCCTGTCCGGCGTGACGATGGCGGTGTACGCGATCCGGGGCCTGCGGTCCTGAGCGGGCTCAGCGTCACGGCAGGGGCTGCTTGAAGTACGGGTCCTGCCCGGCCGTCCGGTAGCCGTCGAGTCCTGGCCCGGAGTCGACGGTGAGGTCGCAGCCGGGTCCCGGCA
Source organism: Streptomyces sp. NRRL F-6492 (assembly GCF_001280125.1). Classification (GTDB taxonomy): domain Bacteria; phylum Actinomycetota; class Actinomycetes; order Streptomycetales; family Streptomycetaceae; genus Streptomyces. The sequence goes on from NZ_LGEG01000255.1 coordinate 54,869, forward strand.
CGGGCCGGTTCCAGTGGACGTACGCCTTGGCCTCGGGGAGGGTCGGCGCGATCCGCGGGATCTCGGCGTACCAGTCGCGCTGGCGCTGGGGTTCCCCGGGATCGGGGACGGTGGCGAACTCGGCGAGCATGATCGGTTTCCGGTCGGAGACGTTCGCGCGGAGCCAGTCGTAGGCGGGGCGCTGGCTGGCGTCGAAGTCCCGCCAGGTGTCGGTGCCGTGGCAGCGGTAGTAGTTGTACTGGTCCATGCCGATCCAGTCGACGTACCGGTCACCGGGGTACAGGCGCTTCATCTCGTCGGCCATGCCGAGGTAGCCGGAGACGGTCCACACCCAGACGACGTTGTCGGCGCCGAGCTCCCGGAAGCGGTCGTGGAGGTGGCGGTGGGCGGCGACGTACTCGGCGGGTGTGCCGGCGCCCTCCTTGATACGGGCGTCGACCTCCTGGTCGAAGGAGAGGAAGACCCGTTTGCCGTACTCCTTCACGCGGCGGATCTGCGGGTCGACGATCTCGGCGTCGTACCGCCCGGAGGCGATGTTCTTCCAGCCGAGCTGGGTCTCGGTCCAGCCGGCGTGGTGGGGTTCCTTCCACACGGTGGACTCCCAGGCGAGCATCAGCAGTCGGTCGCGGCCGAGTTCGCGCTCGTCGTCGGTGAGGAGGGTGCCGTCGAGCGCGTTGCCCGACATGTCATGGTACGTGTACACGAGGTCGAGCTTGCGGCCGATCTTCCGCTCGAAGGCGTACACGGGCCGGGTGAGCGAACCGCCCTGGTCGTAGGGGAGGTACGCGCCCCACCAGGCTCCGCAGGGGGCGACGAGCCGGGAGTCGGGGGCGCAGCGGTCGCCGCCCTCGGCGACGGTGGCCCACACCCCTATCCCGGCGGTCAGCGCGCCGACGGCGGCGAGGGCGACCGCGAGGCGTCCGGGGGCGGTGCCCCGGACGTGCCGGTCGCCGGTCACCGGCCCCCACCGGGCCCTCGTTCGCGGGGCAGGAAGGACTCGGCGTCCGCGGGGGCGACGGCGCCTTTGGTGGCGGCGGGCAGCGGGAGGCCCGGGAGGAGGGCGGCGGCCGTGGTGAAGGCGGCGAGCGGGACGAGGAAGGCGGGCACGGAGAAACCTCCGATCAGGAAGAGGAACGTGGCGGTGAGCGCGGCGAGGGCGAGGCTGAGCGGGGCGGCGAGCGCGAACGCCTCCAGGCGGGCGCCCGGGCGCAGTCCGCGGGGCTGCGGGTGGAGCAGGGCGAGGCCGGGGCCGAGGCAGACGAAGAGCAGGACGGGGACCCAGCGGAGCGGGAGGCCGTCGGGGAGGAGGGTCGCGGCGAGGGCGAGCCAGCCGGAGGCGGCGACGGAGGCCCTGACCCGGTGTCCCCGGGTCCGGAGGGCGGGCGCGGTCGGGTCGACGGTCACGAGGCACCGCCCGGGGTGGTGGTCGACGGGGTGTAGGCGAGGACGATCCCGTACGGGTGCTCCTCGACGGTCCTGAACAGCGGGGAGGCCTTGAGCCGGTCGCGCAGGACGGTGAAGCCGCCGGCCGGGAGCAGTCCCTCGCCGGCGGTGTAGACGTCCTGGGTGCGGGTGAGGACGACCTGGGCGGTGACGCCGCGCGGGATGCGGTCGGCGAGGTACCGGGCCGGGTCGGCGAGCATCTTCTCGTTCTCGGCGGGGTCCTGTTCGCAGAACCACCAGTGCTCGACCTCGTCGTAGCGGTGCAGGGCCTGGGGGAAGGAGCCGGAGGTGGCGAGGAGCAGCCCGCCGGCCGGCATCCCGTCGATGGCGCGGGTGACCAGGGCGGACTCGGCGGGCGGGGTGTAGTACATGGCGTCCTTGCCGTAGTACGCGGGCAGGAAACCGGCGGTCAGGGCGAGGAGGACGGCCGGGAGGGCGACGGCGGTGACCCGGCGCCGGGTGACGGCGGCGCGGCTGCGGCGGGCGCCGGCGGCGGTGGGGACGAGCGCGGCGGCGGCGAAGAACGCGGCGCCGGGCAGCCCGAAGAGGTAGACGCGGAAGAGCATCTCGCCGCCGTAGTCGTTGACGGCGAAGAGCGGCAGGGGGGCGGCCGAGGCGAGCAGCAGCGGCAGGGCGCCGCGGGTGAGGCGGCGGCGGGCGAGGACGGCGATGCCGGCGAAGAGGACGACGGCGAGGGCCATGGCGATGCCGGCCTTGCCGGCGAGTTCGGGGCCGGGGCCGGTGAGCTGTCCGGTGTAGCCGGCGCGGGAGTTCTGGGTGAGCCGGCCGAGGGAGTCCTTGAGGGTGCCGAGGGTCTCCAGGAAGAGCGGGCGGCCCATGGTGAGGTTCCAGCCCAGCATGATCAGGCCGGTGACGGCGAGGAGGCCGAGGTTGCGGTAGCGGCGGGTGAGGCAGAGGGCGGCCAGGACGACGCAGAGCATGACCGGGGTGAGCTGGTGGACCGCGTTGACCGCGAGGATCAGCGGGGACAGGATCAGCACCCCGACGGCCCGCTGCCGGGTGGTCGTGGACGGCGGCACGGCGGCGGCGGCCGGGTCGAGCGCGGTGCGGTCGCGGAGCCGTCCGGCGGAGCCGGGCCGGACGAAGTGGCGCAGCACGACGGCGAGCACGGTCAGGTGGAGGACGTAGGCGAGGCCCTGCGGGGCGAGGTAGTCCTGGCCGACCCAGTTGGCGAGCTGGAAGATCCAGACGGCGGTCCAGACGAGTCGCCAGTCCTCGGTGAAGGTGCGGTAGAGGAGCACGAGCACCGGGAGGAGGATCAGGCCGAGGACGATGGGCGCCCAGTTGAGGTAGACGGCGGTGGACTCGACGCCGAAGGCGCGGACGAGGGCCGCGTTGAGGGTGAAGAAGCCGGGCCACTGGTCGTAGGCGGACATGTTGCCGGACAGGGCTGCGTGCGGGCGGAGTTCACCGGCGCCGAGGAGGGTGTTGACGACGGCGTCGTGCTTGGACGCCCACGGGTAGCGCACTGAGTCGTAGAGGACGGCGGGCGCCGCCTTGAGGGCGACGAGGAGTCCGACGCAGTAGACGAGCGGCCAGCCCGGTGAGGTCCCGGCGCGGCGCAGCGCCACCAGGAAGCCCGCGGTGAGGACGACGAGGGAGGCGTAGAAGGGGACGGGCAGCCGGTCGAGGAGTCCGTAGTCGTCCATGAAGCGGAAGTCGACCAGGGGCAGCGAGAGCCCCCACAGGCCGAGGCCGAGCACCAGGAGGGCGGGGGGCAGCCAGGAGAGGGCCGGGACGGGGGTGCGGCGCGGGCGTGGCGCGGGCGTCTCCGGACGGCCGCCGTCCTCCCGCCCGGGGGCGCCGGGCCGCGCGGGCACGGCCCCCTCCCTCACCGGTGCCGACTCCTGGTGGTGCTGTCGCACGACGTGTTCTCCCCCCGCTGTTCCCCCCGGACGGGGCGGGGGGAACGTGCTTCGGTTCTGTCCTGGTGTACGGCTCCCGCCTCGTGCACGGGCCCTGTCGATCCCGGTCCGGCTCGTCCGGCCGGCTTCCGCCGTCGCTCAGCCCGCGAACCGGGGCCCCTTGAGCAGGGCGCGGGCCCTGCGGTACGTCCGCCAGCCGACGGTGGGCAGCGAGTCCGGGTAGGGCGCGGCCTTCGCGCCCCGGCCCTCCATCCACCGCTCGACGTCGGCGACGGTGTGGCTCCGGCGCAGGATGAGCCGGGCGATGCGGTAGACCTCGTCCGTGCCGGAGCTGAGCGCGTGCCGCACGGCGACCGCCGAGGCGTATCCGGCGGCCTCGGCGGCCCGCCGGACGGACGGGCTGTTGTAGCCGTGCGGGTAGGCGAGGTGCGTCACGCCGTGCCCGAGGACGTCTTCGAGGACCGTCTTCGCCTCGCGCAGTTCGCGGCGCAGGGCGTTCGGCGCGAGGGTGTCGAGCTGCGGGTGGGTGACGGTGTGGGCGCCGATCTCCATCCCGTACTCCTCCAGGCGCGGTGCCCGGGAGAGGGTCATCATCGGCGCGGGCGGCAGCAGGCAGGGCCGGCCGGGGGTGATGGCGCCCGTGGTCAGGTACGCGGTGGCCGGGAGGCCGCGCGAGGCGAGGGCCTCGGCGGTCGGCCCGGCCAGGTCGGCGAAGCCGTCGTCGAAGGTGAGGACGACGGGCCGGGGCGGCAGCGGGGCGCCGGTGGCGAGGTGGTCGACGAGGGTGCCGACGGTGACGGCGGTGCGGCCGCTGGCGACGACCGCGTCGAGCTGGGAGGCGAACTCCCGGGGCGAGACGGTGAATTCGGCGATCCAGTCCGGCGGGTCCTCCATCACGGCGTGGTAGAGCAGCACGGGTACGAGGACACGGGGAGGGCGGGGGGCGCGGGGCCGTCCGGACGTGCTCGTCATCGGGAACCCGCCTTCCGCAGGCGGGCCTTGGCGTATCCGAGCGGGCCGTAGAGCATGCCGCGTCGCTCCAGTCGGGAGAGGCTGCGAGGCCAGGGGTGGTGGGTGCCGTGCTCGCCGGGAACGCCGCCGTCCCCGGTCTCCCCCCGCCGGGCGGTCATCGTACGGGCGTGCGCGAGGCCGCGCGGCAGCCGGGCGAGGAGCGCGGGCAGCAGCCGGGGGCGGCGGACCAGGGTCGCGGTGAGGTACGCGGTGAGGCCGGCGCCGTAGCCGTACGCCTGGTTCCGCAGGTCCTGCCAGGTGTCGCGGTGGTGGTGCCAGACGAGGGCCGCGGAGGTGTAGCGGAGGCGGAAGCCGGCGGAGAGGACGGCGACGAAGGCGTACAGGTCGTCGCCGCCCCTCGCGGCGGTCCCGGTGCCGGTGGCGGGGTCGAAGCCGCCGGCCCGGCGCAGGGCCTCGGCGCGGAAGGCCATGTTGGCGCCGGAGCCGAAGCCGCCGGCCGTGAACGGGAAGAGCGGTTCGTCGGCGGGCGGCCGGGCCGGGTCGTACAGGCGCGGGGCGAAGCCCTTGGCGAACCCGCCGTGCGATTCGAGGAGGACCTGCGCGGGGGTGGCGAGCCGGGCGGGCAGGATCAGGCCGGTGACGCAGCCGAGGCCGGGGTCGGCGGCGAAGGGGGTGCTGAGCGCGGTCAGCCAGTGCGGGTCGGCGATGACGTCGTCGTCGGTGAAGGCCAGCACCTCGCCGTCGGCGGCGGCGACCCCGGTGTTGTGGGCGACGGCGAGGCCGGGGACGTCCTCGCGGACGTACCGGACGCGGTCGGCGTACTTCCGGGCGATCAGGTCACGGGTGTCCGTGGTCCGGGGCGCGTTGTCGACGACGATCAGCTCGAAGTCCGGGTGGTCCTGGGCGAGGAGCGAGTCGAGGGCGCGGGCGAGCCGCTCGGGGCGCTCACGGGTGGCGACGACGACGGAGGCGCGGGGCGGGGTGACCGTGCCGGACTCGTCGCGGGTCTCCGCCCGGTTCCGCGCGAGCCGCTCGGCGTCGGAGGGGGGCGCGGTCCGGGCGAGCCGTTCGCGGGCGAGGGCGGCGAGCACCTCGGCGGGGTCCTCGCCGTCCGCGACGGTCCCGACGACGGTGGCGGCGGGCCGTCCCCGGAGCCGTACGAGCGCGTAGACGTCACCGCTCCCGGCCTCCGGCCCGCCCGGCGCGGGCCGGAACGACAGGACGGGTCCCCCGGGCGCGGCGAGGTCGAGCTCGGCGACGGAGAGGGGACGGGGAGCGGGGTGGTTCAACGGGGGTCTCCCGGGGGACGTGCGGACGGGTGCGCGGGCGGGTCCGGGAGGGTCAGCGCTCGCCCCGCAGGCGGGCGATCCGGTGGAGGGCGGTGCGGCCGCGGGCGGCGAGGGCGGGGCGCTCGCGGACGAAGGCGTGGAGACGGCGGGCGGGTTCGCGTCCGACCCAGTGGAGGGCGGCGCGGGCGCCGGGCCGGATGACGGCCCCCTCGTACACGGTCAGCTCCCCGGTCTTGAGGGCGTCCTTGTACTCGGCGTCGCCGCGCCCCAGGTCGAGCACGCCGATCCCGGCGGCGGCCGCGGCCTCGGCCATCCGCAGGTGGAGGACGAGGCCGGGCGAGTACTTGGCGAACCCGGGGTCGTACGCGGGGAACCAGCAGGACAGGACGGTCGCGGACCGGAGCCCGAAATGGGCGGCGACGGGCCGCTCGCCCACGTACAGCACGGAGAGCACGCCGGAGCAGCCGGGAGCGCGGAGCGCGTGCAGGCGGCGGACGAGGGCGGTGATCCACTCCTTGGCGAAGCGGTCGCGGCGGCCGGTCCTGCGGTACTGGGCGGACTTCCACTCCATGAGGGTGCGCAGGGCCGCCGGGTCGCGCTCGTCGAAGACGAAGCGGACCTCGCCGCCGGCCTGGCGGGCGAGCCGCCGCTCCTTGGCGAGGGTGGTCCTCAGGAACTTGGGGGACCGGACGCGCAGGAGGGCCTCGTAGGCGGCGTACCCCTCGCCGACGTCGATCACGGGCGAGGCGAAGGACTCGACGGCGGCGCCCTCGAAGACGGGCTGGCCGTCCTCCAGGTTGTCGAACTCCCAGTCGGCGAGCCCGCAGCGGCGCAGCAGGGCGCGCGCGCCGGGCCGCAGCCCGTCCCGGAGGACGGCCCCCTGGCTGTCGGAGACGCCGAACCCGATGGCACGGCCCTGCCCCAACGGCCCCTTCTCGTACGGGAAGAACCCGACGGGCTCGTCCCCCTCCCACCAGACGGCGACCCGCGCCCGGGGCCGCACCTCGGCGACCGCGCGCGTGAACTCCGGCTCCATGAAGGGATTGGCGGGCGCGCCGGACCCGGCCCGCAGCTCCCGCCACGCCTCGATCTCGCGCGCGCTCAGCTCCCCCGGCCTCACGACCCGCATGCGGACAGCGCTCACCCTGCCGACCCCCCGGTCTTCCCCCCTGAGTCCCGCCAGGACAGGACGGTACCGGTCCGCAACGCTCGGAGACAGGGATACTCGGTCTTTCCGTGACCAACCCGTGAAGGTGGGGACAGGACGAAGTCCCCTGCGGGTACGGGCGCTTCCCGCCCACCGCCCCGGAAACCCCGTGGCGACGGCGCGAGGGCCCCCGGTACCGTCGGCCGTCCCTTTCCCGGAACGAAGGCGACGCCATGACCACCCCCCGCCCGACGACGACCCTCTGGCGCCCCACGGGCCCCGTGGAGCTGGGCCTCGTCCGGGAGTCGGGGTGGCGCGCCTGGCCGCCGCGGCTTCCGGAGCAGCCGATCTTCTATCCGGTGATGAACGAGGACTACGCGATCCGGATCGCCCGCGACTGGAACGTGAAGCACAGCGGCGCGGGCTTCGTCACGCGCTTCGAGGTCGACACGGAGTTCCTGCGCAGGTACCCGGTCCAGCGGGCGGGCGGACGGACGATCCTGGAGCTGTGGGTGCCGGCGGAGGAGCTGGAGGAGTTCAACGCGCATATCGTGGGGGAGATCCAGGTGGTCCACGAGTTCCGCTGAGAGCCGTCCCCGTGCCGAGGAGTACCCGATGAGCGTGCGCCGCGTCGTCCCCAACCTCCGGACGACCGCCCCGGAGGAGAACAGGGACTTCTACGGTCTCCTCGGCTTCGAGCAGGTCATGGACCACGGCTGGATCGCGACCCTCGCCTCGCCGGCCGTCCCCGCCGCCCAGCTCAGCCTGATGGGCGCGGACCCGACCGCCCCCGTCGCCCCGGACCTGAGCGTGGAGGTGGCGGACGTGGACGCGGTGTACGCGGCGGTGCGGGCGGCGGGCGCGGAGGTCGTGCACCCGCTGACGGACGAGGAGTGGGGCGTCCGCCGCTTCTTCGTACGGGACCCGGACGGCCGGGTCGTCAACGTGCTCGGCCACCGGGCCTGAGGGGGGCCACCGGCCGCGGGCGCCCGAGGCGCCGCGCCGTCACCGGCCGGGCTGCGGCTCGCCCAGGACCTCGCCGCCGATGTGCGCGGCGAGCTTCCGGGACGTCCTCCAGGAGGTACAGCGGAAGGTGGCGCTCCAGCACGTCGTCGCCCGCCGCCGCGACGTCCGGGTCGAACCGGAGGTGCTCCCCCGTCGGCCCGGTGCGCACCCCCGCGTAGTTGAACTCCGCCCCGGGCAGGACCTCCGCCATCCGCCGGAGGTCCGCGACCGTCTCCAGCTCCGCGAAGAGCCCGACCTCGTCGTCCCGCTCCGCCAGCAGTCCGCACAGACGCCTGGCCCGCGCGTACGCCGTCACCGCGTCGGTGGTCCGGAAGACCGCGTACGCCCTCGAATTGCCCATGGTGGGAACGGTCGGGAGGACGGGGCGTCGGGGGGATCCGCGGACGGCGACCTGCCGTTCCTGATCCCGTGCCAGACCTTCAGACCACCCGCACGCCCCTCCGCCACACCTCCGACACCAGCGGCACCCCCGGCCGGTAGGCCAGGTGGACGTGGGACGGGGCGTTCAGGAGGGTGAGGTCGGCGCGGGTGCCGGGGGTGAGGCGGCCGACGTCCGTGCGGCGGAGGGCCGCCGCGCCGCCGGCCGTGGCGGACCAGAGGGCCTCGTCGGGGGTCATGCCCATGTCCCGGACCGCCAGGGCGACGCAGAAGGGGACGGAGGAGGTGAAGGAGGAGCCCGGGTTGCAGTCCGTGGAGAGGGCCACCGTGACGCCCGCGTCCAGGAGGCGGCGGGCGTCCGGCCACTCGGCGCGGGTGGAGAACTCCGCCCCCGGCAGGAGGGTGGCGACCGTGTTCCCCGACGCCAGGGCGTCGACGTCCTCGTCCGTCAGGTGCGTGCAGTGGTCCGCGCTCGCCGCGTCGAGCTCCACCGCCAGCTGGACGCCGGGGCCGTACGTGAGCTGGTTGGCGTGGATCCTGGGGTGGAGGCCCTTCGCCTTGCCCGCCGTGAGGATCGCGCGGGCCTGGTCGCCGTCGAAGGCGCCCTTCTCGCAGAAGACGTCCACCCAGCGGGCGTACGGGGCGCAGGCGTCGAGCATCTCGCCCGTCACCAGGTCCACGTACGCGGCCGGGTCGTCGGCGTGGTCCGGGGGGACGATGTGCGCGCCGAGGTAGGTGACCTCGTCGGTGTGCTCGGCGGCGATGCGCAGGGCACGGGCCTCGTCCTCGACCGTCAGGCCGTAGCCGGACTTCGTCTCGAAGGTGGTCGTGCCCTGGGCGAGGGCCTCGCGCAGGTAGCGGGCGACGTTCGCCGACAGGGCCTCGTCGCTCGCCGCGCGGGTCGCCGCCACCGTCGTGCGGATGCCGCCCGCCCGGTACGGCTGCCCGGACATGCGGGCGTTGAACTCGGCCGTGCGGTCGCCCGCGAAGACCAGGTGGGAGTGGGAGTCGACGAAGCCGGGGATCACGGCCCGGCCGCCCGCGTCGACCCGGTTGTCAGTGGTCGGTGCTTTGCTGGATTCACCGACCCAGACGACCCGGTCGCCTTCGACGACGACGGCCGCGTCCCGGATCAGACCCAGAGGACTTCCATCACCGAGGGAGGGATCGTTGGTGACCAGGCTCGCGATGTTGACGATGGCGGTGGCGGGCGTCGCCACGGCGCTGTTCGCGCTCGTGGGGGCGGAGGTCTCCGCCGCGCTGTTCCTCGCCTCGGGGCCGGTGTTCATGGTGAGGGGTGTCTCCTTCAGCCGCGCAGGGCGGCGATCGAGTCGGCGAGGGCCCGCGGCACGTCCGGTACGGACGAGTGGACCCCGTCCCGTACGACGTGGCGGCCGCCCACGACCGTGTGGCGCACGTCCGCTGCCGACGCCGCGAATACCGCCGTCTCGGCTGCCAGACGCGGTGCCGGTCCCGCTGTCCTGACGGAGTCCAGGGCGATCGTCGTGAAGTCGGCGAGGGCGCCCGGCGTCAGCTCGCCCGCCTCCTGCCAGCCCAGGGCCGCGTGGCCGTCCGCCGTCGCCGCGCGGAGCAGCGCGGCCGCCGTCCAGTGGCCCCGGATGTGGGTGCGCAGGCGCTCGTTCAGCTCCATGGCCCGCGCCTCTTCGAGGATGTCGACGACCGCGTGGCTGTCGCTGCCCAGGGAGAGGGGGGAGCCGGCGCGCTGGAGGTCCACCGCCGGGCCGATGCCGTCCGCGAGGTCGCGTTCGGTCGTCGGGCACATGCAGGTGCCGGTCGACGTCGCGCCGAGGAGGGCGATGTCGCCGGGGGTGAGGTGGGTGTTGTGGACGCCGGTGGTGCGGGGGCCGAGCACGCCGTGTTCGGAGAGGAGCTGCGTGGGGGTGCGGCCGTGGGCCGCCAGGCAGGCGTCGTTCTCGGCCGTCTGCTCCGAGAGGTGGACGTGCAGGGGGGCCTCCCGGCGCCGGGCCCAGTCGGCCACCGTGGCCAGCTGGTCCGCCGGGACCGCCCGTACGGAGTGGATCGCCGCCCCGATCCGTACGCCGTCCCGCTCCTTGAGGGCCGAGGCCCGCTCGGCCCAGGCGTCCGCCGTGCCGTCGGTGAAGCGGAGCTGGTGGTGGTCGGGCGCGGCGCCGAAGCCGGAGGAGAGGTAGGCGGTGTCGAGGAGGGTGATGCGGATGCCCGCCTCGGCGGCGGCCGCGATCAGGGCCTCCCCCATGGCGTTGGGGTCGGCGTACGGGGTGCCGCCGGGGGCGTGGTGGAGGTAGTGGAACTCGCCGACGGAGGTGATGCCGGCGAGCGCCATCTCCGCGTAGACCGCGCGGGCGAGGGCGAAGTAGCTGTCGGGGGTGAGGCGTTGGGCGACCTGGTACATGGTCTCGCGCCAGGTCCAGAAGGTGCCGGAGCCGACCTGGACCCTGCCGCGCAGGGCGCGGTGGAAGGCGTGCGAGTGGGCGTTGGCCAGGCCCGGGACCGTCAGGCCCCGCAGGACCTCCGCGCCCGGGGGCGGGGTCTCCACGCCCGTGCGGACCGACGCGATCCGGCCGTCCGCCACCTCCAGGGCGACGCCCGGCTCGACCACGGGGTCGATCCAGGCGTGCTCCAGCCAGTACGTGGTCGTCAGCGGCACGCCAGCTCCTCCAGTACGTCGGCGAGTGCGCGGACCCCGGCCAGGCAGTCGTCCTCGGCCGCGAACTCGGCCGGGGAGTGCGAGACGCCCGTGGGGTTCCGTACGAACAGCATGGCGGTCGGGATCGATTCGGACAAAATACCCGCGTCGTGGCCCGCGCCCGTGCCGAGGACCGGGACCTTGCCCGGGGTGCCCGTGGCGCCCGCGGCCGCGTCGCCCAGGATCCGGGACAGCTCGTCGCGCAGGGCGTGCGAGAAGTCCACGACCGGGGTGAAGGACTCGCGGACGACCGTGAGGTCGATGCCGTGGCGGTCGGCGTAGTCGCGGGCCGCCGTCTCGACGCCCGTGACGACCGCGTCCAGGGCGCCCTGGTCGGCGGCGCGCGCGTCGAGCCAGCCGCGCACGAGGGAGGGGATGGCGTTGACGCCGTTGGGCTCGACCGCGATCTTGCCGAAGGTGGCGACGGCGCCCGCGAGTTCGGCCTCGCGGCGGGCGGCGAGGACGGTCTCGGCGTAGGTGAGCATCGGGTCGCGGCGGTCCACCAGCCGGGTGGTGCCGGCGTGGTTGGCCTCGCCCGCGAAGTCGTACCGCCAGCGGCCGTGCGGCCAGATGGAGGAGGCGATGCCGACGGCGTCGCCGGACAGGTCCAGGGCCCGGCCCTGCTCGACGTGCAGTTCGACGAAGGCGCCGACGCGGGCGAGCCGCTCCGGGTCGGGGCCGATGGCCTCGGGGTCGTACCCGGCGGCCTCCATGGCCTGCGGGAGGCTGATCCCGTCGCCGTCGCGCAGCTCGTGCGCCTGCTCCTTCGTCAGGCGTCCGGCGGTGAGCCGGGAGCCGACGCAGGCGAGGCCGAAGCGGGCGCCCTCCTCGTCGCCGAAGTTGACGATGGCGAGGGGGCGCTTGAACGAGACGCCCCGGGAGCGCAGTTCGTCGAGGGCGGCGAAGGAGGAGACGACGCCGAGGGGGCCGTCGAAGGCGCCGCCGTCGGGGACGGAGTCCAGGTGGGAGCCGGTGACGACGGCGTCGCCCGCGGCGGGGTCGCCGAGCCAGGCCCACTGGTTGCCGTTGCGGTCGGTCTCGACGTCCAGGCGGCGGGCCTCGGCCTGCATCCGGAACCAGAGGCGGCAGTCGGCGTCGGCGCCGGTCCAGGCGTAGCGCCGGTAGCCGCCGGAGGCGTCGCTGCGGCCGAGGGGCCGCAGCGAGCGCCACATGGCGTGGAAGCTGTCGCTCACGCGGAGCCTTCCCCGGAGCCGGACGCGTCGGAGCCGGACGCGGCGGAGGCGGACGCGTCGGAGGCGGACGCGTCGGCGCCCTCGCGCATCGGGACCCGGACGCCCTTCTCGTCGGCGACCCGCTCCGCGATGTCGTAGCCCGCGTCGACGTGCCGGATGACGCCCATGCCCGGGTCGTTCGTCAGCACGCGGCGGATCTTCTCGCCCGCGAGGGCCGTGCCGTCGGCCACCGAGACCTGGCCCGCGTGGATGGAGCGGCCCATGCCGACGCCGCCGCCGTGGTGGAGGGAGACCCAGGAGGCGCCGGAGGCGACGTTGACCATGGCGTTGAGCAGCGGCCAGTCCGCGATGGCGTCGGAGCCGTCGAGCATGGCCTCGGTCTCGCGGTACGGGGAGGCGACCGAGCCGCAGTCCAGGTGGTCGCGGCCGATGGCGAGGGGCGCGGCGAGGGTGCCGTTGCCGACCATGTCGTTGAACATGTCGCCGGCCTTGTCGCGCTCGCCCTGGCCGAGCCAGCAGATGCGGGCGGGCAGGCCCTGGAAGTGGACGCGCTCGCCGGCCATCTTGATCCAGCGGTGCAGCGACTCGTTCTCCGGGAAGAGGTCGAGGATCGCCCTGTCGGTCTTGTGGATGTCCGAGGCCTCGCCGGAGAGGGCGGCCCAGCGGAACGGGCCCTTGCCCTCGCAGAACAGCGGGCGGATGTACGCCGGGACGAAGCCCGGGAAGGCGAAGGCGCGGTCGTAGCCGGCGAGCTGTGCCTCGCCGCGGATCGAGTTGCCGTAGTCGAAGACCTCGGCGCCCGCGTCCATGAAGCCGACCATGGCCTCGACGTGCCGGGCCATCGACTCGCGGGCCCGGGTGGTGAAGCCGGCCGGGTCCTTCGCCGCCGCGTCGGCCATGTCCTCGAAGGCGACGCCGACGGGGAGGTAGGAGAGCGGGTCGTGGGCGGAGGTCTGGTCCGTGACGATGTCGATCGGGGCGCCCTCGGCCAGCATGCGCGGGAGCAGCTCGGCCGCGTTGCCGAGGAGGCCGACGGAGAGCGGGCGGCGGGCGTCGCGGGCCTCGGTGGCGAGCGCGAGGGCGTGCTCCAGGGAGTCGGCCCTGACGTCCAGGTAGCGGTGCTCGATGCGGCGCTCGATGGCGCGCGGGTCGACGTCGATACAGATCGCGACGCCGTCGTTCATCGTCACGGCGAGCGGCTGGGCGCCGCCCATGCCGCCGAGTCCGGCGGTCAGGGTGATGGTGCCGGCCAGGGTGCCGCCGAACTTCTTGGCGGCGACGGCGGCGAAGGTCTCGTAGGTGCCCTGGAGGATGCCCTGGGTGCCGATGTAGATCCAGGAGCCGGCCGTCATCTGGCCGTACATGGTGAGGCCGAGCTGCTCCAGGCGCCGGAACTCCTCCCAGTTCGCCCAGTCGCCGACGAGGTTGGAGTTGGCGATGAGGACGCGCGGGGCCCACTCGTGGGTCTGCATGACGCCGACCGGACGGCCGGACTGGACGAGCATCGTCTCGTCCTGCTTGAGGGTGCGCAGGGTGCGGACCATCGCGTCGAAGGAGCGCCAGTCGCGGGCGGCCTTGCCGGTGCCGCCGTAGACGACGAGCTTGTCGGGGTGCTCGGCGACCTCGGGGTCCAGGTTGTTCTGGAGCATCCGGAGGGCGGCCTCCTGCTGCCATCCCAGGGCGCTCAGTTCCGTACCGCGCGGGGCCCGTACGGGGCGGGGTCCTGACATGGCGGTGCCTCCTCGAATGTCGTTCGGATATTCACATCCTGGCGGTATGAATAGTTGTAGTCAACAGGGCCGGGCGGGAGGCGCGGGAGGGGACCCGCCCCCTCCCGCTCCCCCGCCGGACGAAAGCCGGACCCCCTCCCGCGCCTCCCGCCGGACGAAAGCCGGCCCCCTCCCGCTCCCGCACCCGATGGACGACGATGGACCCCATGGCCTCCCCCCGTCGCGATCTCGCCGTCCGCGCCTCCGTCGACCAAGGACTCCTCTCCCCCGCCGAACCGGTCGTCGCCCTCCTCGACACCGCCGGCATCCGCGTCTCCGCCGCCGCCCTGACCAGCGCCTTCGCCGCCGTCACCGACGCGCCCGTGCTGCACGCCTTCGCCGTGAAGGCCGCCCCGCTCGTCCCCGTCCTGCGCCTGCTGCACGAGGCCGGGATCGGGGCCGAGGTGGCGAGCCCCGGCGAGCTGGCCCTCGCCCGCGCCGCCGGGATCCCGCCCTCCCGCACCGTGCTCGACTCCCCCGCCAAGACCCCGGACGAGCTGCGCCGGGCCCTCGCGCTCGGGATCGCGGTCAACGCCGACAACCTCCAGGAGCTGGACCGGATCGACGCCCTCGTGGCCGCCGGGCCCACCGCCTCGACCCTCGGCCTCCGGGTGAACCCGCAGGTCGGAGCCGGTTCCATCGGCGCGCTCTCCACCGCGACCGCCACCTCCAAGTTCGGCGTGGCGCTCCGCGACGAGGGCGCCCGCAAGACCGTCGTCCAGGCCTACCTGGACCGCCCGTGGCTGACCCGGCTGCACACCCACACCGGCTCCCAGGGCGTGCCGCTCACCCTGATGGCGGAGGGGGTCGGGGAGGCGTACGCGCTGGCCGAGGAGATCAACCGGGCCGCGGGACGGCGGCAGGTCGACACCCTCGACATCGGCGGCGGCCTGCCGGTGAACTTCGCCTCCGACGAGGAGACGCCGACCTACGCGGAGTACGCGCGGCTGCTCGCCGACACCGTCCCCGGGCTCTTCGACGGCCGCTACCGCCTCGTCACCGAGTTCGGGCGCTCACTTCTGGCCAAACACGGAACGGTCCTCGCCCGGGTGGAGTACACCAAGACCTCCGGGGGCCGCCCGATCGCCGTCACCCACGCGGGCGTGCAGCTCGCCACCCGTACGGTCTACGCGCCCGACTCCTGGCCGCTGCGCGTCCTCGCGTACGACGCGCGGGGCCGGCCCCGCACCGGGGAGAGCGCCGTCCAGGACGTGGCGGGCCCCGCCTGCTTCGCCGGGGACCTGATCGCCACGGGCCGCGAGCTGCCGCTGCTGCGCCCGGGGGACGTGGTGGCGGTGCCGGACACCGGCGCGTACTACTTCGCCCACCACTACGCGTACAACAGCCTGCCCCGGCCGGGGATCCACGGCTTCACCACCGCCGACGACGGGACGGTGGCGTTCACGACCGTGCGCGGGGCCCAGACGCTCGACGAGATCGTCGCCGAGGCGGGCGGGGACCTGGCGGACGCACTGGTGCGCCCGCCGGCCGGACAGGACACGCCGGCGCGCCCGCCGGCCGGACAGGACGCGCCGGCGCGCCCGCCGGTCGAACAGAAAGAGGGCCGGTCGTCCGGTAGCGCCGCCCCCGCTCCCCGGCTTCCATGAAGACATGACCGGAACGGGTACGGGCACCACCTCCGTCGTCGTCGAGCGCCGGGTCGCCGCCTCCGCCGGGCGGGTCTGGGAGGCGATCACCGACCTGCCCGGCCTGCCCCGCGTCCTGACCGGCGTCCGGAAGGTGGAGGTGCTCACCCCCGGCGGCTTCGGCGTGGGCACGCGCTGGCGCGAGACCCGGCGGATGCTGGGCCGGGAGGCCACGGAGGAGATGACCGTGACCGCGTGCGAGCCGCCCGACCGGTACGTCACGGCCGCCGACTCCCACGGCATGCACTACGTCTCCGAACTCACCCTCGCACCCGGCGGGGACGGGTCCACCGTCCTGCGGACGACCTTCTCCGCCCGGCCCGCGCACGGGCGCGCCCCCGGCCTCCTCGGCCGGCTGTTCGCCCGCTTCGGGGCGAAGGCCGTCGCCAGGGCGCTCGCGAAGGACCTGGCGGACGTCGCGAACGCCGTGGAGTCCCGGGCCTGACGGGCCCACCACATCCCTCCGCCCCGGGCAAGGGATCAATTTCCGTCAGACCCGGGCATGTTCCGATGGAAAATGCCAGAACACCTCCCCCGGACCGGAACGTTCAGTAGCGTCACCGTTACTGCCGCACGTTCGCACGCCGCATCGGGAGGGGAATCCGCGTGCCCGGAATCGACGAGTGCCTGACGGAGGCCATGACCCTGCCGGGTGCCCGGGGCGCCTCCCTGGTCGACTGGACCAGCGGGCTGGCGCTGGGAACGGCGGGCGACTCCCCCGTCGGGGACCACGAGACCACGGCCGCCGAGACCGCCGAACTGGCCCGCTCGGCGGCCGAGTTCGACACCTTCCTGGCCACGGACGAGGACGCCGGAGGCGCCGGGGACGACGAAGGCCCCCCCGTCGAGGACCTGATCGTCACCACCCGGGCCGGCTACCACGTCCTCCGCTTCGTCGAGACCTCCTTCGACAGCAGCGTCTTCCTCCACCTCTGGCTCGACCGCGACACCGGCAACCTCGCCCTCGCCCGCATGAGGCTCCGCGACATAGCCGAGAAGCTGGTCCTCGGATGAGCGCCGTCGCCACCCCCGTCTCCCCGATGCTGGTCCGGCTCGCCGCCGAGAAGGCCACCGGGGCCCTGCTGCGCGACCACGGCACGCTCTACCTCGTGGACGGGCGGGTCGTGCACGCCGAGAGCCCCGCCGCCCCCGGCGTCGACGTCCTCCTCACCACCGGCGGCCGGCTGCCCCGGGAGAACTGGGACGAGGCCGTCGACCGGGCCGGCGCCCACCGCGCGGTCGGCCGCTTCCTCGTCGACAGCGGCCGGCTCCAGGACGGGGAGCTGGAGATCTGCCACCTCGGCGCCGTCTTCGACGCCGCCTTCTTCGCCCTCTCCCCCACCAGCGGCCCGACCCGCTTCCGGTACGGGGTGGGGCACTGGTTCGGCACGGTGCGGCCGGTCTCGGCCGAGGCCGTCGAGCGCGAGACCGTGCGCCGCCGCGAACTCCTCGACGCCGTCTGGCCGTACCCCACCGTGGACACCGCCCCGGTCGTCCCCCGCCCCGCCGCCCCCGGCCAGACCGTGGGGTCGCGGCAGCGCGCCCTGCTCGCGGCGGCCGACGGCGAGCGGACCCCGGCGGAGCTGGCCCGGCTGCTCGGCCGCCCCGCCTTCCACACGCTCCTCGACGTGCGGCGGCTCGCCGCCGCCGGGCTCGTCGAGACCCCGCTCACGCCCGACCCCGACCCCGACCCCGTGCCACCGGCGCCGGCGCTCCTACCCGTCCTGCCGGTGCCCGATCCCGACATCGCCCTGCTGCGCCGGCTCCGTGACGCCCTGGAGGCACACCTGTGATGAGGCGTGCCCTGCGCATGCGCGCCGAGAGGAGACAGCTCATGACGGCAGAAGCCGAGGTCCTCGGCGAGCTGAGACGGCTGCGGGCGCGGCTGCCCCAGCTCACCGGAGCCCTGGCGGCCAGCGCCGACGGACTCGTCCTGGCCCACGACACCGTGGACGGCGAGGCGGAGAGCGTGGCCGCGCTGACCGCGGCGGCGCTCGGCGTCGGCCAGCGGCTCACCGACGCCACCGGTCAGGGCCGCTTCCGCGAACTGCTCGTACGCGGCGAGAGCGGCTACGTGGCGACGTACGCGGCGGGCGGCTCGGCCGTCCTGACGCTGCTCGCGGAGCCCAGGATCAACGTGGGGCGGCTCCATCTGGAGGCCCGCAGGTCCAGCGCCCGGATAGGCGAGCTGGTGGACGGCGCGCTGGAGCGCAGGGAGCCGAACCGGCTGGGGCAGCTCCCGCCCCCGTATCCCGGCAAGCCCCCGCACCCCGGGAGCCCTCCGCTGCCGGGGAGGCCCCCGGCCCGCGAGGTCCGCCACCCGAGGAGCCCGTAGCCCGGGGACCCCGTAGCCCGGGAAGCCCCCAGCCCCACAGCCCCACGGCCCGAGAGGCCATCACCCGAGAAGCACGTCACCCCAGAAGGAAGAAGTACGACACCATGGCGAACACCGAGACCTCCCTCAAGGAAGCGGCCTCCATCGAAGGCGCGATCGGCGCTGCCCTCGTCGACTACACCAGCGGCATGGCGCTCGGCACGATCGGCGGCGGCAAGGAGCTCGACCTCAACGTGGCCGCGGCCGGCAACACCGACGTCGTCCGGGCCAAGGTCCGGGCGATGGAGATGCTGGGGCTCAACGACGAGATCGAGGACATCCTCATCACCCTCGGCACCCACTACCACCTGATCCGGCTGCTCAAGGGGCGCAACACCAACGGCCTCTTCCTCTACCTGGCCCTGCACAAGGACCGGGCGAACCTGGCGATGGCCCGCCACCAGCTGAAGAAGATCGAGGCCGAACTGGACGTCTGACGGCCGGAGGGCCGCCCGCCGCCTACTCGACGAACAGGCCCCGCGCCGCCGCCTTCGCGTCGAACTCCTCCAGGCGCGCCTGCGCGTCGGGGAGTTCGTCGGCCATGGCCTCCAGGAGGACCCGGCCGAGCATCATGGGGGCGCAGGCGGTGTCGAAGGCGAGCCCGGTGCCGACGGCGGCCGGGATCAGCAGGTCGCTGTGGGCGGCGACGGGCGCGAACGCCGAGTCGGCGACGGTCACGACCGCGAGCCCGGCCGCCCGCGCGTACTCCAGCGCCTCGACGACCTCGCGCGGGTGCCGGGGCAGCGCGAAGCAGAGCAGGGCCGTGGCCCCGGCCCGTACGGCCGCGTCGACGCGGTCCGTGAGCATCGAGCCGCCCTCGTCGAGGAGCCGCACGTCCGGGTGCACCTTGGCGGCGAAGTAGGCGAAGCCGCGCGCCTGCGAGGAGGCGGCCCGCAGGCCGAGCACGGGCAGCGGGCGGGAGCGGGCGAGCAGCTGGCCGGCCCGCTCGACGGGCCCGGGGTCGGCGAGCAGTCCGGCGAGGTGCCGGAGGTTCTCGATCTCGGCGAGCACGGCCTGCTGGTACTCGTTGAACGCCTCGCCCCCGCCGGAGCCGGTCCCGGCCCCGGCGCCGGTCTCCGGGGGCGCGACCTCGCGCAGGTGGCGGCGGAGCGCCGGGTACCCGTCGAAGCCGAGGGCGACGGCGAAGCGGGTCACGGAGGGCTGGCTGACCCCGGCGAGCTCGGCCAGCTCCACGCTGGACAGGAACGGCACGTCCCCGGCGCGCCGCACCATGCAGTGCGCGATCCGCCGCTGGGTCGGTGTCAGCCGGTGCCCCTCGAAGAGGGCCTGGAGCCGGCCGGCCGGGCTGTCGCTCACGTCGCCCTCCCCTTTCACCTATTCACTCGCACATCACTCTGCATAAGGATATGCACGATCCGGTGCGGGCGGTCCTGGAAAGAGGAGGCGCGAAGGGCCCCCCGCGATGGCGGGGGGCCCTTCGTGGAGCTTGGCGCGGGGACCGCCGCACCCCCGTTGCCGGGGGGCGGGACGACGGCGGTCCCCGCGAGGGACACGGGCCCGGGTCAGGGCCGGTCCGCGTCCGCGGCGTCTGTGGAGGCCCGGGAGCCGCTCCGGAAGTCCGTGACGCCGACGAGGAACAATCTGCCGGACGCGTGTTAAGCGGGTGCTGCGCGGACGTGACGCGCTCGTACCAGTTGCGCGAACTCGCCCGCGCGGCGAGCGCCGGGACCTACTTCGCGTCGCCGCCCGCCAGGAAGGCCAGCAGGTCCTGGCGGCTGACGACGCCGGTCGGCTTGCCCTCGACCAGGACGGTCGCCGCGTCGGCGGCCTCGCCCAGGACGGACATCAGGTCGGCCACGGGCTCGCCGGAGCCGACCTGCGGCAGCGGCGCGCTCATGTGGCGCTCCAGCGGGTCCTCCAGGGAGGCCCGCTTGGTGAAGAGGGCGTCGAGCAGCTCGCGCTCGACGACCGAGCCGACGACCTCGGCGGCCATGACGTCGGGGTGGCCGGCGCCGGGCTTCACGATGGGCATCTGGGAGACGCCGTACTCGCGCAGCACCTCGATGGCCTGGCCGACGGTCTCGTCCGGGTGCATGTGGACGAGGGAGGGCAGGCCGCCCTCCTTGTGGCGCAGGACGTCCGCGACGGTGGCGGAGGAGGTGTGCTCCAGGAAGCCGTAGTCGGCCATCCACTCGTCGCTGAAGATCTTGGACATGTAGCCGCGGCCGGAGTCCGGGAGCAGCACGACCACGACGTCGTCGGGGCCGAGGCCGCGAGCGACCTCCAGGGCCGCGACGACCGCCATGCCGCAGGAGCCGCCGACGAGGAGGCCCTCCTCCTTGGCGAGGCGGCGGGTCATCTGGAAGGAGTCCTTGTCGGACACGGCCACGATCCCGTCGGCGACCTTCCGGTCGTACGCGCTGGGCCAGAAGTCCTCGCCGACGCCCTCGACCAGGTACGGACGGCCCGAGCCGCCCGAGTAGACGGAGCCCTCGGGGTCGGCGCCGATGACCTTGACGGCGCCGCCGCTGGCCTCCTTGAGGTAGTTGCCGGTGCCGGAGATGGTGCCTCCGGTGCCGACGCCCGCGACGAAGTGGGTGATCTTCCCGTCCGTCTGCTCCCACAGCTCGGGACCGGTGGTCTCGTAGTGCGAGCGCGGGTTGTTCGGGTTGGAGTACTGGTCGGGCTTCCAGGCGTTCGGCGTCTCGCGGACGAGCCGGTCGGAGACGTTGTAGTACGAGTCCGGGTGCTCGGGGTCGACGGCCGTGGGGCAGACGACGACCTCGGCGCCGTACGCGCGCAGCACGTTGATCTTGTCCAGCGACACCTTGTCCGGGCAGACGAAGATGCACTTGTAGCCCTTCTGCTGGGCCACGATCGCCAGGCCGACGCCGGTGTTGCCGGACGTGGGCTCGACGATGGTGCCGCCGGGCTTCAGCTCGCCGCTGCGCTCGGCCGCCTCGATCATCCGCAGGGCGATCCGGTCCTTGACCGAGCCGCCGGGGTTGAAGTACTCGACCTTGGCCAGGACGGTCGCCTGGATGCCCGCTGTGACGTGGTTGAGCTTCACCAGCGGGGTGTTGCCGACGAGGCTGATCATCGAGTCGTGGAATTGCACCGTAATCTCCGGGGTCTCCGTAATGGTGTGGCCAGCGTATGCGTAGTCGGAGCGGGTTACGGGGCAGTTACACCGTGAACGGCTTGAAGGAGGTGACGGCCCCATGTCGAGGGCGAGGGTGGCGCGGCGGATCGCGGCGGGTGCGGCGTACGGCGGCGGGAGCATCGGACTCCTCGGGGTCGCGACGGTGGGGGTCCTGCTCGCCGAGGCGCACATCGCGAAGCGGACCGTGGGGGGCGGCGCGGCTCCGATGCCGCCCGCGGCGGACGGGCTCTACGGCCGGGCGTTCGGGACGGAGGACCCGCTGCGACTGGCCCTTCTGGGTGATTCCACGGCGGCGGGCCAGGGGGTGCGGCGCACCGGCCAGACCCCGGGCGCGCTGCTCGCCTCGGGGCTCGCGGCGGTGGCGGAGCGGCCGGTGCTGCTGCGGAACGCGGCCCTGTCGGGGGCGCGCTCGGACGATCTGGAGCGGCAGGTGTCGCTGCTGCTGGCGCAGCCCCTGGGGCCGCCGGACGTGTGCGTGATCATGATCGGGGCGAACGACGTGACGCACCGCATGCCGCCGACGGAGTCGGTGCGGCTCCTGGCGGCGGCGGTGCGGAGGCTGCGGACGGCGGGCTCGGAGGTGGTCGTCGGCACCTGCCCGGATCTGGGCACGATCGAGCCGGTCTACCAGCCGCTGCGCTGGCTGGCGCGGCGGGCGTCGCGGCAGCTGGCGGCGGCGCAGACGATCGTGGTGGTGGAGCAGGGCGGGCGGACGGTGTCGCTCGGCGACCTGCTCGGCCCGGAGTTCGCGGCGAACCCGCGCGAGATGTTCGGGGTGGACAGCTTCCACCCGTCGGCCGAGGGGTACGCGACGGCGGCGATGGCCGTCCTGCCGACGGTCTGCGCGGTGCTCGGCGCGTGGCCGGAGGCCGACCGGCTGGAGCCGGCGCGCCGGGAGAACATGCTGCCGGTGGCGAAGGCGGCGGCCGAGGCGGCGCGGGAGGCGGGCACCGAGGTCACGGGCGCCCGGGCGCCGTGGGCGCTGCTCAAGCACCGCCGCAGGCGGCGGCTGCCGGTCGCGCCCGAAGCGGCGGAGGCCGCCGGGGCGACGGGAGCTACGGGAGCGGCGGAAGGCCCGGAAGGGGCCGGAGGGACACCGGAGGTACGGGCGGACAGCGTCCCCTCGTCGGAGACCCCGGCGGGGTGAACGCCCGCCGGGAACAAAGCTCCGGCGGGCGCCGTTCTCGTCGGAGACCCCGCCTCCTGAGCAACCGCTTAGAAAAGAGGTCCGCATCACACGCCCGTCCCGGTGACCCCGTGCGGTACGTACGGGTAACTTCCCTTTCAGTCCGCCCACTCCGCACCCTCATGGAGCCGTGATGCCCGAAGCCGTGATCGTCTCGACCGCCCGTTCCCCCATCGGCCGGGCCTTCAAGGGCTCCCTGAAGGACCTGCGCCCGGACGACCTCACCGCGACCATCGTCCAGGCCGCCCTGGCGAAGGTGCCCGAGCTGGACCCGCGCGACATCGACGACCTGATGCTGGGCTGCGGTCTGCCCGGCGGCGAGCAGGGCAACAACCTGGGCCGGATCGTGGCCGTGCAGATGGGCATGGACCACCTGCCGGGCTGCACGATCACCCGTTACTGTTCCTCCTCGCTCCAGACCTCCCGCATGGCGCTGCACGCGATCAAGGCGGGCGAGGGCGACGTCTTCGTCTCGGCCGGCGTCGAGATGGTGTCCAGCTTCGCCAAGGGCAACTCGGACTCGCTGCCCGACACGCACAACCCGCTCTTCGCCGAGGCCGAGGCCCGCACCGCCGAGGTCGCCGCCTCCGAGGGCTCCACCTGGCACGACCCGCGCGAGGACGGCCTCGTCCCCGACGCGTACATCGCGATGGGCCAGACCGCGGAGAACCTGGCCCGCCTCAAGGGCATCGGCCGCCAGGAGATGGACGAGTTCGGCGTACGGTCGCAGAACCTCGCCGAGCAGGCCATCAAGAACGGCTTCTGGGAGCGCGAGATCACCCCGGTCACGCTGCCGGACGGCACGGTCGTCTCCGCGGACGACGGCCCGCGCGCCGGCGTCACCCTGGAGGGCGTGCAGGGCCTCAAGCCGGTCTTCCGCCCCGACGGCCTGGTCACGGCCGCCAACTGCTGCCCGCTCAACGACGGCGCCGCCGCGCTCGTGATCATGTCGGACACCAAGGCCCGCGAGCTCGGTCTGACCCCGCTCGCCCGGATCGTCTCCACCGGCGTCTCCGGCCTCTCCCCCGAGATCATGGGCCTCGGCCCGGTCGAGGCGTCGAAGCAGGCCCTCAAGCGCGCGGGCCTGACCATCGGCGACATCGACCTGGCCGAGATCAACGAGGCCTTCGCCGCCCAGGTGATCCCGTCCTACCAGGAGCTGGGCCTGGACCTGGACAAGGTGAACGTCAACGGTGGCGCCATCGCCGTCGGCCACCCCTTCGGCATGACCGGCGCCCGGATCACCGGCACGCTGATCAACGGCCTCCAGTTCCACGACAAGCAGTTCGGCCTGGAGACCATGTGCGTCGGCGGCGGCCAGGGCATGGCCATGGTGATCGAGCGCCTCAGCTGATCCCGCTCTCCTCACGAGCGGCGTCCAACCACGTCGCGTCCCAGCCGTGACCGAATCTCCCCCAGGATGTGACCTACATCCCGGGGGAGTTCGTTTTCCCAGGTCAGAGCGGTTTCGGGACTAAACGCCTGGTAGAAATACCTGTCCAATTCGTGACGTAATGCACTGACAGCGGCCCCCACCTCACGACAAGCTGAGGTAGGAAGTCGGGGGATCGACTCGGAATCGGGAGTACGTCAGTGAGCGCCATGCCTCTTGCCCTGCTGCTGACCACGGCCGCCGCCACGGCCGTGGGCGCTGCCGCCCTGCACGCCGTCCACGGTCTCCGCAGGCAGGTCACCGCCCTGCGGCGCGAGCTGGCCGCCGGGCGCGGGGTCACGGTTCCCGCGGCCCGTGCCACGCCCGCGGCCGAGATACGGGCCGCGGTCGCGGAGGCCCTGGCCGAGGAGCGCGAGCGCGAGCTCGCCGAGGCGCGGGCCTTCTGGGCGGCGCAGGAGGCCCGGGACGCGGCCGACGCCCCGTCCCTGCTCGGCGGCCTCGGCGGCCCGGCCGAGGACGGCTCCTTCTTCGTGCCGCGCCAGGCCGACTTCGCGGGCCTGGAGGCGATGGCCCTGGAGGCCATGGAGGCCGAGGCGGCGTCGCTGGACGGCGCCGCGGACCCGCTGGACGAGTTCCCCGAGGACTCCCCGGAGCTGGCCGCGGCCCGGCGCCGGCACCCCTCGCACCCGGACTTCGTGCCGGTGCAGACCCCGGTCGTCACCGACCACGAGCGGACGGTGGCGCGCCTGGAGGAGCTGGCCGACACGCGCACGGCCCTGACCGACGTCCGCCCGGGCCCGCTGGGCACGCTGGACGTGTACGTCTTCGCGGACGGCACCACGCTCTGTATGACCCCGGGGCACCGCGAGACCGCGGAGCGCCTCGCGGAGGCCCTGCGCGCGGGTCGCGCCCCGGTCCTGCTCGGCGGCTCGGGCGTCTCGGGCGCCTTCGCCCTGACCTTCTCGTACGGCGACACGGACGAGGAGAACGTCTACATCCTCGCGGACCGCGTGATCGCCTCCCTGTAGGGCCGCGAGCGGCCCCGGCGGGCCGCTCTACAGCCCCGAGCGCTCCGCCGCCTCCCGTACGAGCCCCACGGCCTCGTCCAGCTCCCCCGCGCGGGGACCGGCCGGGGCCGTTCGCAGTGCCTCGGCCAGGTCGCTCCCGGCCACCACGAGCTGGTCGGCGACGGCGAAGACCCCGGCGTCCGGCATGGTCCTCGGCTCCCGGTCCGGCTCCTCGGCGCGCTGCGCGCGCACCGCGAGCTCGCGGGCGAGGGCGAGCCCCTCGGCCGCCGCGCCCCGCTGGAGACGGCTCTGCGGGGCGGCCCGCAGCCGGTCGGCGAACCGCTCCACGGCGGCGGTCAGGTCACTCGTATCAAGCACCCCGTGACCCTACGCGCCGCCCGGGGCCCCCCGCCAACGGGCCCGGGAACGCGGAAGGGCCCGCCCGGCACGCAGCCGGACGGGCCCTTCCCCCCGAGTCAGGGGGTCGTGCGTCAGTCGTCGCCCTGGAGGATCGACAGCAGACGCAGCATCTCCAGGTAGATCCACACCAGGGTCATGGTGAGACCGAAGGCGGCCAGCCAGGCCTCCTCGCGCGGCGCGCCGTAGTTCACGCCGTCCTCGACCTGCTTGAAGTCGAGGGCGAGGAAGCAGGCGCCGAGGATGATGCCGATGACGCCGAACAGGATGCCGAGGCCACCGCTGCGGAAGCCGAGGCCGTCACCGCCGGCGAAGACGGCGAACAGCAGGTTGGTCACCATGAGGAGCATGAAGCCCATCGCGGCGGCCATCACGAAGCCGTAGAAGCGCCGGTTGACCCGGATCCAGCCCATCTTGTAGGCGATGAGCACACCGGCGAAGACCGCCATGGTGCCCAGGACCGCCTGGATGACGACGCCGTCGGCGATGTACGTCGAGACGGCGGCCGAGATCACTCCGAGGAAGACGCCCTCGAAGGCGGCGTAGCCCAGGATCAGCGCGGGCGACGGCTTGCGCTTGAAGGACTGCACGAGCGACAGGACGAGGGCGACCAGGGCGGCGCCGATGGCGATGCCGTAGGACTTGCCCAGGTTCGCCGGGTCGACCGGCAGCAGCAGCCAGGACAGGACGGCGGTGAGCACGACCGTGCCGAGCGTCATGGCCGTGCGGCTCACGACGTCGTCGATCGTCATCACGTTGCCGCGGGCCTGCTGCGGGGCTCCGAGCTGCGTGTCCTGCGGGGCGTACGGGTTGGTCGCGTACGGGTTCGTCGCGCCCTCGGCGTACGGGTTGGTTCCGACGGCGGGGCCCCCGGCCTGCGGCTGCTGCGCGTTGAAGCCCGCGTAGCCGTTGTCGCGGCTGAACCCCCGTCGCGAGAAGACCGGGTTGCTGCTCCTCATCTCACTCCTCCATGGCAGACCGCACGGCGCGGCCTTGCGTCAAGGGTAATGCGTAGGCAAAAGAAACTCCCTAGTGCTCGGGGAGGATCTTTCCCTCATCTTCCCGCTCTTCCTCTCCGGAGTCGCGGGGTGTACGCCCCCTCCGCCGGGACCGGCCGGGCGGCCGGTCCCGGGGGCCGGTCCTCAGGGCCGCTCGCCGGGGGCGTCGACCCGTTCCAGCAGGGAGATCCCGCTCCGGCGCTCGACGAGCCGGTAGCCGGGGACGTGCGGAGCGCCGGACTCCAGGGACTTCCCGGTGGCGCATTCCGGATCGGACGGATCGGCGTTGTCGTAGACCATCCAGCGGGGCCGTTCCTTCGGCTCGAAGGAACGCGGGAAGAGGCACACCTCGCTGACGGTGGTCCGGTACGCCAGCTGGGCCGCGAGGCGATTGGACGCGGCCACCGTGGCGCCGTCGGGGATCTTCCCGAGGATTTCGCCGGTCACGCGCACGTGCTCGGACGCGACCCATGTCCGCGGCAGCACGAGTTCGTGGAACGGGGAGGTGAAGAAGGTGACGCCCGTGGCGACCGCCCCGATCACGGCGGCGTGCAGGAGCCTGCGGGTGATCATCCGTCCCGAGGCGACCGCGTGGACCGCCGCGGCGAAGGCGACGGGCATCAGGATCGCGCTGTAGTGGAAGTCCATTCCCCAGTAGTTGGGGAAATCGGAGGTGAAGCGCCAGGCGAGCGTGGGGAGCATGACGATCAGGAGCGGGGAACGGACCGCCAGGAATCCGGTGGGGGCGACGAGCATGAGGAGCGTGAGCCATTTGACCGGCGGCCAGAAGGTGGCCACGGCTTTCACCAGGAGGCCCTTCTCCTCGGGTTCCGCGGGCGGCCAGTAGGCGAACTCGCCGAGCGGATTGACGGAGGGGAGGACGACGAACATCGCGAGGGCCGTCGCCACGATCCCGAAGAGGGCCAGCAGGATTCCCGTGCGCCGGGGCCCCTTCCACGCGACGTACGCGCCGACCGCGGCCACCGTGAGCCCGAGGTCCTCCTTGACCAGGACCAGGGGGATCGCCCAGAGGACGGCCGCGCGCCACTTCTCGCGGCCGGCGGCGCACACGGAGAACGCGAGCAGCGGGACCGCGAAGGCCACTTCGTGGAAGTCGAACTGGACGAGTTCCGCGATCCCCCAGGAGGCGCCGTAGGAGATTCCGATCCAATAGGCGAATTTCCGGCCCCCGACCTCGTGGGCCCACCTCGTGATCGGAAGGACGGAGACCGCCACCAGGGCCGCCTGGCAGACCAGGAGCGTATAGCTCGACGGGAACACCTTGTACACGGGCCCGAGTACCGCGAGGATCGGGTGGAAATGGTCCCCGAGCGCGTTGTATCCGGTTCCCTTGAGGGGGGCGTACGGGGCGGTGAACTCCGAGTAGGACTTCGCTATCTGGGTGAAGATCCCCAGGTCGTATCCGGTCGTGAGGTGTATCGCGTGCCGCCGGGCGGACAGCGTCAGATAGACCAGGAAGAAAATCCCGGAAAGGAGGAGTGCGGGCTTCTTCGAATACCGCTCCGCCGGTTTCGGTACATTCCCCGCGGGTGCCGCGCCACCGCCTTCCGGTGCGCGCCGCTGGGAGGGCACTACCGAAAGGTTCAGGATGTTCATGTCGACATGAGAACCTAACAGGAGGCGGAGGGGCCCTATAGGGTAACAGGGGCGATCGGCGGGCCCCGGGGGCGCTGCGGGCCTCCGGACGGGCGGGTACGCGGGCGGGGGAAACGGAACGGTCCGCTCCGTACGCGCGGGGCGTCCGGCGCACGTCCCGACCTCCCGGAGGGCGCGGAGGGGCCGGTGCCGAACGGGCGGTCCCGCCGGTCGGCGGCACGGTCGACGGTGGTGCCCGGAACCGGACTCGAACCGGTACGGCCCGAAGGCCAGCGAGGTTTAAGCTCGCCGTGTCTGCATTCCACCATCCGGGCGTCGCGAAGCTCCGCGTTGGCACGTGAGCCTATCGGGGCGCTTCCCTCGTTCAGCGGAACATCGCCCCTGATGTTGTCTTATTTTATTGAGGCCTGAGGGTGCGTCAGTGCAGGTGAGGGCCTTTTCCCCGAAGTGTGATGGGGGTCGCAGGCGCAAACCCGCACCCCGGGGAATGACGAAAAGTCGTCGCATTTGTGTCACCTCCGACCGGGGCCCCCGGCCCGGCGGCTCTCAGGGGCCCGGTCATACCTCAGGAGGAGACCCCGGGACCCCGGTCCGACTCCAGACTGTCCCGGGAACGGGCACGTGGACGGACGTCCCGGGGCGGAACGCTCGACACGATGGAGGGGTTCCCGAAACAGCCCCGCAGTGACAGGAGTCCCCCTCGTGACCACCTCCCCCACCGTGTCCCGCGCCACCGCGGTGGCCGCCCGCGCCACGGATCTCTCCAAGGTCTACGGGCAGGGCGAGACCCAGGTGGTCGCGCTCGACCACGTCACCGTGGACTTCCGGCAGGGCGAGTTCACCGCCATCATGGGCCCCTCCGGATCCGGCAAGTCGACGCTCATGCACTGCGTCGCCGGCCTGGACTCCTTCTCCTCCGGCTCCGTGCGGATCGGCGAGACCGAGCTGTCCACCCTCAAGGACAAGCACCTCACCCAGCTGCGCCGGGACAAGATCGGCTTCATCTTCCAGGCCTTCAACCTGCTGCCGACGCTGACGGCCATGGAGAACATCACGCTGCCGATGGACATCGCGGGCCGTAAGGCCGACAAGCAGTGGGTCCAGCAGGTCATCGACATGCTCGGCCTCTCCGGCCGGCTCACCCACCGCCCCACCGAGCTCTCCGGCGGCCAGCAGCAGCGCGTGGCCGTGGCCCGCGCGCTCGCCTCCCGCCCCGAGATCATCTTCGGCGACGAGCCGACCGGAAACCTGGACTCCCGCTCGGGCGCCGAGGTCCTCGGCTTCCTGCGCAACTCGGTGCGGGAGCTGGGCCAGACCGTCGTCATGGTCACCCACGACCCCGTCGCCGCCTCCTACGCGGACCGCGTGATCTTCCTCGCCGACGGCCGCATCGTCGACGAGATGCTGAGCCCGACGGCGGACGGCGTGCTCGACCGCATGAAGGCCTTCGACGCCAAGGGCCGTACGAGCTGACGCCGCGAGGAGCGGCCCCGTAGCGCGCCCCGCGCCCCCGACCTCCGTCCGTCCCACCCTCCGTTCAGGACACCCCATGTTCCGTACCGCCCTGCGCAACGTGCTCGCGCACAAGGCGAGACTGCTGATGACCGTCCTCGCCGTGATGCTCGGCGTGGCCTTCGTCTCCGGCACCCTCGTCTTCACCGACACCCTCTCCCAGGCCTTCCGCAACCAGTCGGCGAAGAGCTACGACGACGTCGCCGTCGCCGTCGAGATGCACCCCGACCCCGAGCAGGCCCGGCAGGCCCCCGGCCTCTCCCAGAAGGACGTCGACGAGGTCGCCGGGCTCGACGGGGTCGCCTCCGTCGCCCCGCGCGTCGGCGGCTTCGCGGGCGTGCCCGACAAGAACGGCAAGCTGATCGGCGTCGGCTGGTCCAACAAGGGCACCAACTTCGCCCCCGGCAAGGACGGCAAGGACCGCGCGTACGCCTTCGCCACGGGCGACGGGCCGACCCGCGACGGCGAGATCGCCCTCGACAGGGCCTCCGCGGACAAGGGCGGCTACGAGGTCGGCGACACCGTCCGGGTGGCCACCAACGGCCCGGTGAAGGAGTACGTCCTCTCCGGCGTCTTCACCACCGAGGACGGCGCCGTCAACGCCGGCGGCAGCCTGGTCCTCTTCGACACCTCCGTGGCCCAGAAGCTGTACCTGAAGCCCGGGTTCTTCCAGGAGCTGACCGTCACGGCCGCCCCCGGCGCGCAGGCGGACAAGCTGCTCGACGAGGTCCTGAAGGTGGTCCCGAAGGCGGCCACCGCCCAGACCGGGCAGGCCCTCGCCGACCGGCAGGCCGAGGACATCGAGGCCGGGCTCGGCGCGCTCAACCAGGTCCTCCTGGGCTTCGCGGGCATCGCGCTCTTCGTCGGCGTCTTCCTGATCGCCAACACCTTCACGATGCTGGTCGCCCAGCGCACCAAGGAACTGGCCCTGATGCGCGCGGTCGGCGCCTCGCGCAAGCAGATCACCCGCTCCGTCCTCGCCGAGGCCGGTCTGGTCGGTCTGGTCGCCTCGACCGTCGGCCTCGTCCTGGGCGTCGGCCTCGCGGTCGCGCTCCGGTCGGCCATGAACGCCTTCGACCTGAAGATCCCGGCCGGCGGCCTGGTCATCGGCCCCGCGCCCGTCGTCTCCGCGTTCGCCGTCGGCGTCCTGATCACCATGCTCGCCGCCTGGCTGCCCGGCCGCCGCGCCGCGAGGATCCCGCCGGTCGCCGCCATGAACAGCGTGCACGCCACCGCGAGCACCAAGTCGCTCGTCGTGCGCAACTCCGTCGGTGCCGCGTTCACCGCGCTCGGCGTCGTCCTGATCGTGCTCGGCGCGGGCCAGGGCGGGGACGAGGGCCGGATGCTCATCGCGGGCGGCGCGTTCCTCACCCTCATCGGCGTGATCATCCTGATCCCGATGCTGTCGCGGCCCGTGATCGCCCTGATCCGCCCGCTGTTCGTCGGCCTCTTCGGGATCTCCGGCAAGCTCGCCGGGCTGAACGCGGTCCGCAACCCGCGCCGCACCGGCGCCACCGCCTCCGCGCTCGCCATCGGCCTGACCCTGGTCACCGGCCTCTCGGTGCTCGGCGCGACCGTCGGCGCGGCCATCGACAAGATGACCGTCGACCAGATCAAGGCCGACTACATGGTCACCATGGCCAGCGGCGACAGCCTGGGCGAGGAGGCCATCACCGCCCTCGCGAAGGCCCCCGGCGTCACGGCCGTCTCCCCGCAGCAGGCCGGCGCCCTGGAGCTGAAGGGCTCGTTCGTCTCGGCCTCCGGCGTCACCCCCGGCGACATCGAGAAGGTCCTCAACCTCCACGTCGTGAACGGCTCGCTGGCCTCGCTGGGCAAGGGCCGGATCGCGGTCGCCGACAAGACCGCCGAGAAGCGCGGCCTGAAGGTCGGCGACACGGTCCCGGTCGAGTACCTGGACAAGGCCGAGGGCAGGCTGACCGTCGGCGCGATCTACGAGGAGAGCGAGTTCGTCTCCCCCGTCATGATCGACCGCAAGCTGATCAACGCCCACGAGCAGCAGCCCTACACGCGGGAGGTCTACGTCGCGATGGACGGCGGCGCCTCCGACGCCAACGCCGAGGCGCTGTCGAAGGCCATGGGTGACAACCCCGGCATCACCGTGATGAACCACAAGGACATCCGCGACGCCTTCGGCGGCCCGATCAACCTGCTCCTGAACATCGTCTACGGCCTGCTCGGCATGGCCCTGGTGATCGCCGTCCTCGGCGTCGTCAACACCCTCGCGATGTCCGTCTTCGAGCGCCAGCAGGAGATCGGCATGCTCCGGGCGATCGGTCTCGACCGGCGCCGGGTGAAGCGGATGGTGCGTCTGGAGGCCGTGGTCATCTCGGTGTTCGGCGCGATCGTCGGCATCGGCCTCGGCGCGTTCCTCGGCTGGGCGATCGGCGAGACCTTCAAGAGCAGCCTGCCGGGCTACGCCCTGGTGCTGCCCTGGGAGCGGATCGGCGTCTTCCTGCTGCTTGCCGGCCTGGTCGGCGTCCTCGCCTCGCTGTGGCCGGCCCGCAGCGCGGCCCGGCTGAACATGCTCGCCGCCATCAAGGCCGAGTAGCCGCCCGCACCACCGGCGAAGGGCCGGCCTCCCACCCGGGAGGCCGGCCCCTTCCGTACGTACGTCAGTCCGTCCCCCCGGTCCACACCCGCGTCCGCAGCGGCACCCCGCTCGTCCCCGGCGCCGGGGTCTTCACGGCGAGGAGCTGGTTCACGCCGATCCGGTTGCGTTCGAAGGAGACGGCGGAGGCGGCCATGTAGAGCCGCCAGACCCGGGCCCGGCCCGGCGAGACGAGCCGGACGGCCCGGTCCCAGTCGGCCTCCAGGTTGGCCACCCAGCGGCGCAGGGTCAGGGCGTAGTGCTCGCGGAGGGCCTCCACGTCCCGGACCTCGAAGCCCGCGTCCTCCAGGGTCGTCAGGGTGCGGCCCACGGGGGCGAGTTCGCCGTCGGGGAAGACGTACGCGTCGATGAAGGGGTCGATCGCGTAGGCGGCCTCGTCGGGCTCGGGGCGCCGGGAGATCTGGTGGTTGAGCAGCCGCCCGCCGGTCCTGAGGAGCCCGTACAGGGCGTCGGCGTACTCCCGGTACCTCACGGCGCCGACGTGCTCGGCCATGCCGATGGAGGAGATCGCGTCGTACGGGCCGTCGGCGACGTCCCGGTAGTCCTGGACGCGGATCTCTATCCGGTCCGCCAGGCCCTCCTCGGCTATGCGCTTGCGGGCGTGGGCGGCCTGCTCGCGGGAGAGGGTGACGCCGACGACCCGGGCGCCGTACTCCCGGGCGGCGTGCAGGGCCATGGAGCCCCAGCCGCAGCCGACGTCGAGGAGCCGGTCGCCCTCCTTCAGGGCCAGCTTGCGGGCGACGAGGTCGAGCTTGTCGCGCTGGGCCTCCTCCAGGGTGCCGCCGGGGGTCCAGTAGGCGCACGAGTAGACCATCGACGGGCCGAGGACCAGTGCGTAGAAGTCGTTGCCGACGTCGTAGTGGTGGCTGATCGCCTGCCGGTCGCGGCGCCGGGTGTGCCGGCCGCCGCTGCGGCCGCGGACCTCCTCGGCCGGCGGCCCCGGCGGGGGGACGGGTCCGGCGAGCCGCAGCAGCTCACGGGCGGCGGCGCGCAGCCGGGGGTCGCGGGCGGCGGCGAGCAGGCCCCCGCCCCCGGCGTCGCGGTCCCAGAGGAGGCCGGAGACCCGGTCCAGGATCTCGTACAGGTCCCCCTCGACGTCGAGTTCCCCGGCCACCCAGGCGCGGACCAGGCCGAGTTCGCCGGGCTTCCAGATCATCCGCCGCAGGGCGCGGCGGTCGCGGAGGATCAGTACGGGAGCGTCCGCGGGACCGGCCTCGCTGCCGTCCCAGGCCCGCAGCCGGACCGGGAGCGGTCCTCCGAGGAGCTCTTGCGCGAGAGTCGTCAGCCGCGGCGCGGCGTCGGCCATGGTGCCCACCTCCGTGATCCGTTCCCCAGGAACGTCCGTCACCAGGGGAACACCGTGCGTGGGCGTCCGCAGTCCCGTCGCGGCGCAACGAGTCGGCAAAACACCGAAGGGCCGTCCGCACCACGGATGGCGGACGGCCCTTTCGGGTCACTGCTGCGGACGGGACGTCAGGAGGCCTTGGCCTTCTCCTGCACCGGGGCGGCCGGGGCGGGGGCGGGCTTGGCGGCCTCGTAGAACTCCTCGCGCGGCGACTCGATGGCGCCGAGGGAGACGACCTCGCGCTTGAGGAACATCGCCAGGGTCCAGTCGGCGAAGACGCGGATCTTGCGGTTCCAGGTCGGCATCGCCATGCCGTGGTAGCCGCGGTGCATGTACCAGGCGAGACGGCCCTTGAGCTTGATCTTCACCTTGCCCATGACGATCATGGCGACGCCCTTGTGCAGACCGAGTCCGGCCACCGCGCCCTTG
Organism: Streptomyces sp. NRRL F-6492; assembly: GCF_001280125.1. Taxonomy (GTDB): domain Bacteria; phylum Actinomycetota; class Actinomycetes; order Streptomycetales; family Streptomycetaceae; genus Streptomyces. The sequence goes on from NZ_LGEG01000255.1 coordinate 88,335, forward strand.
TTGGCGTGGCTGTACTCCTTCTGCGGGAAGCCGCGCATGCCGGCCACCACGTTGTCGCCGAGGACCTTGGCCTGGCGCAGGGCGTGCTGGGCGTTCGGCGGGCACCAGGCGTTCGGGTTGCCCGCGCGGCGGCCGACCATGTCCGGGACCTGGGCGTTGTCGCCCGCGGCCCACGCGTAGTCGAGACCGTTGATCTGGAGCTTCTCGTTGCAGTCCACGTGGCCGCGGGGACCGAGCGGCAGACCGAAGCGGGAGAGCGCCGGGTTCGGCTTCACGCCGGCGGTCCACACGATCGTGTTGGAGTCGACCTCCAGGCCGTTCTTCAGCACGACGTGGCCGTCGACGCAGGAGTCCATGGAGGTCTCGAGGTAGATCTCGATCCCGCGGCTCTCCAGGTGCTCCTTGCCGTACTGGCCGAGCTTGGGGCCGACCTCGGGAAGGATCTTGTCGGCCGCGTCGACCAGGACGAAGCGCATGTCCTCGCGCGACACGTTCTGGTAGTACTTCGCGGCGTCGCGGGCCAGGTCCTCGACCTCGCCGATGGTCTCCGCGCCGGCGAAGCCGCCGCCCACGAAGACGAAGGTCAGCGCCTTGCGGCGGACCTCCTCGTCGGTGGTCGAGTCGGCCTTGTCGAGCTGCTCGAGGACGTGGTTGCGCAGGCCGATGGCCTCCTCGATGCCCTTCATGCCGATGCCCTGCTCGGCGAGGCCGGGGATCGGGAAGGTCCGGGAGACCGCGCCCATCGCGATGACGAGGTAGTCGAAGGGCAGGTCGTACGCCTCGCCGACGAGCGGCGCGATCGTGGCGACCTTGCGGTCCTGGTCGATGGTGGTGACCCGGCCGGTGAGCACCTCGGCTCCGCGGACGACGCGTCGCAGCGGGACGACGACGTGGCGCGGCGAGATGCTGCCGGCGGCGGCTTCGGGGAGGAAGGGCTGGTAGGTCATGTACGACCGCGGGTCGACGACCGTGACGGTCGCCTCCGCGTAGCGCATCTTCTTGAGGATGCGCCGAGCTGCGTACAGGCCTACGTACCCGCCGCCTACTACGAGGATCCTGGGACGCTCCGTGGTGCTCATGCCATCGAGTATCCACCCCTCCCGGGGGGTGTGTTCGTGCGCCCCTTCACAAGCTTGGTGGACACCTCTGCTACACTCCGCCGCCCACGTGATCCAGGTCATGTTCCTGCAAAGGAACCGGGGTGCAGTGGCGAACGTTGTTCACCCCCCGTGAACTGGACCGGAGAGCCTCCGTCAACCCTGAACCGGAGGCCCCGTTCACGCGATGGAAACACCGGGCCGATCGGCCTCCGCGCCTGCGAAAGGGCCCCGGGGTGCCCCTCGGAGGGCCCAATGACCCCCTTCGGACACCCTCGGGGCCCTTTTCCTTGTGAAGAACTTCACGAACTTTCCCGGCGGAACCCCGCGGGAAGCCTCGATAGCGACCCTCTATGCGACGGATAGGGGCTTCCCATCGAGGTCTACGCGACGGACAGGGCGATCCCGTCGAGGATGTCGTGCTCGCTGACGACCACCTCGCGGGCTCCGACGCGCTCGACGATCTCCCTCAGGACGATCGCTCCGGCGGCGATCACGTCGACGCGTCCGGGGTGGATCACGGGGATCGCGGCCCGCTCGTCATGGGTGGAGGCGAGGAGCCGGTCGGTGACCTCGGCGACCTGCTCGGCGGTGATCCGGGAGTGGTGGACCTTCTCGGAGTCGTACTCCGGGAGGCCGAGGGCGATGGCGGCGACGGTGGTGACGGAACCGGCGAGTCCGACGAGGACGTCGGCCGTGCCGATGGGCACGGACCCGGCGGCCAGGTCGAGCGCGGCCCGGACGTCGGCGCGGATCGCGTCGGCCTCCTCGGCGGTCGGCGGGTCGTGGCGGACGTGCCGCTCGGTGAGCCGGACGCAGCCGATGTCGACCGAGCGGGCGGCCTGGACGTGGTCGGTGCCGGTGACGAACTCGGTGGAGCCGCCGCCGATGTCCACGACCAGGTACGTCTCGGTGCCGGGCAGCTCGCCGGTGGCGCCGGCGAAGGAGAACGCGGCCTCCTGGTCGCCGGTGATGACCTCGGGCTCGACGCCGAGGATCTCCACGACCCCGTTCACGAAGTCGTCGCGGTTCTCGGCGTCGCGGGAGGCGGAGGTGGCGACGAAGCGGATCCGCTCGGCGCCCAGCTCCTCGATCACGGCGGCGTACGCGCGGCAGGCGGCGAAGGTCCGCTCCAGGGCCTCGGGGGCGAGCCGGCCCGTCCGGTCGACGTCCTGGCCGAGCCGGACGATCGTCATCCGCCGGTCCAGCTCGATCAGCTCGCCCGTCTCCGGGTGCACGTCGGCGACGAGGAGGCGGATGGAGTTCGTACCGCAGTCGATTCCGGCGACCCTGGTCACTTCCGCTCCTCGCCGTCGGTGTCGTCGACCGGCTTGAAGGCGAAGTGGCCGTCCCGGTCGCCCTCGACGGTCCAGCCGTCCTCCTCCTTCGGCGCCGCGCACGGGGTGACGCAGGGGCCCTTGGCCCACCACTCCGGCAGCATCGCGAGCGCCTCGTCGCCGAACGGGTTCACGCCCGGGCCCGCGACCAGCGAGTGGCCGACGAGGACGTGCAGGCACTTGACCCGGTCCGGCATGCCGCCGGCGCTCGGGAAGCCCTCCAGGACCTCGATGGCGTCGCGGCGGGCGAGGTAGTCCTCGTGCGCGGCCCGGTAGGCGTCGGCGAGCTCCGGGTCGGTGGCGAGCCGGGCCTGCATCTCCTTCATGACCCCGTTGGCCTCCAGGGTGCCGATGGCCGAGGCCGCCCGGGGGCAGGTCAGGTAGTACGTGGTGGGGAAGGGGGTGCCGTCGGGGAGCCGGGGCGCCGTCTCGACGACGTCCGGCTGCCCGCAGGGGCAGCGGTGCGCGATGGCGCGCAGGCCGCGGGGCGGCCGGCCGAGCTGGAGCTCGAAGGCGGCGACGTCCGCCTCGGTGGGCTCGGTGCGTTCGGTCTGCGGAGGGGGCGTTTGCATGTCTGCCTTGGTTGCCTAGGTCGTCGGTCGTCGGTCGTACGGGAGGTCAGCGGCGGTCGGCGTTGTCCACGCCGTCCCAGAGGTTGTCGTACCAGGGGCGGTCCGCCGCTCCCTGGTCGGCGCGGGGCCGCTGCTCCGCGCCGGGGTCGTTCACGGTGAAGCCGGTCTCGCCGGGGAGCACGTAGTGCAGGTGCTCGCGGGCGAGGCGGCGGACGTAGGCCGGGTCCTGGAGGCGGGCCTTCTCGTCCCTCAGCTCCTGCACCCGCCGGGCGGCCTCGGCGGCCCGGCGCTCCTGCTCGGCGATCTCGCCCTGCTGGGAGACGTAGCTCCGCATGGGATAGGCGAGGGCCACGACCAGGGAGCAGACGACGAGGGCGAGGAAGGCCGCGCGGCCGGTGAGCCGGGAGCGGCGGGCCTGACGGCGGGTCTGGGAGCGGTAGACACGGGCGGCGGTCTGCTCGCCGAGCAGCCTGAGCCGGGTCGCGGTCGAGAACCGGTCCCGGTCCTTCACGGCCATGTCGTGTCGCCTCCCCTGTTCACGCGGACGTCCCCGCACACGGTACGGGACCGAGTACGGGGACGTACGGAAGCTGCTCTGCGGAAGGTGTCAGCCCTTGAAGCGCGGGAAGGCGCTGCGGCCGGCGTACACCGCGGCGTCGTCGAGGATCTCCTCGATGCGCAGCAGCTGGTTGTACTTGGCGACGCGCTCGGAGCGGGCCGGGGCGCCGGTCTTGATCTGGCCGCAGTTGGTGGCGACGGCCAGGTCGGCGATGGTGACGTCCTCGGTCTCGCCGGAGCGGTGGGACATCATGCACTTGAAGCCGCTGCGCTGGGCGAGCTCGACGGCGTCGAGGGTCTCGGTCAGCGAGCCGATCTGGTTGACCTTGACGAGCAGGGCGTTCGCGGACTTCTCCTCGATGCCCCGGGCCAGGCGCTCCGGGTTGGTGACGAACAGGTCGTCGCCGACGAGCTGGACCTTCTCGCCGAGCTTCTCGGTGATGACGTTCCAGCCGGCCCAGTCGTCCTCGAACAGCGGGTCCTCGATGGAGACCAGCGGGTACGCGGCGACGAGCTCCTCGTAGTACTCGGTCATCTCGGCGGCCGAGCGGGACTTGCCCTCGAACTCGTACGTGCCGTCCTTGTAGAACTCGGAGGCGGCGACGTCGAGCGCGAGCGCGATGTCCTTGCCGGGCACGTAGCCGGCCTGCTTGACCGCCTCCAGGATGAGGTCGAGCGCCTCGCGGTTGGAGCCGAGGTTCGGGGCGAAGCCGCCCTCGTCGCCGAGGCCGGTGGAGAGGCCCTTGGCCTTCAGGACGGACTTGAGGGTGTGGTAGACCTCGGTGCCCCAGCGGAGGGCCTCGGAGAAGGACTCCGCGCCGATCGGGGCGATCATGAACTCCTGGATGTCGACGTTGGAGTCGGCGTGCGACCCACCGTTGAGGATGTTCATCATCGGAACGGGCAGCAGGTGCGCGTTCGGGCCGCCCAGGTAGCGGAAGAGCGGGAGGTCGCTGGCCTCGGAGGCGGCGTGCGCGACGGCGAGGGAGACGCCGAGGATGGCGTTGGCGCCGAGCGAGGACTTGTCCGGGGTGGCGTCCAGGTCGAACATGGCCTGGTCGATCAGGCGCTGCTCGGTGGCGTCGTAGCCGACGAGCTCCGGGCCGATCTGCTCGATGACGGCGAGGACGGCCTTCTCGACGCCCTTGCCCTGGTAACGGTTGGGGTCACCGTCACGGAGCTCCAGGGCCTCGAACGCACCGGTGGAGGCGCCGGACGGAACGGCAGCACGGCCGGTGCTGCCGTCGTCGAGGCCGACCTCGACCTCGACCGTGGGGTTGCCTCGGGAGTCCAGGATTTCCCGGGCTACGACGACGTCGATGGACGGCACGAGCATCTCCTTCTGGGATGTGACGCTGGATGTGACGCAAGGTCGGTGCGGGGTCGCTCGGCCTTGCGACAAGAGCCTAACCGCCCCGGGGGCTCCGACCGGCCGGGCGCCCGCCCCCTGGGACGAAAAAGGACCCGAGGGCACGCACAAGGGGACGAAGGACCCCAGATCTACTGAGTGGTAACCATCAGGTGGGCCGCGGGGGCTCCGGAAGGGGGCCTCGAAGAAGGGCGGCCCTGAAGAAGGGGACCCGTAAAGGGGAGAACCCCGGTCCGGCGCGCACGGGGGAAGGGCGCGCCGGACCGGGGCGGTCACCGCGGGAGGGTCGTCGGGGGCGCGTGAGCCGCCGGACTCACGCGACCCGCCGGGCTCACTTCAGGTGGAGCTGCTGGCCCGGGTAGATCAGGTCGGCGTTCTCGACGACGTCCTTGTTGAGCTCGAAGATCTCGGCCCAGCCGCCCTCGACGCCCTGCGCCTCGGCGATCTTGCTGAGGGTGTCGCCGGCCGTGACCTCGTACTCGCCGTCACCCTTCTTGACCGTCTTGCCGGTCGGGGTGGTGACGGTCTTCCCGGCGGCCTCGGGGCCGGCCTGCTGCGACTCCTCCGGAGCCTGGCGCTGCTCGCTGCGGGTGGTCGGCTGCTCGGCCTCGCGCTCCTGCTGCTGCGGCTGCTCCTGCTTCGGCTGCTCCTGCGGAGCGCTCTCGGCGGCGCCGCCGTCGTACGAGGCGCCGGAGAGGCCCACGCCGCAGCTCGGCCAGGCACCCTTGCCCTGGCCCGCGAGGACCTTCTCGGCGACGGCGATCTGCTGGGACTTCGACGCCTGGTGGGCGTTCGGGGCGTAGGCGGTGCCACCGAAGGCGGCCCAGGTGGAGGACGAGAACTGCAGGCCGCCGTAGTAGCCGTTGCCGGTGTTGATCGACCAGTCGCCGCCGGACTCGCACTGGGCGACGCGGTCCCACTCGGAGGTCGTGGCGGCCGAGGCGGTGCCCGCGGTCATCAGCGGGGCGGCGACGGCGATGCCGGTGACGCCGACGAGCGCGGCGAGCTGGGTGGCCTTGGAGGGACGGCGGTGTTTGCCCTTGACGGAAAACAGCATGGGGATTCTCCTCACCGACGCCTGCGAGGTGAGCTGTCGGGTTCGGGCCGAAGAGTTGCCCGGCCGCGTGTCCTAGCACGCGGCTTCACCCCAAGCCGGTCGTCGGCCGTCTGTCTCGACGGCCGGGGCCGGCACTTACCTTGGGTCCCCCGCTCCTGCCTACGGCGCTTGCGCGACGACTGTTCCCATCGGCCGACGGCAGGATTCGGCGTTTCGGTCGACGGGGCCCGCGGTGGCGAGCGATGACGACCGTAGACACAGACCCCCCCGAAGTTCAAAGAGGCTCATATGACGAATTTCGCCTCTTCTTGCCCTTCGGAGGGGTCTGTTTGCGCAGGTGAGGGGTGACGGAAGCGGAGTTTGCGGGCGTGGTGGGCCAGTTGGGGCAAAGAGACCCATGTCTCACTCGCCCAGAACCGGACATACGCCCGCGAACTACCCCGCCGTCGGGGTCGAATCCGCCGTCAGTTCGAGGTTCTGACCAGGGAGGATGAGGTCCGGATCGGTGCCCACGGTCCGCTTGTTCGCGTCATAGAGGGCGGTCCAGCCTCCGGGCAGTTCGTTCGCCTGGGCGATGTCCGAAAGGCTGTCACCCGGACGCACGACGTATTCACCCGAAGAGCCCTGACTGTCCGTCGAGCCCGGATTCTTCACTTCGTCAGCAATCGGGGCTGAATCAGCCTCTTCGGAGAGCTTGTCCTTGTCCGAGGCGTGTCTACCGGATTCAGTGGAACTGTCCGGCTTGCCGCTTTCCTCCGGGGCGGCCTCGCCCCGGTGCTTGCCCGTGCCGGGCGTGGCCGGCGTTCCCTCGTCTCCCGGAAGGCCGGGCGTGACGGGCGTACCGGGCGTGGCGGACCCCTCGGGGGCGACGGGGACCGTCGGGCCGGACGGACCGGCCGGGAGCGTCGGGTCCGCCGGGTCGGTCGACCCCGTCGACGCGGAGGGGGTGGAGGGAGTGGTCGGCACGGTCGGGTCCGCCGGGGTGGCGGGGGCCGTCGGCGTGGCCGGCGCCGTGGGCGCGGCGGGGGCCGTCGACGGGACGGAGGCCTTCGGCGTCCCGGCGGACGGCGTGGTCGCGGAGGCGGCCGGCGAGCCGGAGTTCCAGCTCGACTCGGGGACGGGCGCCACGGAGGTCGTCGGGGCGGCGGCCGGACCCGGGTTCACCCCGGTGGGCTTCCCGTCGTTCTTCAGGCCGGCGATCGGCGCGCAGGTGGCCCAGGCGTCGCTGCCCTTGGCGAGGGCCTTCTCGGCCACCGCGATCTGCTGGGCGCGGCTGGCCAGGTCGGGGCTGGGCGCGTACGACAGGCCGCCGTGACGCTCCCAGTCGCCCTGGGTGAGCTGGAGGCCGCCGTACATCCCGTTTCCGAAGTTGGCGCTCCACTGACCGCCGGACTCGCACTCGGCGACGCGGTCCCACGTGGCGGCGTCGGCGGCGGACGCGGATCCGGTGGCGAGCAGGGGCAGCGCCATGGCGGATCCGGTCACGCCCGCGGCGACGACGAGGGCGGGGGCCTGACGGGGGCGACGGTGTCGTCCGTTCCCGGAACGCATAGGTACGCCTTTCGCGTGACGGCTGAGACTGCGGCGAAACGTAGCGGCATTCGAACGCTCGTCACAAGTCGATGGCCACTCGATCACATGAAGATCACATTTCTGACGGTCCGTCAGTGGGCGAGAGGGGTACGGACGGGGAGAACTCCACCGGAAGCGTGCGCAAACCGCGCATGATGAGCCCTCCGCGCCACCGCAGTTCGGCCGGGTCGGCGGCCAGTCGCAGGTCCGGCAGACGGGTCAGGAGGGTGGCGAGCGCCGCCTGTCCTTCGAGGCGGGCGAGGGGCGCGCCGAGGCAGTAGTGGATGCCGTGGCCGTACCCGAGGTGCTGGTTGTCGCGCCGGGCGAGGTCGAGCACGTCGGGTCCGTCGAACCGCTCGGGGTCCCGGTCGGCGGCGGCGAGCACCACGAGCACCGGGTCCCCCGCCGGGATCTCCTGCCCGCCGATGGTCAGCGCCCGCGTCGCGTACCGCCAGGTCGCCATCTCCACGGGTCCGTCGTACCGCAGCAGCTCCTCGATCCCGGTCTCCAGGAGGCCGGTCTCCCCGGCGGCGAGGGAGGCCTGGAGGAGTCCCCTTTGTTCCGGATTCCCGAGAAGCGCGTACAGACCGTTCCCGATGAGGTTCACGGTGGTCTCGAAGCCGGCGAAGAGGAGGATGAAGGCCATGGCGGCGGCCTCGTTCTCGGTGAGGTGCTCGCCGTGGTCGGAGGCCTTGATGAGCCCCGAGATCAGGTCGTCGCCCCCTTCTTGCCGCAGGCCTTCGCGCTTGCGGTGGATCAGCTCGGCGAGGTAGCCGCGCATCTTCTTGACCGACCGCGCGACCCCGCCGCGCGGGCCCCCGCCGTGCCGGATCATCATCCCGGCCCAGTCGCGGAAGTCGTCCTGGTCCTCCTCGGGCACGCCGAGCAGGTCGCAGATGGCGTAGATGGGGAGCGGGAAGGCGAACTCGTGGATGAGGTCGGCGCTCCCCCGCTCCGCGAAGCCGTCGATGAGCCGGTCGGTCAACTCCTGGACGCGCGGGGCGAACTCGGCGACCCGGCGCGGGGTGAAGGCCTTCGACACGAGCCGCCGCAGCCGGGTGTGGTCGGGCGGGTCGATGTTGAGCAGATGGGTCATCAGCTCGGCCTTGCGCTCGCCCGGAATGCCCGTCTTGCCCTTGGCGTGCGGGGACTCGTCGTGGTGCGCCGGGTTCTTGGACAGCCGCTGGTCCGCGAGGGCCTGCCGGGCGTCCGCGTACCGCGTCACGAGCCACGCCTCGACCCCGCTGGGCAGCGTCGTCCGGTGCACGGGCGCGTGCTCCCGCAGCCAGGCGTAGGCGGGGTACGGATCGGTCGCGAACTCCCAGGTGAAGAGCTCGGGAGCGGGGTCCTGGCCGGGGGCGCGGGCGGGGTCCTGGCCGGGGGCGCGGGCGGGGTCCTGGCCGGGGGCGCGGGCGGGGTCCGGTACGGAGGTCGGTACGGGGCTCGGCGCGGGGTCCGGCTCGGGCGCCGGGGCGGTGCTGTCACTCACCCCCCGACGGTACAGCGCGCGCCGGCGCGCCCCGGCGGCCGTACGGACGACCGCCCGGGCCCCCGGGCCCCGTCCGGCGGAACGCCGGCGGGCGGGGCCCCTCCCCCTCGTACGGCCCTACGGCCTCACAGCCCCTCCGCCGCCCTGATCGCGTCCCGGTACGTCCGGGCGGCGGCCCGCAGCGCCGTCTCCGGGTCGACGCCCGCCGCCTCCGCGCGGGCGGCGAGGGCCAGGAGTTCGCGGCCGACGTCCCCGTCCGCCGGGAGGGGCACGTCGAGGCCGGCCGACCGGGCCCGGCCCGCGAGCTTCGCGGCGAGCGCGAGGCCGGGCTGGCCGAGCGGCACGCCGTCGGTGACGGACTCCCGCCGCTTCTCGACCGCCTTGGTCCGCTGCCAGTGCGCGTGGACCTCCTCGGGGGTCTCGGCGGTCTCGTCCCCGAAGACGTGCGGGTGGCGGTGGATCAGCTTCTCCACGAGGGTCCCGGCCACGTCGTCCACGGAGAACGGCTCCTCCGGGTCCTCCTCGGCGATCCGGGCGTGGAAGACGACCTGGAGGAGGACGTCGCCCAGCTCCTCCCGGAGCGCGGTCCTGTCCCCGTCCTCGATCGCCTCCACCAGCTCGTACGCCTCCTCGATGGCGTACTTCACGAGCCCCTCGTGGGTCTGCGCCGAGGTCCAGGGGCACGCGCGCCGGACGCGGTCCATGACCTGGACGAGGTCGAGGAGGCGGGCGCCGGGCAGGTCGTACGAGCCGGGGAGCAGTTCGAGCTCCGGCATCGCGACCCGGCCCGAGCCGGCGAGCCGGGCGAGGCCGTCGGTGAGGCGCCGGTCGCCCTCGCCGGAGGGCAGCAGCAGGACCGTGCGGCCCCCGGCGCAGGCCTCGACCAGCTCCTCGGCGGTGGGCAGGGCGTGCTCGACGGCGACGCCCGCCTCCCGCAGGTACGGCAGCTGGGGGTGGTGCTCGTCGGGACAGAGCACCCGGTCCGCGGCGTGCAGCGCCTGCCACGCGGGCCAGGACAGGAGTCCGGGGGCCACGCGGTGGCTGGCGGTGAGCAGGACGACGCGGCCGGGGCTTTCGGAAGTCACCCCTCGAACCTACCCGGCCTCAGGCACCGGTACCGACGGCCTCCGGGGCCTTGCTGATCTGCCGCAGCCAGGGCGTGGAGGCGGCGGCCAGCCGGATCTGGGCGTCGTCCCAGGCGCCGAAGCGCGGGTTCACGTCGATGGCGAGGTCCTTGGAGGCGGCGGTGAAGACGTCCGTCAGCTTCTTCTGGCCCGCGGGGCTGTCGTCGGCGCCGACCTTGGCGGCGATCTTGGTGAGGAGGACGTTGCGGCGGACGACGCCGTCGATCTGGCCGGGGGCGACGCCCTGCTCCTGGAGGAGGGCGGCGGCGAGCCGGTCCTCGCCGCCGCTCTGGCGGACGAAGGCGGTGCGGGTCTGCTGGAGCTCGGCGCGGCTGGCGGTGACGCCGTTGTCGCGGGCGACCTTCTCGACGACCCGGTCGAAGATCATGCTGTTGAGCTTGCGGCGGCCGAGGTCGCCGGTGGCGGCGACGAGCTGCGCGGACTCCGGGGAGGCCGCCTGCGCGGCCCGGACGTCCTTCACCTGCGCCTGGAGGCTGGCGACGTCGATGCGCTCGCCGCCGACGACGGCCGCGGCCCCCGGGTGGGCGTCGCCGCCGCAGGCGGTGAGCAGCGGGGCCGCCGCGAGGAGCGCGGCGGAGACGGCGAGCGCCGTGCGGCGGTGCGGGCGGGGCTGCGTGCGGCGGAGCGTGCGGCGGTGCAAAGGAGCCTCCCGGGCTGGTCGTGCGTCAGTTGAACGACCTTGCGGTGATCGATGGTAGGGAGTCGCCGGGGCCGGAGCCACTACTTCGGAGCGACTGTTTCCCACAACGACTCACCCGTCACCCGGGTGTCGGCCCGCCCCGCGCGTTCCCCTCCTTCGCCCCCGGTCTCCTTCAGCAGGTAGTGGGGCCGGCGCTTCACCTCGTAGTAGATGCGGCCGACGTACTCGCCGATGAGCCCGACCATCACCATCTGGACGCCGGCGAGGGCGGTGACGGCGACGAGGAGGGTGACGTAGCCGGGGGTGTCGACGCCGTGGGCCAGGGCGTCGCCGACGATCCAGGCCGCGTAGCCGAGGGCGACGACGAGGAGCAGGAGGCCGAGGTGGACGGCGGCGCGCAGCGGCTTGTTGTTGAAGGAGAGGAGCCCGTCGAGGCCGTAGTTGAGGAGCTTGCCGAAGGACCACTTGGAGCGGCCCTGCTCGCGGACGGCGTTCTCGTAGGAGAAGGTCGTGGTGCGGAAGCCGACCCAGGCGAAGAGGCCCTTGGAGAAGCGGTTGTACTCGCCGAGGTCGAGGACGGCGTCGACGGTCCGGCGGGACAGCAGCCGGAAGTCCCCGACGCCGTCGACCAGCTCGACGTCCACGAGCCGGTTGATCGCCCGGTAGTAGAGGCGGGCGGTGAGGGTGCGGGTGACCCGGTCGCCGTCGCGGGTGCGGCGGGCCACGACCTGGTCGTACCCCTCGGCGTGCAGCGCGGCCATGCGGTGGACCAGCTCGGGAGGGTGCTGGAGGTCGGCGTCCATGATCACGACCGCGTCGCCGGAGGCGTGCCGGAGCCCGGCGAGCATCGCGGCCTCCTTGCCGAAGTTCCGGCTGAAGGAGAGGTAGCGGGTCCGGCGCGGGTCGTGCGCGGCGAGCTCCCGCAGGAGCGGGAGGGTCCCGTCCCGGCTGCCGTCGTCCACGTAGACGATCTCGAACTCGCCGTCGAAGCGGTCGAGTTCGTCGGTCACGCGGTCGTGGAAGCGGGCGAGGACGTCCTCCTCGTTGAAGCACGGCACGACGATCGAGAGCAGCACGCGGACCACGACAACGGAGCGCGGTGACCCGACCGGTCCGGACGGATGGCCTCCAGGAGGCCATCGCGTGAACTGCCCTTCCGGGCCCCGGCCTCACCCGTTTTCGCTGGCATATTCGACCCGTCATGCCGAACACCAGACGCGCCTGCCTGCTGGCCGCCCTCCTCTCCGCCGCCGCCGTCTGCGGCGGGGACGCCGTCGCCCGGGTCTTCCCCTTCGGGCCGCGCCACCGGGCCGTCAACGACCTCGCCAACCAGTTCACGCCGTTCCACGCGCACCTGTGGGACCTGCTGCGGGGCCGGGCGGACGGCGGTCTCCTCCTCGACTGGCGGGCGGGCTGGGGGACGGCCTTCCTGCCCGACTACGGCACCTACCTGTCGAGCCCGTTCGCCCCGCTGGTGGCGCTCTTCCCGCGCGGGGACGTCGAGTACGCGGTGTACGCGATCACCGTCCTGAAGACGGCGGTCGCGGCGGCCGCGATGACGTTCCTGCTGCGCCGCCTCGGTCCGGGGGCGTGGTGGTGGGCGGCCGTGCTCGGCGCCTCGTACGCGCTGTGCGGCTGGTCGCTCGCGGAGGGCACGTACAACCCGATGTGGCTGGACGGCCTGATCGCCCTCCCGCTGCTCTGCCTGGTGGGCGAGTGGGTGCGGGAGGGGCGCCGGCCGCTGCTCGGCCCGCTGGTGGTGGCGGTCTGCTGGACCGCGAACTTCTACACGGCGTACATGGCGACGCTGGGCGCCGCCCTGGTCCTGCTGGTCCGGCTCGCGGCGACGGGCTCCTTCCGGGGGCGGACGCTCGCGCGGGCGGCGGTGACGACCGGGATCGGGGTGGGTCTGGCGGCCCCGCTCCTCCTCCCGGTCCTGCTCGGCTCCCGGCACGCCCACCCGGGCCTGGTGCGGGAGTTCGCCCCGGTGGCCGGGACGGACTTCCTCGCCCGGCTGCTCCCGGTGACGTACGGCTTCGCGACCCCGGCGGCCTTCGTCTGCACGGCGGTCCTCCTGCTCGCGGGGGCGCTGCCGTTCCGCCGGGACGTGCCGGGCCGGGAGCGGTGGCTGTGGCCGGGCCTGTGCGCGGCGGTGGCGGCGTCGATGCAGTGGGGCCCGACGCACCTGCTCTGGCACGCCTTCGCGACGCCGAACGGCAGCCCGTACCGGCAGACGTTCGTCCTCTCCGGGGTCCTGGTCCTGACCGCCTGGACGACCCTGACGCACGGGCGGCCCGGCCGCCGGGCGGTGGCGGGCGGCTCGGCGGTCGTCCTGGCCCTGGCGCTCGCGGCGCTGCCGAGCCCGGTCCTCACCTCCTGGGCGCTCGTCCTCGCGGGCGCGGGCCTCGCGGCCGTGGCGGCGGCGCTGCTCCTCCCCCGCCGGGGCCGGTACGGCGTGCTCGCCGCGCTCCTGGTGGCGGGCACGCTGCTCGGGCAGGCGTCGGCGACGACGGCGTACGCGGACCGGGAGCGGCTCGCGCGGCTCGACGACTACCCGCCGCTCGGCGCGGAGCAGGAGCGGCGGGCGGCGGCCATGGCGGCGGCGGACGGCTGGCCCGCGTACCGCACGGACCCGGGCCTGCCCCGGGTCGCGGGCAACGACCCGCTGCTCCTGGGCGGCCAGGGCGCCGCGTACTACAGCAGCCACACCCCGGCGGTCCTCACGGCCACGCTGACCGCGCTCGGCGGCGGCTGGACCTCGCGGGGCCGGAACCTGCTCGGCCCGGACAACCCGGTGACGGACGCGCTGTCCGGGGTGGGGGCCCGCTGGCGGGACGGCGCGGTGGTCCGTACGGACGTGTTCCTGCCGCTGGTGACGGTGCGGCCGCCGGGCCCGCCCCCGGCCTACGGCCCCTCGCCCTTCCGCAACCAGGAACTCCTGCTCGGCTCCCGGGTGTACGAGGCTCCGCACGCGGGCGCGTGCCGGGTCGGCACGGAGGTCTTCCTCTGGGCCCCGGACGCCACGGGCCCGGCCCGCCTGGGCGACCGCGAGGTCCGCCTCCTGGGCGGCCGTCCGAAGCGGCAGGCGGCGATGGTGTCCCTGGGCCTCCAGCGGACCCCCGGCCTGCGGCCGGTCCTCCCGGGCCCCGGCGAGCTCGGCTGTCTGGACCACGCCCGTCTGCGCGCGGCGGTCACGGCGCTGCGCGCCCGCGCGGCGACCTCGGTCGAGGTCACCCCGTCCGGCGTGCGGGCCGTCCTCCCGCCGGGCGGCGGCACGGCGGTCGTGGCGGTCCCGCGCACGGCGGGCTGGCGCTGCGAGGGCGCCGGAGCGCGCGCGTACGGCGGCTTCCTCGCGGTCCCCCTCGGGGCCGGCCGCACGGAACTCGCCTGCTCCTTCCGCCCGCCGGGGCTGCGGGCGGGGCTCGCGGCGGGGGCGGTGGCGGGGCTGGCGCTGCTGTTCCGCGTCAGACCCGGGTCCTTCCTCCGGCGCCGGAGGACATCGGCAGGTTGAGCCGCCCCGGCCGTCCCGGCCGCTCCGGCCGCGCCCGCCGGTTCCAGCGCCGGACCAGGACGGCGCCCAGGGCGGCGCCGGAGGTGTTGAGGAGGACGTCGTCGACGGAGGTGACGCGGCCCAGGGCGAGCGCGTACTGCGCCACCTCGACGGTGAGGGAGAGCGCCGCCCCGGTGAGGGCGGTCTTGAGCACGCGGCGGCGGCCCGGCCAGACGAACGCGGCGGCCGCGCCGAACGGGACGAGCAGGAGGACGTTGCCGACGAGGTTGACGGCCCGCACGTCCGAGAGGTCCACGTCGGCGTGGGCCGACGCGTCCAGGATCTCCCGGAACGGGACCGCCGAGATCCTGCCCTCCGTCCCGTACCCGTGCGAGAGCGTGACGAGCAGGAACGGCACGAGGGCGAGGAGCGCCACGGCGGCGAAGACCGCCCTGCTCCTCCCCCGGCCGGCGTACGGCGGGTGTTCCGCCTCCCGCCGCGCCCGCCGGGCGCCGATCACGACGGCGATCACCGTCAGACAGACGGAGAGGAGGATCTCGCCTCCGTGCATTCCCACCACAGCCCTCCCGGAACGTTCTCCTCCGGCGGCTACCCGGACGTCCGGCTCCCAAGCCCCCGCCGGGACGCGTCGGACCGGACCGGGTCCGACGGGGGTACGTCCGGTCGGGGCGCATCCGGTCGGGGCGCATCCGGTCGGGGCGCATCCGGTCGGGGCGCGTCTGGCCGGGGCGCGTCCGGTCGGGGTACGTCCGGTCGGGGCGCATCCGGTCGGGCCGTCCGCAGCTCCCAGCGGACCTCGCCGTCCTCGACCCGGTCGGTGGGGGCGAGTCCGGCCGCGCGGGCGACGGCGGCGGAGGCCGCGTGGCCGGGGTGGACGTGGGCGACGACGGTCCGCGCGCCCCGGGCCGTGAGCAGGGCGACCAGGGCCCCGGCCGCCTCGCGGGCGATGCCCCGCCCCTGCCAGGCCGTGCCGACGACCCAGGCCACCTCGGCGGTCCGGCCGCCGTCGGTGACGGTCGCCTGCACGGTGCCGGCGAGCCGGTCCTCGGCGCGGAGCCGTACGACCCAGTTGTGCCAGGTCACGGCCGGGTCCGGTGACCCAACGGTCAACCGCTCGTAGCGCGCCCGCAGTTCGGGCGGGCTCAGCGGGGCGCCCCCGATGAAGGCGTGCAGGGCGGGATCGGCCAGGACCTCCGCCATCTCCCCGGCGTGCGCGACGGCGAGCGGGACGAGGTCGAGTCGTGCGGTCCGTACGGTGCCGGGCCCCGGGGTCGGTTCGCTCATCGGGGGATCGTCGCACGAGGACCGTTGATCGAACCCCCTCCTCCGGAGTATCTTGCATTACATGGTTCCTGGCGAAGCAAGGTCAGAGGCGGCCGGCAAGGTCGCCGTACAGCTGCGCAAGGGCGTCCTGGAGTACTGCGTCCTGGCGCTCCTCCGGGGCGGCCCCCGCTACGGCGTCGAGATCCTCGACGAACTGGCCGCCGTCAGCGTCATGACCACCAGCCAGGGCACGATCTACCCCCTGCTGTCCCGGCTCCGCCGCGACGGTCTCGTCGACACCGAACTGCGCGAGTCGGCCACCGGGCCCGCCCGCCGCTACTACACGCTCACCTCGTCCGGCCGGGCCGCGCTCGCCGAGTTCACCGAGGACTGGCCGCGCTTCCGCGACGGCGTCGACCACTTCCTGACCGCATCTCCCGGAGGTTCCGCATGACCCGCACCGCGCACCCCCTCGTGACCGACTACCTGGCCACGGTCGAGCGGGAGGCGTCCTTCCTGCCGGCCGGGCGCCGCGAGGAGCTCGTCGCGGACCTGCGCGAACACCTCGACGTCGCCGTCGGCGAGGAGCGGGCCCCGGAGACGGTCCGCGCCGCCCTCGAACGGCTCGGCAGCCCCGCCGCGATCGTCGCCGCCGCCCGCGCGGAGGAGCCCGAGGCCGCCGTCGCCGCGCCCCGGCCCGAGGGCACGGCCAAGAGCCGTACGACCCACACGGCCGTCGTCCTCGGCGTCACCGGCGTCGCCGGGTACGCCCACCCCTTCCTCGGCATGGTCGCGCTGATCGCGGGCCTGGTCATGCTGTGGACGTCCGACGCGTGGGAGCGGGGCACCAAGGTCTTCGCGACCGTCCTCACCTCCCTCACCCCCCTCACGCTCGTCTTCGGCGTCGTGCTCGGCGGGGCGGGACGCATCGGCGTGATCGAGCTGCTCGTCCTCCTCGCGGCCGGGACCGTCCTCCCCGTCACGGCGGCGATCCGCCTGATCCGCGCGGCCCGCCGGACCGCCCGCGCGTGAGGCACCCCCCGGCCGACCAAGATCGACACGGGTGCAGAATGACCCGTATGCCCCTGACGAACGCACCGAAGACGGCCGTAATCGAGGACGCACCGGCGGTCAGCCGCACGCTGGCCTCCGCCTTCGGCGACGACCCGATGATGCGCTGGTTCTTCCCCGACGACACCACCCGCGAGGCGGCCCTCGGCCGCTACTTCTCCACCCTCTTCACCCGCCAGTACGGCCTCCACGGCGTGTGCGAGCGGACCGACGCGGCGGCGGCCTTCTGGGTGTCGCCCGAGGGCGCCGACAAGGCCGTCCCCGACGCGGAGACCGTCCGGGAGCTCCAGGAGATCCTGGGCGACCGGGCCGGGGCCTTCCGCGACGCGGTCACGGCCGCCGCCGGGCACGGCCCGGCCGAACCCCACTGGTACCTCGCCGTCGTCGGCGCCGACCCCGCCGCCCGGGGCCGGGGCCACGGCTCCGCCCTGCTCCGCTCGGGCCTCGCCAAGGCCGACGCGGCGGGCCTGCCGGTGTACCTGGAGTCCTCCAAGCCGGACAACCTCCCGGTGTACGAGCACTTCGGCTTCGTCGTCCGCGACGAGTTCCGCCTGCCGGGCGGCGGCCCGGTCCTGTGGGCGATGCGGCGCGCGCCGCGGGCCTGATCCTTCGCGACACCCGCTTCCTGTGGCCTTCGTACCGGAGCGCCGATTCCGCACTCCGGCACGAAGGCCGTCTCAGCCCCCGGCAACGCCCCTAGAAGAGCAGGTCGTAGGTGTTCCAGCCGCCGCCGATGCGCGTGCGGGCCGCGAAGGGGACGGTGGGCTTGCCGGTGCCCCTGTACAACCACAGGACCCCGGTCCTGTCGCGGGCGACGGCGTCGGCCCGCCCGTCGTCGGTGAGGTCTCCGGTCACGACGAGTTGGTCGTATCCCTGCCAGCCCCCGCCGACCCGGACGCGAGCCGCGTACGGGGCGGTGGCCTTGCCCGTGCCCTCGTACAGCCACAGACCCCCGGACGTGTCACGGGCCAGCAGGTCCGCCCGCCCGTCGCCGCTCAGGTCCGCGCCGCCGGCCAGCCGGTCGTAGCCCTGCCAGCCCCCGCCCACGCGCACGCGTGCCTTGAAGCGGTTGCCGTCGGTGAGCCTGCCGGTACCCCCGTAGAACCACAGGACGCCGGACCTGTCACGGGCCACGAGGTCCACGAGCCTGTCACCGTCGAGGTCTCCGGCCCCGGTGACCCTGTCATAGGCGTTCCAGCCGGAGCCGACGCGGACGCGGGGTGCGTGCGGCTTGCCGTCGACGAACTGGCGGTCGTAGTACCAGAGGGTTCCCGACGCGTCACGGGCGACCAGGTCGCCCAGGCCCCGGGTGGCGGCGGACGGACGGACGGCGTCCCGGGAGAAGGGCCCCTGCGCGTAGGGGGAGAGGGAGCTGATCGCGTTGTAGGTCTGCCAGCCCGAGCCCGTTTCGTCGCGCGGGGAGAGGGGGGCGGTGGCGGCGCGGGTGCCGTCGTACTCCCACAGCCTGCCGGTGGTGTCGCGGGCGTGCAGACCGTGCCACGGCTGGACGGTACGGCCTCGGGCGAGGAAGGGAGCGCTGATCCGCTTGACGTCGGACTCGTCCCAGACGCCCAGGTCGTAGATGTCGTAGCGGGTGTGGGCCTGGAGCTTCTGGGCGTACTGCCCCGGACCGGCGGTCAGCTCGTACCCGATGACGTGGTCTCCGGGTTCGAGCGCGCAGGCGACGTTGGGAAGGTCGTCGGGCAGGGTCGCGTAGCGAATCTCGCAGGTGGCGCCGGAGCCGGTGGTGACACGGCCGATGCGGAGGGGCGGCGCGTCACGGGTCAGCTGGTTCTCGGCGCGGGCGAAGCGGAGGGTCAGCCTCCCGGTGTCGTTGGCGTGGACGCGGAGCTGCTGGCGGACCGTGCCGCCGTCCGGAACGGCCGGGAGGTCGAAGCCGACCGTGTTCAGCAGCGCGTGCGCGCGGGACTTGACGGTGACCTTGCCGGTGCCGTGCCGCCCGTCCGCCGGGAGGGCGCCCGCGCCGCGGGCCTCCTTCACGGCCGCGGCGAGGTCACCACCGGTCGGCATGTGGGCGAAACCCCAGTAGAGGGTCGCGTCCCCGGCACCCCGGGGAACGAGAACGTCGGGCTTCTGGTACGTCGGCCCGTCGCAGACGAAGACGCCCGTGTAACCCGCGGGCTGCGCACACTCGTTGCCCCTCAGCGCGTATCCCTCGGGGAGGCCCGCGCCCGCGCCGGCGGGATCGGCCATCGGCTGCGTGCCGACGGCGACGACCACCTTGCCGATGACGCTCCCGGATTCCACGGCGGGATAGAAGCGCGGCACGGATCCCGGCGCCGCCACCACGTCATAACCGGACAGCCGCAACTCGTCGGCGGCGGTCGCGGAGTGCGGGGCGAGGAGGGTCGCCGCGGTGAGGAGTCCGGTGGCCGCGCTGAGCATGGCCGTCCGGCGGGTTATGTGTCTCATACGTCCTTCACGAAAGGTGTGGTCATGCCGGTGCGTCGGGGTGCCCTGGCAAGGTCGGGCGGTGGCGGAGCGGGAGACGGACCGGCTTGCCGTACTTCCTGAGAGGTACGGCAAGCCGGCCGTCCGACGAATGGATCAGGGCCGACTAGAAGATGCCGGTGATCGCAGTGGCCCACCCGGCAGTACCCGAGAGACGGGGTGACCCGTGACCGGTGGGCGTACCGGGGTAAGTGAGGAGGCATCCAGTGGGGCAGAGCGTACTCGTCCAGCTTCCCGCCGAATCAACGTACTGAACCGGGGTGTTCGGGTCGGCGGGCGTGGTGGCCCAGAAGTCGCCTTGTTCCTGGCCGGCGGTAGATATGAACCGCTTGAAGTCATAGGTCTTGGCCTCATTGCCGGGGCCAGGCGGAGCGTCGGGGGAAGGTCCAACGGTGACCGTGGCGTCCGCAAGGGCACCCTGCATGTTGCCGGGGGAAGTCAGGAAGGGCCGCTGGGTCCATCCAGCGGTGCCGTAGACACTGCGCTGAAGGAGTTTGTAGTCACTGCCCGGGCACTTAGACGCGTCGTTGAGGCAGCCGGGGTAGAGGTAGAGCTTGCCGTCGCCGGGATCGCGGGTGACAAGGTCTGCGTAGGAGTCACCGTTGACGTCGTCGACGGCGAGGTTGGTGAGGTCGCGCCAGCCACCGGTACCCAGGACGACCGGGTTACCCCAGTCGAAGGGCTGTGCCTGGTTCTGGCCACCGCCGCCGACGGCGATGCCGCTGTAGAGGATGAGCCGAGCGTTGCCGCAGTTCTTGCTCGCGTCGTAGATGCATTCGACGGTGATGAGGTCATTGCCCTGATTGCCGTCGATGTCGCCGGGGAGAAGCATCTGGCGCAGACCGCTCCAGTTCGATCCCCGGGAAGGATGGGCGAGTTCCTTGCGGGTGTAGTACCAGGGGGATCCCACTCCATTGCCGGGGTAGACATAGAGCTTGTTGTCGGACAGGCGGACGAGGAAGTCCTCGTAGCCGTCGGGCGTCGAGTCTTTGGACGACATGCCCTTCAAATCGCCGCGGTGGGCGATGAGCGCTCCGCTCCAACCGCCGCTGCCGGCATTCTGGCGGGTCCCCATGGAACCGAGAGTGCCGTTACCGGGGTAGAACCAGAGCTTTCCGTCGGGATCGGTGGCAACGAAGTCTGCGAAACCGTCACCGCTGAGGTCCCCAGGCCGATCGTGCTTGCTGCTGCCGATAGAGGGGTCGGAATTTTCCTTTTCATATACGAATGTCGGTGACGTTGTGGTGAGGTGAACCTGGTCATCGCCTCCTGCGAGCATGGAGCGGTTGCCGAACTTGTCATAGGCGACGACGTTCAGCTTGGCGACGGGGTGGGCGAAGGGCGTGATGGTCACGGTCGCGGTGTGGTTGGCATCCGTGCCGGCGTCGACCCAGGTGCCGTTGGGGCAGCGGGGGGTCGTCGCAGAGGACAGAGGGCGGTCCATGGCCCAGCAGTAGCCGTCGACGTCGCTGACGGTGTTGGTGAACTTGAACTGGCGAGGCACCCGGGCCGCGTAGCTGTCAGTGGCCTGGCCAGCCTTCGTTCCGTCGGCGTCGAGAACGGTGACAGGCTTGTTGGGGCCTACCAGGTCGACGCTGAAGGAGCAGGATGCGGTGGCGGCACTGGTCGTGTTCTCGTTGTCCTTGGCGTAGACGCTCCAGGTGTAGGTGCCGTTGCCCAACTTCGTATAGGGCACCAGCACACTGGTTTCGCCTGAACCGCTCACGCTGTCGGAGTTGGGCGCGAAGGAGACGGCGGTGCCGCTGGAGTTCTTGACCGTGAAGTGGGCCGTAACCTTCCCACCGTCCTCGTCCTTGATCTTCGCGTTCAGGGTGATGCCGCTGTTGCCGATGCGTCCACCGCAGCCGACCGGAACATTGCCGTCGCCGGACTCTACGTAGTAGCCCTCGTAGGCGGACTTGCCGGTGACGACGGGCTTGTAGTTGTAGTCGACCTCGAGAACGGGGTTGTTGCGAAACCGCTTGTAGGCGTTGGTGTTGCCCGCATAGTTGCTCGGGGCCTTCATCCCGAGGAAAAGGGTGCCCAGTTCGCTGTTGGCGGCCTGCTGGACGTAGGCCGTCAGTGCGGCGCTGGCGAAGTCGTGTCCCTTGTCGCCGGGGCAGTACTGGTCGTTTCCGCCGAAGAACGAACCGGAGGCAAGCTTGCTGCCCCAAGGCTGACTGTTCCAGGTGGGGGTGGTGGCGATGCTGCCCGTCGACCACAGTTCGGTCGGGCCGACCGAGGAGTCGCAGACGTAGGAGTGGGTCTGGATGACGGCGAACTTGGCGTCACTGATGGTCGCGTTCTCCAGGCCGTTGGTGTTCATGGCGAAGAACGAGGCGGTGTCACCGGTCCCGTTGTACCCGACCCGGGGCTCGTCGGCGGGGTTGGAGGAGTTCCATCCCGAACCGTTGGGGTAGGTGGCGTTGGGCGTGGCCGAGTAGACCACCGCCCACTTCTCGCGGTTCCCGTCCTCGAAGACCGGGTCAATGACCAGCGGGAACTGGTCGGCCGAGGCCAGAAGGCCCGAGTCCGGTACGAGCGTGAGCGAGTTTCCGCTGATATCCACGGCCACGGGCGCACTGTCGGGTTGCGCGGACCCGGCGGCAGCGGAGCGCGCGGCCGTCTTCGAGGCGACGACGGTCTGCTGCTCTTCGGCCGGGAGGGCGGGCTGCTCCCACATCTTCGGGACGGGAGCGCTGAAGACCGTTTCGCCTTTCTCGTCCTTGGCCAGCAGCCGGTTGTCGGAGGTCTCGCTCAGGGTGACGCCGTCGGTTTCCAGCCCAAGCTCGATGCTGCGCAGGGCGGGATTGGCCGCCGCCTCGGGCGTGTGTATGACCAGATGTTGCGCGAAGCCGTTGACCTCAGCGATGAGCTTGAGGTCGACGCCAGGCAGGACCGACGGGTACGTGGCGCTGTCGCCGTCCAGGACCGGCTCGGGAAGCGCGGCGGGCCAGGTGAGGGCCAGCTTTTTGCCCTCCTTGACCATCGTGGCCAGCGGCTGGTTGCCACCGCCGGAGAAGGTGATCGGGAAGGTGGGCGCTGTCGGTCCGACCGAGCCGTCCGGCTGCCGTATGAGCGATGGATCAGTCTGGCGCCACATGCCGTCGTATCGCGTCCACTTCGGGATGCCGTAAGAGCGGCGGGTGGTGGAACCGTCGGAGTTGGCGAAGAACTCGGTGTTCTCCTGCCGGCGGTCGAGAATCTCGACCTGCTTGCCCGTCCTGGCAGCCTCGCCGAACGCGGCCTCCTCGAAAAGCGCAGATGGCGTCCGCGACGCGTCCGTCTTCTCCGCTACTGCGGGCAAGGCCGAGGGCGAGGCCACGGGCAGAGTGGTCCGGGCGACGGCTGCGGAGACCGGCAGGGCCACGGTCGCGGCCATCGCCAGAGCCATCGCTCTGCTGCCACGTCTGAGTCTGGTGGTGCGCATGTACTGGTGCCTTCCGGAGTGCATGGCTTTTCACAAGGGGCGAGAAAGACTCTCTGTTTCTCTTTGGCGGGGACTCTAACCCGAAGAGTGGACATCCCTGCATGACAGATCCCAACTCACTCTCGGCAGCACACAGAAGACTCCCCCGGCAGAAAAAATGGAATCCGCAGGTCCGCATGCGAAACAACGCGAAGATGCGGCTTTTATACATCCATGACCCATAAACGCGCTGGTCAGATGATTGAGTCGCCTTGGTGAGCGTCACACCCAGAAGCAGGTTCCCCAACCTGACAAACTTGACCACCCTTCTCCCGATCATGCTTGTCGGCCACCCGCGGGAAGTGTTTGATTCGCGTGATCATCAAAATTTCACGCAAGACCTGGGTGGGGATCTCAATGTTGTTTCGCAATAGCTTCGCCATGCCCTTTTACAGGCGCAGGAAAAAGAAACTGACGAAGTCTGCGCGAACCGGAATCATCGGCGCCCTTTCGGCGGCGCTGAGCGTTTCCCTGCTCACCGCGCCCACATGGACCGCCGCCGCCGAGACCCCAGGCCCTCCGTCCGTGCCCCGGACCAAGTCCGTCGCGGGTACCGACTTCATACCCAAGGGCCTGAAACGAAGACCACAGCCGTCTCCCTCGTGGAAGGCTCCAGCTGTCGCCTGGCCCGCACCCGCAACCGAGGAACTCGTACTCCGCCCTGCGGCGGCGGAAGCCGTTGCGGTGGGCGGGCTGCTCGTCCGCCTCACAGCCTCTTCCCCTCGCACCGCACAGAAGACCGCCGGCGCACCTGCCCGCGTAGAGGTCGCGGTGAAGGACCGCGCCGCCGCCCGCGCCGCCGGTGTCGAGGGCCTCCTGATGACCCTGCGCCCGACCGCCACTGCCGTGTCTGCCGACAGGCCGGTCGAGGTGGAAGTCGACTACAGCTCCATTCGCGGCGCCTACGCGGCCGGCTGGTCCTCGCGCCTGCGCCTGGTGACCCTGCCCGCCTGCGCGCTGACTACGCCGGAGAAGGCCGAGTGCCGCCGGCAGACCCCACTGGCCACAGAGAACGACACCACCACTCACACCCTCACCGCCAGCCTCACCGCTCCTGTCCCGGTCTCCCCGGTGAAGCCCATCGGCACCCCGTCGAAGGCGGCGGCCTCGGTCTCTTCCGTTCCTGCTGCGGCTTCGGCCGGAGCGACCGTGCTGGCGGCCACCGCCGGTACGAGCGGCAGTGAGGGGTCGTTCGAGGCGAGCTCGCTCGGCTTGTCCGGGTCCTGGTCGGCGGGTGGGAACTCAGGTGGTTTCGGCTGGAACGTACCCATCGATGTCCCCGCTGTGCCCGGTGGCCTTGCGCCGAAGGTCGCCCTCTCCTACAACTCCTCTTCGGTCGACGGCCGTACCGCCTCGACGAACAACCAGTCCTCCTGGATCGGTGAGGGTTGGGAGTACTCGCCCGGCTTCATCGAGCGCCGGTACGCCTCCTGCGAGAACGACAAGCAGGGCGGCAACAACACCGCCAAGACCGGCGACCTGTGCTGGAAGTCGGAGAACGCCACCCTCTCACTGAACGGCTCCTCCAACGAGCTCGTCTGGGATTCCGCGCAAAAGACCTGGAAGCTGGCGAGCGACGACGGCTCCCGCATCGAGCGGATCTACGACACCGAGCCGAACAACTCCGGTGACGAGGACTCCGAGTACTGGAAGGTGACCTCCCTCGACGGCACTCAGTACTGGTTCGGCAAGAACCACCTTCCGGGCTGGTCGACCGGCAAGGAGGAGACGAACTCCGTCTTCTCCACGCCCGTCTACGGAAACCACACCGGTGAGCCGGGTCACGCCACTGACTTCGCCTCCTCCGCCAAGCAGCAGGGCTGGCGCTGGAACCTCGACTACGTCGTCGACCCCCACGGCAACGCCATGGCCCTCTACTACACCAAGGAACAGGGCTACTACGCACAGAACAACAAGACCGACGCTCCCAAGCCCTACACCCGCGGCGGATATCTCAACCGCATCGACTACGGTTTGCGCGCAGGCGCCGCCCACACCACCGCCACCCCGGCCGGTCGTGTCACCTTCACCACCGCCAACCGGTGCACCGCGACCGACTGCGCCTTCACCGAAACCAACGCAGAGAACTGGCCCGACGCCCCCGTCGACCTGAACTGCTCCTCCAGCGGCAAATGTCTCCAAGGCTCACCGTCGTTCTGGTCCAAGCAGCGCCTGACCGGCATCAACACCCTCTCCCTGGTCGACACCAGCATGGTGGAAGTCGACACCTGGTCTCTCAGCCAGTCCTTCCCGTCGACCGGCGACACATCGACCCCCTCGATGTGGCTCGACTCCATCCAGCGCACCGCCAAGGCCGGACCGGCCACGGACATCAAGCTGAACGAGGTCTTCTTCGAGGGCGAACTCATGCCCAACCGGGTCGACGCCGCCGAAGGCCGGCCCGCGCTCAACCGCAAGCGCATCACGAAGATCACCAACGAGACCGGCGGCCAGACCCTCGTCACCTACAGCAACAGGGAATGCACCCCGGCGAACCTTCCCGCAGCGGACGGCAACAACAAGCGGTGCTACCCGTCCTGGTGGACCCCGGACGGCGCCGTAGACCCGGTCAAGGACTGGTTCCACAAGTACCTCGTCACCCGCATCGACGAGAACGACACCACGGGCGGAAGCGGCTCCGAGACCAAGGTCACCTCCTACACCTACTCCAGCGGTCCGCACTGGCGCCGTGACACCGGCGAGTTCACCCTCGACAAGCACCGCACCTGGAACGTCTTCCGCGGTTACGCCACCGTCCACACCTACAACGGCGGCGATACCAGCCGGGTCAAGACCGTCAACACCTACTACCTGGGCATGGCCGGCGACACCCTGGCGGACGGCAGTGCCCGCGCTGTCACCAGCATCAACGGCATCGTCGACCGCGAGGACTTCGCCGGCCGCGTCGCCACCTCCGACGTCTACGACGCCGAGGTCGCCAACGGAAAAATCGTCGCCAAGACCACGTACGTCCCCTGGCAGTCCGCGGCTACGGCCACCCAGAGCGTCAAAGGCATCACCGATCCGGACAAGCCAGGCACACCAGCACCGACTCTTCCGGCGAAGACGGCGCGACTGTCCGGCACCGAAGTCCAGAAAAGCGCCACTCTCCTCGACAACGGCAGTAGCTGGCGCACCCTCACCATCACTCGCACGTACGACACCACCTACGGTCTCCTCACCAAGGAGACCGACGACGGTGCCGGCACCGTCGAAGCACGCTGCACCCTCACCGACTACGTCAGCCCCGACACCACCGACTGGCTGATCTCCTACCCCAGCGAGATCACCACCACCGACAACGCCGCCTGCCTAGCCCGGCCCGGCGAAGTCACCAGTCGCGCCCGTACCTACTACGACGGAAAGGCCCTCGACGCCGCTCCGAACGCGGGCAAGGCCAACGTCACCAAGGCCGAACAACTCGCGCGCTACGAGAGCGACAGCACTCAAGCGTGGGAGACCATCTCCGAGGCCACTTACGACCAGTACGGACGCGTTCTCGTCGCGAAGGGTCAGGACGGCCAGCCCGTCACCACCGCATACACGCCAGCCTCCGGCGCCCAGCCGACCACGGTGAAGGTCACCAACGCCAAGGGACACGACAGCTCCACGACGTTCGACGGCATCCGCGGCCTCGTCCTCACCACCACCGACGTGAACGGTCGTACCGCCACCAGCGAGTACGACGCGCTGGGTCGCGTCACCAAGGCGTGGAGCACCGGCCGGGCAAAGACACTCCAGCCCAACGCCACCTTCACCTACAACCTCTCGGCCACCGTCCCCTCCACCGTCATCACCAAGAAGCTCCACGAAGACGGTCTGTGGGGCACCAGCGTGTCCTTCTACGACTCCCTCCTGCGCGCGCGTCAGACCCAGTCCGACGCCATCGGTGTGACAGGCCGCGTCGTCACCGACACCTTCTACGACACGCACGGCCGCGCCTACCTCACCAATGCGCCCTACTACAACAGCAGTGCCCTGTCAACGACCGCGATGTTCGTCGTCACTCCGAACCAGGTACCGCAAGCGCTTCAGACGACGTACGACGGCCGTGGCCGCGTCAGGGAGAGCATCCAGCTCTCCCTGAACGCCCCGCAGTGGAAGACCACCCACACGTACGGCGACTACTGGACAGCCGCGGTGCCGCCCGCCGGTGGCACCGCCACGCTCACCCTCACCGACGTTCGCGGTCGCACCGTCGAGGAACGCCAGTACAAGGACCGCACCCCCGTCCCGAGTGCGGCCTCCACTCAGTACGAGAAGACCACACGCACCTACAACGCCGCTGGCCTTCTCGCATCGCTCACCGACTCGTCCGGCCGCAACACCTGGCGCTACACCTATGACCTGCGCGGACGACAGCTGAGCACGACCGACCCCGACAAGGGTCAGACCACCACGCACTACAACGCCGACGGACGCGTCGACACCGTCACCGACACGCGCGGCACCCTGGCGACCACCTATGACGAACTGGGTCGCAAGACCACCCTGCGTTCGGGATCGGTGATGGGCACCAAGCTGGCGGAGTGGACCTACGACACCGCCACCGGCGGCAAGGGGCTGCCCCACAAGTCCACCCGGTACGACACCGGCAATGCCAACGCCGCCTACACCACCGAGGTCACCGGCTACGGCACCGCGGGACAGCCCACCGGCACCAAGGTGACCGTCCCGAGTGTCACCGGTGAAGAACTGCTCGCCGGCACCTACACCGTGGCCACCACGGCCACGCCGGTCAGCAGCCTGCCCAAGACGGCCGCCTACAGCACCACCAATACCAACGCCACCACCGCCCTGCCCGCCGAGACGGTCACCAGCCACTACGGCTCGAACGACACACTGGCCATTGTCGACAGCTCGCTCAACCACGCCTACCTGCGCGGCGTCGGGTACACCCCCTTCGGTGAACTGGCCCAGGCCCAGCTCGGCAACCTCGGCAAGCTGGTGACCCAGACCCTCACCTACGAGACCTCCACCCGCCGCCTGGTAAAGAACCAGATCAACCGCGAGGCGACCGGCCCTGCCACCCTGTCCAACATCACCTACGGCTACGACCCGGCCGGCAACATCACCTCCCTCCGGGACGCCCAGAACGACGGCACCGTCACCGACGACCAGTGCTTCACCTACGACTGGGCACGCCGCCTCACCGACGCCTGGTCCTCCGGAGACGCCTGCGCCACCAAGTCCGTCAACGGCGTGGGGAGCCCCAACCTGGGCACGGTCGACCCGTACCGGACGTCTTGGACGTTCACCGACACCGGCCAGCGCAAGACCGAGACCCTCTACAAGGCCGGTCCGATCACCGCGGACACCACCCGCACGTACGCCTATCCCACCGCCGCAGGTGCGGCACAGGCGCACGCCGTCCGCTCAGTGACCGCCACCGGCGGTGTGACCGGAACGGACGCCTACACCTACGACGCAACCGGCAATCTCACCAAAAAGACTCCCGCCACCGGCCCGGTACAGGACCTGACCTGGAACGAGGAGAGCAAGCTCAAGACCTCGACCACCTCCGGTCAGACCACGTCGTTCCTCTACGACGCCGAAGGCACCCGCATCGTCAAACGGGAGCCGACCAAGACCACGCTCTACCTGCCCGGCGGCCAGGAACTCGAACTCACCCGCAAGGTCGGCACCACCCCCGCCGCCCTCACCAACGGCACGCGTTACTACAACGTCCCCGGCGGCTCCGCGATTCGGACCAGCAGGGACAACAGCGTCCGCATCCTGGTCTCCGACCACCAGAACACCAACACCCTGTCCATCTCCGCCAGCAGCCTCGCAGTCAATCGTCGCAAGGCCCTCCCCTACGGCGGACAGCGTGGAGCCGCCCCCTACTTCTGGCCCAGCAACAAGGGCTTCGTCGGCGGTGACATCGACACCACCACCAGCTTCGCCCATATCGGCGCCCGCGAGTACGACCCCAACCTCGGTCAGTTCATTAGCGTCGACCCCCTCCTCGAATTCGGCAAGCTTCAGACTCTCAGCGGGTACGCCTATGCCGCCAATAACCCCGTCACTTTCTCTGACCCCACGGGAACCTGCCTTGACGCCGGCAATGGCCACTGCGAGAACGACACTGCCTGGACTCCGAGCGATAACATAAAGCCGGATGGCGGACAGTCGGCGGCCCCACCTTCTAGTGGCGGCGGAACCAACGGCAACGGCAACGGCAACGGCAACGGCAACGGCAACGGCAACGGCAACGAGAATTCCGGTAACTGGCTCTCGAATTTCGGAAAATCTTTTCTTGACGAAGGAATAAAATTTGGCACCGGGATATGGAAATCGACGAGTACCGAATTCTCAAACATAGGAAACTGCATCACCTGGGACGGCACCTGCAAAGAAGCCCTGAGCGACCTAAACAATCGCGTTAATCCTTCCGCGGTTGCCACCGGAGCAGCCGAGGGTGCGCTCGCTAGAGGTAGTGAATATGTCGATGACTTCTCTAATGAGAAAAGCGCTCAAGGCACCGCCAAGATTGCGTTCGATGTGCTCCTCGCCGTGGCCGCAAAGAAGTTGATGCCTTGCCGTAATAGTTTTATCCCCGGAACGCTGGTAGTGGCATCCGATGGACGAGCTGTACCCATCCAGGATCTTGATGTTGGCGACAAGGTCCTTGCGACTGACCCCGAGAGCGGCGAAACGGTAGAGAAGGAAGTAACCGATACCATCATCGGATCTGGCGAGAAGAACCTCGTTAAGGTCACTATAGATACGGATGGGCGGTCCGGAGATGACGTGGCCTCCGTAACCGCAACCGACAACCACCCCTTCTGGGTACCCAGCCTTCACGCGTGGATTGATGCGACCGAACTAAGGCCCGGGCAATGGCTGCGAACCAGTGCGGGTACACATGTTCAGATCACTGCAGTTCAGCGCTGGACTCAACAAGCAGTGGTCCACAACCTCACTGTCGCTGACATCCACACGTACTATGTGCTGGCGGGGGCTACGCCGGTTCTCGTTCATAACTGTGGTGAGGCCGCAAAGGCTGCTTCTGATGGGCCGCAGAGTCTCTACCACTACACGAATGAAGCGGGGCATGACGGAATCATTTCGAGTGGCGAGATGTGGCCGTCCCTGAAGGCGAACAATCCGAAGGACGCTCGCTACGGAGATGGCCAGTACCTGACGGATATCCGGCCGGGGACGAAAACGCTTGGGCAGCTCTCGGCGGCCTTCTTGCGGGTCCCATGGGCCGGACGTAAGTTCACTCACTACATCAAAATCGACGTGAGAGGACTCGACGTGGTCGAAGGTAGGCCAGGGGTGTTCGTGATCCCAAACAGCGGGTCACTCGGTCTAACCGGTCGCATCATTGGCTCTGGAAGGAACTAGAGGTGAGGTACGTTAAGGTCGAATGGGATCACGACTTCGCTGATGATCCTGTGCTCTATCTCAGCGAGCTTGGCGACGATGGCTACGAAACCCGGAAGGTGCAGTTCTACCGGGATGGTAGATCCGAATGGGCAGATGAGAGTTCCGAAACTGGAACTGTCGGCCTCTCGGAAATCTCGTTCCCGCCTCTGGAGGAAATCGACAGCCAGTCGGAGTTCACTGCCAAGGTGATTACTCCAGAAGAGTTCGAGAGCGCATGGAACGGGGCGCGCGGGAACTCCTGACGTGCCACTGCATTCTTCTTGTGGTGTGCCATAGCGCAAAGAGCGCTTCCATTCCGGTGATAACAGAAGCTCGGCGCCCTGCTGACTGTCGGCAGGGCCCCGAGCCCTTGACGGCAACGCTGACGGCAACGTCAGCGGACGACGGCTGCGGCGGGTGGGTCTTCCGGTTCGTCGTCGGTCTGGCCGAGGGCGTTGCCGAAAGTGTCGATGGCCTGGCGTTGGAGGCGGAGCCTTACGTGTGCGTAGACGCCGATGTGGGCGTGGCCCAACAGCTCCTTAGACCGTGTCCTATGTGGTGAGGCGGACCAGTCGCTTGTAGCAGCAGAGGGCTGCGGCGAGACCGAGGAAGGCCGGGTAGTTGCGGGGATGGCGCTCGTAGCGGTGGTTGAGCCGGCGGTAGCCGGTCAGCCAGGACATGGTCCGCTCGATCACCGCGTTTCCCTCGGAGCCATTTCCGCAGCTCAGGTATGTCATAGGCCTTGTCGGCGTGCAGACGCCGGGGCTTGAAGTGACGGCCGCGATGGGGGTCGTGTCTCGTTTGGTGACCGAGCACCATGGGCTTCAGTGCCTGGCTGTCGTGGGTATTGGCCGCGGTGACACCGACGACGAGGGGCAGTCCGTTCGCGTCCGACAGGACGTGCATCTTGGAACCCGGCTTGCCCCGGTCCACAGAGCTCGGACCGGTGAGGTCACCCCCCTTTTTTCGCCCTGCCATGGGCGGAGTCGAGGACGGCGCGGGACAGGTCGAGCAGGCCGGCGTCGTCGAGGCGATGCAGGATCTCCTCGTGCAACCGGCCCCACACTCCCGCCCTGGACCAGATCAGGAACCGGCGGTGGGCGGTCGACTTCGATATCCCGAAGCAGGGCGGCAAGGCCCGCCAGGCACAGCCGCTGACCAGGACGTAGATGATCGCGGCGAACAAGGTCTCATCAGGCGTGTCCGGCGTCCCGCCGCCCTGCGGCCGCACCCGAGAGGGCGGGATCAGCGGCTTCGCGATCTCCCACAACCCGTCCGGAACAATCCAACTCCACGTACCCCGCCCCATAACCAGCCCAACGACCGCCTCACCACATAGGACACGGTTTTAGACGTCATCTCATTTGGTGAGTCTGCGGTAGCAGATGAGGGTGCAGGCGATGCTGGTGAAGGCGAGGAAGTGGTCGGCTTTGCGTTCGTAGCGTCGGTGGAGGCGGCGGCAGCCGGCGAGCCAGGACATGGTGCGTTCGATGGTCCAGCGGTGGCGGCCCAGCCGCTGTGAGGACTCGATCCCTTTGCGGGCGATGCGGTGGGTGATGCCGCGTCCGCGTAACCATCGCCGCAGGTGGGGGTAGTCGTAGCCCTTGTCTCCATGAAGCTTGCCCGGCTTGCGCCGCCTGCGTCCGCGGCGGGATCGGATCGGCGGAATGCCCTGGACCAGGGGGATCAGGGCCTGGCTGTCGTGCAGATTCGCGCCTGAGATTCCGACGGAAATGGGCAGACCGCCCCGCTCGGTGATCAGGTGGATCTTCGAGCCGTACTTGCCCCGGTCCACAGGATTCGGACCCGTCAGGTCCCCCTTTTCAAGGCCCGCGTGTTCACCGAGTCGATCGCGCAGCGGGTCCAGTCCAGCTCGCCGCGGGTGCCAAGCTCGTCGAGCACCACGCGGTGCAGCTTGGCCCACACCCGGACCTTCGACCACTCACTGAACCGCCGATGGGCCGTTGCCCCTGACAGCCCAAACGACGCTGTCGGCAGCTGCTGCCACGTACAGCCCGACGTAGCCACGAACACGATCGCCGCCAGCACCTCCCGGTCGCCATGCCGACGCCGACCACCGCCCTGAGGCCGCAACGGCGCCTCCGGCACCAGCCGCTCAACAATTCCCATGACCTGTCGCGCCTACGACTCGCTCGAGCAGGTGGTTTCAGTCCAGGTCGCCTGGAGGTCACGGCAGACAAGGGTGAGGGTGCCATCCCAGCAGGCAATCTCGTGGCTGCAGCCGTCCCTGTGCGGCAGGATCTCGTCCAGAATCACTGCCCCGAGGTCCGTTCCCCGGTCCTCGTCGACGGGATCGATGACGAAGCTGGACACCCCTGTGTAGCGGATCAACAGGTCCTGGTCGTGCTTCCAGCAGTTGTGCTGGAACTCGACCTCCATCTCCTCACCGCCGGCACCCCGGACAGCCCTGAGCGTCAGGTCCTTCACACATCGCCTGCTACTGAAGTCGTAGTGGTCCGTGTCCGTGGCGAAAGCCCAGGCGCCTGACGGTAGGTCACCGGATATCAAGGGCAGGCGGCTCAGGTAGTGAGCCGGGTCCAAGACCCCTGACAGGTCGCCGACCTGCGCATCGAGATTGACGTACTCCATCTACCTTCGCCCCCCCCCCCCCCGCTCACGACTTCCCACTGGCCGACGAATCGTCGCACGGACTCACCAAATGAGATGACCTCTTAATGACGACGAGGTCGACGCCCTGTTCCAGGAGCAGGGTCGCGGTCGAGTGCCGTAGGTCGTGGAAGCGGATGCGTCGGAGTGCGGCCCTGTCGAGGAAGCTGCGGAAACGGCGGGTGAGGTTGGCAGGGTCGAGAGGCCGGCCAGTCGGCGTGGTGAATACGAGCCCGCTGTCGCTCCAGTCCGATCCTGCTGTCTCTCGCTCCTTGTCCTGCCGTCCTCTGTGCTCCTTGAGGGAGTGGAGGCATTCGGTCGGGAGCGCGATACGGCGCTCGGACGCCCGGGTCTTGGTGGGCAGGTGGGTGAGGCCGCCGGTGCGGGTGCGTTGGAGTGAACGGCGGATGCTGGCGGTCCCGCTGTTGAGGTCGAGGTCTGCCCAGTGGAGGCCGAGGAGTTC
The DNA here is from genome assembly GCF_001280125.1 of Streptomyces sp. NRRL F-6492. Classification (GTDB taxonomy): domain Bacteria; phylum Actinomycetota; class Actinomycetes; order Streptomycetales; family Streptomycetaceae; genus Streptomyces. Next base: position 121,422 of record NZ_LGEG01000255.1, read on the forward strand.
GCCTTTGCGGAGGCCGGTGCGCAGGGCGAGTTCGTACAGCGCGTGCAGCCGGTCGGCGCGGGCCGCGTCAAGGAACTGCCGGGCTTCGGCCACTGTGAGCGGACAGAAGCGCCTGGGCTGGTACGTGGTGGTCTTGACGTTGCGGGCGACGTTCCGGGGCAGCTCGTCCTCCCGGACGGCGTGTTCCAGTGCCGACTTGAGCACGGAGTGCACGTAGGCCACGGTCAAAGCGGACAGATGCTTCTGGCAGCACTCGCCGATGGCGCAGCATTGCTTCCGTTCGGTGTCTAGCCCCTGGGCGCAGCACTGGCAGGCGGTGCGGAGCCGGTCGAGGAAGGTGCGCACGTCCTTGGCGGTGAGGCGGGCGACCTTCTTGGTGCCGAGGCCAGGGATGAGGTGGAGGCGGACGCAGGCGGCGTAGCGGGTGTGGGTGTTCTCGCGGAGCCAGTGGACGGCGACGCTGCCGAGTCAGTAGGTGAGGTAGTCGCCGACGGTGCTGTCGGCGGTGGCGACGGGCAGGCCGCGGTTGCTGTCGGCGATCTTCTCGGCGAGTTTGTCTGCGGCTTCTCTCCGGGTGGTGCCGTAGACGCGGACGCGTTTGCGGGCGCCGTCGGCGGCGAGGACGTAGCCAGCAGCTTCCCAGCGGCCGTCCTTGCGTTGGTAGATGGTGCCTTCGCCGTTGGCCCGGGCCTTCTTGCGCTTGGGGCGGTCATCGGGATGCCTCTTCCAGGTGGCGCTGGACGTAGTCGTCCAGGGCGTGGGCGGGGATGCGTCGGGCGCGGCCGATGGTCAGTGAGGCCAGGCGGCGGGTGCGCAGGAGGTCGTAGAGGGCGGAGCGGCCGATCTTGAGTCGGGCCATCGCTTCCGGGACGGTGAGGAGTTCGTCGTCACGCACGAGCTGTCACCATCTGGTCGCGCATCGGGCCGCCGCCGATGAGGGCGGCGAGGCGTTCGAGGTCGGGGGTGAGGCCGGTGCCGTCGTAGGCCCAGTGGGCGAGGACGAGGGTGGTCGGGGAGGTCGGAGGGGTGTGGCGGCGGTGCCAGGCGGCTCGGGCGGCCTGGAGGGCGCCGAGGGTGGTTGAGTAGGCGCGGGTCTTGGTGGAGAAGTGGCCGCGGAAGCCGAGCATGTGGGCCCACTTGCGCAGGTTCAGGTGCTTGAGGTCGTCGCGCGCGCCGAGGGCCCAGGCGGTGCGGATCATGCGGGCGGCATGCTCGGGCACGGAATCAAATCAGAGGTCGGTGATCCTCTTCAGCCGGTGGTCGAGGGTGCCGGTCGCGGCTTCGGTGCCCTTGGCGACGTATCCAGCGACCTTGCCCTCGGTGATCGTGGTCCCGGCCTGGAAGGCTGTGGACCAGATGATCCTGGTGTCGATCTGCTGGCCGAAGGTGAAGGAGTGGGCGCGTCCGTTGATCTCGGGTCCGTCGATGTGGGCGCGGGTGGCAGCGAGCCGGATGGCGTCGGCCAGGAGTTCGGGGGTGGCCCAGGCGGGTGGTGGGGTGTAGGGGCCTGCGGGGCCGTCGAGGCGGATCACGGCGTGGAAGTGGATCAGTCCGCGCTGCTGGTACTCGGCGACCTTGGCGTACGAGACCCGGACGACCTTAGAGAGCAGGCGTTGCGGGACACCGGAAACGGCGCCGATGGTGCGGCGCAGGTGGAGCATGAAGCGGGCCCACAGGGCCGGGGCGTGGGCGTTCCACAGCACCGCGCCGGTGTAGTCATACCACTCGGGGGCGAGCGGCGTGCCAAGGCGCGGGTCGTCCTTGGCGTGGGTGCGTCCGCAGCGGCAGCGGGCGGAGCCGCCCACGCGTCGCCCGTGGACGGGGCCGTACGAGGGCGCGGTGAGGGTGGCGAAGATGCGGGGGTGGGTGGTGACCTGTTCGGGGATATTCTTGCCGCCGCGCAGGCCGGCGGCGATGAGGTGGTAGGTGTCCTGGCGGTAGAGCTCGGCGCAGAAGGGGCAGCGGGTGGTGCGGCGGTTGCCGCAGCGGACCAGAAGGTGCCCGGCGGGCAGTTCCTTGGATTTCAGTTCGCGCAGGATCTCGCCGGTGAAGGCATCGATCTCGGTGCGCTGGCCTTCGAGCCGGATCGGCTGGGCGCACCCGCCGAGCGAGGTCAGCTGTCGGACCAGGCCGAGCAGGTCGCGGTACCCGGTGAACGTGGGCAGCGCGGCCGTGGCGGTTTCGGGGCGGGGGATTGTGGAGGTGGGGTCGTGCGGTGGCATGCTGGCGGGACCTCTCTGCGCTGCGGCAAACGCGTGCGCCGTGGATGGATGGGAGGGAGGCCCCGGCAGGGACGAGGGTTTGGCGACTACACGCCCTTGCCGGGGATCACTGCGAAGCGGAACCAGGAGGCGGCGGTCACGCGGCCTTGTCCAGATCGAAGCGGTCGGGCAGGTCTCTGACCTTGAGCCCTTCGGCGCACATCAGGTCGTTGATCTGCCAGCAGGCTTCGGTGGGCAGGTAGACCGAGCGCAGCCGGACGGGGCTGCGCATGTCGCCGACGGAGGCGATGGACACGCCTTGGGGCATGGTGCGGTCGGCGGCGGTGATGTCCAGTTCCCGGCCGTCGGGGAAGAGGTGTAGGAAGTCCTCGACGGTGTCGACGCGGTGGCAGATCCGGGCGGACAGGTTGGTGCGTACGGCGGTGGTGAGCACGTCCGCGGAGGGCTTCTGGGTGAGCAGCCACAACCGGATGCCGAACTTGACGCCCTGGCTGGCGATGGCCAGCAGCTCGGCCTCGAAGCGTTCGCGGGCCTTGCGGTCCGGGTGTCGGGTGTAGTTCGCCACTTCGTCGATCACCACGAGCAGCAGTGGCAGCTTGGGGCTGAACTCGGTGATGCGGTCGGTGCTGCCGGACCAGAACAACCGCTCCCGGTGCTGCATCTCCTCGCGCACCCAGCGCAGGATCTCGGTGGGTTCGTCTGGGTAGATGGCGTCGGAGACCTTGTAGGCGGTACGCCATCAGGGTGCGACCGCACCGAGGTTGGGGTCGATCACGATCAGACGCACGTCCCGCATCAGCGAGGCATAGGCGAGCAGCGTGTTGACGGTGATCGATTTGCCGGAGCGGGTGAGGCCGGCGACGAGGGCGTGGGCGGAGTAGGCGAGGTTGAGCACGATGGGGGTGCCGTCCTCGTCCCAGCCGAGCAGTACGTCATCGGTGGAGACGAACTGCCCCGGTCGGCAGGCGGGGGAGCCGTCCGGGCCGAGGAGTGGTGAGCGGATCACCGCCTCCAACGGCTCACGCCGGAAGCCGCGCGCGACGATCACTCCGGGCTTGGGCTGACTGATCCGGATGCGACGCATCCCCCAGGCGTCACACAGGCCCTCGCTGGCGTCCTGCCAGGCGCTCAGCCCGATCTGCGGTAGGGCATCGGCGGTGACGGTGACGCCGAAGGCGTCGGCGCGAGTGCGCAGGCACGGCACCAGCACGCGCGGCTTGGCGGGTTGCTCCTGGGGTCCGTACTGCTGGAGCACGGTGGGAGTGGCGTCCTTGACTGCCAGGCCGAGCATCGGAGCGAGCCGCTTACAACCCCACCGCAGCCGCCGCGCCTGCCGCAGGCTGACCCGGGTCTCGGCATCGGCCCGGTACCAGCGGGCGAAGCAGTACCCGGCCCAGCCCAGCAGCCCGAACACGCCGAGACCAACCACGGCCAGGAGCGCGAGCCCGAGGGGGTTGTCGGTCATCAGGCGCCCGCCTTGGCGGTGACGGCGTCGGCGCGCAGGGAGATGCCGTGGCGGTCCTTGCCGTTGATCTCGTTCTCCCAGGCCGACGCGACAAGCCCGGTGAAGACGACCGGCAGGCCGACCTTCAGTCCCTTGCCGAGACCCGGCTCCGGGACCTTCACGGTGATCACTTCGGCGCGGCCGTTGAAGGCGAACATCACGTCCACCAGGTGCAGGTGGGCGCCGGTGGCCCGGTCGATCGAGGGCTGCTGGCCTTCGCGGTCCTTGAAGTGCGGCCGCGACTCGGAGGCCAGGATCAGCATGGCCTGGGACTGGTCGATGGGCATGGTCTTCACGGCAAACCTCCAGGTAGAGGGGTGCGAGTCACTCGTGTGGGTGATCGCGTGCCGCAACCATACATTCGGTCCATCCAAAGTCCATTCCTATTGAGTTCCATCCGTTCTTGGGGTGGTCCATCCATTAGGCGGCTACTCTGGCCCCGTGAGGCCGCTGAGCTGGTGAAACACGACAGTCAGCGGGCGGCCTGCGGCTGGTGGAATCGGACTGGGACCAGGGATGGACATGGCTGCTGCTGACGAAGCGCGCTTGACGTTCGAACGCATCGCGGACGACCTGCGGCAGCAGATCCGGGACGGCGAACTGCGGCCCGGCCAGCTCCTGCCGACGCAGAGCCAGCTCATGCAGACCTATAAGGCATCGAGCCTGACCGTACAGAAGGCGATCCGGCTGCTCAGGAACGAGGGCTGGGTCATCGCCCGCCAGGGGCGCGGCACCTTCGTCACGCGCTCGGCCGACTTCGAGGACGCCTTCGGAAAGGTCGCCGGCGATCTCCAGCAGCAGATCTACTCCGGCGCTCTGGTGCCTGGCGCCAGGCTTCCCACGCGCGAGATTCTAGCAGAGCGTTACGCGGTGCCGCCGAACGTGGTCACCAACGCCATCGCCCTGCTGGCCGGCAACTTCCTCCTGCGCTACCCCGGCGAACTGCCCGGCGACGAGGTCTACGTACGCGACTGGGACGACCATGGCTTCGCCACCCAGCTCATCCACGGCCGACTGGTCCGCAAGATCAGAGACGGATCACTGGCCAGGGGGGCCAGGGTCACCGTGGACGACGTGGTCGACACGATCGGCGGCGACCCGGAATCCGCCGACCAGGCACTGACCTTCCTCACCCTGGAGGGCAGGATGAAGAAGGCCCACCAGCGCAACGGCTCGATGGCGTATGTCGTCGTGGGGGGCGAGTTCGGCACAGAAGTGCCAGTCACGGTGCAGCCGGTGGACGAGCCGGGCGAACCGTCGACTGCCCCGCCAAACGAGTTCCCGGCTGCGGCCGAAGTGGCGGATCTTGCCTACAAGCTGGAGCGAGCCCTGGAGCGGATCGAGGAGCTGGAGGAGCGTGTCGAACGCCTCGAAGGCCGTGACGCGGACTGAGCAGGACGTTGACGTCCGTCTCCGCGCTGCGGTCGCACCGCTCCCGGGCCTCCCGCCGTCCCCGTCCGCGACAGCAAGACCCCCACCGGCCCCGCGCTCTTCTTCGCGGCCGACGCCTGGGCGTCCTTCGTGGACGGGGTCAAGGGCGGGCCGCTGGGGGGCTGACGGAACGGCCCCCGCCCACAGGGGCGGAGGCCGCTTCGTACCGCTTGCTCAGGGACGTCAGAACAGCAGGTTGTACCGCTGCCAGCCGCCGCCGATCCGGGCGCGGGCCCCGAACGGCTTGGAGGCGACGCCCGTGCCCTGGTAGTACCAGAGCGTGCCGGAGGCGTCCCGGGCGACCAGGTCCGCCTTGCCGTCCGAGCTGAGGTCGCCCGGCGACACGACGGAGTTGTAGATGTGCCAGCTGGTGCCGGTCTGGACGCGACCGGCGAACGGCCGGGACGCCGTGCCCGTGCCCGCGTACAGCCACTGGTTGCCGGCCGTGTCGCGGGCCACCAGGTCCGGCTTTCCGTCACCCGTCAGGTCGGTGCCGCCCACGAGCGAGTTGTAACCGCCCCAGCCGGCGCCGATCCGCACGCGGGTGCCGAAGGGGGCCGTCGTGCTGCCCGTGCCCGGGTAGAGCCACAGCACGCCCGCCGTGTCCCGCGCGAGCAGGTCCGCCTTCTTGTCACCGGTCAGGTCGGACGCGCCGGTCAGGGAGTTGAAGGCGTTCCAGCCGGCTCCGACGCGCTTGGGGGCCTTGAAGATGCCGCCGTCGCCGGAGGTGGGGAGGAACCACAGCACGCCGCTCTTGTCGCGCGCCACGGCGCCGGGGCCGGTGCTCTGGACGGTCACCGGGGCGAGCCGGGTGAGCGCCGAGTACTGGTTCCAGCTGGAGGGCCCGCCGACCAGGTCGCTGTAGCCCAGCGGCTGCTTGGCCTTGCCCGTACCGAGGTAGAAGAACAGGTCGCCGGAGGAGGTGCGGCCGATGAGCTGGTAGCGCGGGACCACCGGGACCGGGCTGGAGACCGTGAAGTCCGCGGCCTTCTCCGGGTTTCCGGTGCCGAAGCTGTACACCTCGTAGACGGCGGTGTTGCGCAGCCGCCAGGCGGGCGTCTTCGCGTCCGCCTTCAGGCCGTAGGTGATCGTGTAGTCGCCGGGCGCCTTGACGTCGCAGCGGATCTCGCCGCCCCAGCCGATCTCGCCGAACGAGTGGTCGCACTCGGCGCCGGCGGCACCGGCCGCGGTGACGCCGTCGACGGTCACCTTCAGCTCGCCCTCGTCCCAGCGCCGTTCGCCCGGCGCGGGGGAGAGGCTCATGTTCAGCTTGCCCTTGTCCACCGCGTGCAGCTTCACCGTGTGCTTCACGGTGCCGCCGGCCGGGAGCGTCGGCGTGGACAGGGTCATGGTGTTCTGCGCGACGTGCGCCTTGGTCCTCACCGTGACCGTCGCGTGCGACCGGCGGTCGCCGATCGCCTTGGTGGCGGCGGTCTGCGCCTCCTTGATGCCCGCGTCGACGCTCTTGCCGCGCGGCACGTAGACGAATCCGTAGTAGGCCGTCGTGCCGTTCGCGGCGGAGCCCGTCGTCGAGATCTCGGGCGCGGGGAAGCCCACGTCCTTCAGGTCGCACAGGTAGACCCCGGCGATCCCCGGCTTCGGCGCGCAGCCGTCCGCCCGCTCCACCTTGAGGCCGGCGGGCAGGCCGCCGCCGGACCACGTGGCGTCCTTCAGCGGCTTCTTGCTCAGTGCGTAGACGAACGTGCCGTCCGGCTGACCGGTGTTCTGCCCGCCGGAACCCGCCGGAGACAGCTCCGCCCAGCCCTCGCCCGGCATGAGGACCTTGTCCGTGACCGGGTCGGTGTAGTACGTCGGGTCCCCGGCGGCCACGGCCGCCCCCGCCCCCACGAGGCCACCGGTGGCGAGCAGCACGGCCACGACACCGGCTCCCAGAAGCTTCCTCAAAAAATCCCCCACTGTCGATCGATCGAACAATCGCGCGGAAAGTAGCACGGGGCTCGGACACCGCCGCGCGGCGGGGTCTTCGCCCGGGCTCCCGGCGGGGACGGGGAAGGGCCGGGACCCGTGACGGGTTCCGGCCCTTCCCGGGAGGTACGCGCGCCTACTTCGCGGCGACCTCTTCCAGGCAGAGGACGAACTTGTCCGAGTCCAGCTGCTGCGCGAGCGCCGCCTGGCCCTCGCCGCAGCTGTTCAGGTCGAAGGTGTCGTCGTTGACCTTGATGACCTTGAAGAGGTCGGGCTTGCCGGAGGAGCAGTCGACGGTGTCGACCTTCGGGTCGTTGTCCGGCCCGGTGACCGTGACGCACTCGCCGGCCTCGGCGTGCACCGGGGCGTCGCCGGTGAGGTGCGGGAGGCCGAGCTTCACGGCGACGGCGACGACGATCGCGACGACGACGCCGCCGATCTTCTTGAGGATCGCGGAGCCCTTCTTCGCGGGGGCGGGCTGCTGCTCGGGGGCAGGCTGCTGCTCGGGGGTGAAGGGCGCGGGCGGCGTCGTCATGAGGGTTTCCTTGAAGGTATGGACATGATCAGACGCGAACGTTACATGCGCCAAAAGCGGCAAAAAGGATCACGAAGATCCACTTGCCGATCATTTGCCGAGTCGTGATCCTGTCGCCCCGTCAGGGAGGCCGTTCCGTGGCCGATGACGTCCCGTCAGGGACGCGGGCCCATCATCCGCTGGTGGTCCAGCGCCCTGCGCAACTCCGCCGGAAGCGGGTGGTACGGGCCGTACGCGCGCTCCGCGTCGAAGAGCAGCCGCTGGAGCTGGTCCCGGCCGGCCGTGTGCTCGCCCGCCGCCAGGAGCAGCAGCCCGATCCGCTGCCGGATGTCGAAGGCGCGGGCGGGCTCCCGCTCGTAGTACGGCAGGACCGCACGGAACTCCGCGAGCGCGGCCGCCGTCTCCCCCAGCTGCTCCAGGCACAGCGCCGCGTCGTAGTGGAACTGGAGCGTCTGCGGGTCCGCCGGGCCCGCCTCCGCCTGGCGGTCCGCCGCGAGCCGGCGCAGCTCCGGCAGCGCGCGCCGGTACTGGCCGTCGTCCATCAGCGTCGACGCGTACTGCTTGCGCAGGATGCGGACGACCGGCGAACGCTCCCCGTGCTCGGCCTCGGCCGCGGGCAGGATCCCGCCGAGGACGTCCACGGCCTGGGTCAGCGACCCCTCCGCGAGCAGCCGCTTGACCTCGTCCACGGCGGCGGCCACGTCCGGGCGCGCGAACGGCGCGGACCGGTCGTACACCCGGGGGTCGGCCCGCGGGCCCGGGACCGGGGTCGGGGCGTGCGTGGGCACCGGCGGGATCGGGACGGGGGGCGTCGGGACGGGAGGGGTCGGGCCCGCGGGCGTCTGCGCGCGGTCCGGCCAGGGCGCGTGCGGGCGCAGGAACGGCCGGGTCGGGTCCATCGGGCCCGCCGGGGCGCCGCGCGCGGGCAGCAGCGGCAGCAGGTGCTCGTACACCTCGTGCGCGCCGGCCGGGCGGTCCCGGGGGTCCTTGGCGAGGAGGCGAAGCACCAGCGCCTCCAGCGGCTCGGGGACCTCGGGGCGCAGCCGCCGGAGCGGGACGGGCGGGTCGTACAGGTGGCGGTGCAGCACGCCGAGCGCGGTCGAGCCGGAGAACGGCACGTCCCCGCTGAGGAGTTCGTGGAGCAGCACGCCGAGCGCGTACAGGTCGGTGGCCGGGCCGACGGCGCCGCCCATGGCCTGCTCCGGCGCCATGTACGCCGGGCTGCCGATGGGCGAGCCGGTGTGGGTGAGCCGGGTGGTGTCGGTGTCCAGGACGGAGGCCACGCCGAGGTCGAGGACGGTCAGCGTCCCGTCCGGGCGGATCATCACGTTCCGGGGCTTGAGGTCGCGGTGCACGATCGGCACCGCGTGCACGGCGGCGAGCACCGCGCACAGCTGCGCGGCCACGGACACCGCCCACTCCCACGGATACGGGGAGTGCTCGGCGAGGTGGTCGGCGAGGTCCGCGCCCTCCACGTACTGCATGACGAGGTACAGGTCCTCGCCCTCGCTGCCCGCGTCGTGCACGGTCACCAGGCCGGGGTGGGTCACGCGCGCGGTGACCCGGCACTCCCGCACGAAGCGGCGGCGCAGCTCGTCGGCGGAGGAGGCCTGGCCGTTCATGCCGGCCGGGCGCAGCAGCTTCACCGCGACCCGCCGGTCGAGGCGTCCGTCGTACGCCGTCCAGACCTGCCCCATGCCGCCCTGGCCGACGACGGTGGCGAGCTCGTAACGCCCGCCGACGACCCGCCCGTTCACCGGACGCCGTCGCCTTCCCGGGGCTCCCCGGTCTCCTTGCGCAGCAGGTGGCTCAGCTCGTCGAGCTCGGCGCGGACCTGGTCGATGCGGGGGCCGGGCGGCTGGGGCACGGGGGTGGCGGGGCCCGGGACGACGGGCGGGTGCGCGACGGGGGCGGTGTACGGGTTCGGCCGCACGTCCGCGCGCGGGACGGTCGCGGCGACGCCGTCGCTCCCGTACGCGTCGTACCCCGCCGGGCCGTACGCGTGCACGGTGCGCGGGCCCTCCGCGTGGCGGATCTCCCCGAACAGGTAGTACGTGATCGAGCCCGCCACCAGGGTCACCATCACCCCGACCGCGGCGAACGACTCCGCGGTGCCGGCCTCCTTGTCGCCGGTGGCCGCCGCGTACGCGAACAGGGCGGCCGACCCCGCGAACAGCACGCCGCACACCACCCAGTCGCGCACCCTGCGGGTGACGCACGCGAGCCGGAGCAGCGGCGCCCAGGACAGGAAGCCGCAGCTCAGCAGCGCGAGCAGGCAGAAGAGGACGAGCAGCGCGATCCGGCCACCGGAGAGGGAACTCCTCGGCGGCCGCGGAACCTGCGGGACCTGCGTGGGGCCGTACATCCTGCTGCTCCTGCTCGGACGGATCGGGGTGCGGAGACGAGCGTATACACCCGTGCGGACAACGGTTCCGGGATACCCGGAACCGTTGTCGAAGAGATGAGGAGCGGAGGGTTCAGCCGAGGGCCGTGACGGTGTTCCAGCCGCTGTCGGAGACCTGGCTGCTCGGGCCGTCCGTGGGGTTGGAGCCCGTCGTCCCCCCGGCGTAGAACCGCAGGGCGCCGTCGCCGGTGGTGGCCCACATGTCGGCCCCGCCGTCGCGGTCGGCGTCCCCCGCGCCCGCGATCAGGGGACGGTTGGCGGTCGTGTAGCCGCGGCCGTACTCGGTGCGGGCGCCGAACGTGCCGCCGGCCTGTCCGCGGTAGAGGTGCAGGACGCCGTCGCGGGTGTCGCGCACGAGGAGGTCGGGGCGGCCGTCGCCGGTGACGTCGCCGGGCCCGGTGACCGTCATCGGCGCCCAGCCGCCGTTGCCGATCTCCTTGCGGGGCTTCACGGCGGCCTTCCCGGCCGCTGCCGTGTCGTTCTCGTACAGCCACAGCTTGTTCTCGGCCACGACGACCAGGTCGGGGCGGCCGTCGCCCGTCACGTCCCCGACGCCGGCCACCTGCGCGTCGGCGGCGACGGTCCCCACGGTCACGGGCGACTTCGGGATGCCGTCGAGGCCGCCCGAGTACACCCGCAGCTGCTCGCCGACACGGGCGACGAGGTCCTCCCGGCCGTCCCCGGTCCAGTCGCCCCGATGGGACACCGACGCGCCGGCCCAGCCGCCGTTGCCGATCTCGCGAGAGGCGCCGAGCCCGCCCGCGCCGTCGCCCGGGTGGACGTACAGCTTGCCGTTGGTGCCGACGGTGACCAGGTCCGGATTGCCGTCGGAGCCGAACAGGTCGCCGGGGACGCGGGCCGGGGCGGGCTGGTCGCCGAGGCGCACGACGACCGGGGCGTGGTCCGAGAAGCCGTTCGGGGCGACGCCCTCCCGGTTCTCCGTGGTGTCCATGCGGGAGACGTCGATGTCGCAGGAGGAGATGGCGCGGCCCGTGGCCGGCCGGGTGACGAAGAGGTGGTCGAACTCGTGCCAGGTGTGGCCGGTGCCGTTCCAGCCGTGGTGGGTGACGCCGTGGACGCAGTTCTCGAAGGCGCCGGTCAGCGGCGCCATGAGGGAGTTCTCCGCCTCGCGGTTGAAGTCGCCGCCCACGGCGGCCCGGGCGACGCCCTGCCGTGCGGCGAACGACTCCACGAAGTCCTTGACGTTCGCGATCTGCTGTCCGATCCGGGGGTCCGTGGACCCGGGGATGACGTGCGTGTTGCAGACGGCGGTCGACCGGCCGGTCACCGAGACGCACTGGACCGGGAGGATCCGGTGGTCCGGGTCGGGCGTCACCCCGGGCAGCGCGTCCTGGGAGGCGCGGGCGGCGATCCCGCCCTTGACGGCGATCAGGTTGCCGAGCCGACCGCCCTTCAACTCGCCCCGGCAGGCGCTGCCGTAGAGCCGGCCGCCCTCGGAGGCGTCGACGTCGCGGGTGACCGGCGCGAAGTCGAAGCTCCAGCCCTCCGGGCCGAGCAGTTCCTTCAGGCGCCGCTGGTGGTAGCCCTCCACCTGGGCGATCCCGTCGACGACGGCGGGCACGCCGGCCGGGGCGCCGCACACCTCCTGCATGACGATCGCGTCGGCCTTCTGCTCCTTGATCAGGGCGACGATCTCCCGGACCTTCACCTCGTTCTCGGGCAGCGTGGCCCTGGAGGGGCAGAAGGCGTCGGAGCCCCGCGACCCGCCGGCCTCGCCGCAGATGTTCCACGACACGATCGTCATGGGGGAGGGCGCGGCCGGGGCGGCCTGGGCGGTCGGGGCGGTCAGGCCGAGCAGGGTCAGTCCGCCGGCCAGCACGGCGGTCGGTATCCGGTTCAGTTTCATGAGGTGTCCAGGAGTCGGGGGGGGGCGGGGGCGGGG
>NZ_LGEG01000256.1 GCF_001280125.1 Streptomyces sp. NRRL F-6492
GCCTCAGACCCAGCCGCAGTCCCCCGCGCCCGCCGGCTCCCGGCCCGGCGCCTGGCCCGGGGCGGCCGTGCCCGGCGGCGGTGGTTCCGGCGCCTGGCCCGGTGCGTCTACGCCCGCCCCCGCTCCCGTACAAGCTCCGCAGGCCCCCACGCCCGCACCCGCGCCCGCGTCCGCCCCCTCCGGCGGCGACACCGCCCAGGTGCGGAACCTGTGGCCGCAGATCCTGGACGCCGTCAAGAACCGCCGCCGGTTCACCTGGATCCTGCTCAGCCAGAACGCGCAGGTCGCCGGGTTCGACGGCACCACCCTCCAGCTCGGCTTCCTCAACGCCGGCGCCCGGGACAACTTCGCGAGCAGCGGCAGCGAGGAGGTCCTGAAGCAGGCCCTCGCCGAGCAGTTCAACGTCAACTGGAAGATCGAGGCGATCATCGATCCCTCGGGCGGTGCCGCGCCGCCGCCCGCCGCCGCCAACTTCGGCGGGCGTCCGGTGGCCCCGGCCCCCGCCCCGGCGCCCTCCTTCCAGCAGGCCCCGCCGCCCCCGTCCGTACAGGCGGCGCCCGTTCCCGCCCCGGCGCAGCCCGCGCCCGCGAAGGCGCCGTCCGCGCCCGCGTACACCCCGCCCGCGCCGCGGCCCGTGGCGCCGGAGGACGACGTTCCCGAGGAGGACGACCCCGACCTCGTCGACTCGGCCCTCTCCGGCCACGACCTGATCGTGCGCGAGCTCGGCGCCACGGTTGTGGAGGAATACACGAACGAGTAGGGCCGTCTCGCTCGGTGGCCCGTACGAGGGGCATCCCGTCCCGCGGGCTACCCTGGCTGGCGTGAAGGTCCTCGTCATCGGCGGCGGCGCCCGCGAACACGCCCTGTGCCGCTCTCTCTCCCTCGATCCCGACGTCACCGCTCTGCACTGCGCGCCCGGCAACGCCGGAATCGCGGAGGTCGCGGAGCTGCACGCCGTCGACCAGCTGGACGGCGACGCCGTCGCGCGCCTCGCCACCGAGCTGGACGCCGGCCTGGTCGTCGTCGGCCCGGAGGCCCCGCTCGTCGCCGGCGTCGCCGACGCCGTCCGCGCGGCCGGCATCCCCGTCTTCGGCCCCTCGCGGGAGGCGGCGGAGCTGGAGGGCTCCAAGGCCTTCGCCAAGGACGTCATGGCCGGCGCCGGCGTGCCCACCGCCCGCAGCTACGTCTGCACCGCCCCCGAGGAGATCGACGAGGCGCTCGACGCCTTCGGCGCCCCGTACGTGGTGAAGGACGACGGTCTGGCCGCCGGCAAGGGCGTCGTCGTCACCGACGACGTCGAGAAGGCCAGGGCGCACGCGCTCGCGTGCGACCGCGTGGTCATCGAGGAGTACCTGGACGGCCCCGAGGTCTCCCTCTTCGCGATCACCGACGGCACCACGGTCCTGCCGCTCCAGCCCGCGCAGGACTTCAAGCGCGCGCTCGACGGCGACGAGGGCCCGAACACCGGCGGCATGGGCGCCTACTCCCCGCTGCCCTGGGCCGACCCGAAGCTGGTGGACGAGGTCCTGGAGACCGTCCTCCAGCCGACCGTCGACGAGCTGCGCCGCCGCGGCACCCCCTTCTCCGGCCTGCTGTACGCCGGTCTGGCGATCACGAGCCGCGGCGTCCGGGTCATCGAGTTCAACGCCCGCTTCGGCGACCCCGAGACCCAGGTCGTCCTGGCCCGGCTCGCGACCCCGCTCGCCGGCGTCCTGCTGAACGCCGCCAACGGCACCCTCGCCGACCAGGCCCCGCTCCGCTGGCGGGACGACGCCGCCGTCACCGTGGTCGTCGCCTCCCACAACTACCCGGACACCCCGCGCACCGGCGACCGGATCACGGGCCTGGAGGAGATCGCGGAGCTGGACGCCCCGCACGCGTACGTGCTGCACGCCGGTACGAAGCGGGACGGCGACGCCGTGGTGAGCGCGGGCGGCCGCGTCCTCTCGGTCACCGCCACCGGAACGGACCTGGCGCGGGCCCGCGAGCGCGCCTACGCGGCGGTCGGCCGCATCCGGCTTGACGGTTCCCAGCACCGCACGGACATCGCGCGGAAGGCCGCCGGGGCCTGATATTCCCTGTGACCGATTCGCGCGGCCGTGCGGTGGACCGCACGGCCGCGCGAGCGCCATCACCTTTGCCCAAAGCCATTCCATCGAGTGACGGATGAGCCATCCGGATGACGCCCGCCACCACCCCAACTAGGGTGCGGCGCAGGCGTTCCGGCACTTGGCCCACCGGCATTGCGATGTCAGTGGCGGGTGCCACAGTGGGGGAGTGACCAACACCGCCACAGGCAGTCCCGACCAGGGCAGGAGGGGATGATGAGCGGCGCGTCCGGCACCGGTTCCGCCGTCGGCGAGGAGTGGGGTGCGCGCGCCGCGCGCTCCCGGGCCCTCGCCGTCCTCCGCGTCCGCGGCAGGGCACTGGGCCTCGCGGTGCTCCCTGCCGCGGTCGCCGTCGTGCTGTACGCGGGCGAGGTCACCGGCCACTTCTCGGGTACGGGATGGGGCACGGCCCGCTGGGCCGTGACCGTCCTCGCGGTCGTCGTCCTCCTGGTCGCCGTCGTCGTCGCCCTCGTCGTCGCCCGGGCCCGCCCGGCCGCCACGCCGACGGTGGAGCTGGCCGAGACCGCCGCCCCCGACCTGTACCGGCTCGTGCGGGACCTGGCCGACCGGCTCGGCGTCCCGGCGCCGGCCGCGATAGCCCTGACGCCGGACTGCGACAGCTGGCTGGAGGACCGCACCCACCGGGCCCACCGCACCCACCGGGCCCAGCGGACGCGTCGTGCGGGTGGCGGGACCGGTGCCGCTCCCGTCCTGGTCATAGGCTCGCCCTTCCTCTGGTGGATGCGCGTCGGCGAACTGCGGGCGGTCCTCGCCCCCGTCGTCGCCGGCACGGGACCGGCCGCCCACCCCGACATAGCCGCCGCCCGCCGCTTCGTCCGCGGCCTGGACGCCGCGATCGCCGTGCCCCGGGACCCCGGCCTCGACCCGGTCCGCCGCCTCGGCGCCCACGGCGTCGGGCAGGTCGCCCGCGTCCTGCTGCGCGCCTGTCGCGGGCACGCCGCCGAGATGGAGCGCGGGGTCGCCGCCGCGGGCTCGGAGCGCGCCCAGGAGGTCGACTACGGCGTACGGATCGTGGCGCAGGAGCAGGTCGGCCTGGCCTACGCGGGCTGGGACCGCCTCCTGACCCGGGTCGCGCTGCCCGCCTGGCGCATGGGCCGCTGGCCCGCCAAGCTCGACGCGGGCGTGGTCTCCGCCCTGACCGAGCTGTCCCGCCGCGACCGGCTCGCGGACGGCTTCTCCTCCCGGCTCGGCGAGCGGCCGGCCTGCGACCTCCTGGAGGAGCCGGGTGCGGTCGACGAGGCCGCCTCGCTGCTCGCCGCCCGCCTCTTCCACGGCGGCCCGGCCGCGCCCGGCCCCGACTGGTCGCCGGTGGAGTGGAGCCAGTACCCGGAAGAGGTCGTGGACCGGAAGTGGCGTACGGACGCGGCCCGTCTCCACCAGGTCCTCGACGGCATCGACGCGGCCGCCGCCGCTCCCGGCGCCCCGCCCCCGGCCGACGGCCCGACCCTGGCCCGCGTGATCGACCGCCTGACGACGGCGCCGGCCCCCGGAGCCGTACGGGAAGACCCTTCGGGGGTACGGGAAGACCCTTCCGGGCCGAGGCCCCTTGAGGACCCGGACGGCCCCCCGGCTCCGGGCACGGCTGCCCGGCCGCTCGACGGCCCCTCCGACGCGGGAGGCTCCGGAGACCTGCCCGACCCGGACGACCTCCCTGACACGGCCGGCCCCTCCGACCCGGACGGCCTCCCTGACACGGCCGGCCCCTCCGACCCGGACGGTCACGACGACCCGAGCGGCCCCGCCGACTCAGGAGCCCCCGGCGACCTCTCCGACCCGTACGGGCTCGACGATCTCGACGACGAGCCCCCGGTCAACCCCGCCGCCGACGTGCTCGCCGGTGCCCTCAGCGCCCTGCTCGCCCGTGAGGAGGCCGCGCGGGAGGCCCGGGTCGCCGCCGAGAGCGCCCGGGGCGGCCGGACGGCGGCCGACCAGACGGCGGATCCGGCCACCGCGTACGAGGGCGTCAGCGGCCCCGACGGCCCCCTGCCGCTCTTCCCGCTCCAGCCGCCCCGCAGCGGCCGCGACCTGCTCGCCGACCACGTCACCGCGATGGTCTGCTGCGCGGCCGTGGACACCGCCGAGGCGGCCCCCGGGCTCGACTGGCTCGACGGCCCCGCCCTGCTCCTCGACGGCGAGCGGGCGACGGACCTCGGCCCCCGGGTCCTCTCCCTCGTCGAGGACGGCGACCCCGAGCCCCTGTGGGACTGGCTCGCGCGCACCGGCGTACGCCCCGAGAAGCCCGTACGCCTCGTCTGACGCACCGACCGGGGCGCCTGCGGCGAGGATCCGGGCACGGATCCGCCATGATCCCCGGGCATAGACCGGCGGCACATGCGGAACTCCGGCTTCCACTCTCGTCAATTCACGACGAACGGTGACGGAGTGCGTGCGTTATGTGATGTGCTGGAGGCCATCACTGACAGAAGCACGAATTCACAGGCACTGACCGGCCGACCGGGGGAGTCGAGGGAGGGGCGCAGCATGGGGGCGGACCAGATCAGGCGGTGGGAGTCGGGTGCGCTCGCGCACGCCGTCTCCGATCCCTTCGGCCAGGGCCCGCTGCCCTGGCTGCGCGGCTCGGACAACTACTTCGACGACACCGGCCAGATGGTGCCCTGGTACGCGGACGAGGTCCTGGCCCGGGGCGGCAGCGGCGGCCCCCGCACGGCCGACGACGTCCGGCGCCAGATCAAGGGCTTCGCGTCCGGCGGCGCCGTCGCGCCGGGCGAGTCGATCGACTTCCACGTCACCGTGGACCCGCCGCAGCAGTTCTCGGTCGACATCTACCGGATCGGCCACTACGGCGGTCACGGCGCCGCGAAGATCACCACCAGCCCGCGCCTCTCCGGGATCGTCCAGCCCGCCCCGCTCACCGCCGACCGCACGGTCTCCTGCCACCACTGGTGGCAGTCCTGGCGGCTCCAGGTCCCCGGCTACTGGGCGATCGGCGCGTACGTCGCCGTCCTCACCACCGCCGACGGCCACCGCTCCCACATCCCCTTCACGGTCCGCGACGACCACCCGGCGGACCTGCTCCTCGTCCTCCCGGACGTGACCTGGCAGGCGTACAACCTCTATCCGGAGGACGGGCGCACCGGCGCCAGCCTCTACCACGCCTGGGACGAGGACGGCCGGCTGCTCGGCGAGGAGGACGCGGCCGTCACCGTCTCCTTCGACCGCCCCTACGCGGGCGCGGGACTGCCGCTGCACGTCGGGCACGCCTACGACTTCATCCGCTGGGCCGAGCGCTACGGCTACGACCTGGCGTACGCCGAGACCAGGGACCTGCACGCGGGCCGCGTCGACCCGGGCCGCTACCGGGGCCTGGTCTTCCCCGGCCACGACGAGTACTGGTCGGCGCCGATGCGCCGGGCCGCCGAGCGCGCCCGCGACCTGGGCACCTCGCTCGTCTTCCTCTCCGCCAACACCATGTACTGGCAGGTGGAGCTGGGCCCCTCGCCCTCCGGCGTGCCCGACCGCCTCCTCACCTGCCGCAAGCGCCGGGGCCCCGGCCGGCCCGCGCTCTGGCGCGAGGTCGACCGGCCCGAGCAGCAGCTCCTCGGCATCCAGTACGCGGGCCGGGTGCCCGAACCGCACCCGCTGGTCGTGCGGAACGCCGAGCACTGGCTCTGGGAGGCCACCGGCGCCGGGGACGGCGACGAGATCCCGGGCCTGGTCGCGGGCGAGGCCGACCGGTACTTCCCGCGCACCGCGCTCCCCGAGCACGAGAGCCGCATCCTGCTCGCCCACTCGCCCTACCGGGACGGCGACGGGGTGCTGCGCCACCAGGAGACCTCGCTCTACCGGGCCCCGTCCGGCGCCTGGGTCTTCGCCTCCGGCACCTTCGCCTGGTCGCCCGCCCTCGACCGGCCGGGCCACGTGGACTCCCGGATCCAGCGCGCCACGGCGAACCTCCTCGACCGCATCTGCAAGAGGGACTGACCGCGCACGCGAGGGGACCGACTCCGCAAGCGGAAGACGGCCGGCGCCGTACGGAGAGGCCGCCCGCCGGTGATCCACGCAGGTGCGAGAGAATCGAAGCGCTCCTGGATCAACCTACGCGGAGGAACCGTGTCCGGATTCGTAGAAAAGCCCGAGCCCGTCCAGGTCCCGGGCCTCACCCATCTCCACACGGGCAAGGTGCGCGACCTGTACCGGAACGAGGCCGGTGACCTCGTGATGGTGGCGAGCGACCGCCTGTCCGCGTACGACTGGGTCCTGCCCACCGAGATCCCCGACAAGGGCCGGGTCCTCACCCGGCTCTCCCTGTGGTGGTTCGACCGGCTCTCCGACCTCGTCCCGCACCACGTCCTCTCCACCGAGCTGCCGGCCGGCGCCCCCGCCGACTGGGCGGGCCGCACCCTGGTCTGCAAGTCGCTGAACATGGTCCCGGTCGAGTGCGTCGCCCGCGGCTACCTCACCGGCTCCGGCCTCGTCGAGTACGACGAGTCCCGCACGGTCTGCGGCCTCGCGCTCCCCGAGGGCCTGAGCGACGGCTCCGAGCTGCCCGCCCCGATCTTCACCCCGGCCACCAAGGCTGCCGTGGGCGACCACGACGAGAACGTGTCGTACGAGGAGGTCGCCCGCCAGGTCGGCGCCGAGACGGCCGCGCTGCTGCGCCAGACGACCCTCGCCGTGTACTCCCGGGCCCGGGACATTGCCCGCGAGCGCGGGATCATCCTGGCCGACACCAAGTTCGAGTTCGGCTTCGAGAGCACCCCGGACGGCGACCGGCTCGTCCTCGCCGACGAGGTCCTCACCCCGGACTCCTCGCGCTTCTGGCCGGCCGACCAGTGGCAGCCGGGCCGTGCCCAGCCCTCGTACGACAAGCAGTTCGTGCGCGACTGGCTGACCTCCCCGGCCTCCGGCTGGGACCGCAAGAGCGAGCAGCCCCCGCCGGCGCTCCCGCAGGAGGTCGTGGACGCGACCCGCGCCAAGTACATCGAGGCGTACGAGCTCCTCACCGGCAACACCTGGAGCTAGCACGGCAACGAGAAAGCCCCCGGTCGGATCGACCGGGGGCTTCTTCGTGGAGCGGACGACGAGATTCGAACTCGCGACCCTCACCTTGGCAAGGTGATGCTCTACCAACTGAGCCACGTCCGCATGCGCCGTAACGCAGAGCCCACTATACCCAACCTTTCGCCCGCGCGAGGCGCACCGCCGCGTGACGGTTCTCCGCACCGACCTTCGCGGCGGCCGAGGAGAGGTAGTTCCGGACGGTCCCGGGGGAGAGCGAGGCGCGCCGCGCGATCTCCGCGACGGGGGCTCCGTCGGCGGCGAGTTCGAGCACCTCGGCCTCCCTCGCGGTCAGCGGAGAGTCCCCGGACGCTATGGCGTCGGCCGCCAACTCCGGGTCCACATAACGGTTTCCGGCGTGCACGGTACGGATGAGCTCGGCGAGCCGCTGGGCGCTGACGGTCTTCGGGGCGAAGCCGCGGACGCCCGCCGCGAGGGCCCGCTTCAGGTGTCCGGGGCGACCGTGACTCGTCACGATCATGGCGCGGCAGTCGGGGAGTTCGTCCCGCAGGGCAGTGGCGACCGTCACACCGTCCATGCCCGGCATCTGCAGATCGAGCACGGCGACGTCGGGGCGGTGGGCGCGGGCCATGGCCAGCGCCTCGGGTCCGGTCGCGGCCTCGGCGACCACCACCAGGTCGTCCTCCAGGGCGAGCAGGGCGGCGAGCGCGCCCCGGATCAGGTGCTCGTCGTCGGCGAGCAGTACGCGTACGGTCACGCGACCGTCTCCTCCTTCTCGTGCGTCTCGTGCGTCTCGTGTGCTTCTTGCGTTTCGTGTATCTCGTGCTTCTCGTCCCCTTCGGAATTCCCGTGACCTCCGGGCTTCCCGAACTTCCCTGGCTTCTCGTGTACGGGGTGGGCCGGGGCCGCGGGCTTTCGCGCTGCCCCGCCCCTTCCCGCGCGGGGCAGCGGGACGCGGGCGGTCACGCGGAAGGACTGCGGCGCCGACGGGCCCGCGTCCAGGGTGCCGTCCACCGCGCCGAGCCGCTCCCGCAGCCCGGCGAGTCCGGACCCGGCCCCGCGCCCGCCGCGCCCCACCCTGCCCGGGGCGTCGGCCGCCCCCGTCCCCTCGGAGCCTCCGCCCGTGCCGTTTCCCTCTTCCGCTCCGTCGTTCTCGACGGTGAGCAGCACCGCCCCCGGCTCGGCCCGGAGCACGATCGCGCACCGGCGCGCGTCCCCGTGGCGCAGGACGTTCGTCGTGGTCTCCCGGACCACCCAGCCCAGGGCCGACTGCACCTCGGGGGGCAGGTCGAGCACCGGGGCGTCCACGGCGCAGGCGATCCCGGCGGCCCCGAGCACTCCGCGCGCGCCCTCCAGCTCGACCCGCAGGTCGGCCTCGCGGTAGCCGCGCACGACCTCGCGCACCTCCCGCTGCGACTCCTGCGCTATCCGCTGCACCTCGACCATCTGGTCCACGGCCTCCGGACGCCCGCGCCGGGACAGCTGCACCGCGAGTTCGCTCTTGAGCGCGATCACCGACAGGTTCCGCCCCATGACGTCGTGCAGGTCCCGTCCGAAGCGGAGCCGCTCCTCGGCGACGGCCAGCCGTGCCTTGAGGTCCCGGGAGTTCTCCAGCTCCTTCACGATCCGGAGCAGCCAGGAGGAGAAGCCGCTGGTCGCGGAGACGAAGACGCCGCCGATGAGGACGCCGACCGCGGAACCGGCCGCCACGTCCAGCCCGTTGCCGGCCGCCGCCATCGGGGCGCCGGTGGCGAACGCGGTGCCGAGCACCGCGTACACCATGTGCCGCACCGGGCCGAGACAGAGGACGAGCGCGCAGAGCGTGAAGACGGAGGTCCCCGCGAGGACGGTCACGTTCACTCCCGGCTCGGGCAGTGTCCGGGCCGCCCACAGGAGGTTCAGGACGAGGTCGGCGCCGAGCGTGGTGCCGGCCACCGTGACGGCGAGCCGGACCGGCCGCTCCCGCTTCCCGGTCGCGTGGTCCAGGGCACGGGAGGCGAGGAACGCGCAGAGCACGGCGTGGACGCCGATCCATCCGAGCAGTCCGACCGCGATCTCCGTGGGCAGTTGACTCCGCCCGTCGTGGTTGAAGGGGATGCCGCCGAGCACGAACAGCTCGATCGGCACGAAGAGGTGGAAGGTCCACCGCGTGTACAACTCGACCTTTCCGGCGCTGCTGCGCCGGGACCACCATCCCGTCAGCCTGGACATCGGGCCGCCCCCCTTCCGAGATCTAGCGTCGTGGTTCCCAGCGGAACCACCGGTGGACCGCCCACCCCGTCACGACGCCCCAGGCCACTGTATTGAGCCCGGCGCCCAGCAGGCTCTCCGCTTGCGCGGTGCCGAGCCAGCCGGCCCGGACGAACTCCATCACGCCGCTGAGTGGCAGCAGTCCGCAAAGATCCGCGGCGAGCGGGGGCAGGGCGTCGCGCGGCACGAAGAGGCCCGAGCCGAAGCAGGAGACGAGGAAGAGCGGCAGGGTCGTGAGGCCGGCGCTCTCGACGGAGCGGGTGATCACGGTGGTGAGCGCGGCGAGCCCGGCGAGCAGGACGATCGCGGCGGCGACGCCGAGCAGCAGCAGGTCGGGGCGGGCGGGGGCGGACACGTCGAGGACGGCGACCCCGCCGGCCGTGAGCACGGCGCACTGCGCGAGCGTGATGGCGGTGGCGGGCAGGGCGCAGCCGGTGAGTATCTCCGCGTCGCTCGCCTCGCCGGTCCGCAGCCGCTTGAGGACCAGCTCCTCGCGGCGGGCGACGAGCGCGGAGACGAGGCTCATGTAGGCGACGAGGAGCAGGACCATGCCGGTGCCGCCGATGAGGGTGGCCGCCCCGGCGCCCATCGGCAGGGTCTCGGCGTCGAGCTGGGTGAGCGAGGAGCGCAGCAGGAAGACCATCATCAGCGGCATGAGCAGCGCGATGAAGAGGTTGTTCCGGTTGCGCAGGAGGAGGGTCAGCTCGGCCCGGCCGAGAGCGGTGAGCCGACGGCGGACGGTGGAGGCGGGCCCGGAGACCGGGGGCGTGGTCGTGGCGGTGCTCATCGGGCGTCGGCCTCCTGCCGGTCGGTGCGGGCTGCGGTGTCGTGGGAAGGGGCGTCCTGCGGCAAGCCGTCCTGCATCAGGCCGTTCTGCGGCAGGTCGCCCCGGGACGCCCCTTCGCGCGAGGCGATGTCGAGGAACGCCTCTTCGAGGGAGGCGGAGCGGGCGTCGAGCCCGTCGAGCCGTATGCCGTCGTCCCCGGCCCAGGTGAGGAGCACGGAGAGGTCCTCCTGGAGGTCGTGGGTGCGGATCTCCACGCGGCCGCCGGTCTCGGCGGCCCGCAGGCGCAGTGGGAGGTGGGCGGCCAGAACCCCTTCGGGGAGGGTGAAGCGGATCCGGGCGGGGCGGGCGGCGGTGACCTCGGCCGGCGTGCCGGAGAGCACGATCTCGCCCCGGTGCATGATCGCGAGGCGGTCGGCGAGGGCTTCGACCTCCTCCAGATAGTGCGTGGTGAGGAGCACGGTGGTGCCGCCGTCCCGCAGCTGCCGGACGAGGTCCCAGGTGTCGCGGCGGCCCTCGGCGTCCAGGCCGGTGGTGGGTTCGTCGAGGAAGAGCACCTCGGGGCGGCCGAGCAGCGCGAGCGCCAGGTCGAGCCGCCGCCGCTCGCCGCCGGAGAGCTGCTTGATCCGGACGCGCTCGCGCCCGGCGAGACCGGTGGCGGCGAGCGCCTCCCCGACGGGACGGGCTCCGCTGGTGCACCCCGCCCACATCCGTATGGTCTCGGCCACGGTGAGGTCGGAGGGGAAGCCGCCCTCCTGGAGCATGATGCCGATCCGGGGGCGGACGGCGGACCGCTCGCGGTACGGGTCGTGGCCGAGGACGCGGGCGGTGCCGGCACTGGGGACGGCGAGGCCCTCCAGGAGTTCGACGGTGGAGGTCTTGCCGGCGCCGTTGGTGCCGAGGAGGGCGAAGATCTCGCCCCGGGGGACGGCGAAGGAGATCCCGCGCACGGCCTCGAAGCCGCCGCCGGTCCCCCGGCCGGATCCCTCGGCGTACGTACGGCGCAGGTCGGTCGCCTCGATCGCAGGTGTCATGTGTCCAGACTCCCGGCGGCCGTTGCTCTCCGGCAGTGCGCGCTGTCATGACCCCAGCTGACAAATGTCATGGGAGAGCGGCACGGTAGGAGGGAAACACGACGAAGGCCCCGGTTCCTGAGAACCGGGGCCTTCGCACTCTGAGCGGACGACGAGATTCGAACTCGCGACCCTCACCTTGGCAAGGTGATGCTCTACCAACTGAGCCACGTCCGCATTGCTCCCGACCGGCTTTCACCGGGCGGTGCGTGCACCACTGTACCTGATCCACAAGAGTGGCCGGTCCTACGATGCAGAGCGGGTGACAGGAATTGCACACTGCGCCTTCCCCCTGGAAGGGGGCTGTTCTGCTACTGAACTACACCCGCACGCTGCTTGGAGTGGGGCCTTCCGGCCTCGCCCCTCGGCGTGATCCAGACTCTAGCCGATCACCCGGGGGGCAATGCAAATCGGCTCGGCCTGCGACGACGGGTGGACCCGGCCGGGCGTCCCTGGCCGGGCGTCCCTGGCCGGGCAGGTGCGGCCGAGCGGGCGAGCGAGCGGGTGGACGCGGCCGGGCGGGTGCGGTGCTCGGGCGAGGCGCGGCACCAGGGGAGGGCAGAGGCGCGGAACCCTCCCCGGTGCCCGGTGCCCGGTGCCCGGTGCCCGGTGCCCGGTGCCCGGTGCCCGGTGCCCGGTGCCCGGTGCCCGGTGCCCGGTGCCCGGCGCCCGCCTCGGCTCAGCTCGCCTCGCGGAAGGCCTCGTACACCCGCTTCGGGATCCGGCCCCGGGCGGGCACGTCCATCTTGTTGGACTGGGCCCAGGCGCGGACCGCCGCCGGGTCGGGGGCGAGGTCGGTGTGCGTGTACGCCGCGGCCGTCCGGCCCCGGCCGTCGCCCGCACCCGCACCGGCGCCGATCCGCGCGGGGATCTTGCGGCCGGCCGCGAGGTAGGGCGCGAGGGCCTTGCGGAGTTTCTTTGCATTGGCAGCATTCAGGTCGATCTCGTACATCTTCCCGTCGAGGCCGAACACCACCGTTTCAGCTGCTTCTCCGCCCTCGATGTCATCGGAGAGGGTGACCACCACACGCTGAGCCACGGATATCGGTCCTTTCCTTTGGCCGCCGAGGCCGTAGGTGGCGCTTGTGGCGCCCCTGACGTGCGACGATTCCGACCGTTCGGCTGTGCCGGGACAATGCTGCTTTCTTCTGGAAACCTTTCTACAGCGGCAGGTGTCGCATTGTGAAGCCCTGCCATTTGTTTCAGCGTGTCCCGGCGCAATGTGGTGCGCAATATTTCACGTGAATTTTGCCGTGGAGGGGGTTGGCCGGAGTGTGGCCCAAGAGGCTCTCCTGAACCCCTCTTTTGTAGGATCCTTCAGATCTCTACCCGCGTAGAATTTGGAGGCAGGTACGCTGAAGGAACCGCCCACGCAACACACCACCGGGAGTGCCAGTGGCACGCGTCGTAGTCGACGTCATGCTCAAGCCGGAGATCCTCGACCCCCAGGGGCAGGCGGTGCAGCGTGCACTGCCCCGCCTGGGATTCGCCGGAATCGCCGACGTCCGTCAGGGGAAGCGCTTCGAGCTGGAGGTGGAGGGACCGGTCGACGACGCCGCCCTCGCCCGCATCCATGAGATGGCCGAAACCTTCCTCGCCAACACCGTCATCGAGGACTTCGTCGTGAAGGTGGAGTCCACCGAGACCGCCGGGGCCTCGTCGTGACCGCACGCATCGGCGTCGTCACGTTCCCCGGAACGCTCGACGACCAGGACGCGCTGCGTGCCGCCCGCCTGGCGGGCGCCGAGCCCGTCCCGCTCTGGCACCGCGACAAGGACCTCAAGCAGGTCGACGCCGTGGTCCTGGCCGGCGGCTTCTCCTACGGCGACTACCTGCGGGCCGGAGCCATCTCCCGCTTCTCGCCGGTGATGGAGACGATCATCGAGCAGGCGAAGGCGGGCATGCCCGTCCTCGGCATCTGCAACGGCTTCCAGATCCTCACCGAGGCCCATCTGCTGCCGGGCGCGATGCTGCGCAACAACCACCTCCACTTCATCTGCCGCGACCAGAAGCTGCGGGTGGAGAACGCGGAGACCGCCTGGACCTCGGACTACACCGGGGGCCAGGAGATCGAGGTCCCGCTCAAGAACATGGACGGCCGGTACGTCGCCGACGAGCGCGTGCTCGACGAGCTGGAGGCCGAGGGGCGGGTGGCCTTCCGCTACCTGGACGTGAACCCCAACGGTTCGCTGCGCGACATCGCGGGCGTCACCAACGCCGCCGGCAACGTGGTCGGCCTCATGCCGCACCCCGAGCACGCCGTCGAGCCGCTGGTCGGCACCGGCAAGACCGACGGCCTCGGTTTCTTCACCTCGATCCTCAAGAAGCTGGTCAACGCCTGATGAGCCTCGACACCGTCAAGCACGCGAGCGAGACCCCGGACAGCGAGCAGCCCTGGAAGGAGCTCGGCCTCAAGGAGGACGAGTACGCGCGCATCCGCGAGATCCTCGGCCGCCGTCCCACCGGCGCCGAGCTCGCCATGTACTCCGTCATGTGGTCGGAGCACTGCTCGTACAAGAGCAGCAAGGTCCACCTGAAGCAGTTCGGCGAGAAGATCCCCGCCAACGACGCCATGCTCGTCGGCATCGGTGAGAACGCGGGCGTCGTCGACGTCGGCCAGGGGTACGCGGTCACCTTCAAGGTCGAGTCGCACAACCACCCCTCGTACATCGAGCCCTACCAGGGCGCGGCCACCGGCGTCGGCGGCATCGTCCGCGACATCCTCGCCATGGGCGCCCGTCCGGTCGCGGTCGTCGACCCGCTGCGCTTCGGCGCGGCCGACCACCCCGACACCAAGCGCGTGCTGCCCGGCGTCGTCGCCGGCATCGGCGGCTACGGCAACTGCCTCGGTCTGCCCAACATCGGCGGCGAGGTCGTCTTCGACTCCTGCTACCAGGGCAACCCGCTGGTCAACGCCGGCTGCATCGGCGTGATGAAGCACGAGGACATCCACCTCGCCAAGGCCTCCGGCACCGGCAACAAGGTGATCCTGTACGGCGCCCGCACGGGCGGCGACGGCATCGGCGGCGTCTCGGTCCTCGCGTCCGAGACCTTCGACGACACGAAGCCGACCAAGCGCCCCGCCGTCCAGGTCGGCGACCCGTTCCAGGAGAAGCTCCTCATCGAGTGCACCCTGGAGATCTTCGCGGAGAAGCTGGTCGCGGGCATCCAGGACCTCGGCGGCGCCGGGCTCTCCTGCGCCACCTCCGAGCTGGCCTCCGCCGGCTCCGGCGGCATGCGGGTCGACCTCGAGCGCGTGCACCTGCGCGACGCGACGCTCTCGCCCGAGGAGATCCTCATGAGCGAGTCGCAGGAGCGCATGTGCGCGATCGTCGAGCCCGGCAAGGTCGACCGCTTCCTGGAGATCTGCGAGAAGTGGGACGTCATCGCCACCGTCATCGGTGAGGTGACCGAGGGCGAGAGCCTGGAGATCTTCTGGCACGGCGAGCAGATCGTGGACGTGCCGCCGCGCACGGTCGCCCACGAGGGCCCGGTCTACCAGCGCCCGTACGCCCGTCCGGAGTGGCAGGACGCGCTCCAGGCCGACGACGCCGGCAAGCTGCCCCGGCCCGCGAACGGCGAGGAGCTGAAGGACCAGGTCCTCAAGCTCGTCTCCTCCCCGAACCAGGCCTCGAAGTCCTGGATCACGGATCAGTACGACCGGTTCGTGCAGGGCAACACCGTCCTGGCGCAGCCCGAGGACGCGGGCATGGTCCGCATCGACGAGGAGACCAACCTCGGCGTGGCCATGGCGACCGACGGCAACGGCCGGTACGCGAAGCTCGACCCGTACGCGGGCGCGCAGCTCGCGCTCGCGGAGTCGTACCGCAACGTCGCCGCCTCCGGCGCCAAGCCGCTGGCGATCTCCAACTGCCTGAACTTCGGCTCGCCCGAGGACCCGGACGTGATGTGGCAGTTCGCCGAGGCCACCCGTGGTCTCGCGGACGGCTGCCTCCAGCTCGGCACCCCGGTGACCGGCGGCAACGTCTCGCTCTACAACCAGACCGGTGACGTGGCGATCCACCCGACGCCCGTCGTGGCCGTCCTCGGCGTGATCGACGACGTCAACCGCCGCACCCCGATCGCCTTCGCGGAAGAGGGCCAGCTCCTCTACCTGCTCGGCGACACCAAGGAGGAGTTCGGCGGTTCGGCCTGGTCCGAGGTGATCCACCGGCACCTCGGCGGTCTGCCGCCGGCCGTGGACCTCGACCGGGAGAAGCTGCTCGGCGAGATCCTGATCTCGGCCTCCCGCGACGGCATGATCGACGCGGCGCACGACCTCTCCGACGGCGGTCTCGTGCAGGCGGTCGTCGAGTCCTGCCTGCGCGGCGGCAAGGGTGCGCGCCTGGTCGTCCCCGAGGGCCTGGACGCCTTCACCTTCCTCTTCAGCGAGTCGGCGGGCCGCGCGGTCGTCGCCGTCCCGCGCAGCGAGGAGCTCCGCTTCACCGACATGTGCGGTGCGCGGGGCCTGCCGACGACCCGGATCGGTGTCGTCGACGGGGACGCGGTCGACGTGCAGGGCCAGTTCGCCCTCTCCCTGGAGGAGCTGCGCACGGCCCACGAGGCGACGATCCCGGGCCTGCTGGCCTGACGCGAAGCACAGGGGGAGCCCCCGTCCGGACCTTCGGGTCCGGACGGGGGCTTCATCGTTGCCGTCTCGGATTCCCTCTTGCGCGGAGTTACGTAATTACGTAATCTGTACGCATGGAGATGGAGGAGCGGTTCACCGAGCTGGAGCGGCGCATCGCGGCACTGGAGGGCGTGGAGCCCCCCGTCGCCGAGCGTCCCGAGCCCGCCGGAGGGGGCCTCTGGGCCCTGGAGGGGTTCAAGGCCGAGCTGGCCGGGGCGGGCCCGCGGGCCGCCGACGGCGGGGTGCTGTTCACGGGGTCGGTGCGGCTGCCCACCGAGGAGCGGTACGAGTGGCAGTTCGGCGCGCTCACCGAGCGGCTGCTCGACGAGGACTGGGCCGAGACCGCGGACTCCTTCGCCGCGCTGGGGCATCCCGTACGGCTCCGGCTGCTGCGGGAGATACTCGGCGGCCGCCGCACCGCCGCCGAGCTGGCCGAGCTCCCGGAGACGGGCACGACCGGCCAGGTCTACCACCACCTGCGCCAACTGACCGGCGCGGGCTGGCTCCACATGGCCGGGCGCGGTCGCTACGAGGTTCCGGCGGCCCGGGTCGTCCCGCTCCTGGTGGCCCTCACGGCGGCCCACCCCTAGTCCTTCGACCACAGTCCTCGACCACGGCTCTCGATCACAGCCGTCGACCACGATCGTTCAGGGGGAACGCTCATGTTCACGCGCAAGTCCGCGGTGATGCTCCACCGCATGCTCTGGCTGCTGTTCTTCGTCCAGTTGATCGTCTCGTTCACCGTCGGACTGCCCTACTCGTACGCCCTGAGCTGGCTGCCGCTGATCGCAGCCCTGGCGGTCGGGGTCATGCTCGCCCTGCACACCGGCAAGGAGGTCCGGGCGGAGGTGCGGCCCCCGGTCGAGGTGGACCCGCCGGTCACCGGCCGCTGGTCGGCGCTCAACAGCCCGGCCGACCGGACGCCCAGCCACGGCACCCACCAGTACGGCCAGACGTACGCCATCGACATCGTGGCGGAGGACGAGGAGCGGCCCCGGCCCTCCTTCGCGTGGCTGTGGCCGGTGGTCCGCCGGAGCGAGGAGTTCCCGGCCTTCGGCGCCCCGCTGTTCGCGGTCGCCGACGCGGCCGTGGTGCACGCCGAGGACGGCCTGCGCGACCACCTCAGCCGCAACTCGCTGCTCGCCGTGCTCTATCTGCTGGTCTTCGAGGCCACCGTCCGCGTCCTCGCGGGGGCCCGGTGGATCGTCGGGAACCACCTGGTCCTCGACCTCGGGGACGGCACCTACGCGGTGTACGCCCACCTCCGCCGGGGTTCGCTCACCGTCCGGGCGGGGGACCGGGTGACGGCCGGGCAGCAGGTCGCCCGGTGCGGGAACTCCGGCAACTCCACCGAACCGCACCTGCACTTCCATCTGATGAACGGCCCCGACCTGGACATAGCCAGGGGCGTGCCCTTCACCTGGCGCGGCGTCGGCGTGCCGAAGAACAAGGAGACGTTCGAGGTGACGGGGAACGCCACCCACCCGGCCTGACCTCCGCCACGGACCGCGCCCGGCACCACCACCGCCCGCGCCCGGCACCGACCGCACCCGTCACAGATCACGCCCGCCACAGATCACGCCCGCCACCGACCACGACCACCCATGTCCACCACGCGCCGTGCCCGCCACAGACCGTGCCCGCCACAGACCCTGCCCGCCACCACCCGCGCCCACCCGTGTCCGTCCCCGCCGCCGACTACCCTCGCCCCATGCCACCGGCCAAGAAGCGCACCCGTAGCTACGATCCCGCCAAGACCCGGGCCGCCGTTCACGCCCAGTTCCGGCACGTACGGGAAGCCGTCGAGGCGTTCACGCCCGTGCAGCTCGACGCGCCGACCCGGCTGGGGGAGTGGACCGTACGGGACCTGGCGGCGCACCTCGCGTGGATGGTCGACTCCGTGCCCCTGCTGCTCGCCGAGCCCGCGCCGGCCGCACGGGAACTGGCCCTGCTCGACTGGCCGTCCAGGACCGCACGGGACGCCGAGCGAATCGACGCGCACACGCGCGGGATCGACGCCTCCGACCTGCACGGGCTCTACGCGCGGGTGGAGGACGACTACGAGGAGGCGGTGGCGGGCGCGGCCGACGAGCGGCTCCTGCCGCTGAGCTTCGGCGCCATGACCCTCGGGGACTTCCTCGTCACCCGGACCGTCGAACTCGTCGTCCACACCGACGACCTGAACGAGGCGACCGGCGCGGGCATCCCGTACGACCGGCGGGCCCTCGCCGCCTGCACCCGTCTCCTCGCCGACGTCCTCGCGGTGCGGGCCCCCGGTGGGGCGGTCGAGGTGCGGGTCCCGCCGTACGCCGTCGTCCAGTGCGTGGAGGGCCCCCGGCACACCCGGGGCACCCCGCCCAACGTGGTCGAGACGGACCCCCTGACCTGGATCCGGCTCGCGACCGGGCGCGTGGAGTGGGCGACGGAGCTGGACGCGGCCCTGGTGAGCGCGAGCGGCGAACGCGCCGACCTGGCGGACCTGCTGCCCCTGATGGGCTGACCGCAGCGGATCCGCACAGGTCGGCGGGGCCCGTGGAACCGACTCGTCCGGTCGTCCGTCCCATCTCCATGTCGAAGCCACGAGCACTCGTCGTCCTGGTTCCGCTCCTCCCCGCCCTGCTGCTCACCGCCTGCGGCACGGAGGGAGGGCAGGGATCCGGGTCCGGGGCGGGCACCGTCTCCCCGGACCTCCCGCTCACCGGCACGCACTGGACCGTCGACAAGGTCACCGTCGACGGGAGCGCGTCCGACGCCCCCGACGACGCCCGCGTCGCGTTCGGGAAGGACGGCCGGGTCACCGGCCGGGGCGGTTGCAACACCTTCAACGCCACCGCCGACGTCCGGGGCGACACCCTCACCGTCTCCCCGGGCCCGATGACCGAGATCGCCTGTTCCGCCGACCGGATGCGCTTCGAGAAGGATCTGGTCAAGGCCTTCTCCGGAGAGCTCAAGGGCACGCTGGAGAACGACACCCTCACCCTGACCTCGTCCGACGGGCGGAACGTCCTCGCGCTCACCGCCGAGCGGCCCGCCCCGCTGCGCGGCACCGCGTGGAAGGTCGACGGCCTGCTCTCCGGGAAGACGGCGTCCTCCCTGCCCGCCGGCAGCGAGGGCAAGGCGCGGATCGTCCTGGGCGAGGACGGCAAGGTCACCGGCAACCTGGGCTGCAACAACTTCTCCGCGACCGCCAGGACCGATGCCACGACCCTCACCGTCGAGGGCCCGGCGGCCACCACCCGGATGATGTGCACGGGCCCGCAGATGAAGCTGGAGACAAGGCTGTACGAACTCCTCGACGGGCCGCTCACCTACCGGGTCGACCACCGGACCCTGACGCTCACCGATTCCTCCGGCGAGGGCCTCACCGCCACCGCCGAACCGGCCGGACGCGCGTAGCGCCGGACGTCCGAACCTCCGTCCACCGCTCCCTGATTGCGAACTCCGTCACATCGCGGGACGGCTCCGGGGCCGATACGAGCGCCCGCTCGCCACGGTTCCGGAGCCGGAATCCCTTCCCCCGCCTGGTTTGTAGCCCCCTCCAAGCGCGAGATGATCATTTCGTGCGATCGCACGAGCGCGGCCGGTCCCGCATTTCCTCAATTCGGACCAGTGGTCGAGCCCGTCTACACTCGGAAACGTGCCACGTGGTGACGGTCGACTCAATCACGACCTGCTTCCCGGTGAGAAGGGCCCCCAGGACGCTTGTGGCGTCTTCGGGGTCTGGGCTCCGGGTGAAGAGGTCGCAAAGCTCACGTACTTCGGGCTCTACGCCCTCCAGCATCGGGGCCAGGAATCCGCGGGAATCGCGGTCAGCAACGGCTCCCAGATCCTCGTCTTCAAGGACATGGGCCTCGTGTCCCAGGTCTTCGACGAGACCTCTCTCGGCTCCCTCCAAGGTCATATCGCGGTCGGTCACGCCCGCTACTCGACCACCGGGGCCTCCGTGTGGGAGAACGCGCAGCCGACGTTCCGGGCGACCGCCCGCGGCTCGATCGCGCTCGGCCACAACGGAAACCTGGTGAACACGGCGCGACTCGCCGAGATGGTCGCGGACCTGCCCAAGAAGGAAGGGCGCGCGACCCGGGTCGCCGCCACCAACGACACCGACCTGGTGACCGCGCTCCTCGCGGGCCAGGTGGACGAGGACGGCGAGCCGCTCACCATCGAGCAGGCCGCCGCGAAGATCCTCCCCGAGGTCCGGGGTGCCTTCTCCCTCGTCTTCATGGACGAGCACACGCTCTACGCGGCCCGTGACCCGCAGGGCATCCGCCCGCTGGTCCTCGGCCGCCTGGAGCGCGGCTGGGTGGTCGCCTCCGAGTCCGCAGCCCTCGACATCTGCGGCGCCAGCTACGTCCGCGAGGTCGAGCCGGGCGAGATGATCGCGATCGACGAGAACGGCATCCGCACCTCTCGATTCGCGGAAGCGAAGCCCAAGGGCTGTGTCTTCGAGTACGTGTACCTGGCCCGCCCGGACACCGACATCGCCGGCCGGAACGTGTACCTCTCCCGCGTGGAGATGGGCCGCCGCCTCGCGAAGGAGGCGCCCGTCGAGGCCGACCTGGTGATAGCGACACCGGAGTCCGGCACCCCGGCCGCCATCGGCTACGCCGAGGCCTCGGGCATCCCCTTCGGTGCCGGCCTGGTGAAGAACGCCTATGTCGGGCGCACCTTCATCCAGCCCTCCCAGACCATCCGCCAGCTGGGCATCCGGCTGAAGCTGAACCCCCTCAAGGAAGTCATCAAGGGGAAGAAGCTCGTGGTCGTCGACGACTCGATCGTCCGCGGCAACACCCAGCGGGCCCTGGTCCGGATGCTCCGCGAGGCCGGTGCGGCCGAGGTCCACATCCGGATCTCCTCCCCGCCGGTCAAGTGGCCCTGCTTCTTCGGCATCGACTTCGCGACCCGCGCGGAGCTGATCGCCAACGGGATGTCGGTCGAGGAGATCGGCAAGTCGCTGGGCGCGGACTCGCTCTCGTACATCTCCCTGGAGGGGATGATCGAGGCGACCACGATCCAGAAGCCGAACCTCTGCCGTGCCTGCTTCGACGGCGAGTACCCGATGGAGCTGCCGGACCCCGAGCTGCTCGGCAAGCAGCTCCTGGAGACCGAGCTGGCCGCCGGCCCGGCCGCCACCGCGGCCTCCGACGCGCTCCGCCGTCCGTAGCGGCGCGTCAGCCCCCGTCAACAGCCCGTAAGACCCCGCTGCAACCGCAGTACGACACGAAAGTTCCCAGCATGTCTGAGTCCCTCAGTGCCGAAGGCGGCGCCAGCTACGCGTCCGCGGGCGTCGACATCGAGGCGGGCGACCGCGCCGTCGAGCTGATGAAGGAGTGGGTGAGGAAGACGAAGCGCCCCGAGGTCCTGGGCGGCCTCGGCGGCTTCGCCGGCCTCTTCGACGCCTCGGCCCTCAAGCGCTACGAGCGTCCGCTGCTCGCCTCCGCGACCGACGGCGTCGGCACGAAGGTCGACATCGCCCGCCAGCTGGGCGTGTACGACACGATCGGCCACGACCTGGTCGCGATGGTCATGGACGACATCGTCGTCTGCGGCGCCGAGCCGCTCTTCATGACCGACTACATCTGCGTGGGCAAGGTCCACCCGGAGCGGGTCGCGGCCATCGTCAAGGGCATCGCCGAGGGCTGCGTCCTGGCCGGCTGCGCCCTGGTCGGCGGCGAGACCGCGGAGCACCCGGGCCTCCTCGGCCCGGACGACTTCGACGTCGCCGGCGCCGGCACGGGCGTCGTGGAGTACGACCGGCTGCTCGGCGCGGACCGCATCCGTACGGGTGACGCGGTCATCGCCATGGCCTCCTCCGGCCTTCACTCCAACGGCTACTCGCTCGTGCGGCACGTGGTCTTCGACCGCGTCGGCATGACCCTCGGCCAGCGGGTCGAGGAGCTCGGCCGGACCCTGGGCGAGGAGCTCCTGGAGCCCACGAAGATCTACTCGCTCGACTGCCTGGCCCTCACCCGGACCACGGACGTCCACGCCTTCAGCCACATCACGGGCGGCGGCCTCGCGGCCAACCTGGCCCGGGTGATCCCGGACGGCCTGCACGCCACCGTCGACCGGTCGACCTGGGCCCCGGGCGCGATCTTCGACCTGGTCGGCAGGGCCGGTCAGGTGGAGCGCCTGGAGCTGGAGAAGACGCTGAACATGGGCGTCGGCATGATGGCCGTCGTACCGGCCGATTCCGTGGACGCGGCCCTGGCCACCCTGGCGGACCGCGGGGTCGAGTCCTGGGTCGCGGGCGAGATCACCGAGCGCGGCGACCGTGCCACCGGAGCCGAGCTGGTCGGGGACTACGCGCACTGACCGCGGGAGCTACGGATCGGGGGCGTCCTCAGGGGCGCCCCCGATCGCCGTCTGCGCCGCCGTTTCCGTACGCGTACGCGGACAGCACAGAAACCCGGCCGGGTGTACCGGACCGGGTTTCGGTGGTTCAGAAGGTCAAGCGCGACGCGGGGACGAAGAGGGGCCGGACTGGTCGTCCTCGTCCTCGTCGTCCGTGTTGTAGAGATCCGCGTACTGGGCGTACGGGTCGTCTTCCTCGTCGTCGTCCTCGAACGGCTCGCCATTCGGCGGCTGGCTCGAAGTCGAAGCGCCCAGCTCATTGGCCAGACGCGTCAGGTCTGTCCCGCCGCTGCTGTACTTCAGCTGGCGGGCGACCTTGGTCTGCTTGGCCTTTGCCCGGCCGCGCCCCATGGCTCGACCCCCTCGGTGACGGGGCTCGATGGCCCCAGAGTCTTGACACGCGTTCATGATTCGGAACGGACTCTCGACGGAGAGACCGGCCCGTAGGGCTTCAACGGTACCTGTTTCCGTGGGTCTACGGTACGCCGTGCGCATCACATACCCCGGTACAGAACCTTCGAGGTGCCCTTTCCTCGCTGGTCAGTCGCGATTTTAACCTCTTCTGGGGGTACGACCCGCCGATGAGGGTGAGGGAAGTCTCCCCTGCGTCCCCTTCGCGGCGGGCCGTCCCCCGGCGCGGGTCAGGCGCGCCGCGCCTCCGCCATCCGCTGCTCGGCGATCCGGTCGGCCGCCGCGGCCGGCGGGATCCCGTCCTCCTTCGCACGTGCGAAGATCGCGAGCGTGGTGTCGAAGATCCTCGTCGCCTTCGCCTTGCACCGGTCGAAGTCGAAGCCGTGCAGCTCGTCCGCGACCTGGATCACGCCACCGGCGTTGACCACGTAGTCGGGCGCGTAGAGGATGCCGCGCTCCTCCAGGTCCTTCTCGACGCCGAGGTGGGCGAGCTGGTTGTTGGCCGCGCCGCAGACGATCTTCGCGGTGAGGACCGGGACGGTGTCGTCGTTCAGGGCGCCGCCGAGCGCGCAGGGCGCGTAGACGTCCAGGCCCTCGACGCGGATCAGCGCGTCGGTGTCGGCGACCACCTTCACCTGCGGGTGCCGGTCGGTGATCCGGCGCACCGACTCCTCGCGCACGTCGGTCACGTACACCTCGGCGCCGTCCTCCAGGAGGTGCTCGACGAGGTAGTGGCCGACCTTGCCGACGCCCGCGACGCCGACCTTGCGGCCGCGCAGCGTGGGGTCGCCCCACAGGGTCTGCGCGGAGGCGCGCATGCCCTGGAAGACGCCGAAGGCGGTGAGCACGGAGGAGTCGCCGGCGCCGCCGTTCTCGGGGGAGCGGCCGGTGGTCCACTCGTTCTCGCGGGCGACGACGTCCATGTCGGCGACGTAGGTGCCGACGTCGCAGGCCGTGACGTACCGGCCGCCGAGGGAGGCGACGAAGCGGCCGTAGGCGAGGAGGAGCTCCTCCGTCTTGATCTGCTCCGGGTCGCCGATGATGACGGCCTTGCCGCCACCGTGGTCGAGGCCGGCCAGGGCGTTCTTGTACGACATGCCGCGCGCCAGGTTGAGGGCGTCGGCGATCGCCTCGGCCTCGGTGGCGTACGGGTAGAAGCGGGTGCCGCCGAGGGCCGGGCCCAGGGCGGTGTCGTGGAGGGCGATGACGGCCTTGAGGCCGGTGGCGCGGTCCTGGCAGAGCACGACTTGCTCGTGGCCACCCTGTTCCGAGCGGAAGAGGGTGTGCAGCACGTCTGCGGGATCGACAGGAACGCCGGTCACATCGGTCACGGTGGTGACTCCCAAGTACGAAGCGGCGGTTTCGGCCCTCCCTGCGGGTGGGGGAGGGACCGGTTCGGCAAGAGGGTAAGCGCTACCTGGGCGTAGATCAGCCGCAGTGCGCAGGATCACCCCCTCGGGGAGTACCTCCGTGGAAGGATTCGCGACATGTCGGTCGCCTCCTCGGTCCTCGTCCCCTACGCGTCCTATCTGCGGGTGTACGAGCCGCTGGCCGCGTTCCCCGAGCCGGAGCGGTCCCACTGGGCCCGGTACGCGCGGCGGCCCCGCACCCCGGGGGCGCAGGAGGAGCTGCGCCGGTCGCTCGCGGACCTGCTGCCGACGCCCCCGGTCCCGGTGCCGGTCCACGAGAGCGGCGAGGCCTTCGTGGCGCACCTGGACGGGGTGGTGGTGGTCTGTCCGTGGCGGACCCGGCTGCGCGCGTGGCTGGCCCTGGAGGAGCTGGTGGCCGAGGGGTACCCGGGGCCGGTGCTCGACGCGATGCTGCCGCCGGTGGTGCGCGGCCAGGTGGCGGCGGACCACGAGCGCTGGCTGGCGCGGAACCCGGACGCGCGGCCGTGGATCCGTACGGCGGTCTGGCAGGTGCCGGTGCGCTGGTTCGCCCTCTTCGGCGACGAGGACCGGCAGTACGAGCCGGGCGTCCCGGGGGACGGGGCCGACGCGGGCCGGGCGCCGGTGCTGCGGTACCGGACGACGATGGCCCAGGCGCGGCGCCGGCTCGCGCGGGCGCTGCGGGCCCTGCGGGAGTCGATCGACGACGGTCCCATGACGGAGGGTCTGGTCGAGGTGGGGCGCTGGCTGGAGGAGTTCCACCCGCGCGCCCTGGTGGAGCTGGACTTCGGCGGACTCGTGCACGTGGTGCCGGAGGAGTGGCTGGCGGAGGAGCGGTCGGCGGCCCAGCTGGCGGAGGGGCTCGCCGCGCTGCGGGCGGGGGACGGCGACGCGGCGGGCGAGGCGTACGGGCGCCTGGCCGAGCGCTGGCGGGCGATCAGGGACCTGCGGTTCGCGAACTGACGCGCCCCGGGAGGGGGTCCGGCCGTCGGTAATCGGTAACCGTGGCCGGAAGCCTCCGTGTGCGAACTGACATCAGTCGGGCATCTTCGTCAGGTCGGTATCGACAAGACATGTCCGACCGGTGTAAATGATCTTCGAGGCCTCCGGAGCCGACGGCTCCGGGATTCCTCCGCGTCCCCTTCCTCCGGTTCCCCCGGTCCGGGGGTCGCCGGTCCACGGGTCCTTCGGCTCCCGCCCGGTGGGGACGTTGGTCCCGATCCGGGCCTTTGGCTCAAGCGTGACGGACAGCACTTAACGCACCCTTGCGCCGATCACCCATCCTCGTGCCAAAATAGGACAAGGAGTCCGGGGAGGGTTCCTTCCGTCCAACTTTGGGCGGAACGCTCAGCATTGCACTCTATGGGGGGTCTGAGGACTCCTGATCGCCCTGTGACTGATCGTCACAGACGCGTGACTGTCCGTTATGGCATGGTCCATCGACTTCCGCCGCTGATGAACACCTGCGAGGGCAATTCCATCGGTTTGGCCGACGTGGCTGGACGGATGGTGTAGTTGTAGTGCCGAGGACAAGCCGTTCGTCCTATAACCGACTCGGCCCGCTTCTGCCATTTCGGGCAACGCGGGTCAAGGTGCAGAATTTAGAGGAAAGAACCGAGATTGGTTCGGTTCTCCCGAGGAGGCCGCTCATGACCGCTCGCACCCCTGATGCCGAGCCGCTGCTGACCCCTGCCGAGGTCGCCACGATGTTCCGTGTGGACCCGAAGACGGTGACCCGTTGGGCCAAGGCGGGCAAGCTCACGTCCATCCGCACCCTGGGTGGGCACCGCCGGTACCGCGAGGCCGAGGTCCGCGCGCTGCTGGCGGGCATTCCGCAGCAGCGCAGCGAGGCCTGAGGTCGCGTGACACCCCGCAGTACCCCGTAACACCGGGCCCTTCCGGATCCCCCAATCCGGCTGCCCACCCCTAGCTCTGCCGGCGGACACCTGCCCCAACAGGTCTTCGTCAGACGATCGCGCTGGACTCCGCCGGGTCCAGCGCGATCTTTTTGTGTCCGGCGCCGTCCGGTGGTCAGTGGTGCAATTGCACCGATTAAATCGGACCGGTGTAGGGAGGGTGTAAGTGAAGGGGTTTCTGAAACTCTTTCAGTGACACCCGTCACACGGACGACCTCTTGCCAAGGTCAAGGCTGCCACTTCCCGGCGGGCCTCCGGGGCTCCGTTGGTCACGGGTCGGCGGGACCTTCGTCCTCCGCCGGCGACGGCCGCTCCCCGGCCTCCGGGACCTCCGGATCCTGCGCCGCCTCCGGGACCTCCGGCATCTCCATGGCGAGCCTCAGGAGGCGGTGGCAGACCACGCAGTGGCGCGTGAGGTGCCCGTACCGCGACGCGGCCGCCAGATGGGCGCGCAGCAGTGCTCGTGTGTCGTGCCGTGCTGCGGACGCCGCGGCCATGCGCGACCACCTCCAGTCGGGGCCCCCGATTCCCTGAAGTCCGG
The DNA here is from genome assembly GCF_001280125.1 of Streptomyces sp. NRRL F-6492. Lineage (GTDB taxonomy): Bacteria > Actinomycetota > Actinomycetes > Streptomycetales > Streptomycetaceae > Streptomyces. Next base: position 26,457 of record NZ_LGEG01000256.1, read on the forward strand.
AGTACCGGCGGGCATGGGCCCCCGTCAAGACACGGGAACGCAACGAAGGCCCGCATCTCACGATGCGGGCCTTCGTTTTCGGGGCGATCCTGACGGGACTTGAACCCGCGACCTCCACCTTGACAGGGTGGCGAGCTAACCAACTGCTCCACAGGACCTTGCTCTCAGCGCTCTTTCAAGCGGCTGCGAGAGAGACTGTACAGCAGGTCAGCGGGTGCGGTCGAACTCACCGGCGGCGAGGACCCGACTACCGGTTCGCGCGGGTCCGGCGGCGGGTCCGAGACCGGTCCGCGCGGGTCCGGCGGCGGGTCTCCGGCCGGTCCGCGCGGGTCCGGCTACGGGGCCATCGCGTCGATCGCCTTCACGATCCGCTTGTCCGAGACCGGGTGCGCCGTCCCCAGGGCGTGCGCGAAGTAGCTCACCCGCAGCTCCTCGATCATCCAGCGGATGTCGGTGACCTCGGCCGGCACCGGCCGCCCCTTCGGGAGCTGTTCCAGGAGCCAGGCGTACTCGTCCTGCATCTCCTGGACCTTCTCCATCCGGGTGGTGTCCCGCTGGACCCCGGTGGGCATCTGCTGGAGCCGCCGGTCCACCGCCACCAGGTAGCGCATCAGGTCCGGGAGCCGCTTCAGACCCGTACGGGTGACGAAGCCGGCCGGCACCAGCCAGTTCAGCTGCGCCCGCACGTCCTGGAGGTTCGGGAGGAGCGCCGGGCTGCCCGTGGCCTTCAGGCGCCGCTCGCAGGCCTGCCAGGCCGCCAGGATCTGCTGGACCTGGCCCACCGTCCGCACCGTCGTGTCCACCAGGTCCGCGCGGACCTTGTCGTACAGCTTCCGGAAGGACTCCTCGTCCCAGGCCGGGCCGCCGTGGTCCGCGATCAGCTTGTCGGCGGCGGCGGTCGCGCAGTCGTCGAAGAGGGCCTGGATCGAGCCGTGCGGGTTCGAGGAGAGGGCCAGCTTCTGCTGGTTGGTCAGCTTGTCCGAGGCGAACTTCGCCGGGTTCACCGGGATGTTCAGCATGATCAGCTTCCGGGTGCCCCGCCACATCGCGAGCGCCTGCTCGGCCTCCGTGTCGAAGAGCCGCACGGCCACGCCGTCGCCCTCGTCCACGAGCGCCGGGTACGCCTTGACCGGCTGTCCGGCCCGACGGGTCTCGAAGACCTTCGTGAGCGTGCCGATCGTCCAGTCCTTGAGCCCCGAGCGCTCCAGGGAGGGCCCGGAGCCGTCCGGGCCGCCCGTGGCCGCCGCGGCGGCCTTGGAGAGCGCCTGGCGGGCCTTGGGGCGCAGCGTGAGCCGCAGCGTCTCCAGGTCCTTGGCCTCGGCCAGCTTGCGGCGCCGCTCGTCGACGATCCGGAACGTCACCTTGAGGTGCTCGGGCACCTTCGCCCAGTCGAAGTCCTCGGCGGTCAGCGGCACTCCGACCATCCGCTGGAGCTCGCGCGCCAGCGCCGTCGTCAGCGGCTCCTGCACGGGGACGACCGTGTCCAGGAAGCGGCCCGCGAAGTTGGGCGCCGGGACGTAGTGCCGGCGGATCGGCTTCGGCAGGGAGCGGATCAGCTCCGTGACGACCTCCGCCCGCAGGCCCGGGATCTGCCACTCGAAGCCCTCGTCCGTCACCTGGTTGAGCACCTGGAGCGGTATGTGGACGGTCACGCCGTCCGCGTCCGCGCCCGGCTCGAACTGGTACGTCACCCGGAACTTGAGCGGTCCCTGCCGCCACGAGTCCGGGTAGTCGTCCTTGGTGACCGCCCCCGCCTTCTCGTTGATGAGCATCTCGCGCTCGAAGTCGAGGAACTCCGGCTCCTCGTGGCGCTTGTGCTTCCACCAGGAGTCGAAGTGGGCGCCGGAGACGACGTGCTCGGGGACCCGCTTGTCGTAGAAGTCGAAGAGCGTCTCGTCGTCGACCAGGATGTCCCGGCGGCGGGCCCGGTGCTCCAGCTCCTCGACCTCGGTGAGCAGCTTGCGGTTGTCGGCGAAGAACTTGTGGTGGGTGCGCCAGTCGCCCTCGACCAGCGCGTTCCGGATGAACAGGTCCCGGGAGACCTCCGGGTCGATCCGCCCGTAGTTCACCTTCCGGTCGGCGACGATCGGGACGCCGTACAGCGTCACCTTCTCGAACGCCATCACGGCCGCCTGGTCCTTCTCCCAGTGCGGTTCGCTGTACGTCTTCTTCACCAGGTGCTGGGCGAGCGGCTCGATCCACTCGGGCTCGATCCGGGCGTTCACCCGGGCCCAGAGGCGCGAGGTCTCCACCAGCTCGGCGGACATGACGAAGCGCGGGGGCTTCTTGAAGAGCGCGGAGCCGGGGAAGATCGCGAACTTGGCGCTGCGGGCGCCCAGGTAGTCGTTCTTCGCCCCGTCCTTCACGTCCTTGAGGCCGATGTGCGAGAGCAGACCGGCCAGGAGCGAGACGTGCACGGACTGCTCCGGCGCGTCCTCCTCGTTGAGGTGGATGCCCATCTGCTTCGCGACCGTCCGCAGCTGGGCGTAGATGTCCTGCCACTCGCGGATCCGCAGGAAGTTCAGGTACTCCTGCTTGCACATGCGGCGGAAGGAGCTGGAACCCCGCTCCTTCTGCTGCTCGCGCACGTACCGCCACAGGTTCAGGTACGCGAGGAAGTCGCTCGTCTCGTCCTTGAACCGGGCGTGCTGCTGGTCGGCCTGCGCCTGCTTCTCCGCCGGCCGCTCGCGCGGGTCCTGGATGGAGAGCGCCGCCGCGATCACCATGACCTCGCGGACGCAGCCGTTCCGGTCCGCCTCCAGGACCATCCGGGCGAGCCGGGGGTCCACGGGCAGCTGGGACAGCTTCCGGCCCTGCTGGGTGAGCCGCTTCTTCGGGTCCTTCTCGGCCGGGTCGATCGCGCCGAGCTCCTGGAGGAGCTGCACGCCGTCCCGGATGTTGCGGTGGTCCGGCGGGTCGATGAAGGGGAACTTCTCGATGTCGCCGAGCCCGGCGGCGGTCATCTGGAGGATGACGGAGGCCAGGTTGGTACGGAGGATCTCGGCGTCCGTGAACTCGGGGCGGGACAGGAAGTCGTCCTCCGAGTACAGCCGGACGCAGATGCCGTCGGACGTACGGCCGCAGCGGCCCTTGCGCTGGTTGGCGCTGGCCTGGCTGACGGGCTCGATCGGCAGCCGCTGCACCTTGGTCCGGTGCGAGTAGCGCGAGATGCGGGCGGTGCCCGGGTCGATCACGTACTTGATGCCGGGGACGGTCAGGGACGTCTCGGCGACGTTCGTGGCGAGGACGATCCGGCGGCCGGAGTGGGCCTGGAAGACGCGGTGCTGCTCGGCGTGCGACAGGCGCGCGTAGAGGGGGAGGACCTCGGTGTTGCGCAGGTTCCGCTTGAGCAGGGCGTCCGCCGTGTCGCGGATCTCGCGCTCGCCGGAGAGGAAGACCAGGACGTCGCCGGGGCCCTCGCCCTGGAGCTCGTCGACGGCGTCGCAGATCGCGGTGATCTGGTCCCGGTCGGACTCCTCGCCGTCCTCTTCGAGGAGCGGCCGGTAGCGCACCTCGACGGGATACGTGCGGCCGCTGACCTCGACGATCGGGGCGTCCCCGAAGTGGCGGGAGAAGCGCTCCGGGTCGATGGTCGCGGAGGTGATCACGACCTTGAGGTCGGGGCGCTTCGGGAGCAGCTGGGCCAGGTAGCCGAGCAGGAAGTCGATGTTGAGGGACCGCTCGTGGGCCTCGTCGATGATGATCGTGTCGTACGCGCGCAGCTCGCGGTCCGTCTGGATCTCCGCGAGCAGGATGCCGTCCGTCATCAGCTTCACGAAGGTCGCGTCGGGGTTCACCTGGTCGGTGAAGCGGACCTTCCAGCCGACGGCCTCGCCGAGGGGGGTCCTCAGCTCCTCGGCGACCCGCTCGGCGACCGTGCGGGCGGCGATCCGGCGGGGCTGGGTGTGTCCGATCATGCCCCGGACGCCCCGGCCCAGCTCCATGCAGATCTTCGGGATCTGGGTGGTCTTCCCGGAGCCCGTCTCACCGGCGACGATCACGACCTGGTGGTCGCGTATCGCCTCCAGGATCTCGTCCTTCTTCTGCGAGACGGGGAGCTGTTCGGGGTACGTGACGGCGGGCACGCGCGCGGCGCGCGCGTCGACGCGCTCCTTGGCCTTGGCCGCCTCTGCGGCGATCTCGTCCAGGACGGCCGCGCGGGCCTCGGGCTTGCGGATGCGGCGGGCGCCTTCGAGACGGCGGCCGAGCCGGTGGGAGTCCCGCAGCGAGACCCCGGCCAGGACGGACTGGAGGGCGGCGAAGGAAGTAGACATACGGAATCCAGGATCGCACCTGCGGACGAGAAGCGGCGAACCGATTTACGAGCGGCGCCCCGGGGCGTCCGCGCGGGGTGCGTACTATTTCGGGCACGTCGACCGGACCGGAGAGGTTTCGCATGTTCCGCACCACCCGCGCGCCGGCGGCGTTCGCCGCGCTCCTGGGGCTGGTGCTGGGGCTTCTGGTGTGGGGTGCTCCCGGTGCGCGGGCCGCGACCGTCGTCTCCGTGCCCGCCGTTTCCACGACCGCCGTTTCCGTGCCCGCCGTTTCCACGACCGCCACCGCTTCCGCCGCCTCCGTGGTCTCCCTCCCGGGGGCCGCCGTGCCCGGCTGCGATCCGGGGGGCCGCCCCGCCGGCGCGGGGGCCGACGGCCCCGTCGTACCGCCGCGCGCGCACGGCTTCGCGGAGCTGCTGCCCGCCCTCGCCGCCGACCGGGCGCCGGGCGGGGACCGGCCCGTGGACGCGGCCGGCCGGGTGCCGGCGCCGGGACGGGAGCCGCCCGACCTCGTACCGCCGTCGCCGGTGGAGCTGTCGGTCCTGAGGGTGTAGACGGCCGGCCCTCCTCCGCCGTCCTCTTCTCTCCCCTCGTCGTTCAGGAGCGCTTCCGCATGTCCACGTCCACCTCCGCGTCCTCCAGGTCCAAGCCGGTCGCGATCGTCGCCGGAGTGGCGGCCGCCGCCGTGCTGCTCGGCGTCGTCTCGTACACCGCCACCAAGCCCTCGCCCCCCGGCGCCTCCGGCGCGTCCGCCGCCGCGGAGGTCTCCGCCGACCCGTCCGCCGGCGTCTATCCCGAGCTGGAGGCGTACGCCCGCCGCGATGCCTCCGACGGACTCGCCCTGGGCCGGGCCGACGCGCCCGTGGTGCTCATCGAGTACGCGGACTTCAAGTGCGGCTACTGCGGGAAGTTCGCCCGGGACACCGAGCCGCTCCTGGTGGAGAAGTACGTGGAGAACGGGACCCTGCGCATCGAGTGGCGGAACTTCCCGATCTTCGGCGAGGAGTCCGAGGCCGTCGCCCGCGCCTCCTGGGCGGCCGGGCAGCAGGGCTGCTTCTGGGAGTTCCACCGGGCCGCCTACGCGGAGGGCGCCAAGGAGCAGGGCTACGGGAAGGACCGGCTCGCCGCCCTCGCGAAGGAGGCGGGCGTCCCCGACGCGGCCCGGTTCGCGAAGGACACCGAGGGGCAGGCGGCCCGCACGGCCGTCCGGAAGGACCAGGACCAGGGGTACGCGCTCGGCGCCACCTCCACCCCCTCCTTCCTCGTCAACGGCCGCCCGATCGCGGGCGCGCAGCCCCTGGAGACCTTCACGGAGGCGATCGAGGCGGCGGCGAGGACGGCGAAGAAGCCCGTGAAGCCGTCGGGGGCCGGGGCGGGTGCCGAGGGCGGGTCCGGTGCCGAGTCGGGGGCCGGGAACGGGTCCGGGGCCGGTGTCGAGTCCAAGGCCGGGAACGGGTCCGGGGCCGGTGTCGAGTCCAAGGCCGGGAACGGGTCCGGGGCCGGGCGGTGACCTCCGGCATCGGCTACTTCGCCGCCTTCCTCGGCGGACTGCTCGCCCTGCTCAGCCCGTGCAGCGCCCTGCTGCTCCCGGCCTTCTTCGCGTATTCCATCGACACGCGCGCGAAGCTGGTCGCCAGGACCGGCATCCTCTACGCGGGTCTGGCGACCACCCTCATCCCGCTCGGCGCGGCCGGCTCCTTCGCGGGCCGGTTCTTCTACGGCCACCGGGACCTGCTCGTCACGGTCGGCGGCTGGCTGATCGTCGGGCTCGGCGTCCTCCAGGTCCTCGGCCTGGGCTTCGCCTCCCGCCGGATCGCGGAGGCGAGCGGCCGCATCCGGCCCACCTCGGCGCTCTCCGTCTACGCCCTGGGCCTGGTCTACGGCCTGGCGGGCTTCTGCGCGGGCCCGATCCTCGGCAGCGTCCTGACGGTGGCGGCGCTGAGCGGCAGCCCGGCGTACGGGGGGCTGCTCCTCGCGGTGTACGCGCTCGGGATGGCGGTGCCGCTGTTCGTCCTGGCGCTGCTCTGGGAGCGGTACGACCTGGGCCGGCGACGCTGGCTGCGCGGGCGGCCCCTCCGGATCGGCCGGCTCACGCTCCACTCGACCTCGGTCCTCTCGGGCCTCTTCTTCGTCGCCCTGGGCGCGCTGTTCCTGGTCTTCGACGGGACGACCGCGCTGCCGGGACTGCTGTCGGTCGACGACTCGTTCGCCGTGGAGGAGCGGGTGGCCTCCCTCGGCCGGGCGGTGCCGGACTGGGCGCTGCTCGTCGCGGTCGTGGCCGTGGTGGCGGCGGCGTTCGCGGTGCGGGGCCGGCGGGGGAGCCGTACGGGGGAGCGCGAGGAGGCGTGACGGGCGCGGGGGAGGGGCGCGGGCCCTTCCCCGTACCGCCGTCGTCCTCCGGAGAGCTGTGCGCTGAGCTTCTGAGGACTCTTCGGAACCCCTTCAGAACACGACGAAGGCCCCGTTCTTTCGAACGGGGCCTTCTTTCTGTGGCTGGGGCCGGGGTCGAACCGGCGACCTATCGCTTTTCAGGCGATCGCTCGTACCAACTGAGCTACCCAGCCACGAGACCGTTTCCGGTCTCAGCGATCCTGACGGGACTTGAACCCGCGACCTCCACCTTGACAGGGTGGCGAGCTAACCAACTGCTCCACAGGACCTTGTGCGGTGCGAAACAAGTCTCGCACACGTTTGTAGCGTGCCCCCAACGGGATTCGAACCCGTGCTACCGCCTTGAAAGGGCGGCGTCCTGGGCCACTAGACGATGAGGGCTAGAGGCTCACCTGGGCGCTTCATCAGCGCGTCGGGGACGTGAGAAGCATATGGGATGCCGGCCGCTATCGCCAAAACGGTTTCCGCCCGGGGGAGAATGGGTGCGTGCTGGAGATGACGCGCGAGGAGTTCGAGGAGCTTGTCGCCGAAGCCCTGGACCGGATCCCGCCGGAGCTGACGCGGCTGATGGACAACGTCGCCGTGTTCGTGGAGGACGAGCCGCCCTCCGACGATCCCGAGCTGCTCGGGCTCTACGAGGGGACGCCGCTGACCGAGCGGGGCGAGTGGTACGCCGGGGTGCTCCCGGACCGGATCACGATCTACCGGGGGCCGACGCTGCGGATGTGCGAGTCGCGCGAGGACGTGGTCGCGGAGACCGAGATCACGGTGGTGCACGAGATCGCCCACCACTTCGGCATCGACGACGAACGGCTCCACGCGCTGGGCTACGGCTGACGGTTGGGGCCGGTGCCGGGAGCGCGGCCGGGGGCGTGGCCGACGGTTGCGGTCGGCGGGTGCGCTCCGGGTGCGCCGACCGGGTGAGAGGGCGGGCTCCGTTTCCCTTGCGCGGGGGCCCGTGTCCCTTGCGGGGCCGGGGGAGTTGGGCAGTGCGACGCGTTCCGTTCCTGCCTGTTGTGTCCTGGAGGTGCCCCCGTGCGCCATTTGCCCACCCCGGCGAGATGGGTCGCCGCCGCGCTGACCGTCGCGGCCTGTGCCGGACTGAGCGGCTGTATGAGTGTGAGCGACGACGGGGCGAAGCCGGGGCCCGGCGCCTCCGGGGGGAAGCGGGGCGTGGCGGCCGAGTCCGACGGCGGCAGGGGCCTCCCGGACGGGGGCGGCGGCTCCTGGAACGGCCTCCCGGACGGGGGCGGGCCCGAGGTGACCGGATCGGGCAAGGAGACCCCGGTGCCGAGCGGCTCGCCGTCCGGCAGCGCGCAGCCCACGGAGGGCGCGGTCCTGCCCGGCACCGGCCCTTCGGCCGGCACGGCGAAGCCGCAGCCGACCGGAGGCGGTCGCGAGGAGCCGAGCGGCGGTGCGGGCGGTGGCGGGAGCGGCGGCGGCGGGGGCGGGAGCGCGGGCGGCGGGACCGGTGGTGTCGGCGGCGGGACCGGCGGGCCGGGCGGCGGCGGGAGCACGCCCACTCCGGAGCCGACGCAGCCGCCCGTCGAGCCCACGCCGGAGCCGCCGGTCCCGACCCCGGAGCCGACGCCCGAGCCGACCTCCGACCCCACCGACCCGCCGGCGTCCGGTCCCGACGTCCAGATGGGTGCCGTGCGGGCCGCGGCGGAGGGGGAGGGCGCGACCCCGGAACCGGCGGCGTCTCCGCAGGTGGGACCGGTGTGACGGAGTCCGATTTGCCATAGGTGGGGGAGGGTGCGTATGGTGGTAGATCGTTTGATCCCATTGCCCGGCGCCGACACAGAAGAGCGCCGTGTGGCGCGTACTCTCCCTAGCCGTGGCTGGACCGCATCGAGGCGGTCGATTTGCGAAAACACGGAGTTGACGGGCGCGTGCCGAGACTCCGGAAGGTTTCGCATTTCGCATGTCCATTTTCAGTTCTGACCACGCCGTCATGCCCGAGAACGACGAGATCGTCGAGGCCACCGAGACCGTCGCGATCGAGGCCGAGGCCCAGGCCCTCATCGAGGCCGAGGCCGACGTCCTCGCCGAGGACGTGACCGAGGACGACGACTCCGCCGAGGAGCCCGCCGAGCCCACGATCACCTTCGCGGACCTCGGTCTGCCCGAGGGCGTCGTGCGCAAGCTCGCGCAGAACGGCGTGACCACCCCCTTCCCGATCCAGGCGGCGACCATCCCGGACGCCCTGGCCGGCAAGGACATCCTCGGCCGCGGCCGCACCGGCTCCGGCAAGACCCTCTCCTTCGGTCTGCCGCTCCTGGCCACCCTGGCGGGCGGCCACACCGACAAGAAGAAGCCCCGCGGCATCATCCTCACCCCGACCCGTGAGCTCGCGATGCAGGTCGCGGACGCCCTCCAGCCCTACGGCGACGTGCTCGGCCTCAAGATGAAGGTCGTCTGCGGCGGTACGTCCATGGGCAACCAGATCTACGCCCTGGAGCGCGGCGTCGACATCCTCGTCGCCACCCCGGGCCGTCTCCGCGACATCATCAACCGCGGCGCCTGCTCCCTCGAGGCCGTCCAGATCGCCGTCCTCGACGAGGCCGACCAGATGGCCGACCTGGGCTTCCTGCCCGAGGTCACCGAGCTGCTCGACCAGGTCCCGACCGGCGGCCAGCGCCTCCTCTTCTCCGCCACCCTGGAGAACGAGATCGACAGCCTGGTCAAGCGCTACCTGGTGGACCCCGTCACGCACGAGGTCGACCCGTCCGCCGGTGCCGTCACCACCATGACCCACCACGTCCTCGTCGTGAAGCCGAAGGACAAGGCCCCGGTCACCGCCGCGATCGCCGCCCGCAAGGGCCGCACGATCATCTTCGTCCGCACCCAGCTGGGCGCCGACCGCATCGCCGAGCAGCTGCAGGACACCGGCGTCAAGGCCGACGCCCTGCACGGCGGCATGACGCAGGGCGCCCGTACGCGGGTCCTCGACGACTTCAAGAAGGGCTACGTCAACGCGCTCGTCGCGACCGACGTCGCCGCCCGAGGCATCCACGTCGACGGCATCGACCTGGTCCTGAACGTGGACCCGGCCGGTGACCACAAGGACTACCTGCACCGCTCGGGCCGCACCGCCCGTGCCGGCCGCTCCGGCGTCGTGGTCTCCCTGGCCCTGCCGCACCAGCGCCGCCAGATCTTCCGTCTGATGGAGGACGCGGGCGTCGACGCCTCGCGCCACATCGTCGGCGGGGCCGGCGCCTTCGACCCGGAGGTCGCCGAGATCACCGGCGCCCGTTCGCTGACCGAGGTCCAGGCCGACTCCGCGAACAACTCCGCCAAGCAGGCCGAGCGTGAGGTCGTCGACCTCACCAAGCAGCTGGAGCGCCTCCAGCGCCGGGCCGTCGAGCTCCGCGAGGAGGCCGACCGCCTGGTGGCCCGCGCCGCCCGCGAGCGCGGCGAGGACCCGGAGGCGGCCGTGGCCGAGGTGACCGAGGCCGCCGAGGCCGAGGTCGCGGCGGCGGCCGTGGAGGCCGAGCGCGCCGCGCGTGCCGAGGAGCGCCGCGAGGAGCGTCCGTCCTTCCGCGACGAGCGGGGCAACTTCGAGCGCCGCGACCGTGGCGGCGACCGGGGCGACCGTGGTGGTTTCCGCGGTGGCGACCGCGGTGGCGACCGTGGCGGCCGTCCCTTCGAGCGTCGTGACAACGACCGTCCGTCCGGCGGGTTCCGTCGTGACGACCGTCCGTCGGGTGGTTTCAACCGCGACGACCGCGGTGGCCGTTCTTTCGAGCGTCGTGACAACGACCGTCCGTCCGGCGGGTTCCGTCGTGACGACCGTCCGTCGGGTGGTTTCAACCGCGACGACCGTGGCGGCCGACGACCGCGGCGGCCGTCCCTTCGAGCGTCGTGACGACCGCCCCTCCGGCGGCCACCGGGGCAGCGACCGTCCGTTCAACCGCGACCGCCGCGACGACCGTCCGGCCGGCGGCTTCCGCTCCGGCGGCGACCGCCCGTACGGCCGCCGTGACGACCACCGCGGCTCCGGCCCGGCCGGCGGCTCCTTCGGCCGCCGCGACGACAAGCCGCGCTGGAAGCGCAACGGCTGATCTCGCCTAGCACCCTGAACCAGGGCCCGTACGAGCACTTCGGTGCCGTACGGGCCCTGTTTCATACGCCCGGACCCGAGCCCGCCGCCGACGGCCCGGCCCCTTCGTCCGGCCCGCAGCGCGCCCGGTGTCGGATACCCGATCGGCTCCGGGGATCTCTCGGGCTATGCTGCACGGGTGTGCTTGTCCACGGGCCGTTAGCTCAATTGGTCAGAGCAGCGGACTTTTAATCCGTTGGTTGTGGGTTCGAGTCCCACACGGCCTACCGAAAGGCGGGCCAGGGGAAACCCCTTGGCCTGTGGCGGAGCGCCCCGACTGGTTTCCACCAGTCGGGGCGCTCCGTCGTTTCAACGGGACCATCAGCTCTGCAACGTCCTCACGCGCACGCAGCGTCCTCGGTACCGTGCTGGTGACGAACTCTGCACGGACAGACCGGCGCACCCCGCACGGACGTCCGACGGTTGGGGAGGTGTCCTGATGCTGGAGGAAGCCGAGGAGATCGGCCGGCGCGTTCGCAGGGCGAGGCTGCGGCTCGGGATGCCGCAGGCCGACCTGGCGACGGCCCTGGGGAAGTCGCAGGGCTGGGTGTCGAAGATGGAGCGGGGCCTGATCGAGCTGGACCGGGTCGGGCTGCTCAACCAGGTGGCCGCCGAGCTGCACGTCCATCCGAACGACCTGATCGGGCGCCCGTACAGCAGTTCCCCGGATGACAACCAGTGGCAGGTCGCCGCCTCCTCGGTCCTGCGCGAGCTGCGTCGCTACGACCTTGCCCCCGTCTTCGACGGCGCGCCCCGGCCTGCGCCGCAGTTGTGGCGGGAGGTGACGCGGCTGCACCGGCTGCGGGACACCGCCTCGAACGTGGCGATCCTCCGGATCCTGCCCGACCTGTTCCGCGAGGCCCGGGCCCTGGCGGAGGTCTCGGAGGGGCACGGGCGGGAGGAGGCGTACGCGATCTACGCGGTGTGCTGCAAGTTCGCCCACACCGCCGCCCACTCCCTCGGCCACCCCGAGCTGGTGGCGATGGCCTGTGAGCGGGCCGCGTGGTCGGCGCGGCTTTCCGGGGACCCGGTGCTGCCGGCGGTGGCGGACTGGATGCGGGTCTGGGACATGTGGGCGACGGCCGACTGGGCGGACGCGCTGACACTCTCGGACAAGGCGATCGGGTCGGTGCAGCAGGCGTACGAGCAGGGCGACCCCCTGGCCGTACGGGCGTGGGGGACCCTCCAGCTCCGGGCGGCGGTCTCGGCTGCCCGTGCCGGCCGCGCCTCGGAGGCGGAGGAGCGGATCGGGTACGCGAAGGACGCCGCCGAGCGGATGGACGCGTACGTCGGGGCGCCGGTGTACGACCGGCACTCGCTGACGTTCTCCGCCGGGAACGTGCAGATCCACGCGATCAGCGTCGCCCTGGAGATGGGCGAGCAGGGCAAGGCGCTTGAGATCAACCGTCGCACCAGCCCCGAGCTGGTCGGGACGCTGCCCCACTCCCGCCAGGGTCACCACCACATGGACATCGCGCGTGCGTGGCTATGGGACGGCAACCGGGACAAGGCCCTCGGCGAGCTGGAGAGGGCCGAGCGGATCGCGCCCCAGCTCGTACGGAACCACCCCATCGCCCGTTCGACGCTGCGCGGCATCGTCTACGCCGAGCGGACCGCCACGCGCGAGAAGCTTCGGCGCATGTCCGACCGTTTCCACCTGGACGGATAGGGGCGCACGGGAGGCGGACAGGGGTCGTATTCCTCCGGCTCATATTCAGGGGCTCTCCCGTCCCTACCTTCGGGACATGACCGGACGACTTCTTCCCCACCTCCCCTCACAAGGAGCCGAGTTAGGGACAGCGGCTCCCTTCCTCCCTCAGCTCGGAGACCTCGCCGCCGACACCGCCCGGGACGGCCGTGTCGGCGTCGTGGTCGCGTTGCCGGGCGAGGGTTCCGCCACGACCTACCACCTGCGTCCGCCCGGCGGCGGGCCCGCCTGGACCGCGCCGGCGGACGGCACGACGCTGCGCCCGGTACCGGCGCGGGCCACCCACGCGACGCTGCTGCCCGGCCGCGACGCGATCTACGACCCGCGCGCCCGCCAGGGCTCGGTACCCGTCGAGTTCCACTTCGAGGACGGCTCGACCTGCGAGGCGGCCCTCGTCCTCACCTCGGTGGAGCTGGAGCGGCTGTACGCGCAGACCAGCCGCCTCCTCGACGCGCACGAGAACGCGCTGGGCGGCACCTCGTGAGCGGGACCCGACGCCGCCAGGTGTGGTCTGCCACTTCCGTACGGAGTGACCGGTTCGCGCTCGCGTTCCTGGCCCTCGCCGGTCTGGTGGGGCCGGCCTGGGCCCTTCGCGACCAGGCCGTCCAGCTCGTCGGTGACATGCGACACCGGCCCGCCGTCGCGGCTCCGGACGTGAGCCTGCCCCACCTCGCCCCCGGCCGCTGAGACGCGCCTTCGGCCACTGAGACCGCTCCGGCGCCCGGGCCACCTCCCCGTACCCGGCCGCCGGAGCCTTCCCCGCCGCCCTCCCGTCCGGGCGGCGCGCAGGAAACCGCCCCGCTCCCGTGCGGCCCCGTGGCTTCGGCTGCCGGGAGCGGGGCGGCTCGTACCTCTCGCACGGTCCTGGAACATCCACGCGTGATTCCCCAGGGAGGGTTCGTGGACATCCCGTACATCGTCGTCGACCAGCTCGACCCCGATCAGCAGCAGATCTGGAAGACGTACTTCGGCGACGCCGACCGCCCCCGCTACGTCGAGGAGGGCATCTGGCGCCGCACCCAGGAGAAGGCCACCGCCGGCCAGTCCGGCTGGTCGGACTCCGGGGACGCCTGGCGGCGGATCATCCACTACCGGTACCGGTACGGCCTGGTGCCGACGACCGCCGCCCCGGCGATCGGCCTGACCGACCTCTACCTCTACCACTCCGCGTCCGCACCGGCCGGGGAGATCACCGCCCACCACGACGCCCTGCGGTCCTCGCTCGCCGTAGGCGGCTGGAAGACGGCGTCGGGCGGAGCCTTCTGGACGCGGCGGGACCTGAGGTGCCGGATCACCGAGCACGACGTCCACCCGCAGGACGCCGCCGCTGGACGCGCGCTCCCGGGCGGCTACCGGACGCTCGACGTACGGATCACCTCCGCCGCGTACGCGCCCCCGCCCTCGGTCCGGCAGCTCCCGTGGCACGTGCTGTCCACCGGGATCAGGGCAAAGGACCGCCCGGGGACGGCCACGCGGATACCGAACCTGTCCGTGCTCGCGGACCTGCGGCCGTTCCAGGTGGAGATCGGCTGCGGCACGTCGGTCGAGGCCGGCATCCCGCCCCTGCACCGGCTCCACGAGATCTACCGGGTCACCGACCGGCAGGGCCACGAGCCGCGCGAGCACCGCTTCACCCTCTCCCCGACCGCGGACACCCTGCTGCACGAGGTGCTGACCGAGCCGGAGGAGAAGGCGGCGGAGTTCGTGGAGATGTTCCGCGCCTGCTTCCTGGCCGAGCCGACCCCGGCCCTGTGGGCGCTGAGGGAACTGAAGGACACCGGTCACCTCGTCGGGCCGGTCATCACCCACAACTTCGACGTCCTGGCCGCCCGTGCCGGGCTCGACGAGTGCTTCATGCGCCGCTACGACCAGGCCGTGCCCGACGTCGAGTGGGTCGAGGGTGCCAAGGCCCTCCTGGTGGTCGGCCTGCACGCCGATCGGCGCAGGGTCCAGGCCCGTGACCGCGAGCGCGGCATGACGGTCGTCTACCTGGACCCGGAGGGGTTCTGGCACGACGGCGCGTTCCTGCCGTACCCGCTGGAAGGGCCGCAGGACGGTGATCTGGTGTGCCGGGCGACCGCCGCCGAGGCGCTGCCCGCGCTCGTCAACCTCCTGAAGCAGCAGTCCGATTGATTCACCTGCACGAAGAGGGTCGCGCCGGGTGCGGGCGCTAGCGTGACGCACCCGGCCGGCCCGGACTCCCCGGGCGGGCGAGAACAGGGAAAGGAGCGTTGGCCCCATGCGCGTATCCGTCATCGGCTGCGGCCACCTGGGCATCCCGCACGCTGCTGCCATGGCCGAGATCGGCCACGAGGTCATCGGCGTGGACCTGGACCAGGCGAGGATCGACCGTCTCAACGCCGGCGAGAGCCCCATCTACGAGGAGGGGCTGCCCGAACTGCTCGCCGCCCACACCGCCTCCGGGCGGCTGCGCTTCACCACCAGCCTGGCCGAGGCCGCCGAGGCCGCCGAGTTCGCCGACGTCCACTTCCTCGCCGTGGGCACCCCGATCGACGCCGACGGACGGAGCTACGACACCGGCCAGGTCTTCGGCGCCGCCCGCGCCCTCGCCCCGCACCTGACCCGCCCGACCGTCATCATCGGCAAGTCCACGGTCACCGTCGGCACCACCCGCGACCTCGCCGCCCTCCTCGCCCGCCTCTCCCCGGCCGGCGAGGAGGTGGAGGTCGTCTGGAACCCCGAGTTCCTGCGCGAGGGCCACGCCATCGACGACACCCTGCGGCCCGACCGGATCGTCGTCGGCGTCCCCTCGCCCCGCGCTGAGGACGCCGTACGCGAGGTCTATGCGCCGCTCCTGGCCAACGGCATCCCGCCGTTCGTCACCGACCCCGCCACCGCCGAACTCATCAAGGGCGCCGCCAACGCCTACCTCGGCATGAAGATCTCCTTCATCAACGGCGTCGCCGACATGTGCGCCGCCGCCGGAGCCGACGTCCAGCAGCTCACCGAGGCCATCGGCCTCGACCCGCGCATCGGCCGCGGCGGCCTGAACGCCGGACCCGGTTACGGCGGCGGCTGCCTCCCCAAGGACGTCCGTGCCTTCACCGCCTCCGCCCGCACCCTCGGCGCCACCGAGGCGGCGACCCTCCTGCGAGCCGCCGAAGAGGTCAACGAGTCCCGCCCCACCGCCGCCCTGAAGCTCATCGAGCAAACTCTCGGCCGATCCGTCGACGGCGTCCGCGGACTTCGAGACGCCGAACAGCGGGCCAAGTTGCCGCAGCGTCAAGTGGGTGCGCCAGTACGCGGTGACCAGCAGCACCCGGTCTTCCAGCGGCAGGCTCCACGGTCGGCCTCTACGAACCTTGTCAGCTCCCTCGTGCCGCAGCTGTGCCACGAGCGTGCTGAAACAGCGGGGGGTCAACCCGGTGAACGGGGTTATCCAGGACGGCTGCGACGCCGTGATCACACCAGCCATGGCGGGAGCCTCACATGCTTCAGGCCGTGGTTGGTCTGTTGATCACTTGCTGGACATGCGGAGATCTCCGGACCAGGTCTCACATCGGACATGGCCGGAGTCGAAGGTGATCTCCAATGCGATCCGCCCGCTGTCCGGGACACACTCTTCGCTGATCGCCAGTACCGTCTCGCTAAGGTGGTCTGCGAACGGGGTCTCGCCGCTGATCGGCGTCACCTCGACGCGGCCTGACTCCGCCATGTCATACCCCTCGAAGGGGTCCGACGTCTCCACGATCAGGCACCAGTCCGAACCGGCCGTGATGCGCGTGGCGACCGCCTCGCTGTCGATCAGCCACACATCCAACGGGCCAGACGGGGCCTCTGAGCCGTACAGGTGCCACGACGCGACTACTTGCTCAAGATGGCGCCCAACCAGGTAATCCGGACCTACACCGCCCCCGTGCAACGGGCACTCGCTCACTATCTTCGACTCCACCCGCCGACAGTACCGTCAGGCAAACCCCCAGCTCACGCCCTTATACGGGACAGCCCTTAGGTCAGTGACCCGGGCCTTCTTCGTCAGCGTTCCAGGGGAACAGGGTTTCGCGGATTTTCGATATCAACCAAAACTTCGAATCCTGCGGTCGAACGGAAAGTAGCGACGTTACCAATCAGCTGAACGCGGTCAAACGGATTGGATTCAGCGAAGAACATCGCCCAGATCAATGCACGGTCAGGAGTCAGGCGCGCGATGAATCCCTCCGAGCCGTACGACCCCTCGCCGCCCCACAATAGTCCTCTCTCTCCCAGGTCCACAGAGGTCAGCCCGTCGACCGAGGACACCCAGGAAGGATCGTCTTCCAGTATTTCGTCTACCGAAAACAAGGAGAGTACGGAGAATCCGCCCGGCGCGGCTGGGTCGAGGGCGACCTCGTAGGAGCGTCCGTCGGCGTAGTGAAGTGCGTCCTTGATGGGAAGCTCATACTCTCCCCACAAGAGTTCGATGGTGGTCATCTTTTATTCTTGCACTTTCCGTTGCGCACGTGCTGCGGCCTTTCTTGAAGTCCGGTCGGAGGGACCGGCTCGCCCAGTTCATTTCTGTTTCGACCGGAATTCATGCGCCTTCTGAACTGCTCTGCCCAGGTCCGTCCGGTCGTCGAATCAGGGTGGACGGCGTTCGGGTCCACGCGCTCGATGATGACCGGCCGTCCCACTTCGCGTGCCGCATCGAGCCTTCGGTTGTCATACGAGACCAGTTGACCGTCCACCTCCATGACCTTCAGCGCCGTACCGGGACGCCGCCAGTCCCACTCTCCGGAGCGCATCTTCCCCACGTAGTCGTTCGGGGACACCGTGCGTTGGGAGAAGTTGATGTCTTCCGGATTGGCCCACTCCGGTTCGCCGGCAAGCCCCAGGGTGTCGGCCCAGCTGTGCGGGTTACGAACGTACGCCATCGCGTTGGGCGCCGGAACCAACCCGAGCGGGTCCGGTGTGGTGTAGCGAGCGGTTTCCGGATCGTAGTGTCGGAAGTAGTTGTAGTGGAGACCGGTTTCCTCGTCCGCGTACTGGCCCGGGAAGCGCAGCGGGCAGTCCACCTCTCCTTCCGCAGCAGGAAGGGGAGTACCCCAGAGCGTGGTGCGGGACTGCCGGGCGAGAGTGCCGTCGGAAGCGAACAGTTCGACGGGCGTACCGACCAAGTCCGTCACGATTGCGAGGAAGCGTGCGTCGAACTCAGTCTGTGGGGTGGTGTCGGTGAGGCCGGAGAGTGAGTCGCGGGCCTCGGTCGCCGGACCTCTGGACTGGGATACCGGTCGGTGGGTGCCGGGTGCGTAGTCCCATGTCGTCACCGTGTCGTCCACGTCGACCTGCTCAGCCAAGCAGGTGCCGTCCCACGTAAAAGAGAGAACAGTCCCATTCGGAGCCGTCTTGGAGATGCGGCGGCCCAGCGGGTCGTAGGCGTAGGTCCATTCGCCGCCGTCGGGGGTGGTGGCTCTGGTGAGACGGTTCTCCGCGCTCCACGTGTACGTCCAGGTCCGGCACTGACCGTTGAGAAGTCGGCGGGTCTTGCGGACGAGCCGGCCGGCGGCGTCGTGCTCGTAGATGGTGCGGCCCGCCCGGCGGATGAGCGCACCCTCGTAGCTCCGATCGCCCGCGGTGGGATGGTGCGGAGCATCTGCGTGGGTCTGGTTGCCTGTCCGGTCGTACGTGTACTTCTCGCTCCAACCGTGGGCCTGGACGCCCGTCACCCGCCCCATGGGGTCCAGGGTGAAACGCCGTGTCCCGGTGGTCAGTTCACGGATCTCGGTGAGATAGCCGTCGGGACGGTACGCGTAGGTGCGCTGTTGGACGATCCGGGCCACTTCGGTCTCGGCGCGGGTTGCAAGGGTTTGGTTGATGAGGCGGTCACCGGTGTCCCATGCCTGCGTAAGGGCGGTGTCGCCGCCGATGCGCCGTTCGGTCTCGCGGCCCGCTGCGTCGTAGGCGAAGGCAAGGGTCGCGTCGCCTCGCTTCAGTCCGATGGGTCGGCCCGCAGGGTCGAACGTCCATTCCGACCGCGCGCCGGAGGGGGTGGTGCGCCGGATACGGCGGCCCATGGCGTCGTACCTGTAGGCGCTGGCCCCGCCGTTGACTGTCTCTGAGACGACGCGCCCGACCGCGTCGTGTTCCCGACTCACTACCGCGTCCGCGTTGGCCGCGTGAAGCAGGGCGCCGCTCGCGTCGTAGGCATAAGTCGTGACGTCACCGGTGGTCTCGTCGTGCTGGGCGATCATGCGCCCGACTGCGTCGAGAGTGAAGCGCAGCGTTTGACCGAGGGCGTTCGTCTGGGCCGTGAGCCGGCCGACCGGGTCACGTTCGTATGTGCGCGTAGCGCCGTCGAAGTCGGTCTCCGCCACCAGGCGGCCTGCCGCATCGTAGGTGTAGTGCCACTGTCTGCCCTGGGGGTTGGCGACCTTCGTCAGGCGCAGCTCGGTGTCGTAGGCGAAGACGTAGTGCGCGCCGTCGGGGTCGGTCCTCGTGGCGGGCAGGTCGTAGTAGGTGTACGTGTAGGTGGTGGTGTGGCCAGCCTCGTCCGTGTGGAGGACGAGATTCCCCTCAGTGTCCCACTGCCACTCCTCGCGGCCTCCGTCAGGCCCCTCGCGCCAGGCCGGCATGCCCTCGATCGTCCAGCCGTGGCGTGTGACCCGGCCCAGCGCGTCGGTTACGGCGGTGACCTGGCCGTGGGGGCCTCGGCGCATCCTGACCGTCCGGCCCAGCGGGTCCGTCGTCTCCACCGGGAGGCCCGCCGCGTCCGGGACGATGCGGGTGGTGTGTCCCAGAGGGTCCGTGACGGAGGTGAGGTGGCCCAAGCTGTTGTAGCCGTAGTGCGTGACGGCACCGTTGGGGTCGATGGTGGAGGTATGGGAGCCACGGTCGTCATAGGTGTGGCGCCACACCGCACCGCCCGGCTTGTGCGTCTCCAATGGCAGGCCGCGGTCGTCGTAGACGGTTTCGGTCACCGTACCGTCGGGCCGCTCGACCGCGATCAGCCGACCGTGATCGTCGTAGCGATAGCGCGTGGTACGGCCCAGGGGGTCGGTGATTGCGACAGGATGCCGGTTGCTCTCGTCCCACTCCGTGCGGGTGGTGTTC
The DNA here is from genome assembly GCF_001280125.1 of Streptomyces sp. NRRL F-6492. Classification (GTDB taxonomy): domain Bacteria; phylum Actinomycetota; class Actinomycetes; order Streptomycetales; family Streptomycetaceae; genus Streptomyces. The sequence goes on from NZ_LGEG01000256.1 coordinate 45,979, forward strand.
CCCAGCGGATCCGTGTACGCGATGATCTTGTACGCCTCGTTGCAGACGTACACGCTCGTGTGGCCCTGCGAGTCGGTATAGCGGGAGGTGCGGGCGGCCGTGTCGTAGTGCATCCGGCCCGACAGGATGCCGTCTGGGCCGATGCCGCGCAGAACGCGGCCTCGGTTGTCGTAGACGTAGCCGTACGACGTGCCGTTGCGGTCCGTCCACGACGTCACGCGGTGCTCTGTGTCGTACCGATAACGCAGCGGCCTGCCGGTCGAGTTGAAGACCTCGGCCAGGTTTCCGACGGCATCGTAGGCATAGGAGACGAGCGTGGTGCTGTGCTCACGCTGCGCTCCGTGCAGAAGACGCAGCGCGGTGATCCGTAACAGTCGGGGGTCTGTGTCGACGGCGATGCGATAGCCGCCGGAGTGTGCGATCTCCCTCGGCACGCCCTGGGCGTCGTAGGAGATGTCGATACGGTCGCCGGCGCTGGTTCGGTCGGTGATCGCCGTCAGGGCTAGCTCACGGCCGCTCGCAGGAAGTGGGGTGAAGTGGAGTGTGCGGTTGCGGTCCGGGATGACGACGCGGATGGTGCTCTCGGGGTTGCCGTCCCAGTGCAGCGGCCATCGAGGACCGGAGGTGGGGAGCGTCGCCTCACCTGGCGTCGGTACCGGATATGTCAGCAGCATGCCGTCATCCGTGATGAAGACCACGCCCGCACCATCGATCTCCAGGCGCTGGTCGAGCGTTCCCGCCCAGGTGGGGCCGAACCACCCTCCGCACGGGTGCCCTGACACGTAGTGTCGCTCCAGGACCACCGGCAGGGCGGCAGGCAGGGTGACGTCGACAGCGGACATCACCATCTCACCGGTCGCGACGTCGATCGGGTCACCGGCCTCGGGGCGCTCCCCGTTGGGAGTGGTGTTCCTCTCCGGATCGCTGTCCGTCCGCGCGCGAGCACTGCCGTCCCGGCGTAGACCGTCCACCCGTCCACGCAGACGCTGCGCTGCGTTCCTGGCCACGGTGGCACCGTGCCTCACTGTACCGCTGCCGCCGCTGGCAAGAGCGAGGAGGAGCTCGGGGGTCAGCTGGCCGGCCGCTCGGGCCGGATTGCGCTGCCACTCGTCCCAGTTGACGACGGCTTTGGCGAACTCCTTCGGGTGCTGGGCAGCGTAGGTGGCCCCGTCCGCCATGCCTGCCAGGTGCAGACCGACGCCGTCAGGACCGTCGTTGACGAGGTCGTCGATACCGTCGTACCAGCCACGCAGGGTGTCGCCCGTGCCACCGAAGAAATCTCCTAGACCCTTTTCTATCTTGTCCCATCCCTTGCGGGGCGGTGGCTTATCAGGGGCTTTCTCCGCGGCCGTGTCGAGCTGCCGCTTGGCCGCGTCGATAACGGTCTGCAGCTCACTCTCTAGCTTGTCCAAGCGGTCGTAGCAGTCCTGCAGGGCGGCAAGGCCCGGGTCGTTGTCCGGAGGTCGTTCCGGCAACGGATCGTCTTTGCGATCCAAGGCGGCGTTATAGTCCGTGACGTGCTTCCAGTAGTTCTTGGAGACTGCCCGTGCCTCGTCCGCGTCGTCGATGATTGGCCTGACGCGCGTGTGGACCGAGCGCAGTTTGTAGGCGTAGGAATCCAGAGCCTTGCCGGAGCTCTCGAAGTACTTCTGCGCGGCCTCCAGTTCCTGAGGGAGCTTACTGGTCGCGTCTTTGAAGGCCTCAGCGCCGGCCCCTGTCCAGTTCATCAGGGACAGGTCGACCAGCTTGTCCATTCCGTCCTTGAACGCACTCGCGTAGGCGAGAAGCTTGAGGGCGAGCTCATCGACGTCCTCCGCATTTCCGTAGATGACGTCGCTGGGCTTGGCATGAGGAGGTATGCGCTCGGCCCCGCCGCCCTCCATCGCGTCGCGGCTCGTCATATGACCGGTCCCTTCCCGTTCGATCCGCCGTCGACCTCCCAGCCTCCGTCGACCCGCAGGCGGGGGCGCTGGGGCACATCCTGATAACTTCCGGAGTCACCCTCGTCCAGCCACGGCTCCTGATAAATCTCGGGCGGCGGATCGAACTTCGGCCTGGACCCCTCCTGCCACGCCTTCATTCCTTCTTCGCCGAAGGGCAACTTGGCGATGTTGGCCGCCGTCGGCGAGAAGTCCTTGATACGCAACAAGTCGGCCAACACGTAGGCGGCGAGGGCCTGCCGGAGCCCTTCGACGACCGTGTCCGTGTGCTCAGCCACCCGCCCCATACCGAATCCCCATGCAGAGAGCATCTTCCGGGTCGGAGAGGAGATGTCGAAGTCAGCCGAGTTCGCGATCTGATCGGACAGCGCGTTCCACTCGCGTTTGATTTGGTGCGCGGCTTCGACGGACTCCTCCAGAGGGGCCAGCACCTTGCGCACCGAGGCTATCTCGATCTTGTAGCCCTCACCGGGGCTCAGTCCCGGATGTCCCACGTCCTCTGCCATCCTGCTCCCCCTGCTCGTCTGTGATCTCAAGCGCCTTCGCATCCAGCACGTACGTCCGTGGTCCCAGCGGATCCACCAAAGCGCGCACACCCTCGGGGAGCAGCTCGACCAGATCCGCGACGGTCGTGGACGCCCACTCGCAGGGCCCGGCGAACAACCCGAGTGCTGCACAAGAGGTGAAGACCGGCACGACCGGTCCTTCCTCCGTCTCACAGACGAGGAAGCCGGGCTCTTCGGGGCGTTGGAAGTACAGGCGCGAAGAGCGCACCGCCTTCAGGAGCTCGGCACGAGACATCGACGTGAGTGTTTCGTCACGCAGCAGGTCACGCAGCGACATGCCTCCCCCTCAGTTTGCCGGCGCTATCGCTCAAGCGAATCTATCGCATAGGCGTCCCAACAGCCCTTTCATTGTTCGTGGTTGGCGCGTTTTGCGAGGGCGTCGGCGAAGTGCGGATGGGTTGCGAAGACCGTACGAGGAAGCAGGGCCGCCTCTGGGCGGCGCCCAGAGGGACGCGACCCCTTCATGCCGGAACCCCGTTCGGCGAGCGAAGCTCTCGTCGCCTGGGACCGATGCGCACGACGTACGTTCGCGCAGGCCCACCATCTGTGCCTCGCAAGCGGCGGAAACCGGTTACCAGGTGCTCTAACGGGACCACCCGTAGCCCTTCCAGAGAGCCGTCTATTCAGGTCAGGCACCCTGTTGGCTGGGCTGAGCGGCGGTGACTCCCAAGCTCATAGCTCTTCGTCGTGCAGATACAACTCGGCATCGTCGAGACGGATGAGCCAACTGTGTGTTGACATCCGGTCCACCATGACGCCTTCGATGCCAGCGATGGGGTGAGTGAGAGCTGCGATGAGGTCGTCAGGAAAGGGGTAGACCCGCCATTCGAGGTCCCATCGCCCCTCGTGTCCCCATAGGCGGCTCGTAGGTGCCCAGCGGGCTCGTTCGGTGGTGCGGTCGAGCGGATTGATGCACCAGCCGCCCAGGTCGAAGGAGCCGTTCGGATCCCGCAGGGACATGCGCACCCAGATACCGGCCAGGAGCCGTTTCATGGAGGGGCTGATCTCGGGTACGGCGGCGAGCTTGTTGTAATCGTCAGCAGTGAGCGGTTCCTCCACGCCAAGACGCCGACGCAGATTCGGTAGACATCGAGCGGGGCCCCGACCTGCGGAAAGGGTGTTTCGCTCCGAGACGTACATCTGAGCACCGCTGGGCAGGTGCCGCAGGCTCCACAGGTAGTAGCCCAGGCGCTCCTCGACCCGCATCCCAGGGATGTGCGGGTCGGTCGAGCTGCCGACCAAGCGGAGGGCGATGTTGTCGCAGGCATTGACGATCAGTACGAGATGATCAAATCGGGGGGAGATGACTGGGTCGTACGCGCCGATCTGCCCGACTCGCCAGCGCAGTCGAGGCGCTGTCAGCGTTCCATGGTTGAAGCAGGCAAGAGCCAGCAGAGCGCGTAGTTCGGTCTGTTCTGGGGTGCAGTGGTCCAGGCCCAGCCCGCCGGATCGGTCAATCCCCGGGAGAGCAGTGGCAGGAACCTCTCCCGTGAATCCGGCACGGATGATTGAGGCAGCCTTGGCCGTGGTGTGTGGCATGGCGCGATGTCCTTCGTCGCTGCCGGGCCAGCGGGGGATCGCGTCCGTGTTTGCACATCGGGAGGCACACTAGAGAAGTCGCGGAGTGGGCGCGCCGCACCCTGGACGAGCCGGGAAACCCGGACGACCCGCTACGTCCTCCGGGCCTCCGCGGACCGGTTGCAGTTGACGGTACCAGCGTGACGGCTGGAACAGCCGGACTTCAGGCGCTGGATTCATCCAATGGGGCGCCTCGCGGGATCGGCGTCGGCGGTGGGCCGCAGCACCGTCCGTGCGTGAGCGATGCGTGAGCGTATGTTCCGGCACAGCCCGGTTCCGGCCGGATCACTCAGTACCGCTTACCCTGTCCGACCAGGCATCCCTGGACAGGGCGGCACCACCCGGCATCACCCGGTCGGGCCCAGCCAGGACTTTTAATCCGTTGGTTGTGGGTTCGAGTCCCACACGGCCTACCGAAAGGCGGGAGAGGTTCCCTCCGCCCGCAGAGAAGCGCCCCGACCGGTTCCGACCGGGCGGGGCGCTTCTCGCATGTCCGCTTCTCCGTGGCGTCAGTCGGCTTAGGGACGGCGGTAGACGCAGACGTTCACGCCGTGCGGGCTGGTGGTGGTGGAGACCGGTACGAGGGTGCGCAGGGCGCCGTCCGCGGGGAAGATCGACTTTCCGCCGCCGAGGAGCACCGGCATGACGATCAGGCGGAGTTCGTCGACCAGGTCCTCGGCCAGGAGGATGCGGACGAGGGTGGGGCTGCCCAGGACGAGGAGGTCGCCGCCGGGGGCCTCGCGGAGTTCGCGGAGGCGGTCCACGGCCTTGTCGCCGTGAACGAGCCGGGTGTTGTGCCAGCTGAGGTCGGCCTCGTGGAGGGTGTCCGAGACGACGTACTTCGGGAGCGCGTTCATCCGGTCGGCGAAGGGGTCGCCGGCCCGCTCCGGCCAGGCGTTCGCCATCGTCCGCCAGGTGCGGCGGCCGAAGAGCAGGGCGTCCGCCCGCTCCGTGGCCTCGGCGAACGCGCCGCCCACCACCTCCGGGTCGAAGAAGGGGTGCGACCAGCCGCCGTGGGCGAAGCCGCCGTCGGTGTCCTCCTCCGGGCCGCCCGGCGCCTGGACGACGCCGTCGAGGCTGATGAACTCGCTGATGACGATGCGCATGGGTGCGGTCCTCTTCCTGGGGGTCTCCGGGGTTCCCGCGGCCGGTTCCCGGTTCCTGCTTCTCGGTGCTGCTTCCCGCTCCTGGAGCTCCGGGAGTTCCGGGGCTCCGCGTGTCCGGGGCTCCGGGTCTCCGGGTGTTCCGGGTTTTCTGGGGGGCGTGGGGTCCCCGGCCCCTCCGGGTACCCCCGTGTCCTCCCTGATTCGCCGGGCTTTCCGGGTGCCTTCCCCGCCGTGGGGTAGGAAAGCCGCGGGGCACGTGAGGGAAGACGGCCCGGCGGGCGGGAAATCATCGCTCCCGGAAGGTCTTTCCGCCGCGGCTTCCCCGTGGATCCCGTGCGGAGCCCTTCCGCCGAACGGCTTCGTCCGGGACGCGGGGCACAGGGGCGTGGGGAAAGGTGGAGACGGAACGTGGAGGTGGGGACGGTGACGGCGAGCGGAGCCGGTGGTCCGGCGAAGACGGCCCGACGACTGGCGCGCTGTGCGCTGCTCGCGGCGGTGGCCGCGGTCGTGGTGCTGCTGATAGCGCTGGGCGGCGGCGGGGTCCTGATCCTCGTGAGCGGACTCGTGGGCCTCGCCCTGTCGGCCGTGGGCATCTGGTGGTTCCTCGCCCACCGGGGGCCGCTGCGCGCGCTCGGCGCGCTGCTCGCGGTGGCCGCGCCCCTCACGGTCCTCACCCTGTACGTCGTCGGGGGCGTCTGGCCGAACGCCCTCGTGGCCCTCGCCCTCTGGGGCGTGGCCCTGCTCTGCGCCCGGTCCGCCCTGCGCCGCCCGGAGGAGGACGCGGCCGGGACGATGCGGGGCGAGCGCGCGGCCCGGCCCGAGAGACCTGTTCTGATCATGAACCCGAAGTCCGGCGGCGGAAAGGTCGGTCAGTTCGGGCTCGTCGAGAAGGCCGAGGAGCTGGGCGCCCGGGTGATCCTCCTCGACCCGTCCGCCGACAACGACGTCACCGGACTCGCCGAGCGGGCCGTGGCCGAGGGCGCCGACCTGCTCGGCGTGGCCGGCGGCGACGGCACGCAGGCGCTGGTCGCCGCCGTGGCCGCCGATCACGACGTGCCGTTCCTCGTCATCTCGGCCGGCACCCGCAACCACTTCGCCATGGACCTCGGCCTCGACCGCACCGACCCGTCGACCTGTCTGAACGCCCTGACCGACGGCGAGGAGCTCCGGGTCGACCTCGGCACCGTCTCCGGCCGCGCCTTCGTCAACACCGTCTCCTTCGGGGTGTACGCGGACGTGGTCCACCACCCCGAATACCGTGACGCGAAGGCCGGCACCGCCCTCGACGCCCTCCCCGACCTGCTCCAGGGCGGCGACGGCGACCGTGTCGACGCGATCGTCGACGGGACCCTGGTCGACGCCCAGCAGGCGCTCCTGGTCAGCAACAACCCCTACGCCACCCCCGATCCGCTCAGCGCCGACCCCGCCCGAAGACCCCGTCTCGACGGCGGCGAACTCGGTGTGATCGGCGTCCGGGTGGAGGGGGCGCTCCAGGCCGCCGAGCTGGCGGTACGGGGGACCCAGGCGGCCGCCCTGAACGTCCTGACGGCCCGTAGGGTCGAGGTCACCTGCGACAGCGGTGACGGCCCCCTCTCCGTCGCCGTCGACGGCGAGGCCCTGACCCTGCCCGCCCCGGTCGTCTGCATCCTCCGCCCGCGCGCCCTGCGGGTGCTCGTGCCCCGCGACCGGCCGGGCACCACGCCCCCGCGACCGCCCCTCGACTGGCGGCGCATCACCGAACTCGCCTTCCACACCCACCCCCATCACCGACCTCCGAGGAGCGGCGCATGACCCACGACACGCCCACCATGACCGCCCGGGCGGTGCTGCACGATCTCCGCGCCATCGACGGTGCCGTGTACGCCGCCGTGGCCGCCACGCCCACGCCCACCCTGGACACGGCCCTCCGCCGGCTCTCCAGAACGGCCGACCACTCCAAGATCTCCTTCTCCGTCGCGGCCGTGCTCGCCCTCTTCCCGGGCCGTCCCCGCCGGGCCGCGCTCGCCGGGGTCGGGGCGATCGCGGTGGCCTCGGCCTCGGCGAACCTGCTGGGCAAGCGGCTCGTCCGCAGACCGCGGCCGGACCGGGAGGCGGCCCGCGTGGTGGCGGGGCGGCACGTCCCCATGCCGGACTCGGCCTCGTTCCCCTCGGGACACACCGCGTCGGCCGTCGCCTTCGCCACCGCCGTGGGGGTGGTGCTGCCCGCCGCGGCCGCGCCCCTCGGGATCCTGGCGTCGACGGTGGGGTACTCCCGCGTCCACACCGGTGTGCACTATCCGGGCGACGTCGCCGCGGGCGCCGTCCTCGGTGTGGTCAGTGCCGCCGTCTCCCTGGCGGCCGGTGCCTCCCTGACCCGCCACCGCCTGCGGCGAAAATAGCGGCGAGCGGGAGAGCGGGAGAGCGGGAGGTGCGGAGCCGGGAGAGGGGGGAGGTTCGGAGTCGGGGGAGCGGGAGGTTCAGAGTTCGGCCCGCGCCAGTTCCTCCTGCGTGAGGTCGAGCGTGGCGAGGCGCTCCGGGTCCGCCAGGATGTGGAGCTCGACGATCCGGTCCCCGGCGATCGTGAACACCATGAGCGCGGCCGGGCGTCCGTCGACGACCGACAGGACGGCGGGCTCGCCGTTGGCCACGACCCGCAGCACCGCCTTCCGGAACCTGGAGTAGGCGAGGGCCTGCGAGACGACGGCCCTCGCTCCCCGCACCACCTGGGAGGTGGCGGCCATGAGCCGGCCGCCGTCCGCGCGCAGCACCACGTCCGGGTCGAGGACCGCGAGCAGGCCCTCGAAGTCGCCGCCGTTCGCGGCGGTGAGGAACGCGTCCGCGATCTCCCGCCGGCGCCGCGGGTCCGGGGCGGGGCCCGGGGAGGCGTCCCGCACCCGGCGGCGGGCGCGGCTGGCGAGCTGGCGAGTCGCGGCCGGGCTGCGGTCCACGACCTCCGCGATCTCGTCGAAGGGGACGGCGAACATGTCGTGCAGGACGAACGCGAGCCGTTCGGCCGGTGACAGGGTCTCCAGGACGACGAGGAGCGCGAGGCCGACGGACTCGGAGAGTTCGGCCGCGTGTTCCGGGTCGGTGGCGTCGGTGGCGTCGGCGGTGCCGACGGGGCCGGCGGCCGCGCCGACCCGGACCACCGGGTCGGGGACGTAGTACTCCAGCGGGGACTCGCGGCGCGAGCCGCGCGAGCGCAGCATGTCCAGGCAGACGCGGCCGACGACCGTGGTCAGCCAGGCGCTGAGGTTCTCCACCGCGCCGACGTCGGCGCGGCCGAGCTTGAGCCAGGTCTCCTGGACGGCGTCCTCGGCCTCGCTCAGCGAGCCCAGCATCCGGTACGCCACCGCCCGCAGACGGCCCCGGTCGGCGTCGAAGCGCCGGGCCAGGAGTTCCTCGTCGCCGTACACGCGTGCGTCCCCCTCCGCGTTCACTGTTTGGTCTCCCCCTTCGCATCCCGTCACGTCTCCGTGACGGATTCGGTCCCACGCAGGTGATGAGGAGGAGCGCGTCGGCGTCCCGGAACGTGAGATCCCCGCCACCCCGCCGCGAGCGCCCGGGATTCCCCGGGCGAAGCCCCCGACCGCCGTGGTTCCCCACTTCAACGCGGTGTCCTCCGGGCCTAATTTGATCACCATGACGACGACACCGCAGGTCAATCCCGTACTTCGCACCCCGCCGGCCTCTCCCGCCGCCGCTGCCGTGTACTTCTCCGCGAGCCTCGCCTTCCACGCCGACGTCTCCGACGTGGCCTCGGTCCTCGCCGCGGCGGCGGCCGGGGGCGCCGACCCCGGCTTCGTCCTGGTCGACACGCGGTCCACCGCCTCCTGGGACCAGGGGCACGTCCCCGGCGCCGTCCACCTGCCGACCGCGCTCGTTCCCGAGCAGGCCGAGGAGCTGCTCGACCGGTCCGTGCCGGTCGTCACGTACTGCTGGGGCCCGGGCTGCAACGGCGCCACCCGTGCCGCGCTCGCCCTCGCCGAGCGGGGCTTCCTGGTGAAGGAGATGCTCGGCGGCTTCGAGTACTGGGTGCGGGAGGGCTTCGCGTACGAGACGTGGGAAGGCCCCGCGGAGAAGGCCGCGGACCCCCTGACGGCCCCGGTCGACGGCGACGACTGCGGCTGCTGACGGAACCGATTTCAGGATTGCCCCGGTCATGCCGTAGAGTCATGTTTACCGACGCGGGGTGGAGCAGCTCGGTAGCTCGCTGGGCTCATAACCCAGAGGTCGCAGGTTCAAATCCTGTCCCCGCTACTCAGTAGCAACGAAGGCCCGGATCCTCTTGGATCCGGGCCTTCGTCGTTTCCGCCCGGATGCGCGCGGTTCCGGTTGACCTTGACGCGACGTCAAGATCTAGCGTTCTCGGCATGGAGTGGTCGATCCAGGAGATCGCCAAGAAGGCCGGCACCACCAGCCGCACCCTCCGGCACTACGGGGAGCGCGGACTGCTGGAGCCGAGCCGGATCGGCGCGAACGGTTACCGGTACTACGACCAGGCGGCGCTCGTGCGGCTGCAGCGGATCCTGCTGCTGCGCGAGCTGGGACTCTCGCTGTCCGCCATCGCCGAGGTCCTCACGGGCCAGCGGGACACGCCCGCCGCCCTGCGCACCCATCTCGCCCTTCTGGAGCAGGAGCGCGAGCGCATCGAACGCCGGATCGCGTCGGTGCGGACCACCCTCCACAAGACCGAGAACGGAGAGGAACTCATGGCAGACGAAATGTTCGACGGCTTCGACCACACGCGGTACGAGGAGGAGGTCACCCACCGCTGGGGCCGCGAGGCGTACGAGCAGGGCGACCGGTGGTGGCGCTCGCTGGACGACGGACAGAAGCGGGCGTTCATGGAGGAGCAGGCCGGCATCGCCCGTGACTTCGGGAAGGCGGCGCGGGACGGCCTGGCCGCGGACAGCGACGAGGTGCAGGCCCTCGCGCGGCGCCAGGTCGCGTGGCTGTCGACCACCACGGAGCCGACCAGGGAGTACGTGATCGGCCTCGGCCGGATGTACGTCGACGACCCTCGCTTCACCAGGAACTACGACAAGTACGGCGAGGGCACCGCGGTCCTCGTCCGGGACGCGATGGCGATCTACGCCGAGCGGAACATGTAGCGCCCAGCGCCCAGCGCCCAGCTCCCGGCACCCGGCTCCCGGCTCCCGGCCCCCCGGGTTCCTGGTCGGCCCCCCGTTGGACTCCCGGCCCTCCCGCCCCCGTCCCGTACGCCAGTCGGCCGTGCGGAGTCGCCGTCCGACGGGGCGGCGGCCACCCTGGAAGGGCGCGGTACGGGGCCGCGGCCGGTCGGACCGGGCAGGAGAGAACAGGTGGGGCACCCCCTAGGAGCGGTGGACCGCGGCAGGCGGGGCGGTGAGGGCCGTGCCCCGTACGGCCGGGCCCGCTGGTTCCTCCGGACGCTGCCGCCGCTGATCATCGTGGGCGGTGTCCTCTTCGACGTGTCGACCCCCGCCCCGTACACCGCCTCCCCGATGCTCGCCGCCGCCCCGCTGGTCGCCGCGCCCTTCTTCTCCCTGGTCACGACGCTCCTCACCGGGATCGCCGCCGTCCTCGCCTCGGTCGGGCTCTACCTCTTCAGCGGCGACGTCACCCGGGCCCCGGCCGTCGCCGAGACCCTGACCGTGTTCACCGTCTCCGTGCTCGCCCTGCTCATCAACCGGGTGGTGCGCCGCAGCGGGGAACGGCTCGCCTCGGCTCGGGTCATCGCGGAGACCGCGCAGAAGGCGGTGCTGCCGACGCCCGCCGAGCGGATCGGCGGGCTGCGGTGCGCGGCCCGTTACGAGGCGGCGCAGGCGGACGCGTTCATCGGCGGCGACCTCTTCGCCGTGCAGGACACCCCGCACGGGGTGCGGCTCGTGGTCGGGGACGTACGGGGCAAGGGCCTGGACGCGGTCGAGGCCGTCGCCGTCGTCATCGGCGCCTTCCGCGAGGCGGCCGAGCAGGAACGGACCCTGGAGGGCGTGGCGCAGCGGCTCGAACGGGCGCTGGACCGGGAGGGCACCCGCCGGGACAGCCTCGACGCCGTCGAGGGGTTCACCACCGCCGTCCTGGCCGAGGTCCCGCGCTCCGACGGCAGCGGCACCTTCGACGGCTTCGTACGGGTCGTCAACCGGGGACACCCGTCCCCGCTGATGCTGTACGGCGACGGGCGGGTCGAACCGGTCGAGCCGAGCCGTCCGGCGCTGCCCCTCGGCATGGGGGAACTCGCGTCGTGGCCGGACCGTGCCGAGGCCCGGCCGTACCCGCCGGGCACGACGCTGCTCTTCTACACCGACGGCCTCTCGGAGGCGCGGAACGCGCGGGGCGTCTTCTACGACCCGGTGGAGCGGCTGGCCGGGCGGATCTTCCCCGGCCCCGAGGAGATGCTCGACGCGCTCGTGGACGACGTGCGGCTCCACACGGGCGGCGGGGCGACGGACGACATGGCGCTGCTCGCGCTGAGCCGCCCGGTGGCGGGGCAGCCGGAGCGGCGCCGGACGATGCCGGTGGTGCCGCCCGCCGGCCCCCGCCCCCGGCCGCCGGGCTGACGCCGCCACCGGCCTCCCGGAGAGCCGGGCCCCCTGCCTTCCGGCGGGCCGGTCCCAGGCCTCCCGCTGGCCCCCGTCACCAGGGGTAGTCGCGAGGTCTCCCTCCGATAACAATTGACGAACCGTCAGATTTCAAGGGTTTGGCGATACCGCGATCCGGCCTTGCTGAAGGGGGCTCAAGTCCGACCATTCCCCACCAATTCAATGAATGATCAAGGGGGACGGCTTGGAATCGGGACCCCCTGTCTATTAACGTTCGATAACGCAGCGCGGTCGTCCCAGCCGTCGCAAGAGACGGCACCGTGCGCACGCGCCGAATCCCGAAAGGGAACCGGGGAACCACCATTTGGGGTGAATCGAGCCCTTCGCATCCGTGCGACCGGGCCCGTAGGAGACCTTCCTGCTCCGAACCCGTCAGCTAACCCGGTAGGCGAGAAGGAAGGAAAGGAGCGCGCCTCCGTGGCGTCCAACACCCCTGCCCCCGAAGCCCCCTTCGATGCCTTCGGCGGCGGTGCGGCTCCCTCCGTCCCGGGCACCGAGTGGAACCCCACCGAGGATTCCCTCCGCGCCCAGAACCGCTCCGGCGGCCGGCACCGGGTCGTCAAGCAGCGCTCCAACTTCGCCCGCTCCTCCACCGTCCTCGGCGTCGGCGTCATCGCGGCCGTCGGCGCGGGCGGCCTCGCCACCGCGCAGGAGAAGCCGCCGGTGGCCATATCGCTCCCGGACCTCCCCGACCTCGACCTGCCCGACGCCCACGACCTGCCCGGCGTCGGCGCGCTCCTGCCCGAGGCGGAGGAGCGGCAGACGGTCCCCGCCGACCGCGCCAACCCGAACCCGCTGACCTCCGCCACGTACACCACCGAGGCCGACGAGCGGGCCTCGCGGTCCGGACAGGTCACGCGGGCGAGCCTGACGACCGTCGACGCCCCGAGCAGCGCCGACGCGGGCGAGGCCCTGCGCGCCCGCATCCTCCAGCAGGCCGAGCAGCAGCAGGCCTCCGCCGACGCCGCCGAGAAGGCCGCGGCGGAGAAGGCGGCCGCCGAGAAGGCCGCCGCCGAGGCGCGGGCCAAGGCCGACGCGGCGGAGAAGGCGGCGGCGGAGGCCAAGGCGAAGGCCGAGGCGGAGGCCAAGGCCAAGGCGGAGGCGGAAGCCAAGGCGAAGGCCGAGGCCGAGCGCCTCGCCAAGCTCGCCGCGAGCTACTCGATGCCCCTCTCCTCGTACTCCCTCACCGCCACCTACATGCAGTCCGGCTCGATGTGGTCCTCCGGCTACCACACGGGCCTCGACTTCGCCGCCCCCACCGGCACCCCGCTCAAGGCGGTCCACGGCGCCACGGTCAAGTCGGCGGGCTGGTCCGGCTCCTACGGCTACCGGATCGTCCTGGAGCTGGAGGACGGCACCGAGGTCTGGTACTGCCACCTCTCCTCCATGACGGTCAGCGCCGGCCAGACCGTGGGCACCGGCGAGACGATCGGCCGCGTCGGCGCCACCGGCAACGTCTCCGGCGCCCACCTCCACCTGGAGATCCACCCCGGCGGCGGCGACGGCGTCGACCCGGCGGCCTGGCTGCGCTCCAAGGGCCTGACGGTCTGACCCCTCCGGGGACCGCGCGGAAGGCGGACGGGAACCGGGCGGAATACGCCCGGCGGCGGGGACCGTTGTCCACCCCATGACTTCTCTCCGTACGCTGGGCAGCTCCGACCTGCACGTCTTCCCCCTCGCCCTCGGCGGCAACGTCTTCGGCTGGACCGCCGACGAGGCGCACTCCTTCGCCGTCCTCGACGCCTACGCCGCCGCGGGCGGCAACTTCATCGACTCCGCCGACGTCTACTCGGCGTGGGCCGAGGGCAACGAGGGCGGCGAGTCCGAGACCGTCATCGGCCGCTGGCTCGCCTCCCGGGGCAACCGCGACGACGTCGTCGTCGCCACCAAGGCCGGCTCCCACCCCCGCTTCAAGGGGCTCTCCGCCCCCACGGTCAAGGCCGCCGCGGAGGAGTCCCTGCGCCGCCTCGGCACCGACCGCATCGACCTGTACTACACCCACTTCGACGACGAGTCCGTGCCCGTCGAGGAGATCGTCACCGCCCTCGACCAGCTGGTGAGGGACGGCAAGGTACGGGCCGTCGCCGCCTCCAACATCTCCCCGGAGCGGCTCCGCGCCTCCCTCGACTTCGCCGAGGCCGAGGGCCTCGCCCGCTACGTCGCCCTCCAGCCGCACTACAACCTGGTCTCCCGCGAGACCTACGAGGGCCCGCTCCTGGAGACCGCCGAGCGGGCCGGCCTCGCCGCCGTCCCCTACTACGGCCTCGCCTCCGGCTTCCTCACCGGCAAGTACCGCCCCGGCACCACCGTCGACAGCGCCCGCGCCGCCGGGGCCGGCAAGCACCTCGACACCGGGCGGGGCCGCGCCGTGCTCTCCGCGCTCGACGCGGTCGCCGGCGCGCGCGGCGCGGAGGTCGCCACCGTCGCCCTCGCCTGGCTCGCCTCCCGGCCGACGGTCGTCGCGCCGATCGCCTCGGCCCGTACGGTCGAGCAGCTCCCGGCCCTGGTCGCGTCCGCCGGCCTGGAGCTCACGGAGGAGGAGCTGAAGCTCCTGACCGAGGCCTCGGCCGTCCGGGGCTGACCGCGGGCCGGGGCCGGATCCGCCGGAGGAGGCCCTAACCGCGGTACGGGTTGTAGCCGCCGTAGTCCAGGTACTGCGGCGGCGTCCAGGCCCGTCCCGTCGCCCGCGCCGCGTACGTCAGCGCGGGCGAGGCGACCGCCCTGCGCTGCCACAGGTGGTGCAGCAGCTCCTGCTCGCGGGCCGCGAAGTCGGGCCCGGCGGTGCCGCGCCGGGCCCGGTCCCGCAGGAACGCGAGGGTCGTCGCGAAGGACTCGTACTCGCCGACCGCCCGGGCGGCCTGCTTGCCGTACGTCCGGGCGGCGTAGGAGCGGGCGAGCTCGCGGGCCCGCATCGAGGAGAGCGCGAGCGGCTCGTCGGGGGAGAGCCAGCCGGCCGCCGCGTACGCCGGGAGCTCCCCGGAGACCGTGCGCAGCTCCCGCTGCCGGCTCCACACCGCGAGCCAGGTCAGCAGGCCGAAGGCCGGCATCATGAGCGCCCCGTACACCGCGTAGAAGATCCAGGGGCCGCCGAAGGTGGCCGAGCCGTTCCAGGCGGCGTGCATGCCCATGGCGAGCAGCAGCCCGGCGAGCGGCAGCAGCACCTTCCGCGGCCGCTTCCCGCGCGGGGCGAGCGCGGCGAAGCCGAAGCCGAGGCCGGTGAGCACGGTGAACAGCGGGTGCGCGAACGGCGACATCACGACCCGGACGAAGAAGGTCCCGGCGGTCACCATGCCGATGCCGGTGGCGCCGACCTCCTGGTCCTCGCCGAAGGCGTTACCGAGGTAGAGGACGTTCTCGGTGAAGGCGAAGCCGGTCGCGGTGAAGCCGGCGATCACCACCCCGTCGACGAGCCCGCCGAAGTTCCGGCGGCGGAAGAGGAAGAGCAGCAGGATCGCGGCGGCCTTGGCGCTCTCCTCCACCACCGGGGCGATGACGGTGGCGCCGAGGTGGTCGGCGGAGTCCGGGTCGGCGGTGGCCGTGGCGATCCAGCGGACCGCGAAGGAGTTCGCCAGGATCGCGACGAGCGCGGCGGCGAAGGCGCCCCAGGCGAAGGCGAAGAGCAGGTTCCTCCACGGTCCCGGCTCGACCCGGTCGAGCCAGCGGAACGCCGCCATCAGCAGCGGTACGGGGAGCACGGCGAGGGCCAGGCCGACGAGGAAGCCCTGCGTGCCGGTCTGTTCGCGGACCATCGCCAGGATGACCAGGGCGCAGATCGCGAGCACGGTGACCAGGGATATCGCCCGGACCACCCGGCTGCGCCAGAAGGCCCGGCGCGGCCGGTAGCGCCACTGGGACCGGTCGGCGGCGTCGGGAAAGGCCGGTTCCTCGGTGCCCCGGTGGGGTACGGGGGCGGTTCCGGGTCCGGCTTCGGCGGGAGCGGGGTTCGACACGTGAGCGACCCTAACGACCGGCACGGACAGGGGGCGACGCGGTGACGAGTCGCCCGCTTCCCCTCACTTCCTCCGGAAGAGGAGGTCGTGGACGACGTGCCCCTTGTCGAGCCCCTGGCCCTCGAAGCGGGTGAGGGGCCGGAAGCCGGGGCGGGGCGCGTAACCGCCGTCGGCCCGCGTGTTCTCGAAGTCCGGGTGCGCGGTGAGCACCTCCAGCATCTGCTCGGCGTACTCCTCCCAGTCGGTGGCGCAGTGCAGCACGCCGCCGGGCTTGAGCCGGGTCGCGAGGAGGCCGAGGAACTCGGGCTGGATCAGCCGCCGCTTGTGGTGGCGGGCCTTGGGCCACGGGTCCGGGAAGTAGACCCGGCAGCCGTCGAGGGAGTCGCCGGCGAGCATCTCGCGGAGCAGGATGATCGCGTCGCCGTTGGCCACCCGGACGTTGGTGAGGCCGTTCCGGTCGGCGAGCCCGAGCAGATTGCCCTGGCCGGGGGTGTGCACGTCCACGGCGAGGATCCCGGTGCCGGGATCGGCGGCCGCCATCTGCGCGGTCGCCTCGCCCATCCCGAAGCCGATCTCCAGGACGACCGGGAGCCCGCCGAACATCTCGTCCAGGTCCAGGACCCGCTTGCCGTCGATGTCCAGGCCCCAGTCGGGCCACCGCTTCAGCATCGCCTCGGCCTGCCCGGCGGTCACCCGGCTGCGGCGCGGCTGGAAGCTCCGGATCCGCCGCTCGTGGTGCGAACCGGCGGGATCGGGCAGGGGCCCCTCCCCGGGAGCGAACATCCGACTGCCCCGCCGCGCGACGGGCTGGGGGGCGGGGTCGGCGACGGGCCGCGGGCTGTTCTCAGGCTGCTCAGACACAATGCGGCCGATTCTACGGGTGGGGACGGTCCCGCGCGGGCGCAGGCGGGCGTGCGAGGACGCGCGCGTGGGTGCGGGGACGCGCGCGGGTGCTTCCCGCGCCTGCGCCCGGTAGCGGTCCGGAGTCGGTGGCACCCGCGCCCGGGAGCGGTCCGGGGTCGGTGGCGGTCGGTCCGGGAGCGGTCCGGGGTCGGTGGCGCCCGCGCCCGGGAGCGGTCCGGGGTCGGTGGCGGTCGGTCCGGCGGTCCGGGAAGCGGTCCGGGGCCGGGGCGGAGGTGGTCCCGGGTCGCGGGCGGTCCCAGACCGGGAGCGGTCCCGGGGCGGCGGCTACAGGAACGCCAGCGCCCGCCCCGCCACCTCCCGTCCGATCGGCAGCGAAGCCGTCGCCGCGGGCGAGGGCGCGTTCAGGACGTGGACCGTGCGCGCCGCCTCACGGATCAGGAAGTCGTCGACGAGCGTCCCGTCCCGCAGCACCGCCTGCGCCCGGACCCCCGGCGCGGCCCGTCGCAGGTCGGACTCCCGCACCACCGGGAGGAGCCGTCGCACCGCCTCCGTGAAGGCCCGCTTGGAGACCGAGCGGCGCAGCTCGCCCGCCCCGTACCGCCAGTGCTCCCGGGCGATGGCCCACGAGCCGGGCCAGGCCAGGGTGGCGCCCAGTTCGCGCGGGCGGACGACGGACCAGCCGTACCCCTCGCGGGCGAGCGCCGGCACCGCGTTCGGCCCGATGTGGACCCCGCCGTCGATGCCCCGCGTCAGGTGCACCCCGAGGAACGGGAACGCCGGATCCGGCACCGGATAGACCAGGCCCCGCACCAGCGACGGATCCGCCAGCTCGTAGTACTCCCCCCGGAAGGGGACGATCCGCATCCCCGGGTCGTCGCCCGCGAGCCGTGCGACCCGGTCGCAGTACAGCCCCGCGCAGTTCACCAGGACCCGCGCCCGCACCACCCGTCCGTCCGCCGTCCGCACGGCGACCCCCCAGGGCCGCCGGTCGATCACGGCGGCCTCCGCGCCGTACAGGATCCGCGCCCCGGACGCCTCGGCGAGCCGCTCCGCCACCGCCCCGTAGTCGCAGATCCCGGTCGTGCCGACGTGGATCGCGGCGAGCCCCCGCACCCGCGGCTCGTACTCGCTGATCTGCGCCGGGCCCAGCTCCCGCACCGGGATGCCGTTCTCCCGGCCGCGCTGCACGAGCGCGTGCAGCCGGGGCAGCTCCTCGCGCGCGGTGGCGACGACGAGCTTCCCCGTCACCTCGTACGGAATGCCCCACTCCGCGCAGAACTTGACCATCTCGGCCGCGCCCTCGACCGCGAACCGCGCCTTGAGCGAGCCCGGCCGGTAGTAGATCCCGCTGTGGATCACCCCGCTGTTGCGTCCGGTCTGGTGGCGCGCGAGGGCGTGCTCCTTCTCCAGGACCGTGACCCGGGTGCCGGGGGCGGCACGCGTCAGCGCGTACGCCGTCGACAGACCGACGATCCCGCCGCCGATCACCAGCACGTCACAGTCGAACACCGGCCCCACCTCCCACCCCCGATACTGCACTGGCCCACTGACAAAGTCGTGAAACCTCGCGCGGCCTCATGAGACGCGGTTCACCCGGAGGCGGGTGTTCATGCGGGGCCGCAGGCCCGTCCGGGGCCCGCGCGGGGCGGCCGTCACGCCGGGGCGACGAGCAGCGGCCTGGCCCGTTCCCGCAGCTCCATGACGCGCGGCTCGTCCCCGTACGGTTCGAGCCGGTGCAGCAGGTCCCGTACGTACTCGGTCGTCCGCGCCGACGAGATCCGCCCGGCCACCTCCACCGCGCGCGTGCCGGCCGCGCAGGCCGCGTCCAGGTTGCCGGACTCCAGTTCGGCGACGGCGGAGACGACGAGCCGCAGGCCGTGCGAGCGGACGAACTCCTCCGTCGGCCGGGACAGCGCCTGCTCGGTGAAGCGGCGCACCTCGCGCGGCATCCGCAGGTCGCGGTAGCACTCGGCGGCGTCGGCGCAGAACCGGTCGTACGAGTAGAAGCCCAGCCAGGTCGGGTCGGAGTCGCCCGCCCGGGACCGCTCCAGCCACCCCTCGGCGGACTTGAGCGCGGCCGCGGCGGCGGCCCCGTCCCCCGCCTTCGCGTGCGCGCGCGCCTCGACGAGCCGGAAGAAGGACATGGTGCGGGCGGTGGCGAGCCCCCGGTTGCGCTCCAGGGCGGCCTGGGCGAGGTCCACGCCCTCGTCGGCGAAGCCCCGGTAGGTGGCCTGGAGGGACATGGAGGCCAGGACGTATCCGCCGAGGGGCACGTCGGCGGCGGCCCGGGCGAGCCGCAGGGCCTGGATGTAGTAGCGCTGGGCGGCCTCCTGCTGCCCGGTGTCGAAGGCCATCCAGCCGGCAAGCCGGGTGAGTTCGGCGGTCGCGCCGAACAGGGCCCGGCCGACCTCGTCCGAGTACGAGCCGAGCAGCAGCGGGGCCGCGTCCACGCGTAAGCACTCCGGCACCATGGACGAGCGCCAGTCCCCGCCGCCGTACTTGGAGTCCCAGCGGCGCGCGTCCTCGGCGGCCTCGCGGAGTTTGGCGACGTCGCTGTGGCCCACGCGCGCGTGCTCCGGCGCGGGCGCCGCCGGGGAGCCGACTACCGGGCGGGGAAGCTCCCGCTCCACCGACGGGTCGGCCGGGGTTATCAGCCAGCGGGACGCGGGCGTGGCGTACGCGCTCACCGCGAACGACCCGGCGAGCGACTGCCAGATGCCGCCCCCGCCGGCCCGCCGCCCGGCGAGGTCGAGCCGGTAGAGGTCGGTGGCCGAGCGGACCGCCTCGCCCACGTCGCGCGGGAAGGCGAGCCCCACCTCGGGCGCGGGGTCGGCGTCGGCGAGCCCGATCTCGTGCAGCGGCACGGGCCGGCCGAGCTTCTGCCCGATCGCGGCGGCGATCAGGTGCGGGGCGGCGCCCTGCGGCACCATGCCCTTGGACACCCAGCGGGCGACCGAGGTCTTGTCGTAACGCAGCGTCAGTCCCCGTTGCGCACCGAGGTCGTTGACGCGCCGGGCGAGCCCGGCGTTGCTGATTCCCGCGAGGGCGAGAACCGTGCCGAGCTTTTCGTTCGGCCCGCGTTGCTCCCTGGACATGACGCCACCCCTCGACAGCACAGACGGCCGCCACGACGCCGGGCATAGGCGTGCGGCATTCGTAAGCACAGCGTAGTTCGCCGCATCCCTACCGTTAAGGGGCGGTGTTCCGTATGGCGAGATTGTTGTGTGACCAATCGCCGGAGGGATCCGTCGGTGGGGAGCGTGCTCCGGCCGTGTGGCCGTGCGCCTGGCCGTGCGCTCTCGTCCGGGCGGTGGGGGAGCGCTTCCATCGGTACCGCGTGGGTCGGCCCATCCGGCCGGGGTCGGAGTCCCGGACCAGTGGGCTGGGGGACACCGCCGCCCCATTCCCCGCGGGCGGCGGACGGCGCCGGGAGGCGGAAGCGCCTCCCGGCCAGCCGGCGGCCCGTGAGGAACGGACCGCCCCTGTTCGTTCTCGCGCGCCTTCCAAACCTTCGGGCGCGGTCGAAATTCGGCCGAATGTCGCCGGTGTCCAACTGGCCCATGCCAGGGGCGCATTCGGCTTTCGCGCGCGTGCGCCCGGACACCGCCCCGTGCGCCGTTGTCATGGCAGCATGTCTCCCACCGAAACGGACGTGGAGGCGCCGATGCGATGGCTGGTGGGCTGGAGCAGCGTCGCCGCGAGCTTCGCAACGACCGGGGGGACACGGACGGGAGCGGCGAACGGCTCGTACGGGGCGTACGGATCGGGCACGACGGCGGCCTACGGCGCGTACGACTCGTACGGCTCCGGTGCGACGGGCCACGGCCCGTACGGCTCCGGCCCGGCGCCGGCCCACGACCCCTACGGCTCCGGGACGACGACCCACGGCCCGTACGGCTCCGGTACGGCCTCGGCCCACGGCGCGTACGGCTCCGACACGGCGGCGGCCCACGGGTCCCACGGCCCGGGCCGGGCGACGGCGGCCGAGGGGCGCACGGTGCAACCGGTGGGCGCGCAACTCCTGTGGGGAGGCCCCGATCCGCTCTGGGCGGTCGGCGACTGGCGCCCCGACGAAGTCCGGGTCGTGGCCGTCGACGACCACACCCACATCGCCGTCCTCGGCTGCTGCGCCGCGGGCGACGACGAACTGCGCAGGGGACTGCTCACCGCGCGCGGGGGCGCCCTGCGCCACCTCACGGCCTGGCCGGGAAGCTACACCGCCGTCGTCAAGGCCGGCCGCCGCGTCACCGTCACGGGTGACCTCGCCGGGGCCCGGCCGGTGTTCCACACCCCGTGGCAGGGCGGCACCGCGTACGCCACCGCGGCCCTCCCCCTCGCCGACCTCGTGGAGGCCCAGCTCGACATCGGCCACCTGGCCGCCCTGCTCGCCTGCCCCGAGACCCCGGAGGCGCTGCGCGACTCCACCCCCTACGAGGGCGTCCGCCGGGTGCCGCCCGGCCACGCGCTGATCCTGCGGGAGGGCTCGCGCGAGATCACCGGCTACGAACAGGTCGCCTCGCTCGCGGTCGCGACCCCCGAGTCCGACCCCCGGCAGGCCGTCGAAGGCGTCAGGGACGCCCTGGTCGAGGCCGTCCGCGCCCGCCTCACGGCCCCCCGGCACGCGCCCGAGGCGCCGCTCCCCGACCCCGGCCCGGTCCCCGGCATGGGCCCCGCCGACCGGCGCGCGGCCCGGGGCGGGGGCCCGGCGCCCGGCATCGGCGCCGACCTGTCCGGCGGCAGCGCCTCCGGCACGCTCGCCCTCCTGGCGGCGGGACTCCCGGGGGTGCCGGGCACGATCATCGGCCACGGCACGGGCGCGGGGGAGCGGCTGCTCGCCGTCACCTTCAACGACCTCGCCACGCGCGCGGGTTCGGACCGCGAGGACGAACTGAAGCGGGCCCGGGAGCTGGCCGCCGACCCGCGCCTGCACCACGTGGTCGTCGCGGCCGGCGAGGAGGCGCTCCCGTACGCCTCCCTGGACGGGCCGCTCACCGACGAGCCGGGGCCCGCGCTCGTCACGGCCGAACGGCACCGGCGGCGGCTCGCGGGCGGCAGCGCCGACCACTTCACCGGCATGGGCGCCAAGCAGGTCCTGGATGCGCACCCGGCGCGCCTCGCCGACCTCCTGATGGACCGCAGACGCCGCTCCCTGGTGCGTCCCGTCACCGCGCTCGCCAAGGCCTCGGGTCCTTCGGCGGGCGCGCTCCTGGTGCCGCTGACCGTGTACCGGGCGGCCCGGAAGCTGGCCCGCACCCCGTACCGGACGGGTCTGGAGACGGCGGCCCGGCGGGTCCTGGAGGCGAACCGCGCCGCCCCCGACGGCTTCGGCCCCCTGGAGGCCTCCCTCTCCGCCCTCGCCTGGTCGCGGCCGGGCCCCGCGGCCCGCTGGCTGACGGGGGAGGCGCTGGCCGAAGTATCGGTTCGCCTGAACCGGGCGGCGACCCTCCCCTCCTCCGTCCAGCGCCCCGGCGAGGCACGCGCGCGTGCGGCCCTCGCGCGGGCCGCCGCCGACCACCGGGTCCTGGAGCAGGCCGCCGAGATCCGCGGCCAGCGGCTGCACGCCCCCTTCCTCGACAACCAGGTCGTACGGGCCTGCCGCGCCCTCCCCGAATCGCTCCGGGTCCAGCCGGACGCCCGCGCCGGCATCCTGCGCACGGTCCTGACCGACACCGGGATCCACGACCTGCCGCCGGGCTGGGGCGCCCCCCACCCGGCCGTCCCGGCCGCCGCCGCCCGCGCGGGCCTGCGCGCCGCGCTCCCCCGGCTCCTGGCCCTCTTCGACGCGCCGCTCCTCGCGGACGCGGGCCTGATCGAGGCGCGCGTGGTCCGCGAGGCCCTGCGCGCCGCCGCCGACGGCGAACCCGTCCCCCTCGACGGCCTCGCCGACCTCGTCTCCACCGAACTCTGGCTCCGCCGCCTCCTCGCCCGCCGCGGCTCCTGCTGGACCAACACCACGGAGCCGCGCGCCCACCGCGCGGTCCAGGGCCCCCTGATCCCGGCGTCCCGCTCGCTTCCGGCGTGAGGCCCCGCGCGCCGCGACCGCGTCCGGCAGACCAGGGTCCACGCGCGCGGGAACCCCTCTCCTCCTCCTGACCGACCGCGAGGCGGGCGAAGCCGTCGCGTGTTCCGGCCCCGGCTCGTGGACGACTGCGGCCACGAGTCCGCCCACGAGTCCGTCCACGAGCCGGGGCCGCCCGCCCCCTCCCCGCACCCCCGGGCCCCACCCCGGACACGGCGGAGTTCCGACGCCCGCCCTCCCGGGGCCGGACCCGGGTAAACCCCGAGGCGTACGCACGGGCCGACGGCCACAATGAACCGGTGCGGTATCTCATCCTCGGCACCACCGAGGCCCTTCGTCCCGACGGCACCCCCCTCCCCCTCGGCGGTGCCCGGCTGCGCGCGCTCCTCGCCGCTCTCGCGCTGCGCGGCGGACGGCCCGCCTCCGTCGGCGAGCTCGCCGACGACGTGTACGGGGACGACCCGCCGCAGGACGCGCCCGCCGCCCTCCAGGCCCTGGTGGGCCGCCTCCGCCGGATCCTCGGCAGGGAGGCGGTCGCCTCCACCCCCGGACCCGGCTACCGGCTCGCCGCCGGCCCCGACGACATCGACCTGTACGTCTTCGAGCGCCGGGCCGCGGAGGCGGGCGCCCGCCTCGACGCCGGCGACCCCGACACCGCCGCCGCCCTCCTGCGGGAGGCCCTCGGCCTCTTCCGCGGCCCCGCCCTCGCCGACCTGCCCGACCCGGCGGGCGTCCGGCCCGAGGCCCAGCGGCTCGCCGCCCTGCGCCGCCGCGTCGAGGCGGACCTGCGCCGGGGCGCCACCGACGGACTCGTACCGGAACTGACCGAACTCACCACCACGTACCCGTACGACGAGGCCTTCCACGCCCATCTCATCCGCGCCCTGCGGGCCGAGGGCCGCCACGCCGACGCCCTCGCCGCGTACGCGTCGGCCCGTCGCACCCTCGCGGACGCCCTCGGCACCGACCCCGGACCCGAACTCGCCGCCCTCCACCGCGAACTCCTCACGGGCCGGACCCCGCCCCGCCCCGCAGCGGCCACGCCGGTCACCGGAGCCACACCAGCCACACCAGCCCCACCGGCCCCACCGGCCGTACCTCCCGCATCAGCCGTACCTCCCACACCAGCCGTACCTCCCACACCAGCC